>CAXULW010000033.1:0-46729 GCA_964252015.1 uncultured Jatrophihabitantaceae bacterium | reverse complement strand
GCATCAACCAAGCCTACTAAACTACGTCTAAATTATTGACTCACGACACTAGCCCCCCACCTGTCGGGTTGACAAATTGCCGCCGCGCGTCGGAGTTGCGGTTCACGATCGCAGACTGGGTCATCTTCAGCTCGTCCCACGCGCACGCGCTCCGCGACCCCTCCAACAGTCAAAGCATCTGCGAGCGGTGCTCGGCTACGACTGGGTCCACAGTCACGTATCCAGGAACCCGGTGGCGACGAGGCTGAGTGAGGCGGGGATGAGCGCGGAGCAGGTCGCTGACCACCTGGGCCACGCCAACCCGTCCTTGACGCTCGACGTGTATTTCGGCCGGAAGGTTACGCTCGGTGAGGCTGCGACGATCCTCGACCGGTGACGGCGTATCACCGGCCTCTAGACGCGTCCGTCCAGTGTGCCAGCGACGACCAAAACGCCCCCCGACCCGAAGGTCGAGGGGCGGAACGTGGTCGAGCGGGTTGAGCATTCTTGCCGTTATGGGCTGGCGGTTCCTTGGACAGACCCGTGCGGCCTAAGATCATCGACCGTGAAGCTCTTTCTTGACATCGGCGCCCACGACGGCGAGACGCTGTCCATCGCGCAGCAGCAAAAGTGGGGTTTCGACCGGATCGTGCGCTTCGAGCCGGCCCCGGCGTGTTGGCCGAAGGTTGAGGCCTTTGCCGACCCGCGGGTCGAACTGTGTCGCTTCGGCCTGTGGGACAAAGCCGACCAGGTGGTCCTGAACAATCCTGGCAAGATCGGCGCGTCGATGTGGGCCAGTAAAGACCCTGTCGATACTTCGGTGTTCGGGTTCCGCGCGAAGCCGACCCAGTCGTCCCGTTCCAGTAGAAGACGACGTACACGTAGCTGGTGGTGACCGTCGCGGGCGCCGACAGGGGCATGATCTTCGTCCCGGTGGACTGCCAATTGGTCGACTGGTCGGCGGTGACGCCCAGCTTCTTTCACGCCGAGTCGTATAACGCGGCGAAGCACCGGCCTGCCGTGTCCCGACCCCGCCGCGGTGACGAGAGGGACAGATTGCCGACCCGAGAGCCCTTGGGTACCCGCATCCTGGCCAGTTGCAGGACCCCGCCCGTCGGGATCGCGCTCGTCACCCGACGAAGGATTCCCAGAACGAGTTGCCGATCTGGCCGGCCGTGCGTGCGCAGGTGCTTGTTGGCTTCGTTGGCGGGAGCGGTCAGGCGCGTAAGCGGCCAGTGTGACGGCATGAAAAGGGGCCCACGACCGCGGCCGCGGCGGCAGCTGTTCATTCAGCCCGGTTTTGGATCCGCAACCGCGAAATTCGGGACTAGCGCAGTACCGTTGTCACGTAGGCGGTGCGGGTGGTGCGATAGAGCCAAGCTGCTGGTCGCTGGGTGACAATCGGAATCTTGCGTCGTTCTAGCTTGGTGAGAACTTGTTGACGAGATGCCTCGCGCACATCCACGTCGAACCCAGCGTCGCCTAGTATGCGCGCCACCCGGCGTATTGGTCGGTAGAATGTTTCGGTTTCGCTGTAGTCGGCGAAGATCGCCGTCCGATCATCGAGGGAATACTCCCCGAAATGGTTTGCGGCGTTACCGGTGCGCAACGCCAGCCGGATCGCAAATCGGCGTGCTCGCCCTTTCGGTAGCCAGTGAACCATTGGCGTCAACATGTGCGGCTCGCGAAATATCCACTTTGCTGGGAACATGTGCAGGCCAGATCCGCCTGTTTGAGTTACCCTTGCCACCTCACCGGCTAGCGAAGCTAGGTCCGACACATGCTCGAAGACCTGATCCGATATCACCGCGTCGAAGTGACTATCAGGATAGGGGTAGCGTGCACCTTGGAGTAACGCGAGCCGGTCATTGCCGACGAGTCGGACGCCATTGGCGATGTAACGGGGGTCGACATCCATCCCGTAAGCATCCCAACCCTGCTCGAGCATCCAACCGACGGCGCCGCCTCGCCCGCAGCCGAGATCGAGCACGCGTACTTCACTTAAGGGTCTTCCAGCGGTAATCTGCATCAGCCAAGACTGAGTAGTGCTATTCGGGGCAACTGACTCGGTGAGCGGCGTCAATTTGTCGTGCGCAGAATGCTCAGTGAACTGCGGAAGCGATGTGCTCATAGTCCGCGTTGCCTTTCGATCGATTCTCGTCCTAGAGCGTCGCACTCCACCCCCGGTGCGGCGACCCGCCGCACCGTCACCAGTCACGAGTTTACCTCCGACTGGCCTCAGCCTCCGCCGCTTGACGGAGATTGCTAACAGTATCGGTGATGGAGAATCCTTTGTGGCACTCAACGAAACTGGGGGAGTACGTATCAGTGAACAACTCATGGTGTTCACCGCGATGGCGTCGCGCTCGTTTGCCAGCACGCGAATCAATCATCACACGCCGAGCGAAACGTCCGTGAGGCTCGGGGTCGATGGGGCGGGGCGGGCACGGCGACCCCCCGGCCCATCGCGTCACCACGCTCCGGGGCGCTTGATAAGCCGGAGTCATGTCGAGGAGCGGACTCGTGCCCAGCCATCTCGTACGTTCAGATCGCTGGCCACGGACCTTCCCATCTAGGATTCTGGTGGAATTCGCGATACGCGCTGGGCCTCGCTGCAACGGCACGTCAGCAGTCCTTCAATCGCTCAAAACCTCGCGAGGACGACAACGCTGGTTTCTATTGCTGGTAACGTCACGGTGACGAAGGCGTTCCCGCCGACCACAACGCCGTTGCCGATGCGAATTTCACCAAGCAGCCAGGCGCCGGCGGCCTCGCCACACAGCTGGGACAAACGCCTCGCCGAACTGAACCGCCCCGCCGTGATCATCCGCGACGAGGTCAGCATCCGCGAAGTCACCGCACCCCAAGCTGGCTACCTGTCCGAACTCGTCAGCGCACGAGCAGCCCGCGGCCAAAGCCCTCGTGCTCACCTTGAACCGGTCCCCGCACCGACTGGTAGCCGCTGTTTCCCAAACCCCGTGGTCGCCGAATTCCTACTCGGCCGCCGGACCTACACCAGCCATCTGGTCTTCGCGAACAGGCTCAGCTACGGACCCAACAAGCGCCGCGGCCAGGCACCCCGACACCCACAAAGGACGCCATCGAGTAGAACATCAACACGGACCCATCAACTGCGGGATTGTTAGCGCAGCCACCGACAATTACGTGAGCGTCCACACGCACCGTGAAAGACCCGGCTATTGAGTTACCGCCTACCAACAGGAAGCAACTGTCCGATTCCTCGTGTGTAGCGGAACCTGCTTGGACGCCAGATCCACCCAGAACTTCGGGTACGCTCAAAGAACCGTGTGCAAACGCAATACTCACAAAAGGTATCGGCGGCCAGCCCATACGGTAACAGAGGATTGGGCAACCGAGGACGCGACACGACCTAGCGAAATTCCCGTACCCCACTATCCTCCCTACCAAGATATCCGCCATTCGAGGAAAAGGGCCGAATCATGAAGAACATGTACGAAACGGACCAGTACGAAAAGAGTAATCCCGGCTGGCACGAGGAAGACGCATCCTGGAAGAGCAAGCAGGTTGCTCGAATGATCAAAAAGAACGGGCTCCAGCTAGCTAGTATTTGCGAAATCGGCTGCGGCACGGGCGATATCTTATTGTCCTTGGAGGAGGAATTTTCCGAAGTCGCGCTGTCAGGTTACGAGATCGCGCCGCGGGCCTACATCAGGGCTGCACAGAAGGCGACCGATCGGACACAATTTTTTCTGGAGGATATGCTCATCCGGTCGGATCTCCACTTTGACTTGGTCCTCGCTGCGGATGTGATTGAACATGTGGAGGATTATTTGGGATTCTTAACCCGCCTCAAGCCGATGGGTGAATACAAAATGTTCCACATTCCACTTGATTTGTCGGCGTCTACGGTCGCTCGGGGCCGGCCGATCATGGATGGACGCCGGAAAGTGGGGCATATTCACTACTTCTTCAAGGAGAGCGCCCTTGCCGCGCTCGAGGACTGCGGTTATGAGATAGTCGATTGGTTCTATACCGCAAGTGCATTGGAACTGCCGAATCAAAGATTAAACAGTCGGCTCATGAAGCTGCCTCGCCGCGCCTTCTTCAAGATTAACCCTGACCTTGGCGTGCGGCTGATCGGTGGATTTTCCATGATGGTACTCACGAAGTAAGAGGTAGCTCACTCCTCATTGGTTGCGTAAGACTCTCTTCACGGAGTGCGGACCAGTAGCGGATGCGCCACCTAAGCTCGGCGGCTGACATCAGCGGCGGCCGCCAACGCGCACTTGCGCGGGCGCGATCTTCCCTCTCGTCGCCGTATGAAGCCTCATAAGGGTTAAATCCGCCCTCGCCACGGGCGTGCGATCTATGCATGGCCAAGCCGTGGGTCCCCGACCGACGGCGAGATGGTTCACGAAGATGGCGAACAACGACGGCTAAATCCGACCCGCCAATACGAACCTGGTCGCCGAGCACCTAGCGAGCTCGGTCAGACGTTGAACGGTCAGCCCCGATACCGACTCCGTCGACTCGTTGATCCGTGCTGGATTCTTTTTTTGTCGTCGTATCTCTCACGAGTTAAGCATCGAATCAATCAATTTGACGTAGAGCAACGCACGCGCGTCAGCGCCCGGGCGCTCCTTCGCTAACGCCTTCCCCCGAGCGACACGTTCCTTCACCTCGCTGGAATCGTTTAGCGCGGCCGCCAAGCCCCGCGCTAACGCATCCGCGTCCTCCGGATCGGCGTACCAGGGAACTTCTTTGCAAGAGTCTCGTACGAAGTCACGATCAGACGCGACCAGCGGGGTGCCTGTTACCAGGGCCTCCAATGGCGTCGCCGAGAATGCCTCGAAAAGGCTCGGGAAGATACTAGCCTGGCATGCACCGTATAATTGTGGCAATTGCCGAACCTGCACCGGACCTAGGTTGATCGAGTGCCTGCGGGTGTTCCCGGGTAAATCGTTCCACTCGGCTTGGGTCAGGGTGAGCACAAATCGAGCGGGCACCTTAAGGAGGCTAAGTCGGTCACCGACGTCGCCGAGTATGCCGATGTTTTTGTGTGAGTAACCGCGCGTCACGTAACAGACGTTGCCGATTCCTTCGGCGTGTGGAACGGTGATTTGTTCCCAAGTGGACGGGCGATCGAACACGGCGTTGTAGCTATTAGGGATTACATCGATTCGCTTCTGCGGGATCTTCCACCTCAATTCGAGGTCCCGCGCGACCTGTGGAGCCTCGACGACGATCCGGTGGGCAAAACGGAAGGCGTTGCGGGAGGCGAGTCGCCGGGCGATCTGGCGAGCTTTGTGATGTCCAGACGCCGATGGTAATAACTCCGGATGAAGGCTTGTGACGTCAGCGAAACCCACGATTCGACGCCGAGTTCTCGTGGGAACGTACTCTGGGCCAAAGATCGTGAAGGAAACCTCATAGCGGTCAAGGAGCACGCTAAGGTCAAACGTCGCATCGTGGACCGTGAGTTTTGGTATAAGCCGCGAGGTCGGTTGGGCGCAGTTCTGCAACACTTCCGAGCTGACACTGATTGCCAGCTCATTTTTTAACCACGGGAAGCGGGCGACCGTCTGCCCGTCCTCCAGTAAACGCGCTAGCTCGTCGACGAAAGACGCGCCGACCTGCACCGCTCCGCCTGCATGAAGATTGGACATGTTAATCAGGACGCTTGCCACCGGAGGTATTATAGCCCGGATGCGCTGCGGTATTGCACGGCCAGGTGGGGATTAGGACGATCTAGGTTCCGGAGCGTTCCGCTCTGAAACAACCGCGGTGATCTGACTCGCTGGGACGGAGGCCCCAGCAATAACTCAGTGGTAACCTTGCCAGCGGCGCGCTGATCCGCTTGATTGTCGTGCCCACGCAGTTAGTTATTCCGGAGCGTTGCTCATTGGCTCGCATCATCTTGAAGATCCGTGGGTGAGAGTCATGAGTGTCTGGCGATCCGGCGCACGATCGTTTTTACCGTTTCGACGGTGCGTTAGGGGACATCTGGTTTGCCGTAGCCGCTCCTGGACCGGTCGCGCCGCGGGCTCGTGGATGTCATGCCGGCCAGCTCTATCATTGATGTCGCCAGTTTGTCGCTGTCACCCAGCCGATACACCCGCGCCGCTACGTCGGAGAAGGGCCGTCCGTCTCGGACTATTGCGGCCACAATTGGCTGGGCCGAGGCGGCGATGGCGAAACCTGCTCGGTGTCGTCGCGGCCAGAAACGTTTCATCACGGAGGCTGACCAATCGCGTCGGCGGTCGCAATCAGGTCCGGGATCGAAGCGGCCGGGCGACGGCCCAGGAATTTCGATGGAGGTCAGCCCCAACCGGGATACCTGAGCCCGAAGCGATGTCTCTGTAATGGCGGATGCGGCCACGACCAATCGAATGGTTGCGCCAGTGGGGACATAGCTTCAACACCGCACTCGAGCGCCTGCACGTGGCCAGGGCTTTGCCTACATGCTGACGACAGTGCCGATCGCGCGCCGCCGAGCAATTTCCGGCGCAGCTCGGAGGTCCGCTCACCCGGGTAGGGGACCGTTTCGTCGCTGGGGCAAGCACGAAGATTACTTTCTCTCGGGAATGCCTCCGGCAACCAACAAGGTATGCAGCGATGGTGAGATGACCGCGATGTCCGCCGCGGCAGACTTCCGGCGCACCCACGCGCCGAACTCGCCGCGGCGATCCGCCGACCTTGCCTGACGGCCGCATGCCGCTATTCGCCACGCTGCCCGGCCAGTGGTCCTGGACCTATAGCATGTGAGCGTGTGGTGTAACCGGGTTTGCAACATCAGCGGTATCCCGACCGTCGCGGTGATGGCGCTCATCTGAATGTCCCCAGACTGCTCATTGAAAGTCCCTACTCGTGTGGCTCCGCTGAGACTAGCGGAACCCCTTCGATGCTGGCGGTCTCTGACCGGGCACCAGCTCCGAGGGGCTCTCGCTGCTCATGCTGACACGGGAGAACGACATCGCTCTGCAGCACTATTGTGTGCGGTGCTGCCACACGATCGCCGTAATTGGAATTTTGGTCCCGTGGTCACGGCCCGACTGTCTGAGTTGTGCCTGTATGTATTAGGTCGTGGCCAGCTTTCGGGAGGCAGACCATCCGCCGATTGTCGAATACAATATGTCAATGCCAATAAGCACACTTCGTTGCCCGCAGACAGGTCTGTCGCTCCGCGAAGTGCCCATCCAGGAAGCCGAGCAGATCGCGGGACCGCTCGACGGTCGAGACCGATCACCTTTCGGCAGGACTGAGCGTGTGTTACTTCGGTCGGACAAGAAAGCGGCGTACCCGATCGTTGAGGGGGTACCGATACTACTGGGACCCGAGATGTTGTCGAGCCCCGCTCCGGTCTTCGATCTCCGCGACACTCGGTGGGGTGAGGCGTATGACGAGATGGACTTCTACAACGCCTCCGCGCTGGATATCAGCGGATCGGCCACCGCTTTAGCCAATGAGGTCCGGGCGATGGACGGTCACCCAATCTGGTCTTGGGGCTGGATTGATGCGGCCTACGACGCGGCATCACAGCTGGACGCTCTCGAATATTTGGGCGAGCCAATCGGGCAGGTGGCGTTGCAGCTCGGCGGAAAAGGGATCCACGCGGCAAAGCTTCTCCTAGCGGGTGCGTCTCAAGTGTGGCTGGTCACTCCCATGCTTTCTGAGGCGCTGTACGGCCTCGAGCTGGCCAGGGAATTGAACGCATCGGATCGCTTGCACGTCGCGGTCGGGATTGCCGAGCAGATTCCACTAGCGGATGAGACTTTCGATTCTGCCTACTCCGGTGGGTGCCTTCACCATATGACTACTGATTATGCGGCACCGGAGATTTTGCGTGTGCTCAAACCAACTGGCCGGTTCGCCGCTATCGAGCCGTGGCAGACCGTCCTGCACAAATACGGCACACGTTTGATCGGAAAACGAGAAGCCAACTCGTACTGCCGGCCCCTTACGCCGGATCGTCTGACGCCTATGTATGCCACGTTCCCGGATCTCGAAGTGCGGCACCACGGACCGGTCTTGCGCTACGCAGCACTGGCAATGCAGAAACTGACCCGCCGAAGTATCTCCTCAAGGACGGGTTTGCAGCTGACCAGGATGGATGACCGGTTGCCGTTGCCCAAGAGGCTCGGCGGCAGCGTCGCCGTGCTCGCGACGAGGCCAATGAATTAGCCCGATCCTTGGCGACAGACAGACCGCTCCGGTAACTGGGCGGCCGGCGCAACGCGGTCGCAGCAGCACCGGTGGCCGGTGCTTGTCGGCCTCCCATTTCGCTGCCGGCCGCGGTCACGACTTCGCTGCTATCCGGCGCAGGATCGTCTCTACGGTTTCGGCAGTGCGCTCTACGGACATGTGGCTGAGGTAGAACTCGCGGCCGGAACGACCGAGCGCCACTCGGTCCTGGACGCTACGCGCGGCCAGCTCGACGATGGACGCAGCCAGTGCGGTGCTGTCACCTGGCGGACACACGACGCCCGCGCCGCTATGTCGGAGAAGGGCTGCTCCGTCTCCGGCCATTGCGGCCACGACCGGTTGGGCTGAAGCCAGGATGGCCGGTACCTTGCTCGGGGTCGTTGCAGCCAAAAACGGGTCGTCACGGAGGCTGACCAGTTGCATGTCGGCCGCCGCCATCAAGTCCGGGATCGATCCGGCCGGGCGTCGGCCGAGAAATCCGACCGAGACCAGGCCCAACCGGGCGACCTGAGCCCGCAGCTCTGCTTCGGCAATGCCGGAGCCGGCCATCACCAATCGGATCGGCTGGTTTCGCATTTGGGCCATGGCTTCGACGGCAATCTCGAGGGCCTGCACGTGGCCAAGGCTTCCGGCGTACATGACGACCACGGTGTCTGGCGGGGCACCGTCGAGCAATTCCTGGCGTAGCTCCGGGATGCGCTCGCGCGGGTAGAAGACCCTTTCGTCGGTGGGGTTCGGGACGTAACTAATTTTGCTATCGGGAACGCCACGGTCGATCAGCAATGTTCGTACCGACGGTGAGATGACCGCGATCTCCGCCGCGGCAGACTCCATCCGGCGCACCAACGCGCCGAGCGCAGCTTCGGCGATCCTGCCCACCCTGCCTGACGGCAGCATGCCGCTGTTGATCACGCTGTCCGGCCACAGATCCTGGACGTGCATGAGGTACGGCGTGCGGTGCAAGCGGCTTTGCAACATCAGCGGTAGCCCGATCGTCGCGGGTGAGTTGTAGACCCACATTGCGTCGACCGAGGCGAAGTCTCGTGAGCCGAGAACAGACGCGGACAGCGCAAACGACGTGTAGTTCGCCACCCGACCTAGCGCTGATGCGCCGTGGTTCGGGTACAGGGGTACGCGATGCACGGGAATACCGTCCCGAATCTCCGTTATCGGCCGGCGACCCCGATAACCGGGGTAGAGGTGCCCGTTGGGGTAATTTGGGAAGCCGGTCAGGACACGCACCTGGTGGTCGCGAGCGGTGAGCGCGCGCGCATACACACCGGGCAGGCTCGCCGGGCCGGGCTCGGGGTCGTACCACTGGGAGAAAACACCGATTCTCAAGGCCACTGGTCCTTCGTACCGCAATCGCTGGCGATGAGGCAGGCTGTGAAAGTGAGGTGGTTAGCGACGCAATTCGAATGACCTCGGATCACTTGGTGACCTGTCCTCGGTCGGCTTGGTGGGAGGCAGGCTGCTCGGACGCAAGCGTCAACGCCAGTTCGTCCCAGGCCGGCCTACCTGCAACCGGGACAAAACCGCGCTCGTAGAACCAGCCTGGCACCTGCTCCTGCCCCAACCAGAGCATTGACAACCGCCGTCGCGTAGCCGTCATGTGGCCACTGTGGTCGGCGAGATGCGCGGAGGCTAGAAACGCTCGGGCGAAGGGAGCCGGTACGTGAACTGGTTCGCGGCCCATTCCGAGCACCTTCAGGACCGACCGCGTTGTGTGCCCCTCGGAGGGCTGCAACACGATCGGCGGGAGGTCTAGGCCTTCGGCTAGAAGCAGGCCCACGCAGTAGCCGACGTTCTGCACCAGAACCTGAGGTGAATGCCGAGAACCCATCCCTGCGACCGAACTGAGGCGGGACCGCGCCAACCTCGCGAGAGAGGCACTCGTCGCTCGCCCGGGACCGTGCACACTGGTTGGTCGCAGGACGGTGACTGCTGGACCGACTCGCGCACGGGCCAGTAATAAGCGTTCACCGTCGCCTTTGGCCACGCCGTAGGGGGTACACGGCGCACGGTTCTCGGTCTCGTCCAGGACAGCCCGATCACCCTGGACGGCCGCCGAACTGAGGTGCACCATCCGCGGGATGCCCGCACGGCGGGCTGCTTGGTGCACGACGCTCGGCAGCAGTGCATTGGCCCCGTAGAGCGCGGCCGACGCCGGGGCCCCTGGGGTGGCCAGGCCGGCACAGTTGACTACGACGTCCGCACCGGCCAGAGCCTGCACGAGTTCAGACATCGCCGCCCCGGCGGCCTCGTCGGCCAGCCACGACTCAGGTGTCATCTGCGACCCGGCGACGATCCTCGGGGCGGCCACCGGTATCACTGTGATCGAACTTCGGAACAGCGCGTCGGTAACTGCGGCGCCGACGAAACCACTCGCGCCAAGGACCGCTGCCTTCAACGGAGCGCCCTTCTGAGCGCAAGATCAGGCAGCTCGTAGTACGCGACGAGTACGGCGCCGGCAGTGGCGCCAAGTACTGGTGCGACTTGCGTGTCGGAGGTTCGAGCAGCCGTGAGAAGCAGACCTATTTCCAACGTCGACGCAATGGCAACGAGGGCCGCGACCGGTGAGTGGTTGCCGCCGGAGTTCGCGAGCAGACGCTGGTAGATGTGTTCGCGGTGCGCGGATAACAGTGGCCGGCGGCCCACTGCCCGCCGGCACAGGGTTAGCAGGACGTCGCACAGGTACAGATGCATCGGCGCACTAGCCAGCCACCACGGAACCCCGGCGGCAATGCTCAGCACCACGAATGCAAAGGAGATCGCACCCAACCCGTAGCTGCCCGAATCGCCCAGGAACACCCGCGCTACTGGGACATTGAACGGAAGCAACGCCAGTCCGATCCCAGCCATCGCGGCACCGCCGACCGCCAGCAAGTTCCCGTGCCACATCAGCCCGAAGACCAGAAAAGACACACCACCGACCACCGCGTACAGCCCGCTAATACCGTTGATGCCATCCATGAAGTTCACCGCGTTGACGGCGAGAACCAAGCCGACGGCCGCTCCTGTGGCCACCAGGAGGGCAAGCGCCCAAGGCTCTTGCCGGTACTCGATTGCTAACAGTGTCGCGGTTGCCAGGGCAATCGCCAGCTGAGCGATCAAGCGGGCCGCCGCACCTACCTCGCGAAGATCGTCCAAAGCTCCGATGCAGGCCATCCCGATCAAACTGACAATCGCAAAGACGGGTGGCGCGGCGATCGTCCAGGTGACCAACGCGAAGACCGGAACCAACACCAAGCCTGCGCCTCGCGGGACGGGCTTAGCATGAGCGGACCGGGCGTTGGGCACGTCGTACACGCCATAATGTTGTAACAGCGGTATGCACAGCGCGACGGTGATGAGCCCCGCGGTGGCGGTGACCAGAAGCGTGCCCACGGCGACGACGGTGCTCACCGAGCCCTCGTATCGGAGGGCTGGAAGGTAACCCTGCTCATAGGCGGAAGACATTCTGCCGGTCATGCAGCCTGTGACGAAGACCCACTTCTGCGTAACGCTCCTGATCTACAAAGCGCAAACGTAAAACCTGGTCTTGACGACCGCAGTGGATTTTGGGACCGGGCCAGACTCGCAGTCCGCCGCTCACCTCGGCAACTCGATATACGTCGGCGTCGGGAGGACTAACCGGACGCCGGACGCTCGGCGCGACCACGGGTGCCGCTCGACGTCATCGGGATCAAGCTGAGGCACGGTGACGTGTGAAATGAGCGGATGTAGCGGACGGCGATCCAGCTCTCCGTCGCCGATCAGCTCTTCGTGTTTCTTTTCGCCGGTGCGGAGCCCGGTGAACACCACCTCGATGCCCTTGCCCGACAGCGCGATCATGCGCTCAGCCACGTCGACGATTCTCACCGGCTCGCCCATGTCGAGCACAAGCGCCTCGCCGCGTTCGCCGATCGCCCCGGCCTGGATCACCAGCTGGCACGCTTCTGGGATCGTCATGAAGTAGCGCGTGACCTCGGGATCGGTCACGGTCACGGGTCCGCCCCGCTCGATCTGCGCGGAGAAGGTGTCCAGTACGGAACCGCGGCTACCAAGCACGTTGCCGAACCTGACCGAAAGGAACTTTCCTTCTGCAGAGCCGTGTGCGAACCATGACGTCAACCTCTCGGCCAGCCGCTTGGAATGGCCCAACGCGCTGGTCGGGTTTGCGGCCTTGTCGGTGGACACGTTCACGAAGTGTTCGACGCCGTTCGCTGCGGCGGCACGAAGCACGTTCAGGGTTCCGTAGACGTTGCTGCGCAGCGCCTCGTTCGGGTAGCGCTCGAGCAGGGTCAAGTGCTTCAGCGCGGCAGCGTGGAAGACGACCTGCGGCTGATGCTCGAGAAAGATCTGATTCAGAGCCTCGGGATCGCGGATGTCCGCGAGCACCACCTCCGGCGACTCCAGCAGCGCGGTGCCGTAGATGGACAACTCCACCGCGTGCAAGGCCGACTCGTCGCGGTCCAACATGATCAATTCGGACGGCCCGAACTTGTACAGCTGTCGGCACAATTCGGAACCGATCGACCCGCCCGCACCGGTAACCAGAACGCGCTTTCCGGTGACGTACTTGGCGATGGCACGAACGTCGGTATCCACCGGCCGGCGCCCGATCAGGTCCTGCACGTTGACGTTACGCATCGCGGACAACTGCACCTGTGGTGCGCGCAGGGTGTCCGAAAGCTTCGGCAGTACCATGCAGGCGAGGCCGACCTCGTCCGCGGCGTCGGATACCCGCCGGACCAACGCGGCGTCCGCGTTATTGATGGCGATTACGACTCGAGTTGCCTGGAGTTCGCCGGCGACTCGTTCTAGGTCGTCGAAGCGGCCCCGTACCCGCACACCCTGGATCTGGAGGTTGCGTTTGGCCAGATCGTCGTCGAGGAATCCCACCGGTAGGTAAGGCGAAAGAGGATCCAGCATCATCCGTTGCACGAGCGCAGAGCCGATCCAACCGGCGCCGGCAATAAGGATTCTTTCCGCGTCATCGCTCGGGGAGTTGCCGGCCTGAATCACTATTCGCTTAGCGAATCGAATGGCCGCCATTCCCGCCAAGGCCAACGGCCAGGCCAGGAACGGCACACTTCGCGGAACCGCGGGAGTATGAATGGAAAGAACCGCCACCGTGGCCAGGACAGAAACGGCGGTCGCCGAGACGGCAACGACCTGCATTTCGTCGAAACTGCCGGTGATGTAGCGGCCCCGGTAGAGCAACACGAGGGCCCCCAGCACCAGATGTCCGCCGGCGAGCAGCATCCCCAGGACGGTGATCGCCTTCCAATGCATGTTGTCGGCGTCGAAGTCATACCGAGCCAGTGCGGCGAGCTCGACGGCGATCAGCCAGACCAGCAGATCGACGATGATCGATGAGAAGCTGCCGGAGGTCGCACCGCGGCTGAAACCGGTGACCCGACGCGATGTCGACCGCGCTGTTCGCGCGTTCGGAAAGCTCATTCTAAAAAATCCTCCACGTAAAACCCCGTGGATCGTCAGGAAATATGGGCGCGGCGAAACAGGCCTGCCCGAACTTCAATTATGGGCGGCCGGGGGTGCCTGCCCAGAATGGGGGATGCTCTTTCGAAGCTAGACGTGATCTTCGTGGCGGGCAACTGCGGATCGCTTCATCGCCGGGGAGATTGCTCGGCTAGGTGCCGGCAGCGCCGCGCTGGGCGCGCCGGTACTGTGCCTCGAAGTGTCTCGATGTGAAACCTGGTTGTGGGACGTGGAGTTGCGCATCGGTCATCATCGGCTACGGTCGAGTTTGATCACCTAGCGCACCGGGTCAGAAAAGCTGCCTTGCTACGCGTTCCTCTACCCCCGAGGGAACAAAATGTCTGTAGTAAAACGTCGGTTGATGGCGCTTGTCGCCGTCATCGGTCTGCTCGTGGCCGCGTTCGCGTTCACGACTACCTCCGCTTCGGCGTACCCGGATGATCGGACCGCCTCGCTGAGCGCCAACCGTTCAGCGGTTACGCAGGGTGGCTCGATCGTCGTGACCGGCAACAACTTCAAGGGCCTCGTGACCCTGAGGGCAAGTGGCCGGTCAGGGACGATCACGCTCGGCACCGTGACCGCGAACGCCGACGGTACGTTCAGCATCAGGCTCACGCTCCCCGCCGGTGAATTCCCGCCCGGGTCCTACACGATCACCGCGACCGACGCCTTCGGTGACGTCGAGACGGTCACCGTCTCTGTTGCGACGGCGGCCGCAGCGGCCAATCCGTCCTCGGGCAATAGCGGTCTGCCTAATACTGGGTTTGCCGTAGCCGGCATAGGCGGGCTGGGCGTGCTGCTCCTTCTCGGCGGCGGGTTCATGTTGATGGCGGGTCGGCGCCCCAAGGCCGCTGTCTGACCATGCTCTTCAGAGAGTTTAGGAGGGCCGCGATTCTTGTGGCCCTCCTAAACGCTGTCGCGGGCCATGACTGACGGCGACCCTGACGGCGCGGTGCCGACGGAGAGTCCCGACCCGTTCCACGGTCCGGGATGGGTTCCGGCGACAGCGGTGCGCGCGGCTCCGGACCGCGCCCCGGTTGATCCCTCGCGTGGTATCCGCGTCAGGGTGTCGCGTCGCCAGAAGCGAGCAGTCCGGCGCCGGCGCCGGCGCATCGGCTACGTCATGCTGTTCGCCGGCGGGCTGATTGTGCTCGCCGGGGCTTGGCTCGTGGTCACCGGCTTGCTGGCGCGGCGTGAGCTCAACACGGTGCGCGCCGAGGTGCGCACACTCCGCAGTCAGATCTCCGCCGGTGACTTGAACGGTGCCCGTGAGACGTCCGCTCAACTGAGCAAGAACGCGCACCGTGCGCATGGGCTGACCACCGGGCCGGTGTGGGCCGTCGCCGCACACATCCCGGGTGGCGGCGAACCGCTGCGCACCGTCCGCGGTGTCACGTCCAGCGTCGATCAGCTCAGCCGCAGTGCGCTGCCGCAACTGGTCTCGGCCAGCCAGGCCATCGATCCGGCCACCCTGCGCAACGCGGACGGCACCGTCAATCTCACGCGCATCGCCTCCGTTGCGCCCGAGCTCAACCGGGCCACCGCCGCAATGACCGCGGCCACGAGAACTGTTTCCGGGCTACCCGCGCACACCTGGCTGTCCACAGTCGACAAAGCCCGCACCGACCTGCTCAGTCAGCTGACCGGTTTGAGCCGCACCGTGCGTTCCGCCGATCTGGCCGCCCGCATCGCGCCGCCGATGCTCGGCCTGGACGGCCCGAAGACATATCTGATCTCCTTCCAGACCGAAGCCGAGCTACGCGGCACCGGCGGGTTGCCCGGCGCGTTCGCCATCGTCCGCGCGGATCACGGCAAGCTGTCCTTCGTCCGGTTCGAATCCGACTCAGCGCTCGGCCTGACGAAATCCGGGCTCAACCTGGGCTCGCAGTTCAACCACCTCTACGGCGGCGCGAACGCCACCGACGAGTACAGCGACAGCAACGTCAGTCCGAACTTTCCCTACGCGGCCCAGATCTGGGTGTCGATGTGGCAGAAGTACAGCGGACAGCGCCTCGACGGCGCGCTGGCGATCGACCCGACCGCACTGAGCTACCTGCTGGCCGTCACCGGCCCCGTCACCCTGCCCGACAAGAGCAGGATCACCTCAAACAACGTCGTGGCCCTGACCCAGCAGACGGTGTACGCCAAGTTCGCCGATCAGGCGAAACGCAAGGCCTATCAGCTGTCCATTGCCCGGGCTCTGAGCGAGCATCTGATTGGCGCCAAGGTGAACTCCACCGCTCTGGTTCGCGCGGCCGGCCGCGCTGCGGGTGAGCGCAGGCTGATGGCGTGGAGCAGCGACCCCGCCGTGGAAGCCGACCTCGAGAAAACCGCGTTGGGTGGCGCGGTCCCGGTTACGTCGGCACCATTCGCCGGCCTCTCGATCAACAACGCGGCGGCCAACAAACTTGACTTCTACCTGCACGCGTCGTTGGCATGGAGGCGCACCGGGTGTGGTGCTTCGCGGTCCGTCAGCGTCACCATCTCGATCCGAAATGGCGCCCCGGCCAACGTCCCGGCGTACGTGCTCGGCCAGACGGGGAAACCTGGCTTTCCGGAGAATCCCGGTGACAATCGGCTGCTGGTGGGCTACCTCGCAACGTCGGGCAGTGTGCTGACCGCCGTGACCGTGGACGGCCGGCCATCGACCGCGGCCATCGGCGCGGAGAAGGGGCACCCCGTCTTCACCCTCGACCTGAAGCTGCCGCGTGGCGCCACCCGCACGGTCGTGTTGACGCTGCAAGAGCCGCAGGACGTCGGTACACCAATCGTGCTGCGCCAGCCGATGGTGAACCCGATGGTTGTTACCGTCGCCGACGCCAGGTGTTAGTCACTCGCTGCAGATGCTGGTCGGCTTCGGTGCTTCCCGGCCGGGGATGATGTCCATCCACGCTCGAGCGCTGCGGTTTAGGCCGTTCGGCTCCATAGCGCGCCAAGCGGGACGGCCGTGAGCCCGTTTCCAAAGCTGCGAAACTCCTGCCCGAGGTAGATCACGATGCCGTGAACGAAGTCAGTTCCGATCTTGTCCCGCAATGCCGCGAGGTGCCGGAAGTCGGCTTGAGTCACGGTGAGGGCCGACTTGACCTCGATTCCCACTACATCACCGGCTGCGGACTCGGCAATGACGTCTATCTCGCTGCGCCCACGACTATCGCGGTAATGACACAAGCGGACGTCGTTTTCGCCCCAGCTCACCTGCTTGCGCAGCTCGTTCACCACGAAGGTCTCCGTCACCGACCCGACGTGCGGAGAGGTCGGTTTGGCCATTGAGGCCTCGTCGACGCCGAGCAGATGACACAGGAGGCCGGTGTCGATCAAATAAGTCTTCGGTCGGCGGACCGCTTCGACGAGCGGGTTCCGCGACCAAGGGCGCAGCTGGTGCACCAAGAACACAGCGTCGAGCAAATCGGTGTACCGCTGAACCGTGGCTCGGGAGAGATCAGCCTTCTCGGCAAGCGTCGTAGTGACGAGCTGTTGCCCGCTGAGCGCGGCCAGGCCACGCAGTACAGCGCCCGCGGCACTCGGCTCATTTACTCGAGCCATCGTCCGGATGTCGCGGTCGACGACGCCTCGGACGTAGCCGTTGAACCAGGAGCGTCGAGCGCGGCCGCTAGTCATAGACACCACTTCGGGGAAACCGCCTCGGACCATCGCGGCGAGGTATTGCTCACGGGTGATCGGCAGGGCCGACAACTGCTTCAGCGACTTGCCTCGGTCGTCGAACAGGACGTCGAGGAACGCACCGCCTGTGCCCGCAATCTCGCCTTCGCTGAATGGCAGGACCTCCAATACCCCGGCCTGCCCGGCGAGAGATTCGTGCAAAGTCGGATCGGTCAAGAACTGCGTCGAGCCGGCGAGGACGAACTGCCCGCGCGAGGTGTCGACATCGACGACAGCTTTGACGGCGCGGACGAGCGCGTCGCCACCACGCTGAACCTCGTCGAGACACAACGGTCGTCTGTCTGATCGCACGAAGCCGGCAGGGTCTGCGCGGGCGGCCTGCAGGGCCGATTCCTCATCCAGAGTGCGCAGCTCTCCGCCGCCTGTCTCGATCAGCTGGCGGAGCAGAGTGGTCTTGCCAGCCTGACGTGGACCGTTAAGGACCACGACACTCAAGTTCGCCATATTCTCGTTCAAGCGTGGCGCGATGCCTCGTTCGATGACCGCGGGTTTTGACACGAGTCAACGATAGCTCGCCGAGAGGCTTACCTAGCAGATTCCGCATACCTCCCATAGCAAATCCCCGAACCTTCCCATAGCAAATCCCCGCCCGTTCGCACAGCAGATGCCCCGCGTCGGTCACATCCGCAGATGGAGGTCGTAGGAACCGCCAAGCCCCAGGAACGGACTGGTCTACCGGCGTCATGGTGAGATTTGGATGGCGTGGGTGCGCAGACATCACAAGCGTGCCCCCGGCAGGATTCGACCCTGCGCCGCCCGGCTTAGGAGTCCGGCCAGGGACGTCTTGATCATCGACGGCAGGTCACCAATATTTCGGATTCTCTGGGCTGTGATGCGGTGTCGATGTGGGTCTTGACCGACAGGAACCGGTGCTCATGTGTGCCCGATGTGTACCCGTGAAGATCGACACTGTCGTAGGCAGTGTTCGAATCTAACAGAACGCCGGGAGTGCCACGCTTCTAGGCGCCGACAGGGCTGGTGTGGATGGTTGACTGAGACGGCCCGTCCGCTGCCCTACCGTGGCGTTGTGCATTTCCTCGCCGCCATCCCATCGCCTACCCGCGGCGTCTGGTACCTCGGCCCGCTACCGATCCGCGCCTACGCGCTGTGCATCGTCACCGGCATCGGCGTCGCGCTGTGGTGGACCGCTCGACGTTTACGCGAACGCGACGCCGCCGACGACGATGTGTGGAACGTCGCTAAGTGGGCCGTCCCCTTCGGAATTCTCGGTGGCCGGCTGTACAACGTGATCACCGACCCAGAGTTGTACTTCACTCACGGGGCCGATCCTGTCAATGCGCTGCGGATCTGGGACGGCGGTCTCGGCATCCCCGGCGCGGTCGCGCTAGGCACGCTGGGAGCGTGGATCGGCTGTCGTCGAATCGGGATCCGGTTGGATTCCTTCGCCGACGCCGCCGTCCCCGGGCTCGCTCTGGCCCAGGCCATCGGCAGAGTTGGGAATTACTTCAACAATGAGCTGTACGGACGGGCGACCACCGTGGCGTGGAAGCTGCAAATCCACTGCCTCGACACCGCTCGAGCCCACGCCGTCACCTGCCCCGGCAGCAGCAGCGACATCCTCGGCTACTTCCAACCCACCTTCCTCTACGAAGCGTCCTGCGACGCTGCGCTGGCTGTTGCCCTGGTATGGGCCGCCCGCCGGTGGTCGCTCGGCCGCGGCCGCGTCTTCGCCCTGTACGCGATGGGCTACTCCACCGGACGGTTCTGGGTCGAATCACTGCGCAGCGACTACGCCAACCACATACTGGGTCTTCGGATAAACACGTGGACTTCCATGATCGTCTTTACCGGGGGGCTCATCTGGTTTCTGACCCACCCCGGGAACCGTGAAAACAGCATTCGTCGAGCCGGGCCGGACACCAAGATCACGCTCGCCGCACACGCCGGGAGAGAGAAATAGCTTTGTGCTGGAGTCGGCTACAAAGAAGCCGGGGCCGTGGCGTCGGCGCCCAGCACGGGACGCCACGCTGACTCGGTCGAGACCATTCGCCGAACGTGGGCTGGAAACTTGCCCGCGAGCACGTCGGCGAGGGTTACCTGGTCCAGCACCTCACGCAGGCTTGCGCGCAGGGCAACCCACACCTCGGGCAGATGCACCGCGGCACCCGGATAAGCCGTTGTGTTCGGAATCTGCCCGTGGACCTCAGCCAGCGGTCCGTCAACCGCACGGAACACTGATCCCAACGTCACCAGTGACGCTAGGCGGGCCAATTCGTAACCGCCGTGGGCGCCGCGCTGCGAACGCACGATCCCAGCGCGCCGCAGATCACTCAGGATTGCCTCAGTGAACTTCATTGGCAGCTGCTGACCGGTGACGATCACGTCAATGCGGACCAGCCCAGGGGCGTCGGCCAAGATCAGCAGGGCCCGCACGGCGTAATCGACCTTCGCTGAAACTTTCATCGCTCACGCAGCATAAGGCTCTCACCATCACTGGGCGGTAAGACGAGTAGCCGAACCCGGAATGAAGAACATTCACCGCGATCGCTAGCCGACACACCGAGATTGTTGCCGACCAAACCGGTCAGGCTAGTTTTTTGCAGCATCGAAGGATGCAGGCCGGCGGCAGCGTCGACCTGGTGTGGTCCGACGCCGGTCCTGGACTCGCAAGGTTCGGCTAACAGGCCCAGCTACGCAGGTCTTGCGGTCTCTGCGATTCCCGAACCTGGGCGATCTGGCGACCGTCAGGTGTCGACCGATGCGGGTGCGGTCAATCGGGCGGTGTAAATCGAGTATCCGTTGATCCAGCGGGCGACTGCGGTGGCGAGGACGGTGGCCACGATCATCGGGACCATCAGCGCGAAGCCGCTGTGGGTCAGTTCCAGCACCAGCGCCAACGCGGCCAGCGGGGCTTGCATCGCCGCGCCGATCATCGCGGCCGCTCCTAACATCGCGTAGGCACCGACAGGGCTGCCTGGCCACAAACCGCTCCATAACGCGCCAAGCAGGCCGCCGAACACGGCACCCGTGCTCAGCACGGGCGTGAACAGTCCACCCGAGACACCGCTGCCCAGGCACAGGGCGGTGACGAGTGGTTTGAGGACGCTCAGCGCTGCGAGCAGCCCGATGCCACCGATGCCGACGAAGGCGTCATGGGCCATGCCGCGCCCATTGCCGAACAACTGGGGATACCACACCGCCGCCAGCGCGAGGACCGCGAACGCGAGCAGCGGCGCGACGAGCAACCGCGCGCCGCGGACCTGGTGGTGGGAGATCCAACCGATCAACCGCACATAGCCCGCCGCGAACGCGCCGATGATGGGCCCGACCAGCAACGTCCACAGCAGCACCCGCGGATGGAAGGAGTAATCCGGGACGTCGAGATAGGTGGCGTGGTCGGGCAGGTAGAGCCAGGCCACAGCGGTGGCGGCGGCGGAGCATCCAAGCGCCGGGAGCACCACCGGCAGATTCATCGACCCGAGCAGAACCTCCGCCGCGAACAGCGCACCACCGAGTGGAACGTTGTAGACGGCCGCCAGGCCAGCCCCGCCGCCGCAGGCCACCAGCAATCGGCGCTGCGCGGGGGACAGACCCGCCCATTCGGCGAGCAGACTGCCAGATACCGCTCCCATCAGCTTCGGGGCGGCCTCGCGTCCAAGCGATGCGCCGAGCCCGATGACGATCTCGGATAGGACCGACGTTCCGGCACTGCGCGAGACCGACAGCCGGCCTTGGCCCGTCCACAGCACCTCGTCGGGCTCGGACCTCTTACCGGGCGTGAAACGGCGCAGCAGGTACCAGCCGACCCCGGCGATCACGCCGGCTACGAGCAGCGGCGCGCTGCGACGCCACCCCGAAGCGTGCTCGACGGAGGTTTCGAAGCCGCCGCCGCGTCCCTGTGTGTCAAAGGCCAGGTGCTGCACGGAGAACAAGATCCACATCAGCGCGTCGCCCAGCAGCCCGGCGGCGACGCCGGTCACCGCGACCATCAGCCAGAACCGAACCGTCAGACGCGCCTCGCCATCGCCGGTCACGTTCGGCTGCAGCATCGCGCCCAACCCGGACGGCAACCGACGCTTGATCAGCGGCGCCGGGACCCGTTCCCGACCGCCCGCTGCCACGAACCGAGCTTAGAAGAGTTACTCGGCGGCGTCTGCTTCGACCGAGAGCCACCCTGCGGCAATCGACTGGGCGGCCAGCCAACCTTAGGTTTCAGCGGTCGGCCGGGGGCGTAGGAAACCACGCCGGTCTCCAAGCCGGGTGGAAAGCCCATGGCACTTTCGGATCACTAGGTGGTCATGCGATCAGCTCAGGGCCCGGTCGTCCGGGTGGCCCTGGTCGAGTGTCGGCGACAATTAGTGCGGCCAGTGACAAGCAACGTCAAACAACAAAAGCACCGGTCAGTCACTCGTCGGCGTCGGAGGTGCGGATCTTCATCCGTTCCCCGGGGCGGCCGAAGATGCTCAAGATCTCGGCTGGGCCGTCGCCGGTGCTGCCGAACCAGTGGGGGACCTTGGTGTCGAATTCGGCGACTTCGCCGGGGCCGAGTGTCCAGTCTCGGTCGCCGAGGACAAGCCGCATGTGCCCGGAGAGCACGTAGAGCCATTCGTGTCCGTCGTAAGCGCGGGGCTCCGGCGTGGTCTTGCTCGTAGGAATCACGATCTTCCACGCTTGCGTGCCGTCGGGTTGCCGGGTCAGCGGGATGACCGTGCGGCCTTTGACGCGGCTGGGTTTGAGACGGACCCGCGGATCGCCCACTTCCGGTGCGGCCACGAGATCGTCGAGCGGGACCCGGAATTGCCGTGACAGCGCGATAAGCAGTTCCAGCGTGGCGCGGCGTTGGCCGTTCTCGAGCCGGGAGAGGGTGCTCTTGGAGATGCCGGTCCGTGCGGCCAGAGCGGTCAATGTGATGCCACGCTGCTGCCGTAGCACCTTGAGGCGAGGCCCGACGATGTCGGGCGCGGCCGGATCGACGGTCGCCTCATCAGGTGTCATCTGTTGATCTCAGCGGGAATTCCCAGTTTCGGCAACGTTCGTGGACCGGTGCGTGGGTGCTGAGCGAGCCTTGGCGACATGAGCACATACGACGTCACCATCATCGGAGGCGGCGCGGCTGGACTGTCCGCCGCCCTTGTCCTCTCCCGCGCCCGCCGGCGTGTCCTTGTCCTCGACGAAGGCGAGCCGCGCAACGGCCCAGCCGAGCACATGCACGGGTTCCTGTCCCGCGACGGCATGCCACCGGCCGAGTTGTTGGCCGCTGGCCGCGCGGAAGTCCTCCATTACGGCGGGGAAGTCGAAGGCCACCGCGCCGCCGGCATCCTTGCGGACGGTACGGACGGCATGTGGATCCTGACCGCCGATGACCGACGGGTCAGCACACGCCGAGTTCTGGTTGCCACCGGCCTGCGCGATGAACTCCCCGATGTCCCGGGGCTACGTGAGCGGTGGGCGCGTGACGTCCTGCACTGCCCGTACTGCCACGGCCGCGAGGTGGCCGACCAGCGGCTGGGCGTGTTGGGCTGGACGCCTGAGTCGGTCCGCTACGCCCAGACAGTGCGCCAATGGAGTGTCAACCTCACCTACTTCGCAGCCCCCGGTCTCCTCACCGTGGCTGAGCGGGCCGGACTGGTTGCCCGTGGGGTTGCCGTGGTCGACGCCGAGGTTGCCCAGCTGGTCGTTCGTGACGATCGCCTGCACGGTGTCGAACTTGACGACGGTTGCGTGATCGCGCTGGACGCGCTGTTCGTCCCGCCCCGCTTCGTCCCGTACGACGACCTGCTTCAGTCGCTCGGTTGCCAACTAGATGAGCGCGGCTGGACCGCCGTCGATGCAACCGGACGTACGTCAGTGGCCAATGTGTGGGCGGCCGGCAACGTCGTCGATCCCCGCGCCCAGGTGATCACCGCCGCCGGAGCCGGCTCGGCCGCCGCCATCGCCATGAACGCCGACCTGATCGACGACGACATCCGCATTGCTGTGCGAGACGCCCGCCACGGCCTCGCCGCCGCCCACTGACAATCCACAACCCCAAGGAGAACCCCATGAAAAACCGCACCGCACTGCACACGACCAGGCCGATCGAATCGCCCAGCAAGCACCAGCTCGCCCTGATGATTTGGCTGGCCGTCCTCCCGACCCTCACGGTCCTCAACCTCACCCTGAGTGGCTGGCTCGGCCATCTCGCGACCGTTCCTCGCACCCTCGTGCTCGCCACCATCGCCGTACCGATCGTCATCTACGGCCTCATGCCCCAACTCCACCGCGCCCGGGTGCTCGTCCTCACCCGCTCAGCCCACTGAACCAATCGAACGACAAGGAGACCGACCATGTCCATGACGACCCAGGCAACCGCGAACCGCCTAGCGGACCCGATGCGCAAAACAGCGCTCATCGGTGGGCTGTTCTACCTGCTCACCTTCGCCGCGTCGATGCCCCAGCTGTACCTGTTCGAGGATGTGATCGAGGACCACAGCTACATCACCGGCCACGGCAGCGACACCACCCTGCGAGTCGGGATCCTGCTCGAAATCCTCACTGCGATCGCCTGCATCGGAACCGCGGTCGCGCTCTACCCGGCCACCAAACGAGTCAGCAGGAGCGCCGCGATCGGATTCCTGTCCAGCCGGATCGTCGAGGCCACCATGATCGTCGTCGGCACCATGAGCCTGCTCGCTGTGCTCACCCTGCGAGACCGCTACCCGGGCGGCAACGGCGCCGACCCCCACACGCTCAACATCGTCGGCCAGGCCCTGGTCGAGTTGCGGCAGTGGACCTTCCTGCTCGGCCCCGGAATCATCCCCGCCTTCAACGCCATGCTGCTTGGCTACATCGTTTACCGAGCCCGCCTCGTGCCCCGCGCCCTGCCGACCATCGGCTTCGTCGGCGCACCGCTCATTCTGATCTCGGCCATCTCCACGATTCTCGGCGGCTGGAGCCAAACCTCAGTTACCGGATCTCTGTTCGCTCTGCCGATCGCGGCCTGGGAATTCTCCCTCGGCATCTACCTCACCTTCAGAGGCTTCGCGCACTCACCCGAGGACTTCCCGAACCCGGTCGAAACCAAGCAGCGGATCCCGCAACCTGCCTGAACACCCGACAGGCGGAAACGCCCGTGGCGGACCACCGGCCTGCCACGGGCTTACACCGTGGCGACTTCGCTACTGCGAAAGCACGGTGTGACGAAGCCCCGGGTCCGATCCACTCGGTACCCGGGGCTCGTGCCGAGCGGTCAGTTGTTATTGATTACCCGTCGACCCTTTATCGGCGTAATCGATTTGATCGCGCCGTTGTCCTTCAGTAGCACCTTCTTGTTGTTCGACTGGGTGAAGTTGAACAACGTGGTCAGGTTTCCGGCCGACGCATCGAAGGAGGAGTCCCCAATGCGGCCGGTGAACCAGTTGTCCTCGACGAACTTGAGGATCGACGTCTGGGTCGTAGTCGTGTGTCCGATGAAGTTCGTCTTGGCGTAGGGCGAGATGACCAGCAGCGGCAACCGTGGACCCGGGCCGCAGCGGTCGGCGTAGCCACCAGCGACCGGCGCGGTGGAGTCGCTGCAAATGGCGGCGTCCTTGGTCGCGTCATGTGAGGAGTTCTTGATCGTGGGCGCCGCGTGGTCGTACCAGCCATCCGAGTCGTCGTAGGAGATGACGATGGCGGTGTCCTTCCAGTAGGGCGAGTTCTGGATCGCGTTGATCTCCTTGACCAGGAAGTGTTGTTCATCGATCGGGTCTGAGTATCCGGCGTGACCGTCCTGATACTCGGGTGCCTTGAGGAAGCTGACGGCCGGCAGGGAGCCCTGCTTCAGCGCCTTGGTGAAGTAGCTGAGGTCGTACTGGTGGTTGGCCTGATCGGTTCTGCCGATCGAGGCCACCGAGCTCGGTGGCAGGTGATGTGGGTTGGCCGTTGATGCGTAGTACGCGAACGGGTTGTGGTGCGGGCTGTAGTCCGCGACCGAGGCGCCGCCGATGTTGGTGTGGGTTGCCCCGCAGACCGAGTACTTCTGTGATCCTCCGGCGGCAACCGTCGGGGCGAAGCCGCCCTGGAACCAACCCCAGGTGACGCCCCGCGCGTTCAGCAGGTCGCCGACGTTGTGTCCGGTCGCGGCCGCGAGGGTGTTGGTCGAGGTGTGGTTGGAGTCAGCGCAGTCGTCGTAGGCAGGATCGGGGTCATTGATCACCGTTCCCACGCCGTTCTTGTCCGGTGAGGCGAGCACGTAGGTTCCGGGTGTCGGGACCTGTTTGCCGGTGACCGAATCGACTTCGCGGAAGCCGTGGGTCTGACCGGAGATCAGGTTCAGGGCACCCGGTGTCGAAGGGCCGAACGTCGTATCGAACGACGCGTCCGACATTGCGAACTGCTGGGCGTAGTTCCACATTCCCGTGACGGTATTGCCGTCGAAGTAGTTCATCGACAGCCCGGGCGTGCCGTACTCGCCGGTGCAGGAGTCGACGCTGACGTTCTGCACGAACTGGTCCATCGCGCCGTCGTTGAAGGCCTTCTGCTCCGGGCCGTAGTTGTGGTTCTGGTCGCAGGTCAGCGCTTCGGAGGGGGTCAGCCGGGTCGGGTAGTAGAGGTTGCCGTTGCTGGTCAGGGAACCGGACGTGACGAGGTTGTTGTTCTTCGGGGTGCTGGTGATCGCGGTGAACGTGGTGCCATCGGTGTTCGCCGCCTTGGGATAGGTGCCGAAGTAGTGGTCGTAGGAGACATTCTCGTCGTAGATCACGACCAGATGCTTGATCGGGCTGGCGGTCTGGCTGGAGCGGTTCGGTATCGGCTTGGCCGCTGATGGCGAGGTGGTCGCACTGACGATCAGCACCGCTGCCATCGTCAGTCCAGCGACTCCAGTCGCGGCGAACGCAGTTCGCCGACGGGAACGTACCTGCACGGAGGCTTCCTCTCGGTCGGGCAGCGCTGCGCTCGCGGACGCGCCCAGGACTGCCGTTGGGTGGGCTTACGCCCGGAAGCCTGTTCCTGTGGATTGTCGAGGAACTGGACTGCGCATGAATTGAAAGTGAACCGCACGGAGAGCGTAGTCAAAGTCATCCGTTAGTTACGTTTGGCGACTGAAAGTCAATGTCAAGACAACGCCTTGGGCACCGAAGTAGCCGATGCTAGGAGAGCAGTGTCCGCCCGTACCAGTCCTGGGGGTCACGGACGCCGGGGAGCACGAAGAAATAGCCGCCACCCACGGGTGAGATGTAATCCACGAGAGGTTCGTCGGCCAGTCGCTTCTGGACGGTGACGAACTGTCGGTCCAGGTCTTGCTGATAGCAACAGAAGATCAGACCCATGTCCAGATTGCCGTTACTGTCGATGCCCGCGTCGTAGTTGTAGCCGCGGCGAAGAATGCGGTTGGGGTCGGTGGCGGTGGTACGCGGATTGGCCACCCGGATATGGGCATCCAACGGGATGGACGCGCCGAGGGGGTCGTTCGAGTAGTTAGGGATATCGGCCTCGCGGCTCCCCGTCAGGGGGGCACCGCTATCGCGGCGTCGTCCGATCATGCGTTCCTGCTCGGAGATGGTGACGCGGTCCCAGAACTCCACCAGCATCCTGATCACACGGACGACCTGGTAGGTCCCGCCGGTCGCCCAGGACGGCTCGCCGGCGTCGGGCTGAACCCAAACGAGGTCGTTCATCGCCGCCACATCGGAAACATCCGGATTGGCGGTTCCGTCTTTGAAGCCGAGGAGATTGCGGGGCGCGCCGGTCGGTCGGGCCGGGCCGGTCGCGCCGTCCATGCGCCATCGAGGCTGCATGCCTCCCCGGGTGTGTCGGGTGATGTCACGCACGGCGTGCGTGACGATGTCGCCCTGGTCAGCGCACACCTGGAGTAGGACGTCGCCGTGAGATTTCGCGAGGTCCAGGTTGTCGTTGACGAAGGTGTCCATCGGCCGCAACCGGCGCGGTTTCTGGGCCGCCAAACCGAAACGGCCGTCGAATACGGACGCACCGAGCCCGACCGTCACGGTCAGGCCGCCCGCGGGCACGGTCGGACCGAGCAATCCCGAGTCCGACGGCGGGGCCGAGATTCCGAGATTGGGCGGCTCACCGCCGGTGGTGAGGAAGCGGGCCCGGTCGGTGAGTTCGTGCATCAATTCGGCCAGGTCGCCGCGCGAGCGGGTGGTCAGGTCGAAGGATACGAACGCCGATTGGGCTTGTCGGTCGGTGCTGATCCCGGCCTGATGTCCGCCGTGAAAGTCGATTCGACGATCTGCGGGAGCGCCCGCCGTGGCGGCCGGCGCCGATTGGGCGTTGGCCAGTTCGCTCGCCCCGACTCCACCGAGGGCGGCGGCGCTCAGCGCTGCAGCGGTACCCCGCAGGAATTGGCGGCGCTCGATCCTCACGAGTCCCTCCGGGGTTCGAGGATGGATGCGACGGGTGCCAGCAGTTCGCAGAGATTGCTGATGTCCGCGTCTATCCGTTCACGTTGGTTTCGGGTGAGCGTCGTAAGCGCCGGCCAGACACCCCCGGCGCGGAGCGCATCGAGGTCGTGTTGGCTCGAGGTGATCGCTGCGGTGAGCTGCCGGAGTTGCGGGTATCGGGTGGCAAGTAAGGGGTGCAGGATGTTCAGTACGGTGCCGGTGCCGTCGAGGTTGGCCCGGACTGTCGCCAGGTTGGAGTGACTGCCGAAGTCGGTTTGAGCGGTCAGCTCGAACTGCAGGGCGTTCTCCATGATTTCGTGCGCGCGAATCGAGACTTCCAGCGGGTCTATCTGCGCTTTCGCGAACTGGGTGCCGAGTTGGCCCACGGCCCGGGTCAGTGCTTGGGCGCTCGGGCGCAGTGACAACGCGGACTGACCGTTCCACAAGCCGTATTCGATGCGGTGGAAGCCCAACCAGTCGGCATCGGACTCGCCGCCGGGCAGTCCGTTCGGCAGCCCGTTGATGTCGGTGTCGAGATCACCGAAGGCGTCGTAGGCGGCACCGAGTCGTTCGTACTCCAGGTGGGCGGGCAGCCAGGCCGTTCGGGCCGCCGCGAGGTTTCCGGCGGAAATGGCGTCGGTGAGCGCGGCCGTGAGGTGGACCAGGGTGGGGATCTGTCCGTTGACGTAGGCCTCGTAACTCTTGGTGGCCCGGATGAGGTCGCCCTGGGCGACCGGTTGGACGGGGTTCACCGGTCTTGGCGTATGGCCGGGGATGGTCACGGTCGGGCCGACCACGGTGGATTCGTCTTCCATCGCGCAGCGGAACGCATACCGGCCAGAACCGAGGTTGATGTCCAGATCCGTGGTCGTTCCCGGCCCTATAGGTTCCACGTCGGCGTAGGCCGCGCCGGTCAGGGCATCGGTGAGCAGAACCTCGCCGGAACGGGTATCGGTGTTGACGAGCAGGAAGTGTTGGTGGCCCGCGACAGGGTTGTTCCATCCGGTGCCGCATTGGCCGACGGAGACGGTGACGCGCGTCCCAGCCGCCGAATCGACTGGCTTAGCCGAGCTGCACGCGGATACCGCGGCGGCGGTCAGCAACATGATCACGACAGTCCGGAACACGATCGTGAGATTACGAGACCAGATTCTGACAGACAGCTGTATTTCACTGTCATTCACCTATCGTTAACTTGGGATTGGCTTCGACTGACCTGGGGGCGACCCACCCGCGCGGTGGGAGCAGCCGCGGATGGTTTCGTGGGCAGGAAGATCGTGAATCGGGCCGGTCGCTGGCGGGTCAGTTCGAGTCGTCCGCCGTCCGCCTCGATGATCGAGCGAGCGAGGGCCAGACCCAGTCCGGTTCCACTGCCACCGCTGACGTCACGCAGGAAGATTCGCTGCCCCAGTTCGTCTGGCACACCTGGCCCGCCATCGGCGACATCGATCGCAACGTGCGCGCCGAGTGGACGCACGGTGACGGTCGTCTCGCCCTGCCCGTGTGTGAGTGCGTTCTCGAGGAGTGTCGATATGGCCTGCTCCAGGCCCACCTGGGTTACCACGACGGAGATGTCGACTGCGCTGTCAATGATCAAGTGCCGCCCGACCCGACGAAACGCGGGTTGCCACTCCCGTTCCTGGGCTTCGAGCAGCCCCATCAGGCCGACCGGGCGCGGGGAGGAGGTCATCCGTCGTCCGCGAACCAGCAGGCCGGTGACCACCTCGGTCAGTCGCTCGATCTGCTGAAGGCCGGCGTCGGCTTCAGCGCGGACCCCCGGGTCGCTACTCGCGCTTCGAATTTCCTCCAGCCGAACGGAAAGACTGGTCAACGGAGTCCGGAGCTGGTGTGATGCCTCGCGGACGAAGCGGCGTTCGTCGTCGATCATGGCTGCCAGATTCTCAGCGCTGTTGTCGAGCACCTCGGCCAATTGGTCGAGCTCGGAAATGCGGTAGCGGGCACCGCTGGGGCGAAGGTCGCCTCGGCCGAGCTTCTCGGCGGTGTTCGCCAGCGCCTGCAGCGGCCGGCTGATTCTGGTCGCCGCCATTAGCGACAGCCCAGCGGCGACAGCAATAGCCAGGATGGCGAGCGCAGCGATGAGCAGCCAGATTCGTTCCAGCCGGTCATCGAGCAAACTCAAGGGGGCCTGCAGCTCGAGTCGACCGGTCGGCAGAGCAATCTCGGCGGTTTTCACCGACCCCGCGGTGTGGCCAGCCGAGATTGCCGCGCCGCGGTCCGGGGTGTAGACCGCGCGCCGATCAGCCGGAACGAGACTGGTCAGACTGGCCGAGTCGATGGGACGACCTTGCGCGCCAAGGTCGACGATGGCCGCGGCGATGTTCTGCAGGTTCCGGTCGAGGCGATGATCGAAGTCTTGGCGGATGAGAGTATTCGCCAGCCATCCGAGCGGCAGGCACAGTACGAGCACACAGGCGATGGAGATGGTCAGAGAGGACAGGAGCAGGCGTCGACGCATCTCGATCGCTCAGGTCGGCAGCAGCCGAAAACCCACGCCACGAACTGTGGACAGCTCGACGCCGGCCGGCTGAGGTCCGGCCAGCTTGCGTCGCAACGATGAGATATGGGTATCGATGCTGCGTGATGACTCCTCTATCGAGCCGCTCCAGACCTCCCTCGCGATCTTGCTTCGTTCGACCACATTGCCGATATTGGCGGCTAACAGCACCAGCAGGTCGAACTCCTTGGCCGGCAGCGTCACGGGAACGTCGTCAATCCACGCGCGCCGGCTGGCCGGATCAATCCGAAGGTTGCCGAACACCAGGCTGGGCAGTGGCGTCGCGCGGCGAAGAAGTGCACGCATTCGGGCCAGCAGCTCTGCTAGTCGGAAGGGCTTGGTGAGGTAGTCATCGGCCCCGGCATCAAGCCCGACGACCACGTCGACTTCGTCGGCCCGGGCGGTGAGCACCAAAACCGGAATGGACGGGTAAAGCCGCCGAATCTCGCGGCAGACGTGCAGGCCGTCGATATCAGGAAGCCCCAGATCCAGGACAACGAGGTCGTAGGCCTCGGCTTCCACCGCTTCGGTTGCCTCGGCCGCGCTCACGCTGATGTCCGTGCGGTAGCCCTCACGACGCAGCGCCGCCGCCAGCGGCTCGGCCACATCGGCCTCGTCTTCGACCAAGAGCACTGACGTCACCCGCAAAGTGTATGGATCCTTCCGGCCCGACAGAGCACCCACGCGCGCGCAGCCCGAACGGCAGTGAACCCGATGCACAACCCTGACCTTTTGCTGGCAGCCCTCCATCGACCGGGCGTGGGCCCGGGCGCGCTCACCCTGATCGCGTTAGTCGTCGTGCTTAACTTGAGCGCTCGCGTGCTCATCACTCGGTCCGTTCTCCGCAAGAGATGAGGCGACCCAGACCGTCTCGATGGTTGGCGACGGAATCGCCGCTCATTTTTCTGATGGATGCCGACTTGCCGATCGGCAGACTGACGGTATTGGCGGCCAGTTCGGCAGGCCCGCGAACGCTGGGACGGCCTCCTCCAGCGCAGTTACTTTCTGTTATCGGCGCGGGCGGTTGACCGTCGGCGAACAGGCCTGCGGAGCGTTGACGAGATCGAGTGCGCGGATATTCCGTTTGAGGTACCCAACGTGTCTACTCGCTGGACGGGTGATGCGGGACGTCTGGACCACTACATCCCCGGTCGTCCGAGGCGTTGTCGTTTGGGGTTCGGCTTCCGGCACGCCGTTCGCCGCCCCCACGGCGCCTTGCGTAGGACCGAGATGATCACAAGCGGGCGCGGGCCCGGCTCGCGTCGTCACCGCAGCCGTAGGGACCAGCCGTTCAGCCCCAGGCGCGACCGCCTAGTGCCGGCGAGGCTTGGCCGGTGAACCGTCGGAGCTAGTCAGTCACCCGTGCGGGCGCGACGTTGCGGCCCGACCCGAACCCCACTTCCAGAACCTGCCCGCTCAAACCGCTGGTCGCCGGGGCCCGGGTTGGTTCGAATGGTTGCCCGAGCGCCACATCGATCAGGCGCGGCAGCACCCCGTCCTCATAGAACGACACCTGCGGCCACTCCTTATCGGGCGAGGCTTCCTTCGCGGCCGGTCAGGTTCCGGAGCGTACCTTCCGGCCGGCGAAGGGTGCTTTGAATAGTGGCCCGAACAGGCAAACGTCGAACACGCCCGCGAGCAGCGGGATGAGTCCGATGACGGCCACGACCCAGCCCGCCCCTCCGAGCAGGGCCCCGGTGACGATGAGGGCGAGACCGGCCACTACACGGGTGGCGCGCCCAGCGGTGCTGGACATGAACGTCACGAACGGATTCATGGGGTGTTCCTTTCGGTGATGTTGGCGCGGGCGACGGTCGCCTGCACCCAGCGTGGGGCGGGTACGAGGTCAGGCAGCTCACGCAGTTCGGCGAGCACGCCGATCAGAGCAGCCATAAGCGGGGGGCACTAGTCGCAGTCGGTGAGGTGCTCCTCCAGTAATGCCGAGGTTTCGTCGTCGAGCTCACCGTCGATGTAGTCGGAGGCCTGATCGCGGGCCTGGTGGCAGTTCATGGCCTGTGTGCCTCCTGCGTCGCAGATTCGGCGGGATTGGGCGGTCGAGTTCTGGGCCGTGGAGTTCTTGGGGGTCGAGGGCGGTGACGAGGGCCGCGCGGCGGCGCCGGATTCTCACCTTCGCGGTGCCCGGTGGGCAGCCGGTGATGACTCCCACGCGAGAGGCTGGCAACCCCTCGACGTCGTCTAGCAGCACAGCGATGCGGTACTGGTCGGGAAGGCTGGTCAGGGCGTGTTGTAACTGCTCGAGTTGAGCGGACCGCGCGAGGACGGCGACCGGGTCCACCGAGTAGTCGGGGTCGGCCCACAGCGGCTCGGCCCGGCGGGCGATCGTCCACGATTCGACGCCTGCGGCGCGTGCGGCGCGGGCAGCGTGCCGGCGAGGTACGCACGGTGATGGTGTGCAGCCACGTCGCTCGGGCGGCGTCACCGCGGAAGTTCGACAGCCCTTTCCAGGCGTCGATGAGCGCATCCTGGACGGCGTCTTCGGCGCCCTGATGTTCGCCGAGGATGCCGTAGGCCAGTCGCAGCAGTCGTGGTGCGTGGGTCCGGATGAGCGCTTCGAGGGCGGCTTCGTCACCCAGGCGCGCGCTGTTGATTAACGCCTGCTCCTCGCCGTGTTCGCTGCTCATGTCTGATTAGTGCGCGCTCGGGGCCGAATGGATGCACCGGGCGACGAACTGCGCTTAGGCCGGCCGGTCGGCGAGCGCTCGTCGGACGTCGCTGACGCGGGGGTTGCTCAGGACCGCACTGCCGATCTGGACCGTCGGTACCAGCTCGTCCCCGCCGTCGTGGGTCCTCCACGAGGTTTGCGGCGATCGGGTCCTGCCGATGTTTGCCGCGTGGAACGGAATGCGAGCCAGCCGAAGTCGCAGCCTCAACGGGGCGCAGAACAGGCAGCCAGGTCGCCCATAGACGACGGGTGTCGCAGTGCGTTGCCGCATGCTCACGCTCGCTTGCGGGCCCGGAACAACGCATCGATCGCCGGGCGCGCGCTGCCGGCGACTGGGCGCAGGACCGACTCGCACCGTTCCACCATCACGCCCGGGCCGAGCGCAAGGATGTTGTCGCGGACGTCCTCAGCGCTATACAGCGCGGCAGGGTCTTGCGGACCACCGACACCGTCGGTCAGGTTGCGCGAGTCGTGGCGATCACCAGCAGCGTTCCGCCCGGCGCCAGCAGGGCCCAGCCGCTGCCCAGGGCGGCGCTGCGCTCAGGCTGCGGCAGCTGCAGGTACACCATCAGCACCAGATCGAACAACAACGGCAATTGCAAGCCGGTGGCGTCAGCGCACAGCCAGGTGACGGGCTGGCCGGCGCCCACCGTCTCGGCCTTGCGGATCGCTTCAGGGGAGAAGTCCACTCCGGTGACGCGCCACCCCTGTGCCGCGAGCCACAGGCTGTTGCGTCTTTCCCCGCACGCCATGTCCAGAGCCGTGCCGGGGGGAAGTCCGCTGGTTTCGCGTTCGACCCACACATTCGGCCCGGCCCCCCAGACCAGGTCGCTGCCGGCGTAGCGGGCGTCCCAGTCGCCGGCTGACATCGAGGCAGACGTCATCGGGCCGTGCGTGCGGCAGTGAGGGCGTCCAGCGCGGCGCCGAGCTTGGTCCGGGCTTCGGTGGCGACGGGTTCAAGCGTGGGATTTCCGCTGCAAGTGACCATCATGGCGGGGTCGAGCGCTTCGACGATGGTGCGCTGGTCACCGACCGAGCGGAGGACGACGTTGCAGGGCAGCAGGAGCCCGATCGAGGCCTCGGCATCGAGGGCTCGATCGGCCAGGACAGGGTTGCAAGCGCCGAGGATAATCCGCGGTGCAAGGTCTTTGCCGATCTTCTGTTTCAGGGTGGCGGCTAGGTCGATCTCGGTGAGAACGCCAAAACCCTGCTCAGCCAGCGCTGCCACGACGCGTGCTCGTGCCGTGGAAATATCAACGTCGAGTTCGATACTGATGCCGTAAACGCTCATGTCGTTTCGCTCTCCGTCGGTGTCATCGTGTTCTGTGAACCGTTGTGGATCCGGGTGGCTCAGTCCGGACTCGCCGGGACTCGCCGGGTAGCTCGGCGAGTGGTTTAGTGAGAGAACCGAACGTCGGGCAGGATGCGGTTGAGCCAGTCCGGTGCGTGCCAGGCGGCGTGCCGGGTCAGTCTCAGCACGACCGGCAGCACGATCAGGCGGATGCACAGCGCGTCGAGGAAGACGGCGACGGCGAGGATGATGCCCATCTCTTTCGGTGCGAGAGGTCCGGACAGGGCGAACGTCAGAAAGACCGCGACCATCACACCAGCTGCCGCGACGACCACCCGCCCCGAGGTCCGCAACGCTTCCCGCATCGCGTACTGCGGGTCGCCGGTCGCGTCGTAATGCTCCCGCGCGGCCGAAAGGAGGAACAGCGTGTAGTCCATCGCCACCCCCGAGAGCATCGCTCCGAAGAACAGCGGCGCCCAGGCGTCGACGAAACCCTGCGGTTGGAAGTTCAGCAGCCCGGACAGGTGCCCGTCCTGGAAGATGAGTTTCGCGACCCCGAAGGCGGCGGCGATCGAGGCCAGGTTCGTGACGGTCCCGACGAACGCGACCAGCGGGCTGCCCAGGGCGACCAGCAGCAGCAGGAAACCCAGGCCGATCAGCAGCCCGAAGACCAGTGGCGTGCGGGCGGACAGGACGGTCTCCAGGTCGTGGTTCTCAGCAGCGGCGCCACCGACGAGTGAGCCGGCGGGCAGTTTCGTGCGGATTCGGTCGGTGGTGGCTCCGGTGGCCGGCGCGGAGGCGTCGGTGGTGGGGACGGCCATGATCATCGTCCAGCCGTTGTTCGTCCCGGCGGGGATCGTCGCGGCGATCCCGCGGTCGGCAGTCAGGGCCTGGCGCGCTGCGGTGGCCTCAGCGGCGGGAGTGACGACTTGGAGCATGCCAGGCGCGCCCGGTCCGAATGCGCTGACGACCTGGTTGGAGCCGGATCGGGCCGATTGACCGGTCGGGATGATCGCGATCGACGGCATCCCGGTACGCAGACCGAGCACGGGGGCAGCCAGGACTGCGAGGGCGACGACGACCAGTCCGCCGGCCAGCCAGGGCGGCGATGCAGCAGGGCGCCCCACCGGTGCAGGTGCAGCTCCAGGCCGCGCCGCGGCGCCTCGGCGGTGGGCGATGCGGATTCCGCGGCAGCCCTGCCGGTGGCGTGGTGTGCGTCGCACCGCCGCGAGCCGGGCAGCCGGACGTGCCCGGCGTCGATCTTCGTGCCGAGCTTGCCGAGCACGGCGGGCAGCAGAGTCAGCGTCGCGGCGACCACGGCGATGACAGACAGCATGATGCCCAGCGCCATAGACCGGAACGCGGGGCTGGGCACGAGGAGCACCGTCGACAGGGATACCAGGACAGTCACGCCGGAGAAGGCGATCGCTTTACCGGCGGTGCCCATGGTCTCGGCGACGGCGTCGACGGCGGCCTGCCGGTCACCTGGCTGGGTATCTCGGCGCTGCAGGGCGGCGCGGAAGCGGACGACTAGGAACAAGGCGTAGTCGATGCCGAGGGCGAGGGCGAACATCATGGCGAAGTTCAGGGCCCACACGCTCACCGGCGCGATGTGGGTGGAGAGCACCAGCGCGCCGGCGGCGGTCAACAGGCCGATCATGGTGAGCATCAGGGGTAGCCCGGCGGCGACGAGGCTGCCAAAGGCGAGCACCAGCACGATCATGGTGACCGGCCAGGACAGCACCTCGGACTTGATCATCGCCGCATGGTTGACCTTGTTGAAGTCTGACCACAGGGCGCTGTCTCCGGTGAGTTTCACCGACACGCTTGAGGTGGCCAGCTTCGCCACCGGACCGGTGAGCTCGTCGGCCGCTCGCACCATCGCGTTGGCATCAGCTGCGGCGCCGCCCTGCACGATGGCCGTCGTTCCGTCTGCTGACAGCGAGACGCCGGGCTGCGGGCCGACGACGACGCTGACCCGAGGATCGGCCCGCACGAGTGCTTCCGTCTGCATGACGATGCGCCGCGCCTCGGGGTCGTCCGCGATCCGACCGCTGCCGTCGTGGATTACAACTTGCAGGGCGGTCGCCCCGAGACCCTGGAAGTTCTTCTCAATCACCGTGCGGGCCTGCACGGACTGGCTGCCGCTGTCCTGCCACCCGGCACCTGACAGAGTCGACTCCACCTTCGGTGCGAACGCGCCGAACACAGCGAGGATGAGCAGCCACAACATCAGCAATGCACGGAGATGCGCGCCGGTCCAGGCGCCGAGCCGGGCAAGCCCCTTCCGGTTGACGTCCCCGAGCGGCGCGGGCTCCGTAGAGAGCGCGGTCCTCGGCGCGTCGTTCGGCGCGCGGTAGTCGGTGCTGGTCATGTTGTCTTCATAGGGTACGGGGCAGGGTATAAGCACTAGAACGCAGAACGGTTGGCTGTCTGCATCCATCAATGCGGCCCGGTGAGGGGTTAGGCGAGGGAGAGGAAGAGCTTTTCCATCTGCTCGGGGCTCATCGGCACGGCCTCGCCGTTGGCGCTGGCCGTGAGGCACTGCTTCATTCCGGCCGACAGCAGTTTGAAGCCGGTCCGGTCGAGCGCGCGGCTGGCGGCGGCGAGTTGAGTGACGACGTCGGCGCAGTCGCGTCTATCCTCGAGCATTCGGATGATCCCGCCGACTTGCCCCTCGATGCGCCGCAATCTCTTGATGACGTCCTCGGTTGCCGTGGCCTCGATCTCCATGGCATGAGTATTACCCATACCCCTACCCGTATGCAACAGGCGTGTTATCGTTCGAAATTGGAAGTACGGGTACCCCCTGGGTAGCGTGATAAGGAGAGTGCGTTATGTGTTCGTCGGCACGGTGTGCGACCTGCGGTAAGACGACCTGGCAAGGTTGCGGCCAGCACGTCGACTCGGTGATGAGGGCCGTGGCCCCGGCGCAACGATGCCAGTGTGAGCGCCCACGCCCGGCGGGATTCCTAAGTGGATTGCGGCGCCGCCGGAGCTGAAGGGTCAAACGTGTAGCGACTTTCGGTTTGCGGTTGGTCGTTCGGTGTGTGAATGAGGAAAGTGCCTGCTGTGGCGGGAGAATGTGGATTGTCGAAGTCCCAATCCGCCCGGTCACAGGAGACACTTTCAGTGCAACTATCTCATGCCTGGCAGCGGGCCACGCCCACGTTCGATGATGACAATTTGGTGTCGCTGGCGGGCCTGGTGCCGCTGCTGGTGTTGGCTGAGCGGGCCGGTCTGTCGCAGCTGATCAGCGACCGGGTGCGTATCGATCCGGCCGCGACGCGGGTGCGGTCGGGTGGGGTGAACCCGGGCGGGAAGCTGAGCTCGGTCATCGCCGGGATGGCCGCCGGTGCGGACAGCATCGACGATCTTGACGTGATCCGCTCGGGCGGGATGAGCCGCCTGTTCGGTGGGGTCTATGCGTGCGCGACGTTGGGGCAGTTCCTGCGAGTTCACTTATGGCCACACCCAGCAGCTGGCCTCGGTCGCCCGGGCGCACCTGGTCAACCTGGTCGCCCACAGCGACCTGCTGCCCGGTGTCGCCGAGCGGGCGTATGTGGACATCGACTCGCTGCTGCGCCCGGTCTACGGCCATCAGAAGCAGGGCGCGTCCTACGGCCACGCCAAGATCGCCGGGCGGCAGGTCCTGCGCAAGGGCCTGTCCCCGCTGGCCACCACCATCTCCACCGACACCGGGGCCCCAGTGATCGCCGGGATCCGGTTGCGCGCCGGACGGGCCGGGTCCGGTAATGGCGCAGCGTCGATGGTCCGCGACGCGATCAGCACCGCCCGCGCCGCCGGCGCCACCGGACAGATCCTGGTCCGCGGCGACAGCGCCTACGGAAACAGCGCGGTGATCGCGGCGTGCCTGAAGGCCGGGGTGCGGTTCTCGTTCGTGCTGACCAAGAACCCCGCCGTCACCGCCGCGATCGCCACCATCGCTGAGGACTCCTGGACCCCGGTCCACTACCCCGGGGCCGTGGTCGATCCCGACACCGGACAGCTGATCTCCGACGCCGAAGTCGCCGAGGTGCCGTTCACCGCGTTCGCCTGCACCACCCACCCGGTCACCGCCCGGCTGATCGTGCGCCGCGTACGCGACCAAGCCCGCCTCGATGAGCTTTTTCCGGTGTGGCGGCACCACCCGTTCCTCACCAACAACACCGAGGCGACCGCCGACGCTGACATCACCCACCGCCGCCACGCCATCATCGAGACCGTGTTCGCCGACCTGATCGACGGCCCGTTATCCCATCAACTCTCCGGCCGGTTCAACGCCAACGGTGCGTGGGCCCTGTGCGCAGCCATGACCCACAACCTGCTCCGCGCCGCCGGCACCCTGACCAGCCAGCGCCACGCCGTCGCCCGAGGCACGACGCTGCGCCGCCAGACCATCGCTGTCCCGGCACGTCTAGCCCGACCACAACGCCGAGCGGTGCTTCACCTGCCCGCGCACTGGCCCTGGTCCGATCACTTGACAACCCTCTGGCACAACGTCTTCGGGCCACCAACACCCGCCTGACCCTGACCACCGCCCCGACCGGGCCAACCACCAACAGAGAGCTGGACAGACCAGCAGACCAGCCACGCCCAGGCATCGCCCACCAGCCACGAACCCAGCCGAAGATCAATCATCAGTTCGGCCACGGATTCAGGCTTAGCAAGACCCGCGTCGGCCGGTCGACGCGTCCCTACCGCGGCCTCACACTATTCGAACAATGTTCCATCGTGAGCGGACGAGCTGCGTCTCTTCCACACCTGCCGCAAGCGGATGTGTACCCGTTGTGTACCCGGCCAAAATTTGGTGATCTTGGTCCAACGCATTGAGCCACTTCAGCCCAGTAAATACGGGCCTTTCAGTGAGTGCCCCCGGCAGGATTCGAACCTGCGACGCCCGGCTTAGGAGTCCGGCGCTCTATCCCCTGAGCTACGAGGGCTGCGCACCGTGGTGTCGTTGCCGCGCTCAGCGTAGCCGGGTGCATCGGGCTGGTCTGCCTGACGTTGTTCGGCGAGTTCGTCGCCGCGACCGGAACGGCGGCGGTTGACCAGGTGCCGCACCACCTCGATGACGCCGGCGCCGAGCAGGGCGACGCCGAACGCGAGCAGCAGCGCCTTCCAGGTCTGGTTCTCGAACGTGGCGCCACCGATCCGTCCGATGAGCGCGTTGTAGATCGACCAGACCGTGGCGCCGACGGCGTCGGCCACAGCGAATTTGCGGTACGGGTATTCCGTCGTTCCGGCCACGAACGTCGTCGCGGTCCGCCCGCCGGGGATGAAGCGGGCGACGATGATGATGCTGCCGCCGCGCTCGTCCAGCTGGTCTTCGGCCCATCGCAACGTCTTGGCCGAGCGGGCGCCCCCCAGCACCGTTCGCCGGGCCCAGGGTCCGGCCCACCGACCGATCAGGTACATCACGTTGTCCCCGGCGAACGCGCCGAGTGCGCCGCACACGATCACCAAATACAGGTTCAACCCGGTGCTGGAGGAGAGCACGCCGCCGGTGACGACGGCAGTTTCCCCCGGCAGGATCGGCAGGACGGCGTCACCGGCGGCGATCCCGAAGATCAGCGGGTAGGTCCACCAGGAGTCGGACAGCACGGACGTGATCTGGTTGAACACGCTGAGGATGTTCATGCGGTGCGTTTCGCCGGTGGCCGCCCGGACGGTACGAGGGGACCGTTCGCTGTGACGGGGTGCAGCTGGTTCATCGGTTCAGCATGGCGCATCCGACGCTCCTGCATGGTTCGGTAGCGGTCGTACCGGGTGATCAGCAGGCTCATCGACAACACCGGGAACAGCGCATTGCGCAGGTTCAGGTCGACATTCCAGTTGCCGGCGAATGACGACGAATGCGACCACCGCGCTGATGTTGGCCGCGTCGTGCATGACCGCGACGCTAGCGGTGTCGGCCTACCATCCGTTGGTGTCGACCGCGCTCAACCACCGTGACTCAGCGCCCGCCGGGGACGCTGGAGCGCGACCGAACGCGTCCCTCCCGGGCGCGGAGTCAGGGCGGGGCGAGTGCGCACGCTGCTGATCGACAATTACGACTCCTACACCTACAACCTGTTCCAATTGATCGCCGAGGTGAACGGCGTGCCTCCCGTGGTGCTGCGTAACGATGCCGCGCAGTGGTCGTCAATCGAGCTCGACGATTTCGACAACGTCGTCGTCTCGCCCGGTCCTGGGCATCCCGGCCGTTCGCGGGACTTCGGGCGCGCCGCCGACGTCATCGCCACGTACGACCGGCCGCTGCTCGGCGTGTGCCTGGGGCATCAGGGCATCGGACTGGCCGCGGGAGCGCCGGTGGTCGCGGCACCGACCCCCCGGCACGGCCACCTGAGTCGGATCCGTCACCTCGACGACGAGCTGTTCGCCGGTGTCCCGCAGGACTTCGTCGCCGTCCGTTACCACTCGTTGTGTCTGCGTGAGCCACTGCCGGCTACGTTGATCGCCACCGCCTGGGCCGAGGACGGTGTGGTCATGGCCGTTCGCCGCACGGACCGGCCGCAGTGGGGGGTCCAGTTCCACCCGGAGTCGGTTGCCACCGAGCACGGGTACCGGTTACTGGCGAACTTCCGTGACCTGACCCGTCCACGCCGGCGCTCGCGGGAGATCGTTTCAACCGGGCCGGTTGCGTGCGGGACGGCTTCGTCGGCGCCGCGACGGTTCTCCGTACGGTCACGACGCATCGACGGCGCGATCGACGCGGAGACGGTTTTCGCCCTGCTGTATGGAGATTCGCCTCACGCGTTCTGGCTGGACAGCAGCCTGGTCGAAGCTGGGAGGTCGCGCTTCTCGTTCCTCGGCGACGACCATGGCCCGTACGCCGAGACGCTGACCTACCGCGTCGGCGCCGGCGAGGTCGTGGTCGAGTCAAGTGAAGGTCGGACCACGCATTCGGGCACGATCTTCGACGTGCTCGCGGCCCGTGCCGCCGCGGTGCGGGTCGATGCGGGTGACCTTCCGTTCGCGATCGTCGGCGGGCACGTGGGTTACTTCGGGTACGAGGTCAAGGCCGACTGTGGTGGCCACGCGGTGCACCGGGCCGAGACTCCTGACGCGGTGTGGATCTTCGCCGACCGGGTCGTGGCCGTGGACCACGCGCAAGGGTGTACGCACGTCGTCGCGCTGGTCGACCCGTCGTCACCGGACACGGTGGCGTCGGCGCAGCGGTGGCTCACCGAGACCGTGACTACCTTGTTGGATAAGGGTTTCTCTCCGTACGCGGGTCCGGTAGGGCCTGGCGAGACGAGTGATGTCGAGACCGATCTGATCCGTGATCGCGCCCGGTACCTGGCCGAGATCGAGCAGTGTCAGCGGCTGCTGCGCGCCGGGGAGAGCTATGAGATCTGCCTGACCGACGCGGTGGTCCGCCCGCGCCCGCCCGACGCGCTCGCGTTCTACCGCCGGATGCGACGCCACAATCCCGCGCCGTACGGGGTGTTCTTACGTTGCGGCGATGTGGTCGTCGCTGGCTCGTCGCCCGAGCTGTTCTTGCGAATCGACGCCGACCGGCAGGTGTCGACGCGTCCCATCAAGGGCACGGCGCCGCGCCGGGACGACCCGTTCCAGGATCGCCGCGAGGCCGAGACGCTCGGTCAGTCGGACAAGACCCGCGCGGAGAACTTGATGATCGTCGACCTGCTCCGTAACGACCTGGGCCGCGTGTGTGAGATCGGCAGCGTCACCGTGGCCGGGTTCCTCGCCGTCGAGACCTACGCGACAATGCATCAGCTGGTGTCGACCGTGCAAGGTCGGCTGCGAAGCGACGTCAGTGCGCTCGACTGCGTCCGGGCCTGCTTTCCGGGCGGCTCGATGACCGGTGCGCCGAAGTTGCGGACGATGGAGATCATCGATGCGTTGGAAGGCGAAGCGCGCGGGGTGTACTCCGGCGCGCTGGGCTACTTCGGCCCGGACGGCAGCGCCGAGCTCAGCATCGTCATCCGCAGCGCGGTGATGTGGGACGAGACGATGCGGGTCGGCGCGGGTGGGGCCATTGTGCTGGCCTCGGATCCGGGCGACGAGTTCGCCGAGATGCTGCTGAAGGCGTCCGCACCGTTCGGGCCAGTGCCGCTGCCGCCGACCGTTCTCCCTGGTAAATAAGGTTTCCTGATTTCGGTCAGGCGAGCGGTTCCCCGCCGATCAGCCAGGCTCGGATGCCGGCCGAGTCGGCACCGAGTTGCGGCGGCGGGCGGTCGTATCGCACGGGCGTACGGCTGAACCGCAACGGGCTGCTCATGGTGGCAATGGGATCGGTGGGGATCGGTTTGGTGGCGGTGGGATCGGTGGGGATCGGGCCGGTCTCGACCACCTCTGTGCTGCTACGAGCGACCGGGTCGAGGCCAAGGCTGGTGGCCAGGTCGATAGCACCGGCAATGTCGTGCACCGGACCGCACGCGACGTCGACCGCGCGCAGTCGGATCACCCAGTTCGCGGTGGTGTCAGCGCTCAACGCGTCTTCCAAGGCCGTGACGAGCTCCCTGCGATGACCGACCCGGGCCGGGTTCGTGGCGAACCTCGCGTCGAACCCCAGCTCGGGACGTCCGATCGCGGCCGTGAAGCGCTGGAACTGGCCGTCGTTACCGACGGCGACGGCCAACGGACCGTCCGCGGTGGACAGCGTCTCGTACGGCGCGATGCTCGGGTGCTGGTTGCTGAGACGGGTCGGCACACCGCCGCCGTTGAGGTAGGCCGAGCCCTGGTTGACCAACGAGGACAGCAGGCTGGACAGCAGGTTGATCTCGACCGTCTGGCCAATGCCGGTGTGGTCCCGTTCGCGCAGCGCCGCTTGGATCGCGATCGTCGCGTGCAGCCCGGCGAGGACGTCGACGAGCGCCACCCCGACCTTGGTCGGCGGTCCGTCCGGTGCGCCCGTGACGCTCATCAACCCGCCGACGGCCTGCACGACGAAGTCGTAGCCGGCGAGTTCGGCGCCCGCGCCGGTGCCGAAACCGGAGATCGAGCAATACACCAGGCCCGGGTTGCGGGCTCGGGCGGCCCGGTCGTCGAGCGCGAACGCCCGCAGCGCGCCGGGCCGGAAGTTCTCGACCAGGATGTCGGCCCGATCGCTCAGTCGATGGGCCACCGCCAGGTCGTCAGGGTCGGTGAGGTCCAGCGTGATGCTGCGCTTGTTGCGGTTGACGCTGGTGAAGTACGTGCTCAGCTCGCCGACGAAGGGTGGGCCCCAGGCGCGGGTGTCGTCGCCGGAGCCGGGCCGTTCGACCTTGATGACGGTGGCGCCGAGGTCAGCCAGGAACATGGTCACCAGCGGGCCGGCCAGGACGCGGCTGAAGTCGGCGACGACCACGCCGTCCAGAGGCGGGCGACCGTCGCTCTCTGGCGGCTCGGTCACGCCGGCCGGCCTTGATGGCGTCGCAGGCGGCACGTCATGGGCGGGAACCTACGCCCGCGAGGTCATCGGTCCGGCGTCCGTATCGTGGGGCCATGGACTTGACCCACCTCGACGCGCACGGAGCGGCGCGCATGGTGGATGTCACCGCGAAGGCGGTCACCGTGCGCGAGGCGCGGGCCCAGGGACGTTTCGTCACCACACCCGAGGTGATCGACCTGCTGCGCCGCGACGGCCTGCCCAAGGGAGACGCGCTGGCCGTGGCCCGGATCGCCGGGATCGCCGGGGCCAAGCGCACGAGCGAGCTCCTCCCGCTGTGTCATCCGATCGCGCTGCACGCAGTGACGGTTGATCTCGAGCTGGGTGTGGACGCGGTGACCATTACGGCCACCACCCGCACCGCGGACCGCACCGGGGTCGAGATGGAGGCGTTGACCGCGGTCGCGACCGCCGGCCTCACGCTGTACGACATGGTCAAGGCCGTAGACCGAGGCGCGGTCCTCGGTGAGATCCGGCTGCTGGCCAAGGACGGCGGGCGAACCGGGTCGTGGGCCCGCCCCGACGGCCCGAACGACGGGTCGAGGGACACCTGATGAAGGTCGCGGTGATCACCTGCTCGAACCGCTCGGCCGCAGGAGAGCGCCCGGACGACTCCGGCGCGTTGGCCGCGCAGCTGCTCCTTGCGGCGGGCCACGACGTGGTGGGTACGGCCATCGTGCCGGACGACATCGCCCGCATTCGCTCCGCCGTGCGGGCCGCCCTCGAGCTGGGTGCGCGGCTGGTCGTGACCACCGGTGGGACCGGGCTGACCCCGACCGACGTGACCCCGGAGGCGGTCGCGCCGATGCTCGAACGCGAGGTCCCCGGTATCGCCGAGACGATCCGGGCCGCGTCGCGCGAGCGGGTGCCGACATCCATCCTTTCCCGCGGCGTGGCCGGCACGATCGGGGGCTCGGTGGTGGTGACGTTGCCCGGCTCGCCCGGCGGCGTGAAAGATGGGCTGGCTGTGGTGCTGCCGATCATCGATCACCTGGTGGACCAGATCGGTGGCGGCGATCACCGCGTAGAGGGTGGGGTATGACCAGCGGGATCGCGGCCGAGGCCGGGATGGGGCCTGGCGACCAGCTTCGGGGCGACGGTTCCGGGTCGCGACTGAAGCTGGCCGAAGTGACTGACCAGCCGCTCGACGTCGACCGACATCGCACGCTGGTGTCCAACCCCGCCGGCGGCGCGGAGGTCGTGTTCTGCGGCGTCGTGCGCGATCACGATCACGGCCGCGTCGTGAGTGCGCTGGAGTACGTGAATCATCCCAGCGCAGGCACGGTCATCGAACGAGTCGCGGCGCAGATCGCGGCCGAGCCGGGCGTGCTGGCCGTCGCCGTGAGCCATCGGATCGGTGCGCTGACCGTCGGCGACGTCGCTCTTGTGGCTGCCGTGGCCTGCGCGCACCGGGGCGATGCCTTCACCCACTGTGCTGCGCTGGTCGATCAGGTGAAACACGAGCTGCCGATCTGGAAGCGGCAGGTGTTTGCCGACGGCACGGACGAATGGGTCAACTGTCCCTAGTGTGCTGCGCCGGTAATTCGTGAGATATATCGTGCGAGGGAGTCGAGGATTTCTTCGGCGGTCCTGGCCCAGACGAATGGTTTCGGGTCGGTGTTCCAGAGGTTCATCCAGTCGCGGACGTCTTTCTCCAGGGCGTGCACGTGTGGGTGGCGAGATTGTCGCAGATCAGGTGCACGTCGAGTTCGGCCGGCACGGCCTTGTCGATGCTGATGAGGAACGTGCGGAACTCGATCGCGCGGTGTTTGCGGTGGTTCTCGCCGGTGCTCGATACGCGTCGGGGCTGCGGGTGGTGCAGGTGGTGTGCACGGGGAGATCCACTCGATCTTCGTCCCGGCCGGATTGTTCATCCACATCCACGTCCGGTCACGATCATTGCAGGAAACGCCGTGATCGCAGCGCGGCGGACCCGGTCCCTGGCCGCCCAGACGCCGCCGCAGGGGATGACGCGGGCTCAAGTCGCGGCCCAGATGGCCTACGACGACGCCGGTCTGGGCCGGCCGGTGCAGGTGCGGTTCGTGGCCGCGACCGGCGACTGCGACTCCGCCCAGATCGTGCCGACCCTGCGCGCGGGTGCCAGTTCACCGTGTGCGTCGTCGACCACGACGCACTCCCCGCCGTGCCGGTGTTCTTCCAGGGCCGCCATGGACTCAGCAGCGAAGGACGCACGTCGTCCACATCGACGACTAACGCTGACCCGTCCGCCACCCACGGGTCTGGCCGCCTTCACGCGCCGACCAGGCTGACCGGGTGGTCCGCGGGATTGCTCAGATCTTGCGCACCGCCCATCTCGCCGCGGCCTCCGGGGACGGTCTGCGGGCTGGCGCTGCGCTGGCCCAATACTTGGGCGAGCAGGCTCGGGGCCACGTCTGCCGGCACGGCGGGCATGAACAGGAACCCTTGCGCCGCACGGCAGCGGATCTCTTGTAGGGACTGCAACTGCTCCTGCGTCTCGACGCCCTCAGCGACAACGGCCAGCCCGAGCGCTCTGCCCATGGTGATGATGGCGCGCACGAGTTCCTCCGTACGGTCACTGGTGGTGAGACCGGCGATGAAGGAGCGATCGATCTTGAACGCGTCCACGGGGAAGCGGTGCAGTGTCTCCAGCGACGAGTACCCGGTGCCGAAGTCATCAATGTGAAGTTCGAACCCGGCCTCGTGCATGTCGCGCATGAGCCGCAGCGCACTGTCCGGTCGACGCATGATGACGCCCTCGGTGATCTCGATCGTGAGGCGGGCAGGAATTGATCGGCAGCACCAGCCCGCGGGCGGGATGGTTCCAGCGCACGAGCGTCTCGAAGCGGTCGGTGCGCCCGGTGATCAGGTTGACGATCGGCTGGTAGAACATCTCGAACTGGTGGTCTTCGAGGGCGAGTCGGAGCTCGGCGTTCAGTTGCAGATCGTGCATGGCCTGCTCGTGCATCGAGGCGTCGAAGGAGGACATGGTTCCCCGCTCCGTCTCCTTCGCCCCGTACATCGCCGTGTCGGCATCGCGCAGAACGTCTTCGGCGGAGGTGTATTGGATCGCGCTCGTCGCCACGCCGAGGCTCGCCCCGATCGCGAACACGTGACCGGTCGTCCGGGTGGATGAGGGCCGACGGGACGCGCCAAGAGTGCTCACCTTCTTTCCGGCCCGCCGCGCGCCGCGTCTACAGATCTGGTGATC
>CAXULW010000032.1:4202-49001 GCA_964252015.1 uncultured Jatrophihabitantaceae bacterium | reverse complement strand
CGGGTTGCTGGTCCAGGCCCATCAGGGTGGACGCGGCAACAGTGACCTGCACACTGGGACGCTGCCCGTGTGCGCGGGTCAGGTGCGGATCGCCCAGCGCGGAAGAACAGAGTTCGACCAGGGCGTCCGCGCGGCGCTGGTCCACGGTGCGGGTGTCGCCGCCTTTGCCGTGGATCGTCTCCCGGGCGATCGCATCCACCGCGGCCATCACGGTCGCGGCGTCTTCGGCGGACAGGAACGCGTTCACGCTGGCCATGCCGTGCATGTCGGGGAAGGACACCACGCGGCGTTGGGCCACGGCGTCGGTGTGGGCCTTCTCCTCCTCCGCCGGCGACGACACCCGCAGTACGGCGCGTTTGATCGCGGCGCGGAACTGGGCCACGGTCTGCTCCGCGGCCCGCTCCAACACCGTCGCCTCCACCACGGCGACCGATTCCGGTGTCAACGAGCGGGTCGCCTCAGCCAAATCGGTCGCATGCCGCTGCGTGATCCCACCCGAGCGCAGCAACTCCAACGTGGCCGGCAGGCGGTGGGTCAGGTCCGCGGCGGTCGCCATCCGGTTCCGCATCGACACCGGCGGTATCCGCAGCGCCGCGGCGACCAGGTCGCGGGTGAACCCGTCCTTCGAGGTGTCCCCGGCGTCCAGAGCGGCCAACAGTTCCGCGGAGCGGGCCTGCAACATTCCGATGTGCCGCTCGACCGCGACCAGGGCGTCGATCTGAGCGTCCACCTCCAACATGACCGGCGACAGCACGTCCAGCACCTCGACCAGCGCCGGGTGCGGGACCAGTTGGGACAGGCAGGCGGCGGTCTCGTTCGGGTACACCAGAGCCTCGACCACATTCGGCGGCGCACCCACCTGCGACGCGGAGTCGAACGCGGGCCTCACCGGCACCGCACCGGCCAGAATCTCAGCCCAGGCACCATCCCCACCGAGGGAAGTAGTGACCGCGTCATCGCACACCAGGGCGTCGTAGACGCGGCGGGCGGTTGCGGTCATGACCCCACTGTATCGTATCTATGTTCGAGAGCCAAGGATCAATCAAAAGTCAGCAACGCGAAAAGGTGACCCGTCGAGAACCGCAGTCGATCAAGCTCGAGACAGTAGGCCGACAACGAAACAGACCCGAGGGCCCAACTCCCTCTTCGATGCGCCCTTGACCTTGCCCAACGAGACCGCAAGCCGTCAACGAAACGGACCCAAGATCAACTCCATCGTCGATGCCGCCCTTGACTTTGCCCCGAGAGATCGCAAGCCGACAACGAAGCAGCCCAGAGACCACTCCGTCCTCGACGCGCCCTCAGTTCAAACAAAACAAAGCCCAAGCCCAGAACCAAGACCGCGTCCGGCACCGCACAAACAAGGCCGACCCTCCGCCGGGCGTGGTCCGAGGGCCGCTACCGCCCCGGCAGAATGGGACGGGTGAGCCGAGCCACCCTGGACAAGCAGCCGCACGAGGTGGCGGCCATGTTCGACGGGGTGTCGCGGCGTTACGACCTCACCAACACCGTGCTGTCGGGCGGGCAGGACCGGCGCTGGCGTCGGCTCACCCGCCGTAGTGTCGACCCGCAGCCGGGACAGCTGATCCTCGATCTGGCTGCCGGTACCGGCGTGTCCACCGCTGAGCTCGCGCGCTCGGGCGCCCGCGCGGTGGCGTGCGACTTCTCGCTGGGGATGTTGCGAGCCGGGCACCTGCGGGCCGACCGGCGGCGACTGCCGTTCGTCGCCGGCGACGCCTTGCGGCTGCCGTTCGCCGACGAGTCGTTCGACGCGGTGACGATCTCGTTCGGCCTGCGCAACGTCGCCGACGTCGACCTGGCCCTGCGCGAACTGGCCCGGGTGACCCGCCAGGGCGGCACCCTCGTCGTCTGCGAGTTCAGCCGCCCGACCCTGGCGCCGTTTCGGTGGGTCTACCTCAACTACCTGATGCGGGTGCTGCCGTGGGTCGCCCGACGGGTGGCCACCAACGCCGACGCCTATGTCTACCTGGCCGAGTCGATCCGCAGCTGGCCCGCGCAGGCCGAGCTCGCCCGTCAGATCACCGCGGCGGGCTGGCGCTCGACGCGCTGGCGCAACCTCACCGGCGGTATCGTCGCGCTGCATCGCGCCACCAAGCCCCGCACCGGGCCGTCCGACGTCGCCGGGCCGTCCGACGTCGCCGGGCCCGCCGCCGAAGGCGCTCCGGTGGCGACCGAGGACTGAACCGGCCCGTCTCGATCGCGCGGGCTGATGGCGCTGGCTCGTCGCCAACATCGCTCGGCGCCGGTACGAGCTGGTTCGCGGCGCACGGCGGTTGGCCGCGGCGCACGGCGGTTGCCGCGGCGCGGGCGGTTGGCGGCGGCCCACGGCGGTTGGCGGCGCACGGGCCAGGTGGGCGTCGGTCGACGGCGAACGGCCCGGGTGGGCGCATAGTGACGGGTGGAGGTGTTCGACATGACCATGCCACCCACGGACCCCGACAACGCGCCGCCACCGGAGCCCATTCCGGACCCAGTCCCGCCGGGCGATCCCGAACCGCTGACGCCACCACCGGCACCGGTACCGCCGCCGCCGAAGCCAGGACCCAGACCGGGACCGTCACCAACCCCCGCACCAACGCCTTCCCCAGCCCCCGGTCCACTACCGGGCCCGCTGCCATCCCCGGTGCCGAGCCCTGGCTCGCCGCCGCCGTTGGCCCCACCACCACTGCCCGGACCGCTGGGCGGCGTCTGAGCCAGAATCGCCACCAGCTCCGCGAGCCTGACCCCGGCCGCGGCGATCGGACCCGATGCCTCGGCCGGGTTGGGGCGGTGGTCGTGGTCGAGACCTGTGTCACTAACGTGAGGAAAAGAGCTCGTGGTTTGCGAGCTTCGCCGGGGCCGAGGGCTGGTTCGGCCGGGTCACACTTTTGAGGAGTGGGCATGAGCTTGAGTGACGACGACGTCGAGGGTCCAGCCGACGGCGGCGCGGACGGCACACCCGGCGTGAGCGACGGCGGTGCAGACGGTGGTGCTGACGGCGGTGCTGACGGCGGCGCGGGTAGCGGCTTCAGCGGTGACGGTGGTGCCGATGGCGGCGCCGGTGGCGGATCCGATGTGGGCCCGGCCGACAGCGGCGCGGAGGGTCCGGCCGATGGTGGCGCTGACGGCGTCGCCGGCCAGCACGACGGCGGTGCCGATGGTGGCGCGGAAGGCGGTTTCAGCGGTGACGGTGGTGCCGATGGCGGCGCGGCCGGTGGACCCGATGTAGGCCCGGCCGACAGCGGCGCCGAGGGTCCGGCCGATGGTGGCGCTGACGGCGTTGCCGGCCAGCACGACGGTGGCGCGGACGGCGGGGCGTAAGCAACGGTGACCAGCAGTACGACGGTGGGGGTGACCGGAAACGGTCACCCCCACCGGTATGCCCACCAGCAGGCCGGCAACGCACCTGCCACCCACAGTCCCGCACCCGCCACCCACAGTCCCGCACCCGCAAGTCCCGCATCCGCACCCGATCACGGCAACTACGCGCCCGACGCCGGCCACGACGGCAGTGCCTTGGCCCGCTGCATCGACATCTCGGCCGAGCAGTTCGCCGCCGAGCACTGGGGCCGTCAGCCGCTTCTCACCCGGGCCAGCAACGGGCGCGACTTCCGCGACCTGCTCGATGAGCGCGCCGTGGACGAACTGGTCTCCGAACGTGGCCTGCGCACACCGTTCCTGCGGATGGCCAAGGGCGGCAACGTCCTGCCCGGGCAGCGGTTCACCCGCTCCGGTGGGTCCGGCGCGACCATCGCCGATCAGGTCGCCGACGACAAGGTGCTGGCCCAATTGGCCGACGGCGCCACGCTCGTGCTGCAGGCGCTGCACCGCACCTGGCCCCCGCTGGTCCGGTTCGGGTCCACGCTGGCGGCCGAGCTCGGCCACCCGGCCCAGATCAACGCTTACGTCACCCCGCCCCAGAACCAAGGCTTCGCTGCCCACTACGACACCCACGACGTCTTCGTGCTGCAGGTGTCCGGGCGCAAACGTTGGCGCATCCACGAGCCCGTGCTGATCGATCCGCTGCCCGAGCAGAACTGGGAGAAGTTACGGGACGAGGTCGCGGCCCGAGCGGCCGAGCCACCCCTGATCGACACCGTCCTCGAGCCCGGCGACGCGCTGTACCTGCCCCGCGGCTACCTGCATTCGGCCGTCGCGCTCGGTGACCTGACCATCCACCTGACCATCGGCGTCCACCCGGTGAGCCGCAATTCCCTGCTGCGCCAGCTGTTGCAGGTGGCCGCCGATGACGCCAACCTGCGCGCGTCCCTGCCGATGGGCGTGGATCTGGCCGACCCGGCCGTCCTGGCCGGCCACGTCGCCGCCACCGCACGAGCGCTGGCCGAGTTTGCCCAGGGACTTACCCCCGCGCAGAGCGACGCGGTGGCGCTGAAGGTCGGCGCCACCCTGGCCGAGAACACCCGCCCCGAGCCGATCGGCCCGCTGGCCCAGGGCGCGGCCGCGGCCACCCTCACCGGACGGACCGCGCTGCGGGTGCGGGCCGGGCTCCGCTACGCGCTCAGCACCGACGCCGAGCACGCCGTCCTGCGGGTGCTGGACAAGACGGTGACGATGCCGGCGGGCGTCGACACCGCGCTGAAGACCGTCCTGAGCGGTGGCGAGTTCACGCCGCAGGACCTGCCCGCCCTCGACCCGGACGAACAGCTCGCCCTGGCCCGTCAGCTCCTGCGCGAGGGCGTGGTCGTACCGGCACAAACCGCTACGGCATAAGGGTGTTCGTCCCCGTAGGCCCGGACGGCCGCCGGTACGGTCCGCGACCGCGGGACTCGATGGACCGGTGCGCGCTGCGCGCCCAATTGCGCGGTGACGCCATGCTGGGCACCGCGTTCCCCGCCGGTCAGGTGCTCCTGGTCGAACAACCCGGTCCGTGGGGCCACGCCGGGCTCAAGGAGTCCCACTTCGACCCCGTCATAGCGGCCGAGCTCGAGACGAACGTGTCCCGCCACGGCATCCGAGTCCTGGCCATCCGTAAACCTGGCCGCACTCCCCGCGGCGCGGGCCGGCGTTGGGGCTACGCCGACTGCCGCCCCGGGCGGGAGCGTCTGGTCTGGGGCGGCTACACAGAGGACGCCGAGCTGCTGGCGTTCGATCCCGAGGCCGTCGCCGCCGGTGCCCGCCCGACGGTCGGCGGCGTGGACGGCCGACCCGACGACGCGCCCGCCTACCTGGTCTGCGCGCACAGCAAACACGACACCTGCTGCGCCCTGCGCGGACGCCCGGTGGCCGCGGCACTGGCCGACCAGCGGCCCGGTCACGTCTGGGAGTGCAGCCACGTCGGCGGGGAACGGTTCGCGGCAAACGTCCTCGTCGTGCCGTTGGGGATGATGTACGGCCGGGTTCTGCCGTTCGCCGCGGCCGAGTTCGCCGCCGCCGCCGACGAGGGCCGGGTGATCGACGCGCTGCTGCGCGGACGGATCGGCCTCGTCCCCGTCGTCCAGGCCGCGCTGGCCTTCACCCACGCTCAGCTGGCCATCTTCGAGGCGTCCGCGCTGACGGTGCGAGGGTGGCGCAAGACCGCCCCGATGGAGGCCGTCGTCACCCTGGCCACGCCGCACGGGCCGGTGCGGGTCACGGTCGAGATCGAGAAGGCGCTCCCGCACAACCTGACCTGCCACGCCGGCGCCCCCGCCCCGGCTCTGATCTACCGGCCGGTGGCCATCGTCCCGGTCGAGCCCGACGTCGAGCCTGCGGCCGGCCCGGCTGGTCCTGCGGACGGCGCTGCGAACGGTTCGGCGCCGCGCCGGTGAACGCACCGGACGAGGTCGTCATCGGGCCCGAACCGCCCGGCGACGCGTCGGTGACTGCACCGGACGACGTCGTCATCGGGCCCGAACAGCCCGGTGACGCGGCGGCGGTCCGCGACGTGGTCACCCGGGCGTTCTCCCGGCATGGGGTGGTGGCGGACCTGGTCGAGCTGATCCGGGCTTCGCCCCAGTACGCCCCCGAACTCGCCCTCGTCGCCCGGCTCGGGCCAACGGTGACCGGCTTCGTGATGCTCAGCCACGCCGAGGTCGTCGCCGCAGACGGTCGGTACGACGTGCTCACCCTGTCGCCGTTAGCGGTGGCGCCGGAGTTCGAACGGCGCGGGATCGGCTCGGCCCTGGTCCGGGCCGGGCTGGCCGCGGCCGATGCCGCCGGAGCCGGGCTCGTGACGCTGGAGGGCAACCCGGCCTTCTACGGTCGGCTCGGCTTCACCCTTGCCGCCACATCCGGGGTGACCATCGACCTGCCCGACTGGGCGCCGAAGGAGGCAGCACAGGTGTACCGGCTGCGGGCCTACAGCTCAGCGGTGCACGGGCGGCTGGTCTACCCGCCCGCCTTCGACATCCTCGGCTAAGACTCGGCTAAGACCCCTGGCGGCGGCAGATGTACAGCGTTTTGTGCGCTATGGCGCCGATAACGCTGCACCCTCGCGGCTGCACCCGCTCGCGGCGGCGAGGCGATCGCTCAGTGGGCGATGACGTCCGGGTTGTCCTTCAGGCGCTGCCGGGACCGTTCGATCTCCCGTTCCGCCTCGGCCCGGTTGGTCCAGGACGCGCCCTCGACGCTCTTGCCCGGCTCCAGGTCCTTGTAGACCTCGAAGAAGTGCTGGATCTCCAGGCGGTCGAACTCGGGCACGTGGTGGATGTCGCGCAGGTGTTCCATCCGCGGATCGGTGGACGGAACGCAGAGCAACTTGTCGTCGCCGCCCTTCTCGTCCGTCATCCGGAACATGCCGATCGCGCGGCACTTGACCAACACGCCGGGGAACAGCGGGTCGCCCTGCAGAATCACCAGGGCGTCGAGCGGGTCACCGTCCTCGCCCAAGGTGTTCTCGACGTAGCCGTAGTCAGCCGGATACTGGGTGGACGTGAACAGCGTCCGATCCAGTCGGATACGGCCGCTCTCGTGGTCGACCTCGTACTTGTTGCGGCTGCCCTTGGGGATCTCGATGAGCACGTCGAACTCCATCATCGCACTTGATTCCTTTCGTCCAGGGCGACCGGCACCGTCACTAGTCTGACCCATCATGGCGCGACGACGAATGCCGGTGACGGCGCTCATCGCCGTGGTCACTGTGTTGGCCGTGTTGGTGGCTGTCGCCGGATACGTGACCAGCGGCCGGGTTCGCGGCAATTCATCGGCCGCGACGGGGGGTGCGACGTCGTCCGGGGCGCGGTCTGCAGGTGCGCGGACGTCCCCGCAAACGTCCCCGTCGCCCGGTGCCACCGCGCCGAGCCCGCCCGCCGCCGTGGCCGAGGCCACGCAGTCGCCCGCGGCGCCGAACGCCCCGGGGCCCGGCGCACTGCCCGTGGCCGCCAAGCTGAGCGCGGCCACCTGGGCCGCGTTGGCCAACCCGGCCCTGGGCCAATCCGTGCCCGGCCTGGTCGTCGATGCCGCGTCCGGAGCCGTCCTGCTCAACCGCGCGAGCACGACCAGGGTTCCGCCAGCGTCGACGGCCAAGATCACCACGGCCAGCGCCGTCCTCGCCGTCATCAGCCCCCAGCAGCGGATCGACACCCGGGTGGTGGCGGGCGCCAAGGCGGGGCAGATCGTCCTCGTCGGCGGGGGCGATCCGACGCTGAGCGCAGCTGCCGCCGGCCACGCCACGACGTACCCCAACGCAGCCCGGTTGTCGACGCTGGCCGCGGCGGCGAAGAAGGCGCTGGGCCGCCCGGTCACGTCGATCGTGGTGGACACCTCGCTGTTCCCCGGTCCCGCGCTGGGCCCGGGCTGGGACGCCAGCGACGTACCCACGTCCTACGGCGCGGCCATCCAGGCCCTGATGGTCGACGGCGGGCGGCCGGCCACCGGCGGCGATCTGCGCAGCGCCCGTCCCGCGCTGGAAGCGGGCAGGGCGTTGGCCCGGCTGCTGGGTCGGCCGGGGTTGCCGGTCACGGCGGGGCGGGCCGCCGCCGGTGCGCGGGTGCTGGGCACCGTCCACTCCGCCCCGATGTTGGATCTGGTCGAGCAGGCGCTTTTGAATTCCGACAACGTCATCGCCGAGCTGCTCGGACGCCAGGTCGCCCTGGCCGAGCACGAACCGCTTTCCTTCGCCGGGTCCGTCGTGGCGGTGCGGGCCGCGCTGGCCTCGGTCGGCTTCCGGCTGCCGGCGACCCTGGTCGACGCGTCCGGGCTCTCCCGCCGAGACCGGCTCAGCCCGGCCGTGCTGGCCGCGCTGTTGCGCCTGGACGCCGGCTCGACGCACCCCCGCTTGAATCAAGTCATTTCGGCGCTGCCGGTGGCCGGTTGGGAGGGCACCTTGGCCCAGCGCTACCGGACCTCCAGCGTCGCCGCCGCGGGGCAGGTGCGGGCCAAGACGGGCACGCTGACCGGCGTCGTCGCGCTGGCCGGGTTGGTGCGCGACCGCAGCGGCCGGCTGCTGGTGTTCGCCTTCGTGGCCGACCGGGTGCCGAAGGGGGCCACGCTCTCGGCCGAGGCGGCGTTGGACCGGGTCGTCGCCTCGTTCGCCGCCTGCGGCTGTCGCTGAAACCGCGTCCCGCGCGCGGGCGCGCCGCCGTGAGGCGCGGCTAGCGGTAGGGCCGGAAGTCGTCGACGACGCGGCCAGGTGACAGGCCCGCATCCGTGCCGGCCTCGATCACCGCGATCGCCCCGGGTACGAGGCCGGGACCGTCGTGACCGGCCAGGAACCAGGCCAGCTCGCTGACCGCGGGGTTGTGCCCGACCACGGCCACGACGGGCACCCGGGCCCGGTCTTCGGTGAGCAGCTCGAGCAGGTCGTCCGGGCTGCAGTTGTACAGGCGCGCTTCGAGCGTCGGCGCCGGCGGATCGGTGAGCTCGGCCGAGATCAGATCCCAGGTCTGGCGCGTGCGGACCGCGTCGGACACCAGCACCAGATCCAGGCCGCGTCCCAGTCCGGCCAACCACTGCCCGGCCGCGGTCGCCTCCCGCTTCCCGCGCCCGTCCAGGGCCCGGGCATGGTCGGATCGAACGGTGGGTCCGCCGTTGCCCGCATGAGCGTGGCGGATGACGATGACGATGCGTCGGCCGGACGGTTCGGCCGCAGAAGACAGGGTCACAGGGGGAGCATCTCACCCCGCCGGTCTTGGTCAGTTAGCCCGCTGTACGAGGGTCAGCCGACCAAAACCGGCGGCACCGCTACCGTGGGGCTGATGAGTGGGCTCATCGACTGGGATCTGGCCGCAGCAACAGCCAAGCGGCTAGCGCCGGCACCGCCGGCAGTTTCGCGCGGGGAGGCCGACGCCGCGGTCGACGAGCTGCGCCGCAGCGCGGAGACTGCGGCGGCCCACGTGGCCGAGTTGACCAGGCTCACCGAGCCGCCAGTGACGGCGGTGACCCGCGTCGTCGACCGCCCGGGTTGGGTCGACGTCAACGCCGCGGGCATGGCCAACCTGATGAACCCGCTGATCGAGAAGCTGTCGGCCAGCAAGCCGTCGAAGCCGCTCGTGGACGCGGTCGGCGGCAAGATCACCGGAGCGCAGGCCGGCGCGGTGCTCGGCTTCATGTCGGGCAAGGTGCTGGGTCAGTTCGAGTTCTTCGACCGCGCCGACGGACAACTGCTGCTGGTGGCGCCCAACATCGTCGAGGTCGAGCGCAAGCTGGCCGTCGACCCCACCGACTTCCGGCTCTGGGTGTGCCTGCACGAGGTCACCCACCGGGTGCAGTTCACCGCGGTGCCGTGGCTGCGGCAGCACATGCTCAGCGAGGTGGAAACCCTTACGTCGTCGATGGATCTGGGCTCGGACGAGCTGCGCGAGCGGGTCAGCCACGCGCTGGGCGAGCTGGTCAAGACGGTGCGCGGTCAGGACGACGGCCAGGGCCTCGTCGCCGCCCTGACCACGCCGGAGCAGAGGATCGTGATCGATCGGCTCACCGCGTTCATGTCCCTGGTCGAGGGCCACGCCGAGTACGTGATGAACGCGGTCTCGCCGGCGGTGATCCCGACGCAGAAGAAGATCGAGTCGCGCTTCGCCGAACGCCGCCGCAAGGGCGGCAACCCGCTGGACAAGCTGATGCGCCGGCTGCTCGGCCTGGACGCCAAGACCCGCCAGTACGTGGAGGGTTCCGCGTTCGTCCGAGGCGTGGTCGACCGGGTTGGCGTCGAGCGCTTCAACACGGTCTGGACGGACGCGAGCACGTTACCGACCAAGGCCGAGCTGGCCGACTCCGGCGCCTGGGTCACCCGCGTCCTAGGCTGAACCCCCGAACGCATCCGGTTTGGCGGTCTGACGCCGCCGGACCTTGCATGATTTGACGATGGGACCCGATCCGGCCGTGGCGGCCATCCGACGCGCCGTCCGGCTGGCGCTGGCCGCGCTCGGCGGCTCGACCGAGGGGTCGCGGTTCGAGGGGTCGCGGTTCGACGGGTCGTGGTTCGACGGGTCGTGGTTCGACGCCTCGTCGGGCGGCCCGGGCGTGGGTGCGCTCAGCGAGCGCGACCGGCCGTTGCTGGTGGCCTTGTCGGGCGGTCCCGACTCGGTCGCGCTGGCCGCCGCCACCGCGTTTGTGGCCGACCGGGACGCCCGCAGCGCCGGCGCGGTCGTCGTGGACCACGGCCTGCAGGACGGTTCCGACGTGATCGCCGCCCGAGCCGCTGCGCTGGCGTACGAACTCGGGCTTGATCCGGTGCAGGTGGTGCGGGTCGACGTCGCCACCGGGCCGGCCGCGGGGGGACCGGAGGCGGCCGCCCGCGCCGCCCGTTACCGCGTCCTCGATGCGGCCGCCGCGGCGACGAACAGCCTGGTGCTGCTCGGCCACACCCGCGACGACCAGGCCGAGACGGTGCTGCTCGGGCTCGGCCGCGGCTCGGGACCGCGTTCGCTCGCCGGGATGCGTCGGCGCGAGGGACGCTACGTGCGGCCCTTCCTGGACGTCGACCGCGCCACCACCGAGCGGGCCTGCGCGGCGCTGGGGCTGCCGGTGTGGCAGGACCCGCACAACCTCGACCCGTCGTTTCGTCGGGTGCGACTGCGCCGCGAGGTGCTCCCGTTGCTGGAGGACGTGCTCGGCGGCGGAGTGGCGGGGGCGCTGGCCCGAACCGCCGACCAGCTCCGGGCCGACGTCGACGCCCTGGACCTCCTCGCCCGCGAACGCAACGCCGGCGAACGCAACGCCGGCGAACGCAACGCCGGCGAACGCACCGCCCCGGAAAGCAGTGCCCGGGAACCCCGAGCCGAGCTCGACGTGGCCGAACTGCGGAGCCAACCCGAGGCGCTGCGGGCCCGGGTTCTGCGTGGTTGGGCGGTGGCCCACGGCGCCGGGCCGTTGACCGCCGCACACGTGAGCGCCCTGACCGCCCTGGTGACCATGGACGGCGGGCGCGACGGCCGGGAGGCGCACCTCCCCGGTGGTTATGTGGCCGTGCGACGGTCTGGCAGGCTGCAGATGCACCGCATCGAGGTCCACTCGGACTCGTACCGGCCCGGTTGAGCGCAGGGAGAGCACGTGTCCGTACTGGACGCCGACATCGAATCCGTCGTGGTGTCCGCCGATGACATCAAGGGCAAGATCGCGGAACTGGCCGCCGCCATCGACATCGACTACGCCGACCGGGAACCGCTGCTGGTCGGGGTACTCAAAGGCGCCGCCGTCTTCATGATGGACCTGGCCCGGGCGCTGGAGCGGCCCTCCACGATGGAGTTCATGGCGGTGAGCTCCTACGGCTCGTCCACCACGTCGTCGGGCGTGGTGCGCATCCTCAAGGACCTGGACCGCAGCATCGAGGGCCAGCACATCCTCGTCGTCGAGGACATCATCGATTCGGGCCTGACGCTGTCCTGGCTGATGAAGAACCTGGCCTCGCGCAACCCCGCCTCGATCGAGATCGTGGCCATGTTCCGCAAGCCCGACGCGGCCAAGGTCGAGGTGCCTGTGCGCTACGTCGGCTACGACATCGAGAACAAGTTCGTCGTCGGCTACGGCTTGGACTACGCCGAGCGCTACCGCGACCTGCCCTACGTGGGCGTCCTGCGCCCCTCGGTCTACGGCGGCTGATTGTCGCTGCCTTTGGTGCCACGATCTTGACAGTCAAGATCGCGGCACCAAAAGTGGGATGACGAATGCGTTCGCGGCAGGCGAACGTTGCCGAGGACACTCTGTGGAACGTCTACCCCCCGTCCGGACGTTGAAAAGCTGACGGATCGGGACTGACAGTAGCTCCGTGTACCGTCGAACTCACCCAAATTCGGCTGATCGGGAGGCAGATCGGGACGCGCCAGCGGCCCCGGTCGAATGACTATGGATCTCAAACGCGGCGCTAGGTCGTGGTGGGTGTGGGGTGCGGTCGCCGTCATCGCCTTCCTCGTCATCTCCTCCCTCTACAGCCGGGGTGACGGCTTCACGTCGGTGAAGACCTCCGACGCGATCACGCAGATCACGTCCGGCAACGTGAAGACGGCGACCCAGAAGGACAAGGAACAGGTAGTCGAGCTGACGCTGAAGAAGGCGTTCAGCGGTCACACGAAGATCAAGTCGAGCTATCCGGCCGACGCCAGCCTGGCGATCTACAACGACCTGCAGGCGGCCAAGTCCGCAGGCACGATCTCCACGACCAACGTCAGCCGCGGCAACGTGCTGCTGAGCCTGCTCCTCAGCTTCCTGCCGTTCATCCTCATCGGCCTCTTCCTGTTCTGGATCATGTCCCAGGCCCAGGGCGGCGGAAACCGCGTCATGAGCTTCGGGCGCAGCAAGGCCAAACTGGTCAGCAAGGACACCCCCAAGACCACGTTCGCCGACGTGGCCGGAGCCGACGAGGCCATCGAGGAACTGGCGGAGATCAAGGAGTTCCTGGCCAACCCGGCCAAGTTCCAGGCCATCGGGGCCAAGATCCCCAAGGGCGTGCTGCTGTACGGGCCGCCCGGAACCGGCAAGACGCTGCTGGCCCGCGCGGTCGCCGGTGAGGCCGGGGTGCCGTTCTACTCGATCTCCGGTTCGGACTTCGTCGAGATGTTCGTCGGTGTCGGTGCGTCCCGGGTACGTGACCTGTTCGAGCAGGCCAAGAACAACGCGCCGGCCATCGTCTTCGTCGACGAGATCGACGCGGTGGGGCGTCATCGCGGCGCCGGCATGGGCGGCGGTCACGACGAGCGCGAGCAGACCCTCAACCAGCTGCTGGTCGAGATGGACGGCTTCGACGTCAAGGGCACCGTCATCCTGATCGCGGCGACCAACCGTCCCGACATCCTCGACCCGGCCTTGCTGCGTCCGGGCCGCTTCGACCGCCAGATCGCGGTCGGCCCGCCCGACGTGCTGGGTCGCGAGGCCGTGCTCAAGGTGCACGCCAAGGGCAAGCCGTTCGCCCAGGACGTCGACCTGAGCGTCATCGCCCGCCGCACGCCCGGCTTCACCGGTGCCGACCTGGCCAACGTGATCAACGAGGCCGCCCTGCTCACCGCGCGCACCAACGGCCGGCTGATCACCAACCTCAATCTCGAGGAATCGATCGACCGCGTCATCGCCGGCCCGGAACGCAAGACCCGGGCGATGAGTGACGACGAGAAGCGCGTCACCGCCTACCACGAGTCCGGCCACGCGCTGGCGGCGTGGGCAATGCCGAACCTCGACCCGGTACACAAGGTGACGATCCTGCCGCGAGGCCGGTCGCTCGGACACACGCTCGTGCTGCCACTGGAAGACCGTTACACGCAGACCCGGTCCCAGATCATCGACCAGCTCGTCTACGCCCTCGGCGGTCGCGCGGCCGAAGAGCTGGTGTTCCACGAGCCGACCACCGGCGCCTCGAACGACATCGAGAAGGCCACCGCGTTGGCCCGGTCGATGGTCACCGAGTACGGCATGAGCGCTCAGCTCGGTGCGGTCAAGTACGGCACCAGTGACGCCGAGCCGTTCATGGGCCGGGATTACGGCAACCAGCGCGACTACTCCGAGGACATTGCCGCCGACATCGACGCCGAGGTGCGCAAGCTCATCGAGGGCGCCCATGACGAGGCCTGGGAGATCCTGGTCCAGTACCGCGAGCAGCTCGACCAGATGGTGCTCGAGCTGATCGACAAGGAGACGCTGACCACCGAAGACCTGGCCCGCATCCTGGCCCCGGTGCGCAAGCGCCCGTCGCACAACACGTTCAACGGTTTCGGCAAGCGCACTCCCTCGGACCGGCCGCCGGTCGACATTCCGGAACACCTGCGCGGTCGGCTGGCCTCGGAGCAGCGCGCCGCTGACCGGGCCAAGGTCGCCGCGGCCGCCAACGGCATCCCGTCCAGCGGCGGGCCGACCCTCGACGTGGCGCCCACCGACCCGGGAAACCCTTCCGGCGGTTACGGCGGCGGTTACCCGCCGAGCGGTTCGAACGGCTCCGGGTCCAACAGTTCGGGATCGAACGGTTTCGGCTCAAACGGCTCCGGGTCCAACCGCTCGGGATCCAACGGGACCGGCTCGAACGGCTCCAGTGCCTACGGCAGCGGCCCCTACGGCAGCGGGGTCACCCCCAACGGGTACACGCCGCCGCCCGGATACACGGCGCCCGCCCCGAGCCCGGGTTACACCCCACCGCAGGGTTACGCCCCGCCGCCCGGGTACACCCCGCCGTCGTACAACCCCCCCTCCTACAACAGCCCGCCTGTGTACGGGCAGCCGGGTTATGGCCAGCCGGGCTACGGGCAGCCCGGCCAGCCCAGCCAGCCCACGCGAGAGTTCCCGGGGGCCGGTGAGCCGCCCTCGGGCGGAGCGTCCGTCGACCCGTCGGCGTACCGGCCACCATCGGCGTACACCCCACCGCCGGCGTACGGGCCGCCGTCGGACCAGCCGGCAGACGGCTGGTCGCCCAGCCGCCGGTACGGCGCGGACGACGCTGGGGCCGCAGCGTCCGGATCATCGGGCGCAACGGCATCCGATGGGCGGGGCCGCCAGGGCGATTCGGGCAGCACGGCAGCTGAGCAATCCGATCCGACCGATCCCAACGCCCCGGGAGCCAGCCAACGCGGCGACGCATGACCCCGCCGCACGGCCGAAGCCGCGACGTCGATGTCACGGACGTCGATGTCACGGACCTCGATGTCACGGACAACAGCCCCGTGGCGAACGCCGTCGGCACCAATCTCGGCGGCACCGGCAACGCTGCTGAGCCCAGCGGCGCAGGGGCCAGCAACGTCGTGGCCAGCGTTTCCCAGGCCGGCGCTCCTGCGCATGCCGGCCTTACGACTACTCATGCCGGCCTGGCGACTGCCGCCGATCCAGCAGGTTTTGATCTGCCCCGGGTCGAGGCGGCGGTGCGTGAGATCTTGCTGGCCATCGGCGAGGATCCCGACCGTGACGGGTTGCGTGACACCCCGGCGCGGGTCGCGCGTTCCTACGCGGAGATCTTCAGCGGACTCGGCACCGACCCGTCCGAAGCTCTGGCCACCACGTTCAACGAGAGTCACGACGAGCTCATCCTGGTCAAGGACATCCCCATCTACTCGGTGTGCGAGCACCACCTGGTGCCGTGGCACGGCATGGCCGCGGTCGGGTACATCCCCGGCCCGGACGGCCGCATCACCGGGCTGTCCAAGCTGGCCCGGGTCGTTGACGGCTTCGCCCGCCGCCCGCAGGTGCAGGAACGGCTCACCCAGCAGGTCGCCGACGCGGTGAACGCCAGGCTGAACCCGCGCGGGGTGATCGTCGTCGTCGACGCCGAGCATCTGTGCATGGCCATGCGCGGCGTGCGCAAACCCGGGGCCCGCACCGTGACGTCGGCGGTACGCGGCACCCTGCGGTCCGACCCGCGCACCCGAGCCGAGGCCCTGTCGCTGGTCCTCGGCCGGTGAGCGGGGGCTTGCCCACGCCGCGCGGGCCCGCCGCGCGGGTCGTGGTCATGGGCGTCCTCAACGTCACCCCGGACTCGTTCTCCGACGGTGGGCGCTGGGCCGAAACCGGGCCGGCCGTCCAACACGGGCTGGCGCTGTGGGCCGAGGGAGCCGACATCGTCGACGTGGGCGGGGAATCGACTCGCCCCGGCGCGCGCGAGATCGGCGCGGCCGAGGAGACCGCCCGGGTACTGCCCGTCGTGGACCAGTTGGCTGCCGCCGGCGTCACCGTCAGCGTGGACACCTACCGGGCCGAGGTCGCGGCCGCGGCGCTGGGCGCCGGCGCCACCATGGTCAACGACGTGTCCGGCGGGCTCGGCGACCCGAAGATGTTCGCGGTGGTGCGTGACGCCGGCTGCCCGTTCGTGATCATGCACTGGCGCGGACCCAGCGCCGAGATGAACCGGCTGGCGGTGTACGACGACGTTGTCGCCGACGTCTGCCGCGAGCTGCGGGCCCGCGTCGACGCCGCGGTTGCGGCGGGGATCGACCTCGGCGCGCTCGTGCTCGATCCCGGGCTCGGCTTCGCCAAGAACGCCGAACACAACTGGGCCGTGCTGGCGGGCATCCGCGAGCTGGGCGTCCTCGGGCTGCCCGTGCTGGTCGGCGCGTCGCGTAAGTCGTTCCTGGGCGCCCTCCTGGCCGAGGACGGTCAGCCCCGACCGGCCGACCGGCGCGAAGGCGCAACGACGGCCATCACCACCTATCTCGCCGAAGCCGGGGTCTGGGGCGTGCGGGTACACGACGCCCGAGCCGCGGTCGACGCCGCCCTGACCGTCGCCGCGATCGCGGCTGCGCGGCGTGGGCGCGGACAGCCTGGAGCCGGGCCATGATGGCCCACGGCACCCGTCCGTCCCGGGGAGTCGAGCCGTGAGCGGGTCCGACGTCATCTCCCTGGCCGGGCTGCGCAAGTACGGCTACCACGGCGTGCTAGCTCGGGAACGTGAGCAGGGCCAGGAATTCGTCGTCGACGCCGAGATCGAGCTCGACCTGGGTCCGGCCGCGCGCTCGGACGACGTCGCGGACAGCGTGCACTACGGCGAGCTGGCCACCGCGCTGGCCGCGGTAGTCGCTGGCGCGCCGGTGAACCTCCTGGAAACCTTGGCCGAGCGTCTGATCGACACCTGCCTGTCGTTCCCGTTGGCCACCGCGGCCACGGTAACCGTGCACAAGCCGAATGCACCGATCACCGAGACGTTCTCGGACGTGTCCGTGCGGATCCGCCGGACCCGGGCCGACCGGGCCGGCGCGTCCGGATGATGCTGCTACGACCGGCGTCAGGATCGGTGCGCGGATGACCCGGGCCGTGCTGTCCCTCGGCAGCAACCAGGGCGACCGGTTGGCCCACCTGCAGTCGGCCGTCGACGGTTTGGACGCCGCGGTGCGAGCGGTGTCACCGGTGTTCCAGACCGCGCCGTGGGGCCCGGTGGTCCAGGACGATTATCTGAACGCGATCGTCCTGGTGGACGACCCGGCGGCGGATGCCGAGGACTGGTTGCGTCGAGGCCAGCTGCTGGAACGACGCGCCGGGCGCACGCGCACCGTGCGCTTCGGCCCGCGGACCCTCGACGTCGACGTCATCACCGTCGATGGCGTGTGCAGTGACGACCCTCGGCTCACCCTGCCGCACCCGCGGGCGCACGAGCGCGCGTTCGTGCTCCTGCCGTGGCTGGCCGTCGCGCCCGACGCGGTGCTGCCCCGGCCCACGACCGGTGCCCACCCGGAGGCCCAGCGCGTGGCCGACCTGGTGGCCGCCCTACCGCCGGATGACGTGGCCGGTGTCCGTCGTCGCGACGATCTCGAGTTGAGCCGGGCGCCCTTGTCGGCGCCGCCGTCCGGGTCGCGGGAGGGTCTCGACCGGTGACCCCGAACCGTCTCACCACCGCTCGCGATCTGGTCGCGCCGTTCCTGGTCTGCGCCGTGGTCAGCTACCTCGTGTTCGTGTCGGCCTACGCGTCGATCCCGTCGCTCCAGGCGTTCACCGCCGCGCCGCTGTTCGCCCTGGCCGTCGGTGAGCTGGCCGCGGCGTCCCGGGTACGCGCAGCGGTGCGGCACCGGGTCGACGCCAAACCGATCACGGCAATCTCGGTGGCACGGCTGGTGGCGTTGGCCAAGGCGTCCGCCCTCGTCGGCTCGGGGGTGGTCGGCGCGGCGGTGGGGGCGTTGGTGCGGCTGGTGCCCGATCTGGGCCGCCTCGACGCCGCGCGCGGTGACACCGTGGCCGCCGCGCTGATCGGCGGCGCATCGGTCGTTCTCGTCGCCGCGGCCTGGTGGTTGGAACGTGCCGCGGTGGACCCGTCTCGCTCTCGATGAACGCCGGAGCTCACGACGAACGCCGGAGCTCTCGATGAACGCCGGGGCTCTCGACGAACGCCGGAGCTCACGATGAACGCCGGAGATAGCGCGGCCCGCGCCAGGATGCGCCGCTGCACGTGGTGCGGGCGCAGCGTGGGGTGTGCCCTAGGCGTGCGGCCCCCGGCCACCCAACGCGCTACCCGTCGCGGACGGGCCAGCTGACCGGTTCCTGGGCGGCAACAAGCGCATTTTTCGCGATTACCTCGTGCGCCAGCGCGCGGGTCACGGCTTCGACGTCCACACCGGTCTGGTCGGCGAGGTTGTACACGCTGAACGAGAGCCGGGCGAAGGCATCGGTCCACGCCTCGTTCGGGCGGAACGGGAGGCGACCGCGTTCGGTCAGCTGCACGGCCAGCGCGGACAGCAGGCCGAGCTGGGCCTGAACCTCGAGCAACAGGGCCGCAGCGGTGGCGCCGAGCGCGCCGCGCTCGTTGGCCTTGGCCACCAGGTCGGCCAGGCCCGGATCAGAGGATGTCATGAGCGAGCGACCAGCGCTGCCGGGTCATGAGACGTGCTACCCCGCGGTCCGCCGTCGCTCCGGTCATCGCTCGTTCGTCGCTGCCCGTTGCACCGCGCAAGCGCTCGTCGTCGGAGGGCCGCTCGTGAGCGGGGCCGGGTGTCGGGTGTCGGGTGCGGGTTCATATGGGAATGATGACAAAGATCCGTCGCGGCGCGGGGCCCGGGCAGGCTCTCTCGGGGTGACCCCCGGGTGCACGACCGCCGGCGTGGCCGCGGGCGATTAGGGTCGAAGGTCGCGACCGGGGCCGTCCGGGCCGCAGCCCAAGATCGGGACCGGAGGTGCGGTGAGCGATTTCGAGCCGCCCCGTCTACGCGTAGGCGTCATCGGGGTCGGTCGGGTCGGCTCGGTGCTCGCCTGCGCGCTGGCCGCGGCCGGGCATCACGTGGTAGCGGTCACGGCCGTCTCGGCCGCGTCCAAAACGCGGGCCCGCCGCATGCTGCCGAACGCGGTGATCCAGACTCCGGAAGAAGTGGTGGCCCAGTCCGAACTGGTGCTTCTCACCGTGCCCGACGACGACCTGCCCGGGCTGGTTTCGGGTCTGGCGTCGGCCGGAGCGTGGCGATCGGGCCAGATCGCGGCTCACACCTCGGGCGCGCACGGGCTGGCCGTGCTCACGCCGGCCAGCGCGTACGGCGTGCTGCCGCTGGCCCTGCACCCGGCGATGACGTTCACCGGCCGGGCCGAGGACGTCGACCGCCTGACCGGCACCGTCTTCGGGATCACCGCCGACCCCGACTACCGGGCGGTGGCCGAGGCCCTGGTCATCGAGCTGCAGGGCGAATCGGTGTGGGTGCCCGAGCACGCCCGCCCGCTGTATCACGCCGCGTTAAGCCACGCGGCCAACCACGTCGTCACCCTGCTGTGCGACGCCACCGATCTGCTGTCCGGGGCCGGCGTGGAGAACCCGACCCGGATGCTGACCCCGCTGGTCAACGCGGCCGTCGACAACGCGTTCCGGCTCTCCGACGGGGCCCTGACCGGGCCGGTCTCACGCGGCGACGCCGTCACCGTGGCCGCGCACGTGCGGGCGCTGGCCCGGGAAGACCCGGCGGTGCTGCCGTCCTACGCGGCGATGGCCCGCCGCACAGCGGAACGCGCCGCGACCGCCCACCGGATCAGCGATGCCGCGTACGGCCGGGTGCTGGCCGCCCTGGCCGACACCGACCCGCTGGGAGCGGTCGAAGCCGGCCAACTCGACCTCGGCGGCGCCTGGCCCGATGCGCCCAGGGAAGATGACGCGTGAGCTGGGCCAGCGGGATCGACGCCAGCGGGACCTGCGCCAGCGGGATGTGCGCCGGCGGGATCCGCGCTTGTGGGATCGCCGCCTTGCTGGTCGGGACGTCGCTTCGGGCTGCGGTCAAGCCGCCGCCCGACCAGCAGAGCCGGGGTGGGGCGTGGGCGTGAGCACCCAGGTCGCCCGGCAGACCGTGGTGGTGCGGTCGCGGCACGAATTTCTGGCCGCGCGCCGTCGGTTGGACGGCGGCTCGGTCGGTGCCGTGTTGACGATGGGCGCCCTGCACGGCGGGCACGAGGCGTTGCTGGACGCGGCCCGCGCCGGCAACGACCACGTGGTCGCGACCGTGTTCGTCAACCCGGCCCAGTTCGCCCCGAATGAGGATCTCAGCCGGTACCCGCGCCCGGTCGAGGCCGATCTGACGGCGCTGCGCCGCCACGGCGTCGACCTGGTCTGGACCCCCGCCGTCGACGACGTCTACCCCGCACCGACCGTCATCGGCATCGACCCGGGCCCGCTCGGACGGGAGCTGGAGGGCGCGTCCCGGCCCACCCATTTCGCCGGGATGCTGCTCGTAGTGGCCAAGTTCCTGCACCTCATCCGTCCCGACTCCGCCTACTTCGGCGAGAAGGATTATCAGCAGTTGACGCTCGTCCGAGCGATGGCCCGAGACCTGGACCTGGCCGTCAACATCGTCGGAGTGCCCACCGTGCGGGCCGACGACGGTCTGGCCCGGTCGAGCCGCAACGTATTCCTCGATCCCGGGCAACGGGCCGATGCGGCCGTGCTGTGGCGTGCCCTGACCGCGGGCCGTGCGGCCGGTGCCGGCGGTGGCGGCGGTGGCGGCGGTGGCGGCGGTGGCGGCGGTGGCGGCGGTGCCGACGCGGTCCTGGCCGCGGCGCGGGCCGAACTGGCACAGGTCCCGGGCGTCGACGTCGACTACCTCGAGCTGCGCAGCAACGACCTGGGCCCGGCGCCTGCCCACGGACCGGCCCGCCTGCTCGTGGCCGCCCGGGTCGGGACGACCCGGCTCATCGACAATGTCGCGGTGGACCTCAACCCGCCGTGCACGGCGGCGGCCGACCCGACACCGGGCGAACCAGCGAGCGAGAACCAGACCCCGAAACCGGGAGAGCCAGCGACCGAGAACCGGACCCCGACACCGGGAGAGCCGGCGACCGAGAACCGGACCCCGACCCGATGACGACCCTGCCGCGGCGCTTGGCCGCGCCCGAGCCGGGCTGGACGGCCCAGGTCGACGTGGTCGTCGTCGGTTCCGGTATCGCCGGGCTGACCACCGCGCTGCGTCTGGCCGACGCGAACGTTGGCGATTCCTCCGGGCCGGCTGGAACGCCAGGGCGTAAGGCCAAGGTCATGGTCGTCACCAAGGACGTGATCACCGCCGGCTCCACCCGCTGGGCCCAGGGCGGCATCGCCGCAGCGCTCGGCGCTGACGACACCCCGGCCGAACATCGCCTCGACACCCTGGTCGCCGGGGCGGGGGCGTGCGATCCGGACGCGGTCCAGGTGCTCGTCGACGAGGGTCCGGCCGCCGTCCGCGAACTGGTCGAGCTCGGCACCCGCTTCGACCACACCGCGGCCGGCGAGCTCGCCCTGACCCGCGAGGGCGGTCACCACCGCGACCGCATCGCCCACGCCGGCGGCGACGCCACCGGTGCCGAGATCCAGCGCGCACTGGTAGCGCGCCTCTACGCCGACCCGGCCATCGAACTGGTCGAGCACGCGATCGTGCTCGACCTGCTCCTGGCCGAGGACGGGGGCGTGGCCGGGGTGACCCTGCACGTCATGGGTGAAGGTCAGCGCGACGGGGTCGGGGCCGTGCACGCTCGCGCCGTCGTCCTCGCCACCGGTGGGATCGGCCAGGTCTATGCGTCGACCACCAATCCGTCGGTCTCCACCGGCGACGGCGTCGCGGCGGCGTTGCGGGCCGGCGCCGTCGTGCGCGACCTCGAGTTCGTCCAGTTCCACCCCACCGTGCTCTACCTGGGCCACCGTGCCCACGGTCAGCAGCCGTTGGTCAGCGAGGCCGTCCGTGGCGAGGGCGCGTTCCTGGTCGACGACGACGGTCACCGCTTCATGACCGGCCGGCACCCGATGGCCGACCTGGCCCCGCGCGACGTCGTGGCCAAGGCCATCCTGCGCTCGATGCGGGACAGCGGGCGCCCGCACGTGTGGCTGGACGCGCGTGCATTCGGCCGGGAGAAGTGGCGGGTGCGCTTCCCGACCATCCTGGCCACGCTCGAGTCCCACGGCATCGACCCGGTGCGCGAGCTCATCCCCGTCGTCCCCGCCTCGCATTACGCCTCCGGCGGGATCCGCACCGACCTGGACGGGCGCTCCACCGTGGCCCGGCTGTACGCCTGCGGGGAAGCGGCCTGCACCGGCGTGCACGGCGCCAACCGGCTGGCGTCCAACTCGCTGCTGGAAGGGCTGGTCTTCGGACGCCGCATCGCCACCGACCTGACCCGCGTCCTGCGCACGGACGCCGCCGCGCCCACGCCGGCCGGGGACGCGCGCACAGCGGGGCTGATCGACGATTCCGCCCGCGACGACCTGCAACCGTTGATGTCCACCGACGCCGGTGTCCTGCGCGGCGCGGACGGGCTGGCCCGGGCCACCGCGGGCCTGGCCGCCCTGGCCGACACCCACGGCGACGACGCGGCGATCGGCAGCTGGGAGGCCACCAACCTGGTCACCGTGGCCGCCGCCCTCGTCGCCGCGGCCACCCGGCGCGAGGAGACCCGTGGGTCGCACTGGCGCGAGGACTTCGCCGACCGTGACGACGAGCATTGGCTCGGCCACCTCGACACCGTCCTGCGCGGGGACGGGTCGTTGCTGACGACGTACGTCGAGCCCACCGCGGCGGCCCGCGCCGCCGCCCCCGTCACCAAGACCGAGGTCTCAGCATGATCAGCGAAGCCGCCCTGCTGGCCCTGCGCGACACCGGCCTCGATCCCGAGATGGTGGCCGACGTCGTCGCCCGTGCCCTCGACGAGGATCTCGGCGACGGCCCGGACGTCACCGCCGCGGCCACCATCGCCACCGCCACCCTGGGCCGGGCCGACGCCGTGCCCCGCCGGCCGGGCGTGGTGGCCGGGCTGGCCGTGGCCGCCTACGTCTTCGAGGTGGTCGGGACCGGCTGGCTGCGCACCGACCTGCTCGTGGCCGACGGGACGCGGGTGAGGGCCGGGCAGGCCGTGCTGGCCGTGCACGGCCCGGTGCGCGACATCGTCACCGGCGAACGGACTGCGCTGAACCTGCTCGGGCACCTGTCCGGCATCGCCACCGCCACCCGGGCCTGGGTCGACGCGGTCGCCGGCACCGGTGCCGTCGTGCGCGACACCCGCAAGACGACGCCCGGGCTGCGCGCGCTGGAGAAGTACGCGGTGCGCTGCGGCGGCGGCACCAACCACCGCATGTCCCTGTCCGACGCCGCTCTGGTCAAGGACAACCACGTGGCCGCCGCCGGCGGGGTTGCCGCCGCGTTCAACCTCGTCCGGCAACACAGTCCCGGCCTGCCGATCGAGGTCGAGGTCGACACCGTCTCCGAATGCCGCGAAGCCGTCGACGCCGGCGCCGAGCTCGTCCTGCTCGACAACATGGCCGCCGACGATCGGGGCCTGGCCGACATGCGCGCCTGCGTCGAGTACGCCCGAGCCGGGGGAGCGCGCACCGAAGCCTCCGGCGGGCTGACGCTCGAGCGAGCCCGGGCCGTGGCCGACACCGGCGTCGACTTCATCGCGGTCGGTGCGCTCACCCACAGTGCCCCGGTCCTGGACATCGGCCTCGACCTGGTCGGGCCGTGATGTCCAGGCGTAACCGCCCACTTCGGATTGGTGGCTGACGTGCTGCTGGCCATCGACATTGGCAACACCAACACCGTGCTCGGCGTGTTCAACGGCGCCGAACTCGTCCACTCGTGGCGGATCAAGACCGACGCCCGCAGCACCGCCGACGAGCTCGCCCTGACGTTCCGCGGCCTGCTCGCCGACCTGGAGATCACCGGCGTCAGCGCCTGCTCCACCGTGCCCGCGGCCATGCGCGAACTGCGGACCATGCTCGAGCGCTACTACGAACGCGCCGAGATCGTCCTGGTGGAACCCGGTGTGCGCACCGGCATCGGCATCCTGATGGACAACCCGAAGGAGGTCGGCACCGACCGGATCTGCAACACCATCGCCGCCCACCATCTGGTCGACGGGCCGGCCATCGTCGTGGACTTCGGGACCTCGACCAACTTCGACGTCATCAGCGCGCGGGGTGATTTCGTCGGCGGCGCGCTCGCGCCGGGCATCGAGATCTCCGTCGACGCCCTGGCGGCCCGCGCGGCCCAACTGCGCAAGGTGGAACTGGTCGAACCGCGGTCACCGATCGGCAAGAACACGGTCGAGGCGCTGCAGTCGGGCATCCTCTACGGCTTCGCCGGGCAGGTGGACGCCCTGGTCCGCCGCCTCAGCGCCGCGCTGGCGCCGGACGATCCGGCCTCGGTCACGGTCATCGCCACCGGCGGGTTGGCCCCGCTGGCCATCGCCAACGCCGAGACCGTCCACCGCTACGAGCCCGACCTGACCCTGCTCGGCCTGCGCCTCATCCACGAACGCAACACCTGACCGCTTTTGGTCACCCGCCACCGTAGGTGAGCTTGGGTGACCAAAACCGAGCACTCAACGGACCGAGGCGCGGCGGACCACGGTGAGGTAGGGCAGGTCGAACGTCTCCCGTCCGGCCAGCGCGGGGCTGGTGGCGACGAAGCGCCGCACCTGATCGAGCAGTTGGGAGCGTTGCGGCTCGGCCATGGCGATGACGTAGGACCGCGACTCCACCAGCTCGACCAACTGCTCGGGCCGCATCCTCTGGGCGTGCGGGAACTGTCGGTACTGGGTCGGGCCGAACCACCGCGGGTCCAACGTGACGTCCGCGTGCTCCCATACCACCGTTTCGGTCTCGTGGGCCTGGGCCGCGTGGAACGCCTGTACCGTCGGCGAAGCGGGATCGCGCAGGTTCCACAGCAGGCCGACCACGCCGCCCGGTCGCAGCACCCGGGCCATCTCCCGCTCCGCATCCGGCCGCGCGAACCAGTGGAAGGCCGAGCCGACGACGATGGCGTCCACGTCCGCGTCGGGCAGCCCGGTGGCCTCCGAGGTCGCAAGTCGGGCGTCGACGCCCGGCAGCTTGGCCTGCAACCGGCCCAGCATGTTCGGCGACGGGTCGATGGCCACGACGTCCAAGCCGCGAGCCACCAGTGATTCGGTCAGCTTGCCGGTGCCCGCGCCGAGGTCGAGCACCCGCCGTGCGCCCGCCGGCAGAACCCACTCCAGAGCCTCCTCGGCAAACCCGGGCCGGACCCGGTCGTAGAGGTCAGCCGCCCGGTCGAACGTCGCCCCCAGTTCAACCCGCGTCCGTTCATCCATCCCCGCACGGTAACGGGCCACCGCCACCGATCTCGTCCCGCGTCGTGTGGTCTGCCGGTGCCACACCGCCCCGGGTGAGGCCGGTCAGCTGAGCAGCGTCGTGGCGAAGACGTCGGCCAGTGCGGCGTAGCCGAACTCGTTGGGATGAAAGTGGTCCGCGGCGAGCTTGCCCCGCCACGACGCCGTCCGGCCGGCACGCATCTCGGCCACCACGAGCCCGCGTTCGCGAGCCATCGACGTGATCACCGCGTTCGTCGCGTTCGCGGTCGGCGTCGGGTTGGGCAGCGTCGAGACGACCGTGCCGACCGGGACGGCCTCGAGCAGGGTGCGGAACCGTGCGGGCAGGCCGGTGCGGCGGGATCGCCGCATCAGGTCGTTCGACCCGACCATCACGGTGACCAGATCCGCAGCGCTCGGCAGGGCCTGGAGCGCGGGAAGCTGTCGACGGATGAGATCAGACGTGTGCGCACCGCTCACCGACAGGTTGACGATCCGGTAGTCCCGCCCGGCCAGCGCCAACCGGGCGTGCAGTTGGCCCACCCAGCCCAGGTCGAACGCCGGCGCGCCGATCCCTTGCGAGAGCGAATCACCGAGCACGACCCACAACGGCCCGTCCTGGGCCAGGGCGTCGATGTTCGCGCGCCGCCAGGCCGCGGCGTACGGCGCGACCTGGGTCTGGACGCGGCCGACCCCCGGTAGCACCCGCGCGGCCAGGCTCACCCAGCGCCCGCTCGGCTGGTCGCTGCGGTTGGAGTAGGTGAAGGTGTCGCCCGAACTGGTCACGTCACCGTCAACGCCGGCGCCGCCCGGAACGATCCCGCTCGACCTACTCACCTGGAGGCACTCGGGTCATGTGTTTGCCAGTGGCAGCTCGCCGTGGATGCGTCCGCCGGGCGAGGTCGATCAGCCACCCGGTGCCGTTGAGGTCGACCTCCGTCCCTGACGCGGAACGGGCGGTCAGGGGGTCTCTCGGTCGCGCTGATCCTGTTCGCGTTTGCGTCGCTTGCCGGCGTGCATGGCCTGGACTCGCGCCACTGGGATGTCCCGGCCCTCGTCGAGCAGCGCGGGCGGGATCGACTGGGGAGCCGGCATGAGCGTCGTCCACGGATCGTCATTGCCGAGGAGTCCCGGCGCGGTACGGATCGTCAGCTGGGTCGGATCGACCTCGCCCAGATCGGTCCAACTGACCGGGAAGGACACCGGCAGGCCCGGACGCATTCGGGGGCTGTAGGCGGCGGCGACCGTCGCCCCGCCGGCCCGGGTCGAGTCCAGGAAGACCTTGCCGTGGCGCTCGTCCCGCACGAATGCGGTGGTCGCCAGCTCCGGGTCGAGCCGCTCGGCCCGCGCCGCAATCGCCCGCGATGCGGTCGCCGCCTGCTCCGCATCGGCCGATTCGAGCGGGACGAAGATGTGCACGCCTTTCGCCCCGCTCGTCTTCACCGCACCGTCCAGACCGGCGTCGAGAAGCGCTTGATGCACCAGTTCGGCCGCGCGCACGACAACGCGGAAGTCCGAGTCCTCCGGTGGGTCGATGTCGAGCACCAGGTGGGTCGGGCGGCCGTCGTCCGCAACGCGAAACAGCGTCGGGTGGAACTCGACCGCGCGCTGATTGGCCAGCCACAGCAGGGTCCGTCGGTCGTCGCACACCGGATACGTGACGGTGCGCTTCGAACGATCGGCCCACGTAGCGACGCTGCGGATCCAGTCCGGCGCGTACTTGGGCAGGTTCTTCTGCATGAACGGTTCCGAACCCGGCCGCGCCCGGATCACCGAAAGCTGCCGGTCGGCGAGCACGCGGACGAGCCGTTCGCTCATCGCATCGAGGTAGTCGACCAGCTCGCGCTTGGTGATGTCAGTGTCGTCGGCCAGGGGTTGGTCCAGATGGGTGAACGAGACACCCGCTCTGGTTTCGTCCGAGGCCATCGGCTCATCGTGGCAGACGGCACGACCCAGCGCCGCGGACGACGCCGACCCACACCTGGCGGACCACGCCTACGTCCGCGTAAAACTCCTCCAAACGGTTCTTGACCTGTCCCCGCGCGTCAGGCCCCGAACCGGGTCAGGTCGCGGCGGGGTGCTCGCCGATGCAGAAGTGGTTACCTTCGGGATCGGACATGACGGTCCAGACCAGGCCTGGCCCCTCGTGCTCGGCGACGACGGACGCTCCGAGTTTCTGCAGCCGTGGCACGGCCGTCGCCCGGGCCTCGCCGGTCAGGTCCACGTGCCACCGGTTCTTTCCGGTGCGTGGCTCGGGCACCTTCTGCAGCCCGATCCTCGGGCCGCCGTCAGCCGGCGCAGCGAGGAATACGAAGTCCCCGAACGCACCTTGGATCGGAACCTGCAACGCGGCGGACCAGAACTGGGCCAGCCGGTCAGGATCCCCGCAGTCGATCGTCACCATTGCCACGTTCAGCGCCATGCTCGGCCTCCAGCATCTCGTCCGCTACCAAGAATCCCCGCGCGACAAGCCGCGCCCTGTCGTAGTACTCGGGTTGTAGTACTCGGGTTGTAGTACTCGGTCAGGTCACACAGAACTCGTTCCCTTCCGGGTCCGTCATCACGACCCAGTACGTGCCCAGCTCCTCCACGTGGGTGTGCCGCGTCGCCCCGAGGTCGACCAGCCGGTCCGTCACCGCGGCGACGTCGGCCCGGCGGGCGTCCATCGGTGTACCAGGACCAGCGCTGGCCCGGACGTCCAGGTGGACCCGGTTCTTGACCTGCTTGGCCTCGGGCACCCGTTGGAAGAAGACGCGGGGACCTACTCCGGTCGGGTCAACGACGGCACTGGCCGAGCCCCACTCAGATTCCGGCACGTGCCACGCCTTCAGCGCCTCGGGCCAGGAGGCGAAACCCTTGGGCGGGGGGTCGAGGACGTAGTCGAGCGCGGCGGCCCAGAACTCGGCCAGGGTGGCTGGGTCCGCGCAGTCGATGGTTACTTGGATGGCGAGGGGCATGGACGCAGTATCACCTCAGGGTCCGACAGAACTGACGATCCTGTGAAATCCAGGCCCTGACGACAATGAGGCGGGCGTTCAGAGCCAGCCGCGCTCGTCGGCGAAGCGGATCGCCTCGACCCGGTTGCTCAAAGCCAGCCGCGCTCGTCGGCGAAGCGGATCGCCTCGACCCGGTTGCGCACGCCGGTCTTGCTGATCGCCGCGGACAGGTAGTTGCGGACCGTACCCTCGGACAGGAACAGCTTGCGGGCGATGTCGGCCACGGTGGCCCCGCCGCGGGCGGCGACCAGGACATCCCGTTCGCGTCCGGTCAGGGGTGAGACGCCGCCGGCCAGCGTGGCCGCGGCCAGGGCGGCGTCGACGACCCGTTCCCCGCGCACGACCCGCCGCACCGCATCAGCCAGCTGTTCGGCTGGCGCGTCCTTGACCACGAACCCCAGCGCGCCCGCCTCCATCGCCCGGCGTAGATAACCCGGGCGCCCGAACGTGGTCAGGATCAGCACCCGGCAGGCCGGCAGCTCCTGGGTCAGCGCCGCGGCGGCGGCCAGCCCGTCCAGGCCCGGCATCTCGATGTCGAGCAAAGCGATGTCCGCGCCGGACTCCCGCGCGGCCTCGACCACCTCGTCGCCCCGCCCGACCTGCGCGACCACCGTGAAGTCGTCGTCCAGTTCCAGCAGCGCGGTCAGCGCCGACCGCACCAACGTCTGGTCGTCCGCGATGAGGATCTTGATCGGGCTCATCGCGCCGGCTGCGCCGCACCCATGGCCGCCGCACCCGAGGACGCCGCCGGGCCGGGAACCGGTGCAACCCGGACGGCCGGGCCCGGGTCCGTGGCCGGGCTCACGGCGGGCAGCTCGACCCGAACCGTCCAGCCGCCGAGCGCGGTGCCGCCGGCCTGCACCGTTCCGCCCGCGGCGTCCACCCGTTCCCGCACGCCACGCAAACCAGTGCCGCAGGTGTCATTGCCGCCGCGTCCGTCGTCGACAATTTCCAACCAGTTCGCGCCGACGCTGATCGTGCACACCTGCGCGCGGGAATGGCGCATGACGTTGGTGACGCCTTCGCGCACGACCCAGGCGAACAGCTCGCGATGCTCGGCCGGCACGATGTCGATCGCCCGCGGCGTGTGCGCCTCGATCCCCGCCGCGCGGAGCACTTCCTGCGCCGTCGACAGTTCCCCGGCCAGGGTGATCTCGCGGTAACCGGCCACCGCGGCCCGCACGTCGGTCAAGGTGGAACGGGTCAGCTCCTCGACCTCGCCGATCTCCTGCGCGGCCCGCTGCGGATCGCGTTCCATCAGGCGCCGGGCCAGGCCGGCCTTGACCGTGATTGTGGTCAACGAATGGCCGAGCAGGTCGTGCAGGTCACGGGCGATGCGGGTGCGTTCGTTCTCCGCGGCCAGCCGTGCCACCTCGCTGCGAGCCGCGCTCAACTCCCGGTTCGACCGCAGGATGGCGAAGAAGCCGAACATGGCCAGCCCGACCGCGCCCATCGTGAACGCCATGTCCCACTGGATCGACGCATGCCACGACGGCACCAGCGCCGGGCCGAAAACCGCCAGCACGGTCAGCCCGGTCATGGCCGGCCAACCCCAGCCCGCCATCCCGGAGATGCAGACCACGCCGATGTACACGCACATCGCGGTGGCGTCCTGGTGGGCCAGGAACGCCTCCAGCACCGTCAACGCGCACATCGTCGTCACGCCGATGACGTACTTGTGCGGCTCGGCGTCGCGGTGCATCGCCAGCGTCCACAGGTAGAGCGCACCGAACGCGACCAGGACGACGTACCCGAGCACGGCCGCCGCGCCGTGGGAGTACTGGTCCACCCCGCTCGCGGTCTGGGTCAGGTAGAACAGCCAGATCCCGGGGAAGACCCATCGCTGCCAGCTGCGGGCGTCGTTGCGATCGATGTGGTTGGACAGCGCCATCGGGCCCCACCGGTCGTTGCTGGCCGGCTGCGCGTCCGACGGTTGCGATGCGGCGGCCATGGTGGTGCTCAGGCTAGCCGGGCGGAGGCCGGGCGGGGCACGTCAGACCCGCCCGGTGTCACGGCGGTAGGCCCAGCCGGCGACCAGGGTCATGGCCACCGTCCACGCCGCGATCACCAGCCAACCACGCGCACCCCACGCCGTCCCGCCGATCCCCACATGAGACGCCTGACCTAACCAGTACGACGGGATGAACTGGGCCAGGTCGTGCAGGAAGCCTGATGCGGGAAGGGGAAACCACAGCCCGCCGAGAAAGCCGAACAGCGTCGCCCCGCCACCGAGTGCGGGCCCCATCGAGTCCGGCGTCAGCAGGTGACCGACGACCACGCCGATGGCGATGAACGGTGCCAGCCCCACGAGGAGCAGCCCGGTCATCTCGACCCAGCGCGAGAACGGGGAGATGTGCACGCCGTACAGCAGCCCGGCGACGTAGAGCAGGGCGATGCTGATCACCGCCATCAGGTACGAGGTGACCACCTTGGCCGTGAAGTACTCGCGCACCTTCAACGGGGTGAGCCGCAGCTGCCGGTTCCAGCCCACCGCCCGTTCGGTCGCGATCCGGCCGCCACCGGCGATGGAGGCGATCATCGCGCCGTACGCGGCCATGCTGACCATGTAGTAGAACGGGAACTTCAGCGAGAACCCGCCCATGGAGACGATCTGGTCCTTGTTGGAGCCGGCGATCACCAGGTACAGCGCCAGCGGGAACGCGAGGGAGAAGAAGAAGAACCGCTTGTTCCGGCTCAGCCGCAGCAGCTCGTAGCGCAGGTAGGTCAGGTTCATCAGGACTCACTCCCGGAGACGGACGCGGCTGCGTCGACGGTGAGTTTCAGGAACGCTTCTTCCAGCCCGGCCGCGGAGATCTCGATGTCGCGGGCGTCGGGACGGGTGTCCAGCAGTGCGCGGAGGGCTCGGTCGGAGTCCGAGCACGCCAGGCTGACGGTGGCCCCGCGCGTCGTCACCGAGCGCACGCCGGGCAGCGTCTGCAGGGTGCCGGTGTCGGCACCGTCGAGCGTCACCCGGATCGTGCGCCCGCCGACGCTGGCCTTGATCTCACTCGCCGTGCCGTCGGCGACGATCTCCCCGCGGGCCATCAGCACGACCCGGTCGGCGTAGTCGTCGGCCTCCTCGAGGTAATGCGTGGCGAAGATGACGGTCTTGCCGCGTTCGGTGAAGCCTCGCATCGTCGCCCAGAACGCGTGCCGGGCCTCCACGTCCATGGCCACGGTCGGTTCGTCCAGCACGATGAGGTCGGGGTTGCTGACCAGCGCGACCGCGAAGCGCACCCGCTGGGTCTGCCCGCCGGACAGCTTGTCGGTCTTGCGGCCGGCGATGTCGGCGATGTTGCCCAGGGCCATCACCTCGTCCACCGGCAACGGGTCCTGGTACAGCGAGGCCATCATGGCGATCAGCTCGCGCACGGTGAGGTCGCGGAGCACGGCCCCGGACTGCAGCATCGCCCCGATCGCGCCCGCCTGGATGGCCTGGCGCGGTGACATCCCGAACACCGAGACGTCGCCCTGGTCGGGCGGGAGCAGCCCGAGCACCATGTCGATGGTGGTGGACTTGCCGGCTCCGTTCGGGCCCAGCAGCGCCACCGTCTCACCCGCGGCGATGTCGAGGCTCACCCCGCGCACCGCCGGCACCGGGCCCTGCGCAGAGCTGAACGTCTTGGTCAAGCCCCGCAGCGAGATGCCGGAGGTCGATGGGCCGGGTGGTGGTTGGGCTGAGGTGGGCGTGGAGCGGCTGGTCGTCATGGGCATCAGCCTGCCGACCCCGCGGCGGCGGCGTAAGTGTGCCCATCCCTGAGGAAACCCTGACAAAAGTCAGCTCGGTTGTGGTGACCCACCCTCGTATACCGTGCCCGGTGACCAAAAGTTTCAGGTCGTGCGGGCCAGCCATTCGATCAGTTCGGCGGTGACGGCCGCGGGGGCCTCGTCCTGCGGAAAATGCCCGACGCCGCCGAGCAGCCGCCAGTCGTAGCGGCCGTGCACGTAGCGTCCGGATCCCTGCGCGGTCCGGGCCAGCATCCAGCGGTCCACCTCGCCGTGCAGCTGCAGCACGGGCACGGTCACGCCACCGCGCAGGCGTTGCGCGGACCGGTGACCGTCCGGGCGGGGCACGGACCGGAAGGCCCAGCGGAAGTACTCCATCGCGCAGTAGGCGGCCTTGTTGATGCGCAGGGACTCGCCGTAGCGCTCAACCGTGTCGGCGTAACCCGGTTGCTCCTGCCAGCCCGGGCCACTGCTCCGATCGAACAGTTTGCGGACGTAGGCGGTGTCACGTTGCAGCAGCCGTTCGGGGCGACGCGGGAGCTGGAACGTGGTCAGCGCCGGCAGCAGCGCGCGACCCTGACCGCCCGGGTCGCGCAGCACGCCCGCGCGCAGCCGCAACGGGTGCGGTGCGGCGATGGTGACGATGCCCCGCACCACCTCCGGGTCCAGGGTCGCCACCGACCAGGCGACCAGGCCACCGAGGTCGTGCCCGACCAGGACCGCGTCGCGTTCACCCAGGGAGGCGACGAGCCCGGCGATGTCATCGGCCAGGGTGGGCAGGTCGTACCCGCGCGGCGGTTTGTCGCTGGCGCCGAACCCGCGCAGGTCGACCGCGGCGGCGTGGTACCCGGCTGCGGCCAGGGCGACGAGTTGACTGCGCCAGGTCCACCAGAACTGGGGGAACCCGTGCAGGAACAACACCAACGGACCCTGGCCGAGTTCGGCGACGTGCAGGGCGATCCCGTTGGCGCGCACGGTGCGGTGCGACCAGGGCCCGTCGATCAGGATGGTCGCGTCGTCGGCCGGGCGCGTCACGATGGGGTTACGTGCACCGGCGGCCGCGGGGCAGCGGATCAGGCCTTGGTCGGGTGTTTCAGGTACGCGACGGTGTCCTTGGTCGTGGCGATCGTGCGCTCCGGGGATTTGACCTTCTTGACCATGCGGATGCCCACGAAAACCAGGATCAGCGCGAGGATCACCAGCACGGCAAACACGATCAGGTACGACAGCCACCGCCACAGCCCGAGTGAATGGATGCCCTCGGCCAGGGAGATGAGCCCGAACGTCAGTGAATAGGCCAGGATGACGCCGGCGGCGGCGAACATGGCCGCACCGATCCCGGCTTTCTTCACCGAAGCCGTCAGCTCGAGCTTGGCCAGTTCGACCTCGCCGCGGATGATCGTCGACAGCTGGGTCGACGCGTCGGCGGCGAGCTGGCCGATGGACGGTTCCGTGCTCGCGGTAGACGTCGCCGTCGCGGCCGTGCTCCCCGTCGACCTGCTGGGTTGCGATGACACCGTCACGGTGACCGTCCTCTCGTTGGGCGTGTCGTTGGGCGGGCGGCGGTTCCCGGTGCGGACGCCGATCGCGTGTCGTGCGCCCATCATTGCAGTATCAGCCGAACACGGTCTCCAAGGCGGTGCGTAGACCGGGCTCGGCCAGCACCATCAGGCGGTCGCCGACCTCGATGCGGGTGTCGCCGCTGACCGGCACGAGCACGTCGTCGCGGACGATCACGCTGATCCACACATCGTCGTCCGGGCCGAAGCGACCGCCGTCGTGGATGTCGGCCACCGTCCGGCCGGCCGCAGCGGATCCGGCGGCCACGGTCAGGTAATGGACTCCGCGCGGTTCGTCGCGCAGCCGCACGCCCAGCGCCCACGGCGCGGGTTCGACCGTCTCCATCGGAATACGCAGTGTGGCGGCCAGGATCGGCACGGTGCTGCCCTGGACGAGGACGGACAGCACCACGACGACCACGACAATCCCGTAGAGCCGATCTCCGTCGGGGACGTCGGCGTCGAGCAGCAACGTCCCGAGCAGGATCGGCACCGCGCCCTTGAGGCCGGCCCACAGGATGAACGCCTTCTCGCGCCGGGCCAGGTCGACCGGCAGCAAGCACAATCCGATCAGGACCGGGCGGATGACCAGGATCAGCGCCCCTGCGATCAGCAGGCCGGTGCCCCACACGTCCGCGTGGGCGAGTTCGTGCAGGTCGACCGTCAGGCCGAGGACGACGAAGGCGACGATCTCCCCCAGCCCGGCCAGGGCCGAGTGGAACCGCTCGATCTCGCGTTTGAACGGTGCCCGCACGTCGCCGAGCGTGATCCCGACGATGAACACGGCCAGGTATCCGCTGCCGTGCGCCACCGTGGCCACGCCGTACACCACCCCGACGGTGAAGAGCATCGCCAGCGGATACAGGCCTTCGCTGGGCAGGCTGATGCGGTTCATCGTGCGCGCGACGGCGGTTCCGGCGAGCACGCCGACGGCCCCGCCGATCAGCATCTGGGCCAGGAAGAGTCCGCCCACGTCGGCGAGTGCGTGCGCGCTCACCCCGCCGGCGCTCAGGAGGCCGGCCATGAGGGCGATGCCGACCGGGTCGTTGGCTCCCGACTCGCCTTCGAGGATGGTGCCGCTGCGCCCGGCGATTTCCCGTCCGGCCAGGACCGCGAACACCACCGCCGGGTCGGTCGGGGAGACGGCGGTGCCAACGAGGAGCGCCACCCACCAATCCAGGCCGAACACGGCGTGGGCGAGGACTGCGATGGCGGCGGCGGTGAGGAAGGTGCCGACGACGCCGATGACGACGACCGGGCCCGCGGCCGGTCGCAGTCGGCGCCGGCCGATGCCCAGGCCGCCGTCGAAGAGGATCAGCACCAGCGCGACGGTCACCAGCCGCTCGACGGTGCGATGCGGAACGGCGTGCAGGGCGGGCACGATCTGCGCCGCGACCGCCGCCGCGACCAGGAAGAACAGCGGCGCCGGCACCCGGATGCGGGCACTGAGCCGGTTGGAAAGCACCGCGAGCAGGCCGGTGACGCTGACCAGAAGCACCAGGCCGGCGAACGTGGTGATGTCGTCCACCATGGCCGCTCCTCTGGCTCGCGTTCGGCTCGCGCGTACCTGACACGTTGCCGACCAAACTTCCTTAGCGCACCGCAACGAAGTTTATCCCGCCGGCGGCTATGGCCGGTCGAACGCAGCAGTGCACGGCCCGCGACCGTCACCGCGCTGGGGCAGCCGCCGTTGAAGCCCATCGGCGTCAGTGCCGTCAAGACGCCGCGGCCCCGGCGACGAGGTGGTGACTTGGTCCGTCTTTGGTGTGAGCACTGCTCTCTCGTTCACGAGCACGCTTTCGTACGTCGGAGCTCAAGAGCATCGCTCTCCTTCGTGACGCACGCTCTCCGCTATGGGAAGATCAGGCCTATGGCCTCTGGGGCAGCGACAACCATCGCCTCGATCAGGGAACGCAATCGTCGCGCGCTGACGCAGGCGATCGTGGACGAGGCCCGCCGGCAGCTCGCGACGACGGGAGCGGCGGGTCTCTCGCTGCGCTCGGTGTCACGTGAGCTGGGCCTGGCGTCCTCGGCGGTGTACCGCTACGTCGCCAGCCGGGACGAGCTGCTCACCCTGCTGATCGTCGACGCCGACAACTCCCTTGGCCTGGCGGTCGAGCGGGCGGTCGCCCGCGCGTCGGGCGGGGAGTCGGGCCGGTTCCGGGCGTTCGCGATGGCCCTGCGGCGCTGGGCGTTGGCCCATCCGCACGAGTTCGCGCTCGTCTACGGCTTGTCCGTCCCGGGTTACCGCGGCAGTAACGAGGAGACGCGGGCGCCGTCCCGGGTGACCGCGGTGCTCGCCGGCCTGCTGCGCGGCGCGGCGGCGGGAACGACGGTCGATGATCCAGAACCGCCGCGGGCCCTTGGGGCCGAGCTGGCGCGCTTGTTGGCCTCGCCGGGGTTCGCCGGCGAAACCGGGGCGCCGGCGGCTCCCGCCCGGCCGGTACTGATGCGCGGGTTGATGGCGTGGGTCGAACTCTTCGGCCTGATCAACTTCGAGCTCTTCGGTCAGTTCGCGCACACGATCGAGCGCACGGACCTGCTCTACCAACACGCCGTCAACGTCATGATCAAGGACCTCTTCTGATGGCCCGCTACCTGGTAACGGGGGCCACCCGCGGCATCGGCCGGGTGCTGGTGGAACAACTGGCGCCGGAGCACGATGTCATCGCCGTGGGACGCTCGGCCGACGCGCTGGCCGAGCTGAATGTGGCCGAACGGATCGTCGCCGACCTGGCGGAGCCCGCCGCCCTGGCCGCGACGTTCCCCGCTCTCGATCGCCTGGACGGTGTCGTGCACTGTGCCGGTATAGCGATCCGTGGTGACCTGGCCGACTCGAGCGTCGCGGACTGGGATCGGCACCTGGCGTTGAACCTGGTCGCCGCCGCCGAGTTGACCCGCTTGTTGCTGCCGGCCCTGCGCGCGGCCGGCGGCGCGGTGGTGCTCGTCAACTCTGGGCAGGGCCTGTCCGCGTCGGCCAACAGCGTGGTCTACGCGTCGAGCAAGTTCGCACTGCGCGGGCTGGCCGACGCGTTGCGGGCCGAGGAACCGTCCCTGCGGGTGACCACGGTCTACCCCGGCCGGGTGGCGACCGAGATGCAGCAGGCGCTGCGCGAGCAGGAGGGTGAGCCGTACGAGCCCGAGCGCTACCTGCGTCCCGAGACGGTCGCCGGCGTCATCGCCCAGGTGCTGGCCACCCCGCCCGATGCCGTGATCACCGAAGTGACCCTCCGCCCCGCCCACCCCTAACCGCTTTTGGTCACCCACCACCGGATGTGAGTGGCGGTGACCAAAAGTTGGGGCCTGTGGACGGCCGCAGCGCCAGTTCACCGTTATGGCCCACGATGTCGCCATGAAGTGGCATGACATCGCCAAACGGCAGGCCGGCGTCATCACCCGCGCACAGTTGGTGGCGACCGGACTACGGGTCCGCCAGGTCGACGCCATGGTGGTCTCGGCCCGGATCGCCGCGACCCAGTACCGCTACGTCTACCGGGTGGTCGGCGCCCCCGACACACCGGACAGCCAGGCGTGGGCAGCGGTCCTGGGTGCACGGTCGGTGCTGTCCTACCTCTCCGCGGCGTGGTGGTGGGAGCTGCCGGTCGAGGGGGACGGCCGTATCCACATCACCCGTTACGACCGGCAGAAGTGGGTCAGCACTCCGGCGGTCCGCGTCCACCGGACGCTGCTCGATCCCCGGGCGACGACGACCTGGCTGGGCCTGACGGTCACCACCCGCACCGAGACCTTGCTCGACTGCCTCGGATGGCTGGAGACCGGCCCGGCGCAAACCCTGCTCGACCGCTCCTTCCAGCAACATTGGCTCGATCGTGACCAGATCCAGCGCCGCCTCGACACCCAACCCGGCCGGTGGGGCAATCGTCAGCTCGCCTACCTGCTTCGAAACACCCGCCCCGGCGCCGAAGCCGAGTCCGAGCGGCGTTTGCAGAAACTGCTCGACGGTGCCGGGATAACAGGCTGGACGGGCAACTTCTGGCTCACCGTGCCCGCTGGGTCGTTCCGCGTCGACGTCGCTTTTCCGGCGTCCAAGATCGCGGTCGAGGTAGACGGCTGGGCGTTTCATCGGACCAAGGAACGTCGTGATCGGGACATGGTCAAGGCCAACGCTCTGAGTGCCGCCGGGTGGCGGCTGCTCACCTTCAGCTGGGAGGACGTCACCCAACGCCCAGGCTATGTACTGGCCACAATCTCCACGGTTCTGGTCGCCCGGCACGCTATGTGAGGGTGGGTGACCACAATCGTTACTCCTCGGTGGCCGCCTCGGGGAGCTTGTCGCTGATGAGGTCCATCACGGTGGAGTCGGCCAGCGTGGTGACGTCGCCGATCTCGCGGTTTTCGGCCACGTCCCGCAGCAGCCGGCGCATGATCTTGCCGCTCCGGGTCTTGGGCAGCTCCGGAACGATCATGATCTGGCGCGGCTTGGCGATCGCCCCGATCTCGGTGCCGACGTGGTTTCGCAGCGTCTTGATCAGCTCGGCACCCTCGGCCTCCTCGGCGGGCACGTTGCCGCGCAGGATCACGAATGCGACGATGGCCTGGCCGGTGGTCGGATCGGTGGCGCCGACGACCGCGGCCTCGGCCACGGACGGGTGCGACACCAGCGCCGACTCGACCTCGGTGGTGGAGATGCGGTGCCCAGAGATGTTCATGACGTCGTCCACCCGGCCCAGGAGCCAGAGGTCGCCGTCGTCGTCCTTCTTGGCCCCGTCACCGGCGAAGTAGTAGCCCTGCTCGGCGAAGCGTGACCAGTACGTCTCCCGGTAGCGCTCGTCGTCACCCCAGATGCCACGCAACATCGACGGCCACGGCTCGGTCAGCACGAGCAGCCCGCCGCCACCGTTCGGCACGGGCTTGCCGTCGTTGTCGACCACCTCGGCCGAGATGCCCGGCAGCGCCTTGGTCGCTGAACCCGGCTTGGTCGAGGTGACGCCCGGCAGCGGACTGATCATGATCGCGCCGGTCTCGGTCTGCCACCAGGTGTCGACGACGGGGGTGCGGTCGCCGCCGATGACGCGGCGGTACCAGATCCACGCCTCGGGGTTGATCGGTTCCCCGACCGAACCCAGCACCCGCAACGACGACAGGTCGTGCCCGGCCGGGATGTCCTCGCCCCACTTCATGAACGTGCGGATCGCGGTGGGCGCGCAGTACAGGATCGACACCCGGTACTTCTCGATGATCGACCACCAGCGGCCGCGGTCGGGGGTGTCGGGCGTCCCCTCGTACATGACCATGGTCGCGCGATTGGCCAGCGGGCCGTAGACGATGTAGCTGTGGCCGGTGACCCAGCCGATGTCGGCCGCGCACCAGTACACGTCGGTGTCCGGTTTCAGGTCGAAGACGTTGCGGTGGGTGTAGGAGACCTGGGTCAGGTAGCCGCCAGTGGTGTGCAGGATCCCCTTGGGCTTACCCGTCGTCCCGGACGTGTAGAGGATGTACAGCGGGTGCTCGGAATCGTGCGCTTCGGCTTCGTGCGACGTCGAGGCGCCGTCCACGGCGTCGTGCCACCACACGTCGCGCTCGTCGGTCCACGCCACCTCGTTCCCGCCCCGCTTGACCACAAGCACGTGGGCCACGTTGTTCTCGCCCATGGCCAGCGCGTCGTCGACGGCCGGTTTCAGGGCCGAGACTGAACCGCGGCGGTAACCCCCGTCGGCGGTGATGACGAGCTTGGCGTCGGCATCGACGATCCGGTCGAACAGGGCGTGCGCGGAGAAGCCACCGAAGACGACCGAGTGCGGAGCGCCGACGCGGGCGCAGGCCAGCATCGCCACGACCGCCTCGGGGATCATCGGCAGGTAGATCGCGACCCGATCCCCCTTGGTGACGCCGAGTTCGGTGATCGCGTTGGCGGCCTGGCAGACGAGATCCTGCAGCTGGGCGTAGGTGATGGTGCGGGTGTCGCCCGGCTCGCCCTCCCAGTTGATCGCGACCTGGTCACCGTGGCCGGCGGCGACGTGACGGTCTACGCAGTTCACCGACGCATTGAGCTCCCCGCCGATGAACCACTTCGAATACGGGGTTTCCCACTCCAGGACCGTCGTCCACGGCTTCGCCCATTCGAGTTCACCCGCCTGCTTCTCCCAGAAGGCCAGCCGGTCGTCCGCGGCGGCGTCGTAGGCGTCGCGGCCGAGGTTGGCCTGCGCGGCGAACTCCGCGGTCGGCGGAAAACGTCGTTCCTCGTGCATGAGGTTGGACAGGTTCTCGTTCTCTTCAGGCACGGTGGACCTCCGGACGGCACTGTCGAATGGTTGCCCCGAACGTATATCGGGTTCAGGAGCGCGGGAACAGTGGCAGCAGCTCCCGCTTCTCGGTGACGTTGATGACGCCCGCCGCGGCGGTGTACCAGGCCAGCAGGGCGGTGAGCAGACCGAAGTACCCACCGGCCTTGGTCAGGTTCGAGGACTCGAGGTACTCGCCCAGGGTCAGCAGCAGGAACGTAATCGTCAGCGCGCTGAAGACGCCGATCAACGCCCCGTTCAACCGGAGCGTGCCCACGGTCATGAACGCGGTGAAGATCGTCCAGCCGAGCAGGTAGGTGCCGACGCCCTTGTGGGCGTCGCCCTTGGCCGCGGCCAGCAGCGCGGGATGGGACGCCAGGTACCAGAACGACAGCCAGAACGCGCCGTAGGAGGAGAAAGCCACCGCGCCGAAGGTGTTGCCGCGCGCGAACTCCCACATGCCCGCGAGCAACTGGACCAGGCCGCCGTAGAAGAACGCCAGACCGAAGACGGTGGCCTCCACGGTCGCCGGGATGAGGTTCGAGTTGACGCAGGAGAGCACGAACGTCGTCATGGCGAATGCGGCCAGGCCGAGTGGCCCTGGGTCAGCGAGCGACGCACCCCAGGCGGGCGCAGCTGCGGTCCGTGTTGATGCGGGGGCAGGTCGGGACATGTTCACTCCAGTCAGACGCAGTCGGACCGTCATGGCAGCCGGCCGGTACGCACTCGTGCGGTCGCTGGGCGGCGGAATCGGCTTGACGTTGGCACCACATGAACCAGATGTCAACGATGTGTCCAATAGGTGAACTCGACGGGTCGGCGCCCGCTCTGGGTAGCGTCGGCCCTCGTGCCTGACGACCCGCTTGCGCCGCTGGCCGCCCTGCCGCGCGTCGACGCGGCCGTCGTTTCGGCCCGTGCCGCGGTGGATCGACTGCTGGCCAGCCGGGTGGTGCGGCGGCGGTCCAACGAGGTGTCGGCCGAGTCGGCGTTGCGCGGAGCGTGGGCCAGCACGGTGCTCTCGGGGGTGCCGCTGGACCTGGCCGCCATCCGTTCCGGGGATATCGCCGATCCGGTCGTGCAGGGGGCCCTGCGCGTGTCGGCCGAGCTGGGTCCGTTGGCGGTGACCTGGCGGCGCGCTCCCGCCCAGGTGCTGGCCCGGCTGCATGTGTTGGCCGCGGCCGACCTCGTTTCCGACCCGGCGGGGCTCGGTCGCCCGGGAGGTTCTGTGCACACGTCGCAACGGGTGGCCGGTTTGGCCGCGACCGTCGCTCAGACGCGGGCCCCAGCAGTGGTCGTCACCGCCGTTGTGCTCGGAGAGATCCTCGGACTGGACGCGTTCGCGCCGAGTTCCACCGTGGTCGGGTTCGGCGCGGCCCGCCTGACGTTGGTCGAGTTCGGGCTGGACCCCAAGTCGCTCGCCGTGCTCGAGGTTGGCGCCCTGGAGGAACGCGCGGTCATACCGGCCGCGTTGGACGGATACCGCTCGGGTTCGGTCGACGGGTTGATCGCGTGGGTCGAGCACGTTGCCCGCCTGATCGTGCTCGGGTGCCGCGAGGCGATGGCGATCTGTACTGCGCTGGAACGGGGTTGAGCGGCGGGGTACCGCCACTTCTGGCGATCGCCCTGGACACGTGAAACGGCGTCACCCGGGGAGTGGACAGTCCGCTCGAGGTGACGCCGTCTCGACGGAACGGGTCGGGTTACCAAGCGCGCGCGTCCCGGGTACGACGCCCGGAATCCGGGACATCCATCCCTAGCCTCGCGTGGCTCGGTCGCCGCGTGGGTGCCCGACCAGTTCCGTGTCGAATCCGTTTCGTCGGGGGCTGGACCGCCGTAGCGTCTCGGATGCGATGTGACCCATCACACACCTGATCTTGCTCGGGCGCAAGCGGCCCCCGGTTCGCATTCAGGTGTGCAGCTGTTGCTGGCTCTCACCAGGGCGGTCAGGCGGGCGGCGGGATGCCACGGTGGGACGGGCGGGGAGCGGTCGAGCTGCCAGGGTCAGCGGCGTGCGGCGCGGCGGCGGGTGACCACCCAGGCCGCGCCGGCCACGGCGGTACCGGCCGCAGCGATGCCGGCGGTCAGAGCCGGGTGCGGCGGTCGTAGGTCGGACAGCCGTTCCCGCAGCGGCACCGCGTTGGAAAAGGCCAGAATGGGCCACGCCCGGGCGATCGCTTCCTTGCGCAACGCGCGATCGGGGTTGACGACGACCGGGTGCCCGACCGCCTCGAGCATCGGCAGGTCGGTGATCGAGTCCGAGTAGGCGTAGCTCTCGGCCAGGTCGTAACCCTGGGCCGCGGCCAGCGCCAGGACGGCCTCGGCCTTGTGCGGTCCGTAGGCGTAGAAGTTGATCTCTCCGGTGTACTTGCCGTCGCGCTCGACCATGGTGGTGGCGACGCTGCGGTCTGCTCCCACCATCTCCGCGATCGGTCCGACCACCTCGGAGCCCGACGACGAGACGACCACGACGTCGAGCCCGTCGGCCTTGTGGCGCTCGATCAGCTCCACCGCCTCGTCATAGACGATCGGGTCGATGATGTCGTGCAGCGTCTCGGTGACGATGTCGCGAATCTGTTGAACATCCCATCCGGCGCACATCGCGGTGAGGTAGTCGCGCATGCGAGCCATCTGGTCCTCGTCCGCGCCGGACAGGGCGAACACGAACTGGGCGTAAGCACCACGCACCACGGCCCGTCGGTTGATCAGACCGCCCTGATAGAACGGGCGCCCGAACGCCAACGTGCTCGACTTGGCGATGATCGTCTTGTCGAGATCGAAGAACGCGGCGGCGCGGGGCACCTGTGGAGAATACGTCCGGGGTCTGACGGTTTCCTGACCGCTGGCCGGTTCGTCTGACCACCTGTGGATGAACGGACGGAGTTTCCACAGATCCCGGTCGAGGGCCCAACCCGGGGGTCGTGGTCGCCAGAGTTGGCGCCATGAACAGCGCAACGGGCAGAGATCGCCGGCGTGGACGGCCGAGGCGCGGCACGGGCCCCGGGGCCGAGCCGGGCGGGGTCATCGGCGTGCTGGGCGGGTGCGGTGGCGCCGGGGCATCGTCGTTCGCGGCGGCACTGGCCGCGGTGGCGTGGTCGGCCATGAAGGCAACGCCCGGCCAACGACGCACGATCACGGCCACCGCGGGAACAGTCCCCCTCCTGGTCGACCTCGACCCGCTCGGTGGTGGCCTGGACGTCGTCCTGGGTGCCGAGGGTGTGCCGGGCGCCCGCTGGTCCGGGTTGCACGCCACGGGCGGTCGGTTGGATCCGGACCAGTTGCTCGACGGGCTCCCACGCTGGCGCGGGGTCCCGTTCCTGGCCTGTGACGGTCACCTGCCTCCGTCGCCCGCGGCCGTGCGCTCCGTGATTCGCTCGGGTCGCGAGATCGGACCGGTGGTGCTCGATCTCGGTCGGTCGATGTCCCCGGCCCGGACGGCCGCGCTGGAGTTGCTGCCCGCGCTAGTGGTCGTGGTACCGGCCGAGATCCGCGCGGTCACCGCTGCCGCCGCGATGCAAGCTGTGCTCGCCGACGAGGGTTTTGCCGGTGCAGCCCGCCTCGTGGTGCGGTCCGACGGCGCCGTCATCGGATCCGGTCGCATCGCTGAGGTGTTGGACCTGCCGCTGGCCGGATCGCTAGGTAACGACCCGGGGTTGCGGTCAGCCCGGGATCGCGGTGTCGATCCGCGCCGGCTTCGGCGCGGCACCCGTGCAATCGCTGGCGAGTTGCTGGACTGGGCGCGAGAAAGGCCGGACCGAACAGTGCTGCTCGATCCGCAGGCGCCCGAGTCGGGGTCGTCGCCGGGTCCGTCGTCGGTAGCTCCGGTCCGGAGCGGCCGCGACGAGCTCGAACCCGCCGGAGCCGTCGCATGATCGGCGCGGTCGCGGGCACGCAGGTCCGGCCCGCGGGTGCGGGTGCGGCTGCGGCTGCGGGTGCGGGTGCGCCACTGTTCGACCAGGTTCGGCACCGCCTGGCCCGGGAGGGCTCGCACGATGTGGCCGCGGCGGTCACCGCGGCGCGGCGCGAATCGAGGCTGCTGGCCGACGACACCGTGCTGGCCGAGTGGGACCACGAACTCTCGGCCCGGCTGACCGGCGCCGGCCCGCTGGAACCACTGCTCGAACTCGACGGCGTCACCGATGTGCTGGTCAACGGCCCCGACGACGTGTGGCTCGATCGGGGTGCCGGTCTCGAACCGGCCGGGGTCAGGTTCGGCTCGGAGACGGACGTCCGTGCGCTGGCCTATCGGCTTGCGGTGAGTGCCGGCCGCCGCCTGGACGACGCCGCCCCGTTCGTCGACGCCCATCTACCCGACGGCACCCGCTTGCACGCGATCATCCCGCCCCTGACGGCTCGGACGACGATCTCGTTACGGGTGCTGGCCCGGCGTCGACTCGAACTGGTCGACCTGATCGACGCCGGCACGGTGAGCCGGGACGCGGCCACCGTCGTTCGGGCCATGATCGAGGCCCGGCTCGCCTTCCTGATCAGCGGCGGCACCGGCTCGGGAAAGACGACAGTCCTTGGGGCTCTGCTCGGTCTGGTCGCGCCGAACCAGCGCATCGTGCTCATCGAGGACGCGGCCGAGTTGACGACGAGTCACCAGCACGTCGTGCGGCTGGTGGCGCGATCGGCCAACATCGAGGGCGCCGGCGCGATCGACCTGCGCGACCTCGTTCGGCAATCGCTTCGGATGCGTCCGGATCGGGTGGTCGTCGGCGAGTTCCGCGGCGCCGAGATCGTCGAGCTACTGGCCGCCTTGAACACCGGGCACGCCGGCGGCGGCGCCACGGTCCACGCCAACGGGATGAACGACGTCCCGGCTCGGCTCGAGGCCCTCGGTGCCTTGGGCGGTCTCGACCGCATGGCGTTGACCGCGCAGGCCGCCGCAGCTCTCGACGTCGTTCTGCACCTGGAACGTGGTGCCGACGGTGTGCGCCGGTTGACCGGTATCGG
>CAXULW010000032.1:0-4102 GCA_964252015.1 uncultured Jatrophihabitantaceae bacterium | reverse complement strand
TTCCTGACCGGCCTTCGGCTTGCGGTGTCGCTGGCCGTCGGCCTCGTGACCGCCGTCGCCATCGATGCCGGGATCGGGGCCGCGGGAGCCCGGCGGATCCGCAGCGATGATGCGGCGCTGGCTCAGGGTCTGTCCGTGCTCGAGGCCGAGCTCGCCGCCGGCGCCCGCGAGGACACGGCCCTGAAGGCCGCCGCGGACGTGTCCGGGCGTCACGGCCGGCTGCTGCGGGAGGCGGCGGCGAGTGCTGGTTACGGGGCTGAGGCCGCCGATGTGCTGGCCCGGTCACCGTCGCTGAGCCCGCTGTCCGCGGCCTGGCGCGTCAGGCATGCCTGTGGCGCGCCGTTGGCCGAAGTGGTCGATCAGGTGGCCCGCGACGTCGACCTACGCCGAAAACGGCAGCTGGCCGTGAACAGTGCGCTGGCCGGTCCGCGGTCCTCGAGCGCGCTACTGGCCGTCCTGCCATTGGTCGGGATGGGCCTGGGCACGGTGATGGGTGCGCGTCCCTTCCGCTTTCTGTTTGCGTCGAGCGGCGGATCAGTGGTGCTGCTGGTGGGCGTCAGCCTCGACGTCGCCGGTTGGTGGTGGACCGCGGCCATGGTTCGGCGGGCAAGTCGATGACCGTCTTGGCATTGACGGCGTTGGCGGCGGCCGTGCTCCTGCTCGGCCCACGCCCGCGACCCGCCACCGTGCGCGCCCGTCTCGACGCGCAACTGCGGCCGGGCGTGGTTGCCGAGCGACCCAAGCCCGCCGTCACGCGGATGAGTCCTACCGCGCTGGCCTGGGTGGGCGCCCTGGCCGGCGGGCTGCTCTGCGTGATCATCGCCGGCCCGATCGGTGCGGTAGCAGCAGCGATCGGCGTCCCGGTGGCGGCCTCGGCCCTGCGCCGCCGGATCGCCCGGGCGCCCGTGCCGACGGACACCGCGTCGCGGGCGGCGCTGCCGTTGACGTGCGACCTGATCGCCGCCGGACTGCGCTCGGGGGCAGCAGTACCGACCGCACTCACCGCGGCCGCCCGGACTGCTCCCGCGGGCCTGCGCGACGAGCTCAACCGGGTGGCGGCGTTGCTCAGCCTCGGCACGTCCGCCCGCGAAGCGTGGAGTGCCCTGGCGCGGGACCCGGTGATCGGGTCGGTGGCCGTCGTCGCCGCCCGTTCCGCCGACAGCGGGATCCGTCTGGCTGACGCCCTCAGCCGGTGCGCGCGCACCCACCGGGCGGAACTGCACGCGGCATCGGTCGCCCGAGCCGAGGGCGTCGGTGTCCTGGCTCTGCTCCCCCTCGGGCTGTGTTTCCTGCCCGCGTTCATCTGTCTCGGTGTCGTCCCGGTCGTAGCCGGTATCGCCGCTGATGTATTCAGCCGGGTCGCGTCATGAGGCCGCAACTGACGAGACCCCCATGTCCGGACGAGGGCACCCGCCCCGACCTGTTCCACCCATCACCAACGGAGGTTCACGATGATCACCGCCCTGTACCGCCTGCTCGATCTGCTCAATCAGCTCGGCCGGAGCCGCCCGGCACCGCGTCCGGAAGGTTCGTCCAGCCAGACGTTGGAAACGCGCCCGCCCGAGGCGCGGCGACGCTCGAACGCACACCGGCGGGCAACCTATCTGCGTGCCGTCACCAGCGATGCCGGGATGACGACGGCCGAGTACGCAGTGGGCACCGTCGCTGCGGTGGCGTTCGCCGTGGTCTTGTTCAAGGTCGTCCAGAGTCCAGCCGTGCATTCAGCGCTGGCTGCTGTGGTGACCGGCGCATTGCACGTGCATATGTGACCAGCCGCCGGCGGGCGTGGCGTCGTCGGGCCAGGCGTGCCGGCGGGAACGACTCCGGCATGGCCACCGCCGAGCTCGCCGTAGCACTGCCCGTCCTCATGCTCCTCGTGCTCACCGCCGTGTACGCGGTCCAGGTCGCGGGCACCCGGGTCCGTTGCCTGGACGCCGCGCGGGAGGTGGCCCGCGCTGCGGCGCGCGGCGATACTCGCGCGCCGGGCATGGCCCGGGCCGTTCTCCCCGGATCGTCGGTGGTGGTTCGCCGGGGCGGCGAGACGGTGACCGCCACCGTCACGATCCGGCTCCGCCCGCTGGGCGCCGGGCTCCCGGCCGTCACGGTCAGCGAGGTGGCCACCGCGCAGGTCGAACCCGGCTCGGCCGGCGGAACCCCATGAGGCAGCAGTCGCCGGGAACCGCGACCCGACGGATCTTCGCAAGCCGCACGGGAGGAGAACCCCGCACGGAAGGCGCAACCCGCATGGGAGGAGAACCAGGCGACCGCGGGTCGGCCAGCCTGTGGGTGGTGGCGGGCGGCACGCTGGTGCTGCTGGTGGCGCTGGTCGCGGTACTGCGGGGGTCGGCCGTGCTGGCTCGGGAGCAGGCGGAGGTCGCCGCCGATCTGGCCGCCTTGGCCGCCGCGGACCGGATCGGCATCGACAGCTCGTCCACCGGTGTGTGTGCCCGCGCCACCCGCATCGCCGCCGCGAACCAGGCCCGCCTCGTCGGCTGTGCCGTGCGCCTGGGTGCCGATGGGCGCACCGGCACCGTTGACGTCACCGTCTCGGCGCGGGTCCGGTTGGCTGCGGTCGGAGCCACCGTTGTCCACGCCCGCGCACGCGCCGGTCGACTGGCCTGGGGCGTCACCGGCCCCGATGACCGCCCCGGGCCGACCGGCATCCAGCCGCACGTAAGCAGTTTGGTCAGTGCGGCGCCGGTTCGGTCGGCGCCGGTTCGATCGTCGCCGGTTCGATCGGCGCCGGTTCGATCTCTCGCGGCCAGCCGTTCGGCCCGCTGACCACGTGGTGCGTACCGGCTCGTCCGGTGCGCGAGCTGTGGCACGATTGGTCGGCTGCCGGTCTGCCGGTGTGCGCCCAGCCAGAGGCGTGGCGCGAGGGAGCGATCAGCGAGGTGAATCACCAGTGAACCTGTCCGTGTCCACCGAGGATGTGGCCGGCCATCGCGTCGTCTCAGTTCGCGGGGAGGTCGATGTCTACTCGGCCCCGGCGCTGCGCAAGTCCGTGCAGGAAGCGATGGACGAGCACTGCTGCGATCTGATCGTGGACCTGAGCGACATCGCGTTCATCGACTCGACGGGTCTGGGGGTCCTGGTCGCCGGGCAGAACCGGGCCGGCGAACTGGGCGGCAAGCTCAGCCTCGTCTGCGCCCAGGAGCGGGTTTTGAAGCTGTTCCGGATCACCGGTCTCGACGAGGTGTTCGCCATCTACCCCACCCGCGACGAGGCTCTGTCGGGCGGACAGTAACCGCTTTCAGTCCGGCCGGCTCAGGCCCTAGCAGGAATTCCGGGTGGGCGAGACGACAGCTGACCGAGCATCTCAGCCGACGGGCTACCTGTGCGGGCCTATAGACTCCGGCGCGTCGTACCTCCGTTAGGCCGGCTGGGATCACCCGGCGCCGCCACCGCGAGAATCCGGGTACGAATTTCGATCGATCATCTGCGTGTTCCACGCGTCGTTCTGGCCAGAGGAGTCCTGCGACATGAGTTCGACCCACCCCAGCGTCATCGCCGCTGCCGATTTCAGCGGGGGTGACACCACCCTGGTCTGCGTGATCGGTCTGGTGGCTCTGATCGCTCTGGCGTTCTCGTTCGTGCTGTTCAAGGAAGTTCTCGCCGCCGACGAGGGAACCCCGAAGATGATCGAGATCGCCGAGGCAGTCCAGGAAGGGGCGCAGGCGTACCTCAAGCGCCAGTTCCAGACGCTGTCCGTCGTGGTCGTGGTCGTATTCCTGCTGCTGTTCGCGCTGCCGGCCGACGACGGCGGCGAGCGGATCGGACGTTCCGTGTTCTTCCTGGTCGGAGCCGGCTTCTCTGCCGCCATCGGATATTTCGGCATGTGGCTGGCCACGCGGGCGAACCTGCGCGTTGCTGCCGCGGCCAACACCGAAGGTCGCGAACGCGCCATCCGCATCGCGTTCCGCACCGGTGGCGCGGTCGGCATGGCGACGGTCGGGCTCGGCCTGTTCGGGGCGTCCGTGGTCGTTCTGGTGTTCACCGACCACGCCCCCAAGGTGCTGGAGGGCTTCGGCTTCGGCGCGGCCACGCTGGCCATGTTCATGCGGGTCGGCGGCGGCATCTTCACCAAGGCCGCCGACGTCGG
>CAXULW010000031.1:12779-49771 GCA_964252015.1 uncultured Jatrophihabitantaceae bacterium | reverse complement strand
CTACTATCCCAACCACCAAATCCACCAGGTGTTGCACTGACCGGTTGAATCCGCCACTCGTATTCGGTGGTGGGTGACCAAAACCGTGGGCAGTGAGAGGGTGTCGGGATGCCCACCGAAACCGTCGTCGTCGATGTCGGCCCGTTGACCGAGGCCCAGGTGGTGGCCGTGGCCCGCCACGGCGCCGGCGTCGAGTTGTCCAAAGCCGCCCGCACGGCCATCGCTGCCACCCGCGGAGTGATCGACGCTCTGGCCGACGAGGTGGTGCCCCACTACGGCATCTCGACCGGGTTCGGCGCGTTGGCGACCACGTCGATCCCGCCGGAGAAGCGGGCCGACCTGCAGCGTTCGCTGATCCGCTCGCACGCGGCCGGCTCGGGCCCGCCGGTAGAGAACGAGGTCGTCCGAGCGCTGATGCTGTTGCGGCTGTCGACGCTGGCCACGGGACGCACCGGGATCCGCCCGGCCACGGCCCAGCTGCTGGCCGACCTGCTCGACCGCGCGATCACCCCGGTCGTGCCCGAGTACGGCTCGCTCGGCTGCTCGGGTGACCTGGCCCCGCTGGCCCACGTGGCGATGGTGCTCATCGGGGAAGGCGTCGTGCTCGGACCGGACGGTTCGGCCCAGCCCGCGGCCGAGGCCCTGGCCGCGGCCGGGCTGACCCCGGTCGAGCTGGGCGAGAAGGAAGGCCTGGCGCTGATCAACGGCACCGACGGGATGCTCGGGCAACTCTGCCTGGCCGCGGCCGACCTGCAGATGCTGTTCGCCACCGCCGACCTGACCGCGGCCATGAGCGTCGAGGCCATGCTCGGCACCGACCGGGTGTTCGCCGCCGACCTGCAGGCCCTGCGCCCCCAGCCCGGCCAGGCCGCGGCCGCCGCCCACATGCGCGCGCTGCTGGCGGGCTCGCCGATCGTCGCCTCCCACGCCGACCCGGGCGACTGCACCTACGTCCAGGACGCGTACTCGATGCGGTGCGCGCCGCAGGTGGCCGGCGCCGCCCGCGACACCCTGGAGCACGCCCGCCGGATCGCGGCCTACGAGCTGGCGTCCGCGGTGGACAACCCGGTGGTGACGCTGGACGGACGGGTCGAGTCCAACGGTAACTTCCACGGCGCGCCGGTGGCCTACGTGCTCGACTTCCTGGCCATCGCCGTCGCCGACCTGGCCTCGATCAGCGAGCGTCGGACCGACCGCATGCTCGACCGGGCCCGCTCCCGCGGGCTGCCCCCGTTCCTGGCCCACGACCCCGGCGTCGACTCCGGGCACATGATCGCCCAGTACACCCAGGCCGGCATCGTGGCCGAGCTGAAACGGCTGGCCGCGCCGGCCAGCGTCGACTCGATCCCGTCCTCGGCCATGCAGGAGGATCACGTCTCCCTAGGCTGGCACGCCGCGCGCAAGCTGCGCCGATCGGTGGACGGGTTGACGCAGGTGCTGGCCATCGAGTACCTCACCGCGGCCCGGGCCCTGGACCTGCGCGCGCCGCTTGCGCCCGCCGCGGCGACGGGAGCGGCGGTGCGGCTGCTGCGCGAGCGGGTCGACGGTCCGGGCCCGGACCGGTTCCTGGCCCCCGAGATCGCGGCGGCCACCGAGCTCGTGCGCTCCGGGGCCGCGCTCGCCACGGCCGACGCCCAGACCGGCGGTCACGATGGCTTCTGACCCGGCCGGCCCGGGGGGGCGGAGTCGGCTGTTCACCGGGGCGGGTGAGGTGTTCGGCCATCCGGACGCAGACGCCCTCGCCGTCGACGGTGATCGCATCGTCTGGGTCGGGCGAGCCCAGGACGCCCCGCCGACGGATGACCGGACCGACGTCCACGGGCGGGCCATCCTGCCCGGCTTCGTCGACTCGCACGCCCACCTCGTCTTTGCCGGCGACCGCACGGCCGAGTTCGCCGCGCGGATGTCGGGCCAGTCCTACGCGGCCGGCGGCATCCGCACCACCGTCGCGGCCACCCGGGCCGCCACCGACGACGACCTGCGCGCCAACCTGCAGCGGCTGGCCGACGAACTCCTCCGCGCCGGGGTCACGACGTTCGAGTGCAAGTCCGGGTACGGGCTCGACGTCGAGACCGAGCGCCGCAGCCTGGCCGTCGCGGGCGAGTTCACGGCCGAGACGACGTTCCTCGGCGCCCACGTGGTTCCGGCCGACGCCGCGAGCGCCGAGGCCTACGTCGACCTGGTACGCGGCGAGATGCTCGCGGCCTGCGCGCCACTGGCCCGCTGGATCGACGTCTTCTGCGAGCAGGGCGCCTTCGACGCCGACCAGACCCGGGCGATCCTGACCGCGGGCAGGAACCAGGGCCTGGGCCTACGGGTGCACGCCAACCAGCTCAGCCCAGGCCCGGGCGTCCAGATCGCCGTCGAGCTGGACGCGGCCAGCGCCGACCACTGCACGCACCTGTCCGCGGCCGACGTCGACGCGCTGGCGAACGGCGACACCGTGGCGACCCTGCTCCCGCTGGCCGAGTTCTCCACCCGCTCGACCTACCCGGACGGCCGGCGGCTGCTCGACGCCGGCGTGACCGTCGCCCTGGCCACCGACTGCAACCCGGGCTCGGCCTACTCCACGGCCATGCCGCTGGCGATCGCGTTAGCGGTGCGCGAGATGGGGATAACGCCGGCCGAGGCCGTCCGGGCCGCCACCGCGGGCGGGGCCGCGGCGCTGCGCCGCGACGACATCGGCCGCATCGAGGTCGGCCGCCGCGCCGACCTCGTCGTCCTCGACGCCCCCAGCCACGTCCACCTGGCCTACCGCCCCGGCGTCCCGCTCATCAGCCAGGTCTGGCCGGCCGGCCGGCCCCGAATCGGGTGCACAGAGGGTCGCCAGGCGTCCCTCTCTGCACCCGATTCGTAGACCGGCCGGGTCAGACGGCGGCGGCGGAGAACGCCTGGCCGCGCAGCGTCTCCACTCCGGCGGCCAACGCGGCAACCTGGGCGTCGTCGACGTCGTGGCCGAGCCCGCGCAGCCAGTTGGCCAGCATCAGGTGACCCCCCTGGGTCAGCACCGACTCGGGATGGAACTGCACGCCCTCGATGGGCAGCTCACGGTGGCGCAGGGCCATGACGACGCCGGACGCGGTACGGCCGGTCACCTCGACCTCGCCCGGCAGGGTGTCCTCCTCCACCGCCAACGAGTGGTACCGGGTGGCCGTGAACGGCGACGGCACGTCGGCCAGCACGCCCACGCCGTCGTGCTCGACCGCGCTGGTCTTGCCGTGCAGCAACTCGGCCGCGCGGGACACCGTCCCGCCGAACACGGCCCCGATGGCCTGGTGGCCCAGGCACACCCCGAACAGGGGCCGCCCGGACTCGATGCTGGCCCGCACCGCGGCCATGCTGATCCCGGCGTCCTCGGGCGTGCCCGGACCGGGCGAGACGAGTACGCCGTCGATACCGTTCGCGTCGGCGTAGGCGCCGATCTCATCCGGGCCGATCTCGTCGTTGCGGATGACGGCGACCTCGGCCCCGAGCTGGGCCAGATACTGCACCAGGTTGTAGACGAACGAGTCGTAGTTGTCGATGACCAGGATCTTGGCCGGCCGTCCCAGCCCGACGGACCCGGCCGCCCCGGCGGCCCCGGCCGACATCAGTTGCCGTCCACGGTGACGTGATCGAGCGGCAGGTGCGGCTCCGCCCAGGGGAACACGACGAACAGCAGCACGGCCGACACGATCGCTACGAGAACCAGCACCTGAAAAATCCGGATCGCCAGCGGACCGGGCAGGTGCCGCCAAATGAACGTGTACATCAGAGCGTTCCGCCGATTTCTTTGGGGGTCTTGGTTCCGGACGCCGGCACCGAGCGGGCCAGCAGCGAGTGCAGGACCATCCGCTGGCTGGCCGAGTACTTCGGGTTGCAGGTCGTCATGGTCATGTACGCCGTGGTCGGGCGCTCGCCGGGGTGGTCGGGCACCGGCGCTACGACGCCCACGTCGGAGGGGTCGACGATCTCACGTCCGGGCACGCCCTGGGCGTTCTTGGTGCCCAGCTTGCGGGTCTTCGCGTCACCCAGGACGCGATAGATGTACCAGTTGTGATCGGTCTGGACGACGATGGCGTCACCGACCTTGATCTGGTCGGCGTTGAGGAACGGCTGGCCGTGCGTCACCCGGTGGCCGGCCACCGCGAAGTTGCCGATCTGCCCCGGGATGGCCGAACCCTGGTAGTGCCCCGGGCCGCGGGCCAGATCGTCCTCGTTGGTGCCCTCGATGATCGTGTACGCGTAGTCCTTGCCCAGCCGCGGGATGTAGAGGTTGGCGAAGCCTTGCCCCGCAGGCAGGACCACCTGCTTGCCGGCCGGCAACTTGGCCCGGTCCGCGCCCTTGAGCGGGTCCTTGTTCGCCTTCCAGACCTGGGTCAGGGTCGCGTGCGCCTTGGCCTGCTTGGCGTGGGCGTAGATGTTGGTCACCCACAGCTCGTAGGCAACGAACAGGAGCACGACCAGGCCGAGCGTCACCATCGTCTGCCCGACGCCGCGGACGAATGCCCGCACGTAGTCGCCGGCGCGCCGGCGCGGGCTTGGCCCCGCATGCGCTCCCCCGGGGCTCCGCGGGCCGCCGGGGCCGCCCGGACCCGCCGGGCCCCCCGGGCCGGCCGAGCCGGCCGCGTGGGTCGGCTCTACGTCCGGGCTGTCGAGAACGTTGGAACTCAATGCGGGACCTTCGCTGACGTGGTGACGACAGGCCCGTCGTAGGCCGGTACCCGGACATCCTGCTCGTCCTGCACCGTGTACTGCAGCCCTAAAACGGACGCCGCCTGGCGGTAGAGCTTCACCCCCGGCGATCGTTCCAGCCCGGACCGCATCCCCGCGGGCGGTCCGATGGCCACGATCCGAAACGGCGGCGAGTACACCTCGCCGTTGAGTAGGAGCGTATTGCCAACACACCGGACTGCGCTCGTCGTAATCACCCGCTGGCCGGCGATCGACATCGCCTCGGCCCCACCCGACCACAGCCCGTTCACCACCGCCTGCAGGTCGGATTGGTGCACGACGCTGTCATTGGGGTCGATGGACGGATCCGGCGGCGGTCCGTGGGCGTCGTCCAGCACGACGCTCAGCCCGGGCCCGGACACCGCGGTGAGCCCGGCCTGGGCCAGCAACCCGGCGGCGCGTCGTCGAGCGTCGGCCACGCCCACGTTGGACCGGGCGGCGACGTCGGTCTGCGCCTTGATCTGGCGGTCCAGGCCGGCCACGGTGGCCCGATCGGTGCCTACCCGGGCCTGCGCGGCGCGGACCAGCCCAACGAGACCGGTGGTGCCCTCGGACCGCAGGTCGGTGCCGTGGGACGCGTTGGCGCTGGTGGCGAACAGCAGGCCCGCGGCCAGCGCCACGACGGGAACGAGGGCGTTCCAGGCGTTGCGTGGGGGTACCCGCCGCGCGTTCACTGGCGCTCCTGGATGTGCGATCCGGCTGATCCGGCTGGCGGTGCTGCTCCGGCTGACGGTGGTCATCGACGTAAGCCAACGCCGATCTCAGCGGCTCTGGGCGTCGACGGCGCTCGAGCGTGGCCCGAGGTGCGGTACGCGCATTACGCTACCGGGGAACGCCGAGCCCCGACTCGGCTCACAGTCGCCTGACCGAACGGGTCGTCACGACCCGTCGTCGGGTCACGTTGAGGAGTTGAGAGGCAGCCGTGCCCAAGTCGAAGGTCCGCAAGAAGAGCGAGTACACGCCGCCCAGCCGCGTGCTCGCCGGCTCCTCAGCGAAGCAGGCGGCACCCAGCGCGTCGTGGTACCCCATCGCGATGGTCGTGGTCCTGGTCATTGGCCTGGCCTGGATCTCGACCTACTACATCGCCGGTGACCGGATCCCGGTGATGGACCAGATCGGGGCCGGCAACTTCCTTGTCGGGTTCGGCTTCATGATCGCCGGATTGATCATGGCGGTGCGCTGGCGCTGAGCCGGTAATCGGCCATCGCCTTGGCCCGTTCCTCAGTCCGCTGGGATCACGGGGTCGATCGTCCACAGACATTTCCACTGCTGTGATTACACGCGTGTAGTTCTCCCCAGGGTTGTCCACACCTGTGGACGGCTTGGCCCGGGTCGGCTCAGAACGTGGCGGTTCGAACGGCGACGGCGATGACCATGACCGCCGCCAGACCGACCAGACCGGCGGCCTGGACGGGGGTGGCTATCCGGCGCTGATGGTCGGGCCAACCGACCACCGCCAGCGCGGCCAGCCCGCCGGCGAGGAACCCGCCGATGTGACCTTCGATCGAGATGCCCGGGATCGAGAACGTGAAGATGAAGTTCACCCCGACCGTCACCAGCAGTGAACGCATGTCCAACTGCATCCGTCGGCCCAGCACCAGCGCCGCCGCGAACAGGCCATAGATCGCGCCGGACGCCCCGGCGACGTATCCGAAGTGGGAGCCCACCGCGTAGACCAGCAGGGACCCGCCGAATGCGGCCAACAGGTAGAGGGCCAGGTAGCGCCACCAGCCCATGGCCCGCTCCAGGAACGGCCCGATGAACCCGAGGGCGACCATGTTCAGCAGGATGTGGGTCAGGCTGAGATGGACGAACGCCGAGGTGATCAGGCGCGCGAACTGATGGCTGTTGGCGACCTCGACCGGTTCCAGCGCCCACTGCTGGAATTTCGTCGACCGGGTGGGGTTGTTCAGCCCGCCGTTGGAGTTCGCCGCCATCACGAGGTAGACCGCGACGTTGATCGCGATGAGGGTCCAGGTGACGTAGGCCTGGGCGACCAGCGGCGCGCCGACCACCGTGCGCGGCTGCCGAACGCTGCGCGCGGACAGCTTGACGTCGTCCGGGCACTGAAAACCGACCGACGCCGGCCGCATGCACTCGGGGCAGATCGGACGGTCGCAGCGGATGCAGCGCACGCCGGTCTCACGCATCGGGTGGCGGTAGCAGCGGGCCATTCCGTGGCTCAACGGTTGGCGGCCGGCGTCATCCGGCAGGCTCACCGCAGAGAGTCCCAGCTCAGGCAACTCATCCAAAGCGTCACTTGTCGTCGAAGGTGATCGATTCGATCACGATGTCGGTCTTGGGGCGGTCCCCCCGATCGGTGGACGCCGTCGCGATCGCATCGACCACGGCGCGGCCGTCGGCGTCGGCGACCTCACCGAAGATCGTGTGCTTGCGGTTCAGGTGCGGGGTTCGTCCGACGGTGATGAAGAACTGGGAGCCGTTGGTGTTCGGCCCGGCGTTGGCCATGGCCAGCAGGTAGGGACGGTCGAAGGCGAGCTCGCCGTGGAACTCGTCGGCGAAGTTGTAGCCCGGGCCGCCGGTGCCGCGCCCCAGTGGGTCGCCACCCTGGATCATGAAGCCCTGGATGACCCGGTGAAAGACGGTGCCGTTGTACAGCGGTTCGTTGGTCGTCTTGCCCGTGCGCGGGTCCTTCCACTCCTTGCTGCCGTCGGCCAGGCCGACGAAGTTGGCGACCGTCTTGGGGGCATGGTTGCCGAACAGGTTCACTTTGATGTCGCCGGCGCTGGTGTGAAAAGTGGCCTGGGTGGTGTGCATACGGAGGTGGGCTCCTGCTCGATTGACGGCGTGCGTACCGGACGGTGCGCGTGAACCCCGAGTTTGCCACGCCGCACCGACGGCGCGACCGTCCCGACCTGCGTGGGCCCCGCCGTTGCTGGGAGGATTTCTGAGCTTTCCTAACCGCCCACTAAGGTTTGCGGTAGCCCAGGCGTTCTGGCCCACCGCGCCGAGCCCGCAGCCGTGTTCGCATTCGCTTCCAACAACAGGAGCTCCCGTGTCCGATAGCAAGTCCCATGACGTCACCGGCGCCCTGCACGACCTCGGTGACACGACCAAGCACGCCGCCGGTGAGGTCGCCGGGAGCGTCGGTTCCGTGGTGACCGCGGTCGTTCACACCGGCCAGGAAGCGGCTCGCCAGGCCGCGACGGCCGTCGCCGAGCAGGCGGCCGCGGCCAAATCCGCCGCCGCGGACCGTTCGGTGGCCGCGCGCGACACGGCCGCCGACACGACCAAGCAGGCCGCCGGGTCGGCCAAGGACACGATCGTGGGCCAGGCCGGCTCGGCCAGGGACAGCATCGTCGACACCGCCGGTATCGCGGCTAAGACGGTTCGCGAGCAGACCGTCAACGTCCAGGAGCAGGTGGCCGGGGTGGTCGCGTCGGTCGTGGCCGAGACCCGGGCCCGTCGCCGCCGGGTGGCCAAGCAGGCGGCCAAGACCGCGAAGCGAAACGCGAAGCAGGCCCGCGCCAAGCGTGGCGACGCCAAGGCCGGTGCCCTGAGCGCGGTCGCCGACGCCCGCGCTGCTGCCCTGGCCGCGGCCAAGGACGCCCGGGCCACCGCAGCCGGTCTGGTCGGCGACGCCCGGTCCACCGCGGCGGCCAAGGCCGCAGACGCCAAGGCCGCCCTGGACGCCACCAGCCGCCGGGCCGCGAAGCGAGCCAGCAAGGCCCAGTCGAAGGCGAGCAAGCAGGCCGCGCGCCGAACCGGCAAGGCGCAGGCGAAGGCCGCCGCTGCGCTGAGTGGCTCGGCCGCCGTACTTAGTGGGCCGGCCGCCGTGCTGGGTGGGCTCAGTGACCGCGGTCAACGCGCGGTCGGCCGCAAACCGGCCGGCAAGAGCAAGGCCGGTGTCGTGGTCAGGGTCGCCCTGGTGCTGGCTGCCATCGCCGCGGGTGCGGCCGCGTTCCGCGCGCTGCGACCGAAGAAGGCGTCCGGCACCGGGTCGTCATTGCCGCCGAAGATCCGGCCGGTGCCGCAGCCACCAGAAACCGAGGCCGACGCGGTGGCCGCCACCGTGGCCGACAGCACCGTCGACGAGCCGCTGGTGACCTCGCCCGAGGAGACCGCCCCGTTGGCCACCGCTCCGGTCGGCCCGGACACCACGGTCGCCCCCGAGGCCGATGCGCTCACCGACGAAGCCCTGGACGGCCTCCCACCCGAAGGCGATGACCCGACCACAGCCGATGACCCGACCGTAGCCGATGACCCGACCGCAGGCGAACACCGGGCCGAGGGTGCGGACCTACCCGAAGGTCCGTCCGATGCGGCCCTGGGCGGTACCCCCACCGCGTCCTGACCGCAGCGGCGCGGCTGGTGATGGCCCGGGCCGGGATGGGCCCGTCGGTCAGAACTTGCCCACGATCGCGACGGCGACGTTGCGTGCGTCCACGGAAGACATCGTGGCGTCGGTGCGCACCGTGACCACCGTTTTGCCCTTGGCGAAGATGCAGGCCCAGTCGCGGTTGCCGTCGGGCGGGTAGAAGCGCGTGCGATAGAGCACGGCACCGTCGCCGACGCCCGGGGTGCTCTGCGCCGTCGACCCGCCGGTGCGGGCCACCGTGTTGAAGGCGCTGAGCTCGGTGGGGTACTTCTTGACCGTGATCTCCGCTACCGCGTGGTAGTCGGGATAGGCCAGGTAGAACCGGCATCCCACGGGCGTTGTGGTCAGCACGGTCGAGCGGCCCACCTTCTTGCCCTCGGCGATCTGCTCGGCGTTGTTGGAGATGTAGGGGCAGGCCTTCGAGATCTCCCTGACCTTCGCCGGTTTCGACGGTGCGGTCGTGCGCTTGGTGGTTCTAGGCGGGGTGGGCTTGGTCGTCTTTCCGGTCGAGGCGGGCACGTGGGTGGACGGGCTGACACCGGTGTCACCCTCGCCACCGGGCAGAACCGAGGCCGTGGCCGAAGGGCCAGAGCCCGAGCCGGAGTCCGAGCCAGAGCCCGAGCCGGACGTGCACGCGGTCAGCGCCATCCCGACGACCACCGCGACCACCGCGGCCGCGACCGTTCGCCTCACCCGGGCGGTCTTGCTGCTCGGCCGGGCCCGGCTCATCGTGGCCGCCCCGACGCGACCAGCGCCGCCGCGTCGGCCAGGGCATCGTCCAACGGCTCCAGGTCGGCGGCGGCCCCCCGTCGGGCGAAGGCCCGGCGCAGCAACTCATCGGCGAATCGTGCGCTTTTGGCCAACACCGGCCCGTGCAGGTAGGTGCCGAAGACGTTGTCGCGGATCGCGCCCTCGGTCTGGTCGCGGCCGTTGTTCCCGCGCCCGGGCACGGTGCGACCGAGCGCAGCGACGCCGGCGCCGAGATCGGTCAAGCCGCTGTGGTTCTCATATCCCGCCAGCCGGCCGAACTCGGTGTCGACGATGTGGTTGCCGATCAGACGGGTGTCCGAGCCGGTCGTGCTCAAGTCGAGCACGCCGGTCCCCGCGATGCGCACCCCGTCCTTGGTCAGGAACTCGTGACCGAGCATCTGGTAGGTGCCGCAGATGGCAAGCATGACCACGCCGTCCGCGGCCATCGCGGTCAACGTCGGGCCCTTGGTCAGGAAGTCGGCCCCGATGTCACCCTGGGCCGCGTCCTGGCCGCCGCCGCCGAGGATGACGTCGGCGTCGGACGGGATCGCATCGCCGACCGCGACCGGGACGACGTCGGCCTCGAACCCCCGCCATTGCAGGCGCCGGCGCAGGACGAGCACGTTGCCGGTGTCGCCGTAGATGTTCATCTCGCGCGGGTAGAGATGCACCAGGGTGAGCTTCACCGCTCCACCTCCGCGACCCCGGGCGCCACCGCGCGCGGATCCACGTCCGTTGCATCCCCCAGCGCGGTCGCATCCCCAACCTCGGGATCCCCGGCCTCGGGATCGCGCAGCTCAGGATCACCCAGCGACACCGCCGTCCCCACATCCAGCAGGATCGCGTGCAGGGCCCACATTGCCGTGTAGGTGCTCAGCACGATCACCGTGTGTCCCGGATCGATGTGGCGTACGGCCCGCAGCACCCCGCCCCGTAGGTCGGGCTCGATGGCGTCCGCGTCGATCTCGTCGTAGCGCAGGCGCAGGGCCATGTCAGCGGCCCGGGTGCCGGCGGTGAGCAGCCACGGTCGCCCGGTCCGGACACCGGCCAGCGCAGCGGTGAAGTCGACGTCCCACAGCCAGGACACGTCGCGACTGTCGGCGTAATCGTCGTTGATGGCGATCACCACCGCGTCCGGGTCGTAGGCGCCGACGGTGCGCAGCGTCTGTCGGAACCCGGCCGGGTTCTTGACCAGGTGCAGCACCAGCCGGCGGCCTTCCACCGTGAACGTCTGGCCCCGCCCGAACGCGGGTTCGACCGCGCGCAACCCGGTCGCCACCGTCGCGGGCGTCAACGGAAACGTCAACGCCATTGCCGCTGCGCCGGCCGCGTTTTGCGCGTTGTGCGCTCCCCCCGCTCGTAAGGCGATCTCGTGGGTTTCACCGGCAATCTGCAGCTGGAGCCGGCTGGTTTCGCCGAGGTCCATCGCGAGTAGTACCGAGATTGCCTCCGGAACGCTCTGGCGGTCGCGGGTGGTCTCGTCGACGCCGTACAGCTCCTCGTCCGTCGGGAAGTCCGAGCGCAGGTCGGGGGCGACGCCGAAGTACGTGACAGGAGCGGTTACCGCGTCGGCTAACCCGACCAGGCGGGCATCGTCGCGGTTGAGTACCACCGCCGTCGTGGCTGCGGCGGCAACTCGGCGCAGCAGCTCTGCGGTGGTGTCGATCTCACCGAACCGGTCGAGTTGGTCGCGCATGACGTTGAGCAGCAGCACCCGATCGGGACGAACGACCTGGACGAACCGCACGGCATGGGCCTCGTCGAGTTCGAAGACGGCCACCTCGGCGTCGATCCGCCCGCGCCAGTCGGCGTGATCACACACCGCCGTGATGGCCCCGCGCACGAAGTTGCTACCGGTGTCGTTGGTGAGCACGCGGTACTTCTCACCGAGGATCGTGGCGACCATTTTCGTCGTGGTGGTCTTGCCGTTGGTGCCGCTGACGACGACCACACCCTGCGGCAGACGGGCCAGCGCCGCCGGCAGGAATCGGGGAAACACCCGTTCGACCACGAGACCCGGCAACGCGTTGCCGCGGCGGCCGAGCAATCGCAGCGACGCACCGGTCAGCTTGCCGAACCAGATCGCGAGGAGGCTCATCGCTGGCCAGATTACCGGCGCCCCAGCAGAAGGACGTGACGTGCGGCAGTCGCAGGTATAGCTGTGGGGCCGGAATCGGGGGATAGTCCGGCCCCACAGCGGGGTGGTGCAACCGGGGGATGCGCACGTGGCTGGGGGTAGCGCGTGGCACGGCCCGGCTATGAAGTCGTCAGAGCGAGGGGGTTGTCGCTCGGCGACGTTATAAGGATGGACGTTGTAAGGATGTGGGCGGCCTCCGACGTGGCTGCCTGGTACTCAGTTGCCCCACGTGTTGTTCGGGCTGACGACGTGGATAACGGCGTGGGAGGTGCTGTGGGATGCGGCGAACGCAGTGCCGCTCGTGCCTGCTGCGGCAAACCCGAGCGTGCAGGCCGCAACGATGAATCCGAGACCGGCCCGGCGAACCCGTGTCATTGTCGTGGTCACAATTCTCCCGATTAACTAGCTTGGCGCGAAATGCGAAGTATTTGGTATTCGGCGAAAGCTGGATGATCTATGGCCGAACAGGTTGAAGTCTGCCCATCTAGCACAGGGGAGGCAAGGTCTTGCCCGCTTCTCTGGACAATAATGTGAACGTTCATGTACTTTGTGAATTGCCCAGTGCGACGTCGCGCGGGAATAGTCGCGATTGACGGCCCAGCCACTCCCCGATCCCCGATCGCAAAGGCTCCGTTGGAGCGCTAAATTCGAGTTTGGCCCAAGTCGATGTTTGTGAACGTACACAGTATTGAGGATGCCGACGGTGCCTGCCGAAGACCCTAAGCCCATCGAACGAGACTTGCCTGCCGAACTCGCTGAAGCGCTCCAGTTCGGGCCATTTCACCGAGCTCTGGCGTTAGCAATAGCAGATAGCGGACTGGCTTTGAGCCGCGTCGAATTTCATCTGAGGCGTCGTGGGTATCGCATCGGACGGTCCACGTTGAGTTATTGGCAGCAGGGCCGGCGCCGGCCGGAACGGACTGATTCCCTCGCCGCGTTAGGAGCACTAGAACAAATCCTCGATGTTCCGCCCGGGTCGCTGGTCGGTCTGCTGGGCCCGCGCAAGGCTCGCGGCCGGTGGATCGGTCATCAATCCGGAGGCGTTTCGTGGGCTGATGCGTGGGGCACTAGCGACGTCATCCGCCGGATGGTGTCCATCGACTCGCGCCGGGTGACGGAGCGTTTGCTGGACGTGTCGCTGAACGAGAGCTTTCAAATCGGCGCCGACCGCCGGATCAAGCACCTGCGCACGAATACGGTCACCAAGGCCCGCGAGGACGGCGCCGACCGGCAGATGATTCTGTACAACTCCGACCCGGACATCGACGTGTCGCGGGTGCGGCTGCTGGACCTGGAGAACTGCCGGGTCGGGCGCCAGCGCGTGCTGCGCGACGCCAACTTCGTCGCCAGCGAACTGCTCTTCGACCGGGCCCTGAGCATCGATGACACCCACCTGTTCAGCTTCCGACTCGACATGTCAGAGGCGAACATGGATGCCGCAGAGTTGACCAGCCGTGGGATGACCCGGTCGGAGGCGGTCGACGGCGGCCGGATCTTTCGTCGCCCCGTGCACTCCTACGTACTGGAGGCCCGCTTCCATGCCGACGCGCTCCCGGTCCGGATCTTCCACGTCCAGGCGCCCCGGGCCGGGGCCAACCCCCAGGTCGTGCGCGAACTCATCCTCAACGCCCACCACGCCGCCCACGTGGCCCTGCAGAACGTCCAGCCCGGCCTGCACGCCATCCGCTGGGAGTGGGAGTAAGGGGAGGTCGGTGCCCTTCGTGGGCTTGGCCGAAGCGCTGGTTCTTACTGCCTTCCGCCGTACCGGTGTGTCAAGCAGAAGATCCGCCCGACAATCGATCGGCTCAAACGGGAGGTCGGACGTGATCATGCGCTCGCATCTCGGAAGACTAGTTATTATGGGTTCGTCGTGCGTTGGCTGCCAGACGGCTGCTGCTGGACGTCGCGTTGCCCATCCGTTGCCCACACTCGCAACTACACGCCCTGCGGGGTCGCGTTCAGGGCCGGTCGTCAGTCGATCTAGCGTCGCGCGTCAGCCCCCAACCGCGGCAAGGAGGTCACCCGCGAGGGCGGCGCATGCTGCCGCGACGACCGCGGGGTCCCCGACGAGCTCCTCGGCGCGACCTGCCATGACCGAGCCGGCGCCGCCCGCATTCCCGAACAACTGGGCGAGGAAATCCAGCGCTGCGCCCGTGACGTCACCGGCAAGTTCGTCCGCGAGCAGTCGGACGAGCGCTGTGGCCAGTCCGTCCGTGGCGATGGCGACGAGGAGCCGGTAGACGTCATAGGCGTCCTTGTCTACGAGCCGGTCGGGTGTCCCTTGCCGCTCGCCCAGCTTGTGCAGCTTGGCAACGAGTAGCGCCGCCGGACCGGCAACTCGACTCTCAATCACGCGGTCGTCGTCGGCCGCGAGAGCGTGAATGGTCATCACGGCGTTGTCGACGACGGCGGCCTCCAGCCCCACGGCCCTGCGCAGGGCCCGCTTGTCGTGCGGCGGCGCCTCGACGCTGCGGCGGCCCTTCCCGGCAATTGCGTCCGGGACCATGAGGTCGACCGGGATGCCGTCTGGGCTCAGCCATGATCCCGGCTGGCCGGCAAGCGGGTCATGATGGAACCCGGCGCGCGCCATCGCCTCTTCGATGAGCGGGTCGTCACCTAGCGTGCGCAGGTCGATGCCGAGATCGCTGTCCTTGGTCGCCTCGGCCACCGCGACGGTCGCGCTGCCGGTGTGCAGGTAGATGGCCTGCGCGCCGATCACAACCACGGAGTCGCTGTGCGCGTCGAGCGCAATCAGAGCGTCGAGGAGCACAGAACGCACGCGGACCTGCAGGTCATCGTCACTGCCGCCAGTCGGGTTCATTCTTTTCCATCCAGTCCAGCAGGGCGCGGCCCTCTTCGGGTCCGCGTCCCGGTGCGGTGAGCAGGTCGACCGCAGCCTGGCTCGGCGCCACGATCACGACCAGGTCCAGTCGTTGCGTGCGGTCGAAGGCGGCGGCGTCCGCGGGGCGAGCGACGAGGACGTTGGCGCCGGCGTCGACTCGCCGTAGGTCGGCGTAAGCGCCTAGCTTGTCGGGCTTCTCGGAGTAGATCATCGCGTTCTTCGCCGGTGCGTACACCTCCCACTTTGGCGTGGCCAGCGAACCGGTTACTGCATACCTTCCGGCGTCGTCATCATCAGTCAGGCAAGCGAGCCGCCGCATTAGATCGGGCAAGCCGCGAGGTGCGAGGTACGTATTCCTAGCCGCGAGGTTGGAGAAGCTGTAGTCCTTCGACCACCGTTCCAGCAGCGCACGCCAACGCACATCCGTGATCCTGCCGTCGTCCGCGCGGGTGAGGAGGTCCTGCTCCTGGATGAAGTCGACGGCGCGATAGGTGTTACCGCTGGGTGTGTCGGCGAGCTTCATTAACCCCGGCACTGTGTACGGGGGTCGGAAGTCCACCAGAGCACGGACGACGCGCGCTGCCGAAGCTCCGGTCAGATTGCCTTTCGGGCGTCCTGGTCCACGCCAGGGATCCCGCTGCGCGCCCACATCGCGGACGAACAGCGCCGGCTCACTGAGCGAGACCCGGATGTTCCCGGCGGCGTCGGCGTAAGGGATGTCGCGATCGGTGAGCCACTGCTGCAGCGGCGGCGACAGGTACCGCGCCACGATCAGCGGCTTGACTCCCTCTTGTCGCGACGAGGCGGCCGCGTCGATGTACGTCTGGATCTGCTCGACCATTGCCGGCAGGTCCCTGGTGACGACGCTTCGCCTCACTTCGGCGTACAGAGTTGCTCGCGCACCCCCTTCTGCAGTGATCGTGACGACAGCGTCGGCTCTGTAGCGGCCAGCGGGTTCGCGCTGGATGTCCGCCCTCCAATCCGGCGGCAGGCGCTCCGTCAGCGTGTCGACGGCTGCGGTGAGGATGTCCGCTTCGCTGGTCACGGGCGCGACACCGGTGCTCATCAAACTCCTCCTCCCGGTTGCTGGTTCCGCTGCGTTTCCGGAAATACTAGCGTTCCGTTTCGAACGGAAGCAACTTATTTCCGGAAATCACTTGATTCCGCGCCGGGCGGAACATGGTGCTAAGCGGAAGGCCATAGGCGCGGTAGCCTCGGCGTCCGCCACCCGGGAAAACTCATTGGTTTCCGGCGATTCGACGAATCACGGTCGTGCAGGGCCGGAAACCCCACCAAAGGGCCTGCCGATGCCGCCGGTCTTGACCTGGTCAGAACGGCCAGCGGCTGCCGCCCCAATGAATCGGGCTCTCAGGGAGTGGAGACGAAGGGAATCGAACCCTCAACCCCCGCCTTGCAAAGGCGGTGCTCTGCCAATTGAGCTACGTCCCCCAAAACCAGCCCCACGAGCCTGGCTCAGGCCGGCGGCTGGTTGACCGCTTCGTACCAGAGGGCCGAGTCGGTGGCCGCGGCCTTCTTACGACGGTTCAGCACCGACACCGCACCAGCCGCGGCCGCCGCCAGCACCAGAAGTTTCTTCATAACGGCCTCCTACTCAAGACTCCCACCGTGCTGCCACCCTAATCGGCGGACCAGGCACCGGCGCCGCGCATCAGTGCCCGGTACTGGCGGCGGTTCGGGACGGGGGTGGGCCTGGGAGGACTTGAACCTCCGGCCTCATCCTTATCAGGGATGCGCTCTAACCAGCTGAGCTACAGGCCCGTCGATGCGAAACGTCACCCTACGGGACGCCCGGCGACAGCGACAAACCGGTTGTCGCGGCGCTGGCGCGAGGGTTCAGTCGCGCTCGGCCAGCGTGACCTCGATGCCACCGACCAGGTCGGCGCAGAGGTTGTAGACCACGGATCCGATGGTGGTCAGCGCAATGAACAACACGATGTTGACCAGGCCGATCAGGAACGCGGCGGTGAAGACGATGCGCGGGGTGACCGCGTCGTTCGTGCTCGAGTCGTTCTCGATCGTGCGCACGGTCTCGTTGACCTTGTTGATCGCCTGCAGGTGGTCGAGCGTGCCGTACAGCACGGCCACGATGATCAGCCAGACGAAGAACAACGCAACCGCAAGCACGACGGAGAACTTGAAGACGGTCCAGACGTTGAAGTGCCGCAGTTGCAGGCGGGCCCGCCGGGGTGTGCGCTGGGTGCGGGGACGACGGGCCGTGGAGGTCGGGACGGGCGTAGCCGGCGGCACCGGCGCGCCAGGAACCGAGGCGGACGACGTGGACGGCGGCGCCGGTGCGGTGCTGGGCACGCCCGCACCACCACCCAGGCCGAGAGCGGCGTATTGGTCAACCGCGCTGGGCGGGGCCGGGCGTGTGGCGGGCGCAGACGGCGCGACCGGCGGCATGGACGCAGGCGGCAGCGTCGCCTCCGGCAGTGCCGACCCCGGCGCGGCTGGCGGTGCGGCCAGTGACGGTGCGGACTTGGCGACCGGCGTCGGGCCGGTAGCGGCCTCGGCCGGCGTTGCGGGGCCAGAACGCGTCCCGACGCCCGGGGTTGCGGTGGAACCGCGGGTGGCCCGGCCATTGCGGTCGACGTACGGGTCCGCGTACGGGTCGCCGGGTCCGCCGACCGCGGGGAGGTTCGCTGTCGTCGCAGATTTCGCGCCCTCGACGTCCGGGTCGGCACCGTCCTGGATGGCCGTACCGGCGCGCGGCGATGCCGCTCGGCCGGCTCGCGCGGTCGTTTCCGGGCGGACGGAGTCGTCGTCACTCATCGGGCGACGCCTGCGTCGGTCGGATCGATCACTCGGGTCATCGGAGCGCTACTCCTGGTCGTCGGGTTCGTCGGCGTTGCGAGCGACGGCCACGATCGTCACTCCCTCGGGCAGGTTCATCAGGCGCACACCCATGGTCTGGCGTTGGGCCCGGCGCACTTCGCCCGCCGTCGTCCGGATCACTCCACCGTTGGATGTGATCGCGTACACCTCGTCTTCGGGTCGGACGACCAGGGCGCCGACCAACCCACCTCGAGTGGAAACGATACGCGCCGTGAGCACGCCCTTGCCGCCGCGACCCTGGATCGGGTACTCCACGGCCGGCGTGCGCTTGGCGAAACCGCCCTCGGTTGCGACCAGGATCTCGGTGCCGTCGGACACCACGAGCATGGCCAGCAGCTCGTCGCCGCGCCCGAAACGCATGCCGATCACGCCCGAGGTCGACCGGCCCATCGGACGCAATGACTCGTCATCGGCCTGGAACCGGATGGATTGGGCCCGGCGGCTGATCAGCAGCAAATCGTCCTCGGCCGAGATCAGCGCGGCCGAGATCAGCTCGTCGTCCTCACGCAGGTTGATGGCCTGGATGCCGCCGCTGCGGTTGGAGTCGTAGGCGGTCAATTCGGTCTTCTTGACCAGGCCGGCCTTGGTCGCCAGCACCAGGTACGGCGACACGGTGTAGTCGGCCAGGGCCATGACGCCGGCGATCTTCTCGTCGGGCTGGAACGCGAGCAGGTTGGCCACGTGCTGGCCGCGGGCGTTGCGGTTGGCCTCGGGCAGCTCGTAGGCCTTGACCCGGTACACCCGGCCCTTGTTGGTGAAGAACAGGATCCAGTGGTGGGTGGTGGTGACGAAGAAGTGATCGACGATGTCGTCCACCTTCAGCGCCGCCCCCTGCACGCCCTTGCCGCCGCGACGCTGGGCCCGGTAGAGATCGGTCTTGGTGCGCTTGGCGTAGCCGGTGCGGGTGATGGTGACGACGACGTCTTCCTGGGCGATCAGGTCCTCCATGGACATGTCGCCGTCGTAGCCGATGATCTGGGTGCGCCGGTCGTCGCCGTACTTCTCGACGATCTCGCCCAGCTCGGTGCCGATGATCTGCCGCTGCCGGCCGGGCTTGGCCAGGATGTCCTGGTAGTCCTCGATCTTGGCCTGGATCTCGTCGTGCTCCTCGATGATCCGCTGGCGCTCCAGGGCGGCCAGGCGGCGCAGCTGCAGATCGAGGATCGCGGTGGCCTGGGTCTCGGTGATGTCGAGCAGTTCCATCAGGCCGGTGCGGGCCTCGTTGGCCGAGGGCGAGCGCCGGATCAGGGCGATGACCGCGTCGAGCTGCTCCAGCGCCTTGAGCAGCCCGCGCAGGATGTGGATGCGCTCTTCGGCTTCCTTCAGCAAGTACTGGGTGCGCCGGACGATGACCTCGACCTGGTGCTCGACGTAGAGCGAGACGACCTGGTCCAGGCGCAGCGTGCGGGGCACCCCGTCGACGATGGCCAGCATGTTCACGCCGAACGTCGTCTGCAGCGAGGTGTGCTTGTAGAGGTTGTTCAGCACGACCTTGGCCACCGCGTCGCGCTTGAGCGTGATGACGATGCGCATGCCGATGCGGTCGGAGGACTCGTCGTTGATGTCGGCGATGCCGGCGACCCGGCCGTCCTTGGCCAGGTCGGCGATCGACTCGACCAGGTTGTCCGGGTTGACCTGGTACGGCAGCTCGTTGACGACGAGGATGGTGCGTCCCCGCGAATCCTCGTCCACGGTGACGACCGCCCGCATCCGCACCGAGCCGCGCCCGGTCCGGTAGGCGTCAGCGATGCCGTCGCGGCCGACGATCAGTCCCTTGGTGGGGAAGTCGGGTCCGTGGATGACCGACATGAGGTGCGTCAGCAGCTCCTCCTCGGTCGCGTCGGGATGGTCGAGCGCCCACTGCACGCCGGCACCGACCTCGCGCAGGCTGTGCGGCGGGATGTTCGTGGCCATTCCGACGGCGATGCCGCTGCCGCCGTTGACGAGCAGGTTCGGGAAGCGCGCCGGCAGGACCATCGGCTCCTGGGAGCGGCCGTCGTAGTTGGGCTGGAAGTTGACGGTCTGCTTGTCGATGTCGCGCAGCATCTCCATGGCCAGCGGCGTCAGCCGGGCCTCGGTGTAGCGCATCGCGGCGGCCGGGTCGTTGCCCGGGGAGCCGAAGTTGCCTTGCCCGTCGATGAGCGGAGCCCGCATCGACCACGGCTGGGCGAGCCGGACCAACGTGTCGTAGATGGCCGAGTCACCGTGCGGGTGGTAGTTGCCCATCACGTCGCCGACGACGCGCGAACACTTCACGTACCCGCGGTCCGGGCGGTAGCCGGAGTCGTACATCGCGTAGAGGATGCGACGGTGCACCGGCTTGAGGCCGTCCCGCACGTCGGGCAGCGCCCGGGCCACGATCACGCTCATCGCGTAGTCGAGGAAGCTGCGTTGCATCTCGACCTGGATGTCGACCGGTTCGGTCCGGTCGTGCTCGCCGCCGTCGGTCGGATCGCTGCCGCTCGGATCGTTCGGTTCGGTCATGGCCTACCTCTGCGTGGGTCGAAACGGGCCAGAAGTTCGACCCACGGCGGGCCTGAGCCCGCCGCAGGTCGAAAGACCCGCTAAATGTCGAGGAAGCGGACGTCTTTCGCGTTGCGGACGATGAACGACCGCCGCGCCTCGACGTCGTCGCCCATCAGGATCGAGAACAGCTCGTCCGCGGTGGCGGCATCGTCCAGGGTGACCTCGCGCAGCACCCGGGTGGCCGGGTCCATGGTGGTCTCCCACAGTTCCTTGGCGTTCATCTCGCCCAGGCCCTTGTAGCGCTGCACGCCCTCATCCTTGTTCAGGCGCTTGCCGGCGGCCTGCCCCCGCTCGATCGCCTCGTTGCGCTCCTTGTCGGAGAAGACGAACTCCGGCTCGGCCCGCACCCACTTGATCTTGTACAGCGGCGGCTGGGACAGGTAGACGTGCCCGTTCTCGATCAACGGGCGCATGAACCGGAACAGCAGCGTCAGCAGCAGCGTGGTGATGTGCTGGCCGTCCACGTCGGCGTCGGCCATCAGGACGATCTTGTGATACCGCAGCTTGGCCAGGTCGAACTCGTCGTGGATGCCGGTGCCCAGGGCGGTGATCAGTGACTGGACCTCGGTGTTGCGCAGCACCCGGTCGATGCGGGCCTTCTCCACGTTGATGATCTTGCCGCGGATGGGCAGGATGGCCTGGAACAGCGAGTCGCGCCCGGACTTGGCCGAGCCGCCCGCCGAGTCGCCCTCGACGATGTAGATCTCGCTCTCGCCCGGGTCGTTGGAGCGGCAGTCGGACAGCTTGCCCGGCATGTTCATGCCGTCCATCGCGCTCTTGCGCACCAGCTTGCGAGCGTCCTGCGCCGCCCGCCGGGCGCGCGCCGCCTGGCTGGCCTTGTTGAAGATCATCCGGCCCTCGGTGGGGTTCCGCTCGAACCACGACTTGAGCCACTCGTTGCAGACGGTCTGGACGAACGAGCGCGCCGAGGAGTTGCCCAGCTTGGTCTTGGTCTGTCCCTCGAACTGGGGTTCCTGCATCTTGATCGAGACGATCGCGGCCAGGCCCTCCCGGATGTCGTCGCCGGACAGGCGGTCCTCGGCCTTGTCCTTGATGAGCTTCTTGTCGACGGCCCACCGGTTCACGACGTTGGTCAGCGCGGTGCGGAAACCTTCCTCGTGCATGCCGCCTTCGTGGGTGTTGATGGTGTTGGCGAAGGTGTGCACGCTCTCGGCGTAGCTCTCGTTCCACTGCATGGCGATCTCGACCGACATGGTCTTGTCGCTACTGGTGGCCTCGAAGTCGATCACCGATGGATGGATGGGCGCCTTGTTCTTGGTGCCGTTGATGTGCCGGACGTAGTCGGCGATCCCGCCGGGGTAGAAGAACGACACCTCTTTGGCCCGGATCGGCTTGAGCGGGGTGGCACCGGAGGGGTCGGTGCCGGGCGGGTAGACGGCCGGATCGGCGGCCGCGGCGGCCTCGGCCCGGGATTCCGAGCCGATCTCGTCGGCCAGCCCGGTGACGTCGCCGATGGGGTCGACGTGCACGATCTTGTCGGCCCGCTCGTCGCGCACCACGATGGTCAGGCCCTTGTTCAGAAAGGCCATCTCCTGCAGGCGCCGGGTGATCGTCTCGAAGTTGTACTCGATGGTGTCGAAGATCGTGGCGTCGGCCCAGAACGTGACCGTGGTGCCGGTGCGCTTGGTCCGCGCGCCCTGCTTGAGCGGCTCGGCCGGTTTCTGGTCGACGTAGGGTTGGGTCCAGCGGTAGCCGTCGCGGTCGATCTCGACCTCGAGCCGGCGCGACAACGCGTTGACCACCGACACGCCCACGCCGTGCAGACCACCGGAGACCGCGTAGGACTCGCTGTCGAACTTTCCGCCGGCGTGCAGGACGGTGAGGATGACCTCGACCGTCGGCTTCTTCTGGGTGGGATGGTTTCCGACCGGCATGCCGCGGCCGTTGTCGGAGACGCGCACACCGCCGTCGGCGAGCAGGGTGACCTCGATGTGGTCGGCGTGCCCGGCCAGCGCCTCGTCGACCGAGTTGTCGACGACCTCCCACACCAGGTGGTGCAGGCCGCGTTCGCTGGTGGAGCCGATGTACATGCCGGGGCGCTTGCGCACCGCCTCGAGACCCTCGAGGACGGTGATCGAACTGCTGTCGTACGTCGGTTCCTTGCGACGCTTGGCCGGAACGGGGGGAACCGGTTTTCCCGGGGCGGGTGAGCCGGCCGGGGCAGCGACAGTGCTGGTCAAGGAGTTCCCTTTCGTTACAGTCGAAAGGCCAGGCCCCGCCGGAGTCACCCGATCGGGCCTTCCGGAGGCGCTACGGCCCGTACAGGCCCGTCAAGGACCGGCAACCCCTTCATCCTAGTCCTTCCGGGACAAGATATGTGGCACGCAACGCGGCTGTGGACAACGCTGGGGCCAGTCCGCTCCCAGAGGTGGGTACGGGTACGCGCCCGCCCCAAATCCGGTGCACACAAGCCCGGCAGGTGAACCTCGCTGCACCCGATTCGGGGCGGGCTCAGCCGTAGGTGTCGCGGGGTCCTCGCGCTCCGGGCACCGAGCGCAGGCCGTGCTTCCAGCTCGGCCCGGACGGCCCGGTGACGACCATCCGGGTGACGATCCCGGCCCCCAGCTCGTCGGCCAGCCGACCCAGTATCCGCGGGGCGAGCAGGCGCAACTGGGTGGCCCACGCGGACGACTGCGCGGTGACCTTCAGTTCACCCTCGCGCAGCGCGGTCGGTTCGCAGTGATCAGCGATGTCCTGGCCGACCAGGCGGGCCCAGTCGGTGAACACCGACGCCTCGGTCACCGCCCGGTTCCAGCCCCGTTCGGCGAACAGGTTCTGCATCAGCGCGCCCAGCGGCTGGGGATCGCGCGCGTCGGCCCGGGGCCCCGACCAGCTCCGTCGGGCGTTGTTGGCCTCCAGGTTGCGGCGGCGGCGACGCTGTACCCGCGGGTGGATGCCGGCGGCCTTGTCGGCGCGGCGGCCAGCGGCCATGGCCTGGGCGTCGGCCAGCGCGGCCCGGGCCAGATCTCGTCCGCTCAGTTGCGCACCGTCCACAGATTGACCGGCTTTTCCACCGGCCACTGTGGACGAAGGCGTGACCTGGCCCACACCGTCGATGTCGGCGTCGGTCCCCGCCCCGCGGTCGGTGTCCCGGTCGCTACCGGACACGGCGCACCTGGCCGTCGTGGACGTCGTAGCGGGCACCGAGCAGCGCTTCGGGGACGTCCTGGGCCACCGCCGCGGTGACCAACACCTGCTCCGCCGCGGCGGCCACGCCGGCGAGCTGGTCGCGACGCGAGCCGTCCAGCTCGGCGAAGACGTCGTCCAGCACCAGCACGGGCTCGACCCCGTCCGAACGGAGCAGTTCATAGCTACCCAGGCGCAGGGCCAGGGCCGCCGACCACGATTCGCCGTGGCTGGCGTACCCGCGCACCGGCAGCTCGCCCAGGCTCATGACCAGATCATCGCGGTGCGGTCCGACCAAAGTCACGCCGCGCTCGATCTCCTGGGGTCGCACCCGGGCCAGCTCGGCCCGCATCGCCGCGGCCAGGACGGCTTCGTCCCGCCGGCCCGAGGTGGCCCCCGGACCGCCGCTGCCACTGCCGGGAAGGGACCCGGAAAGTGCCCCGGACCGGGCGGCGAGGGCTTCCGCCGGGAGCGCGCTCTGGTAGTGCAGCACGATCGGGTCCGACGTCGGCGCGATCAGCCGGTAGGCGGTCGTGACCGGTTCGCGCAGCTCGTCCAGCAGATCCAGGCGGGCGGCCAGAAGTGCCGATCCGTGCGCGGCCAGGTGGTCGTCCCACACGTCCAGCGTGCGCAGATCTCCGGCCGAACCGGCCCGCCGTGCGTGGCCGGCGGTCTTGAGCAAGGCGGCGCGCTGCTTCAGGACGCGGTCGTAGTCGGCCCGCACACCGGCCAGGCGCGGGGTGCGCTGGACCAGGACGTCGTCGAGGAAGCGGCGCCGCTCGCTCGGATCGCCGCGGACGATCGCCAGGTCCTCCGGTGCGAAGAGCACCAGCCGCAGTACGCCGAGAATGTCACGGGGTCGCGGCACCGCACCGCGGTTCAGCCGGGCCCGGTTGGCCCGGCCGGGGGTGATCTCCACCTCGACCTGCAGCTCCCGGCCTTCGGACACCACGGCTGCGGCGACAACCGCGCGTTCGGCCCCGGCCCGGACCAGGGGGGCGTCGGTGGCCACCCGATGACTGCCCAGCGTGGCCAGATAGCCGGCCGCCTCGACCAGGTTGGTCTTGCCCTGGCCGTTGGCGCCCACGAGCACTGACGGTCCGGGTTCGAAATCGACGTCGGCGCGGGTCCAGCTGCGAAAGTCGGCCACGCTCAGATGCCGCACGTACACCGAGTCACCAGCCCACCCGCGACACAAACCCGCTGACCCGGCGTCACCCGGGGAAGCGCACCGGCATGATCAGGTAGGTGTAGGCGGCCGCGTCAGTGCCGGCCGAACAGATCACCGCCGGCTTGGTCGGCTGGGTGAACTGCAGCCGGGCCGTGCCCGAGTCCACCGCGGCCAGCCCCTCGAGCAGGAAGCCGGCGTTGAAACCGACGGTGATGTCGTCACCGTCGAGTTCGGCCTCGATTTCCTCCTCGGCCCGGCCTTCGTCCTCGCCGCCGGCGGACAGTCGCACCGTGCCGGTCGAGAACTCGAGCCGCACAGCCGCGCCCCGGTCGGCCACCAAAGAGACCCGCTTGACCGCGTCGATCAGGGCCGGCACCGCGACCTCGGCGGTGACGTTGAACTCCGACGGCAGCAGGGTCCGGTAGGGCGGGAACTGCGCGTCGAGCAGCCGGGTCGTGGTGCGTCGGGTCAGCCCGGCGAAGCCGATGATGCCGTCGCCGCCGGCGCCGCCCCCGGCGAGCGCGATCGTCACGTCCGCGGTGCCGGTCAGGCTCTTGGCCGCGTCGGCCAGCGTCCGCGCCGGTACCAGCACCTGCGCCGGCTGGGCGGACGGGTCGCCCGGGTTCCAGGCCAGTTCCCGCACCGCCAACCGGTACCGGTCGGTCGCGGCCAGGGTCAGTCGCTCGCCGTCGATCTCCATGCGCACGCCGGTGAGCATGGGCAGGGTGTCGTCCTTGCCGGCGGCGATGGCCACCTGGGCCACGGCCTGCGCGAAGAGCGAACCCGACACGGTGCCGGCGGTGGCCGGCATCGCCGGCAGCCGCGGGTAGTCCTCGATCGGCATGGTCGGCAGGGTGAATCGGCTGGAACCGCAGGCAATGATCACCCGCGAGCCGTCCACGGAGACGTCCACCGGATGGGGCGGCAAGGAGCGGGTGATGTCGGCGAGCAACCGGCCGGACACCAGGGCCTGCCCGGCGGTGATGACGTTCACGTCGACGTCGACCTGGGTCGACACCTCGTAGTCGAAGCCGGACACGGACAACGCCTGCTCGGCCGCGCCGGTGCCCCCGGCGGTCAGGTGGACCCCCGCCAGCACCGGGACGGCCGGTCGGGCAGGCAGGCTGCGGGCGGTCCAGGCCACGGCGTCGGCCAGGGCGTCTCGTTCGACCCGGAACTTCACTCGGCTCTCCATCTCGGTCTGTCGCTGACGATGTCGTTGCTCGTGTTCGGTGGCGCTCGTGTCGGCAAGTAGTCCACTGCCGTTGCTGCCTACCTCGGCAGCGGTGCCGACTGCAACCAGGCTGTCCCCAGCTCGAACCTGCACCTACAGCTGTTCTGTCATTCTCTATTGGATATCTCTGTAGTACTCATCTTCGCCGGTGTGGATACCGGGGATTACCGCCGAAACCCCTGGTCAGTCGCGTGTCGGGCCTGTGGAGCAGTTGGGGACGTGCGTCCACTGCGGCGCCGACCCCCGTGGACGACGAGCCGGTCGCCTCGGTGTGAACGACAAGTCCACCGCAACGCACAGCCCGGTCCACAGCATCATCCACACCGTGAATCGGGTGCACACAGGCCCAGGAGGCGAACCTCATTGCACCCGCGATTCGTGACGGGACACTCAGGCCCGGGCCCGGGCCTTGATGCGGCTGGTCAACTCGGCGACCTGGTTGTAGACGCTCATCCGCTCTGCCATCTGCGCGCGAATCTTGCGGTCGGCGTGCATGACCGTGGTGTGGTCGCGGCCGCCGAACGTCTGGCCGATCTTGGGCAGGGAAAGGTCGGTCAGCTCGCGGCACAGGTACATCGCCACCTGGCGCGCCGTGGTCAGCACCCGGCTGCGCGAACTTCCGGTCAGGTCGTCGAGGGAGACCGAGAAGTACTCGGCACTGACGGCCATGATGATCGCCGCGGTGATCTCGGGTCGGTCGGACTCGTTGATCAGGTCCTTCAGGACGATCTCGGCCAGCCGGATGTCGATCTCCTGCTTGTTCAAGCTGGCGAACGCCGTCACCCGGATGAGCGCGCCCTCGAGTTCGCGCACGTTGCTCTGGATCTTCGTGGCGATGAATTCGAGCACCTCGGGCGGTGGGTTCAGGCCCTCCTGAGCCGCCTTCTTGCGCAGGATGGCGATGCGGGTCTCGAGGTCGGGGACCTGGACGTCGGTGATGAGGCCCCACTCGAACCGCGTCCGCAGCCGGTCCTCCAGGGTCGACAACTGCCGCGGCGACCGATCGGAGCTGATGACGATCTGCTTGTTGGCGTTGTGCAGCGTGTTGAAGGTGTGGAAGAACTCCTCCTGCGTCCGCTCGGCCCGCTGCAGGAACTGGATGTCGTCGATGAGCAGCAGGTCGATCTCGCGGTAGCGGGCCTGGAACGCGTGCATCTTGTCATCGCGCAGGGAGTTGATGAAGTCGTTGGTGAATTCCTCGGTGCTGACGTACAGCACCCGCAGCCCGGGGAACAGCCGCTGGGCGTAGTGACCGATCGCGTGCAGCAGGTGGGTCTTGCCCAACCCGGAGTCGCCGTAGATGAACAGCGGGCTGTAGGCCTTGGCCGGCGCCTCGGCCACGGCCACGGCGGCGGCGTGGGAGAACCGGTTGCTCGAGCCGATCACGAACGTGTCGAAGGTGTAGCGCGGGTTCAGCCGGGCCTCCCGGGCCGCGTTGCCGTTGGTGCGGGTGGCGCCGGCGCGGGCGGCCGCGGCGAGCGAGCGCACCGCACCGATGGTGCCGCCGTCCGAGGACGTCGGTGACCAGTCGACCGCCCAGTCCTGCCCGCCGTAGCCAGCCCCGCCGTAGCCCGCCCCGCCGTAGCCCGCCCCGCCGGACCCAGCCCCGCCGGACCCGGATCCGTTGTGGCCCGCGCCGCCGTACTCGCCCCCGTCCAGCTCATCGAGGCTCGAGCCAGGGCCGCCGGGGCCGCCGTCCAGGATGTGATCACTGCTGTGACCGTTGCGTTGGCCGTTCGCGGCGCCGCCGTTGCGGGGCCGCTCGGGCAACCGTTCACCGGTGCGGGAATCGAAGCTGGGTTCGCCGGGGTACTGGTCACGGCTTGCCTCGAGCGGCTGCTCGCCCCAGGTGGTGGCCGGGCCGGCCCAGTCCAGGTCACGCTGCCCGGTGGTGCCGGTGGGCTCGTACCGCTCATCCGGGCCGTCGGCGAGAGAGATCTTGGTGTTTTCGTCCGTGGCCGACACGGTCACTGCGACCGAGATGTCACGGCCCAACTCGTGACTGAGCGCCTTGACGATCAACGGACGGAGCCGGGTCTCGATCCACTCCTTGGCGAACGCGTTCGGGGCGGCGAGCAACGCGGTGTCCTCGACCAGACCGACCGGTCGCGTCAACGACAACCAGGCCCGCTGGTACGGACGCACTGTGGTCTCGTCGAAGCGCCCGACAGCACGGACCCAAACTTCGGCGAGGTCAGTGGACTCCTCGGCCATTTCGTCCATTCCTTCCGCCGAACGGTTATTCCTCCCGCCCGGCCCCAACCACCTGAATGGATCGGCCTGTACCAGCTTCCCCGCTTCGTCGATCAACATCTAGGGCTGCTCGACAGCCCGTTCAAAATTGTGCTGACCGGACCGCCGGTCAGCCTAAACCGGACGCGGCCGTCCCCCTCTATGGCCCTGAAGGGTGCGACGGTGCTTGCCGTTGGCACGTGTTTAATCCACAGCGTTGTCCACACGCTGTGCAAACCACCGGATCTTGTGACCAGCTCGTGACCGCCCGGCAGAACGTAACAGCCGGTGGGCCGGCCTCACAACGCTGAACCCAACGTTGAGCTCTGCCCCAGACGCCGCAGAGCCATCGACGTGGAGCGAGCAGGTTTGACCCGTCCAACGCGGGTCCGTACCGTGGACGGGTAGTGCATGTGCACCAGCCAGCCGGGCCGACCCCAGCTTGTTCAAGCACACTTCTGGACCAGCAGGCGGGTCGTCCGCCGTCCCGTCAGCCTTGGAGTCATCAGCGTGAGCAAGCGGACCTTTCAGCCGAACAACCGTCGTCGGGCCAAGAAGCACGGGTTTCGGCTACGCATGCGCACTCGCGCCGGCCGTTCCATCCTGAGCGGTCGCCGCGGCAAGGGCCGTCGCGAGCTCTCGGCCTGACGGTTTACCGTCGCGACGCGCTCAGCCGAGCAGGTGCGCGCGTCGACCGGGTGCCCGTCCGAGCGGACGTCGACCCGGCCGAATGGTCTCATCAATCCGTCCATGTTGCCTGCATCGCATCGGCTCCGCCGATCTGCGGACTTCTCCGCGGTCCTGCGCGGCGGTCAACGAGCGGGCCGCCCCACCGTTGTGGTGCACGTCCTCGCCGCCCACCCGGCCGCCCTCTCGCCCGGTTCGAGTGCGGCACCTGGATCGCCGGGCGCCGAATCGCCCGGCTCGGGATTGCCGGGCACTGAATCGGCACGGTTCGGGTTGGTCGTCGGACGCGGCGTGGGCAACAGTGTCGTGCGGCACCGGGTGAGCCGGCGGCTGCGGGCGTTGCTGGCCCAGCGCCTCGATCGCGTGCCGCCCGGCGCCGATGTCGTCGTCCGGGCCCGTCCCGAGGCCGCTTCCGCCACGTCGGCCCAACTCGGAGCCGACCTGGATTCCGCGCTGGCCACGGTGAAGCGCCGGTTGGAACGTGCGCAGTCCGGGCGTCGGCAATGACCCCTAGAACCGGTCCGACATCGGCGCGGACCGCCCGACCAGGTCGTGCGGCCCGGGCCGCGCTGTGGATGATCGGGGTATACCGCGGATTCGTCAGTCCGGCCTTGGCCCCCAGCTGCCGGTACGTGCCCTCGTGCAGCGCCTACGCCGCTGAGGCGATCGAACGCTTCGGGCTGTGGCGCGGGAGCGGGCTGTCAGTGCGTAGGCTGCTTCGGTGCCACCCTTGGCACCGCGGCGGGTTCGATCCCGTGCCCGAACGGGCACGTTCGAGCCGCCGCGTTCGTAGAACGGACGCGTGCCCGGTCACGCCGCTTGGAGACCCGGGCAGATGAGGCGCCGATGACTTACCGCAGTCAGCCGGCCGACGAGCTGGAGAGCGTGTGCCGCACCTGACCTTCCTCAGTCCGCTGACCAACGTGCTCTACACCGCGGTGTCGTGGGTGCTGTTGCGCTGGCACCAGCTGTTCTCCGCTCTGGGCATGGACCCGAAGGGCGGCTTCACCTGGGCCCTGTCCATCGTCTTCCTCGTCATCACCGCGCGGGTGCTGCTGTTCCGGTTCTTCATCAAGCAGGTCCACTACACCCGGCAGATGCAGAAGCTGGCGCCCGAGATCGCCAAGCTGAAAGAGAAGCACAAGGGCGACCGGCAGGCCCAGCAACAGGCGATGATGCAGCTGCAGCAGGACCAGGGCCTGAACATGCTGGCCGGCTGCCTGCCCATGTTCCTGCAGATCCCGGTCTTCATCTCGCTGTTCCACGTGCTGCGCCACCTGGCCCGCTCGGCCGACTCCACGAACGAGCGCCAACTGACGCTCTACGGGTTCAGCAAGAGCGAAACGGTCAGCGCGGCCCGGGCCAGGCTCTTTGGCGATGCCCCGCTGGCGAGCTCGTTCCACGACTCCGCACACAGCGTGGCGGTGCTCGGTGGCGATCTCGGCACGCTGCGCATCGTCACGATCGTGCTCGCCCTGGTCAGCGCGGCCGCGACGTTCCTGACCCAGAAGCAGGTCCAGCGCAACGCCACCACCGCACCCACGGGCCAGGCGGCCAGCATCCAGAAGGTGATGCTGTACTTCATCCCGTTGTCGGTGCTGGTCTCAGGCATCATCTTCCCGTTGGGCGTGCTGTTCTACTGGTTCACCAGCAACCTGTGGACCATGGGCCAGCAGTTCTACATCTACCGCTACCACCCCATGGATGACGAGGCCGTGGCCGCCGTGGCCGGACCAACGCGCGCCCTGGCCCCCCGTCCCGGAGCCAAGCCGGTGACCCGTGACCGCCGCAGCACCGGTTCGACCGCCGCCGTTCCGTCGGCCGCCGGCGCCGCGGGCCCGGTACCCGTCCCGAACGAGGCGGCGGACACCACCGCGAACCGTCCCAGCGCCAACCGCGCCGGCACCACGAAGCCGAACATAGCCAGATCGGGCCAGCGTCCGAGCGGCGCCAAACCCCCACAGAAACGTTCGGCCCAGAAGCGCAAACGGCGCTGAATCCCGCGTTTAGCGCCTCCGTCGCCAGCCCCCCGCGCGGGCACTTTGCTGTCCTTCTCGATCCGCATAGGAAAGGTCCGACCATGAGCACCGACTACTCACCGGCCCCGTCAACCGCAGACCCGGCAACTGAGTCGATTGACGATTCAGACACCGGCAGCCTCGGCACCGGCAGCCTTGACACCGCCTCCACTGCCACCGTGGTCGAGGACTTCGAGCCAAGTGGTGACGCAGGTCACATCGATGGACCGGACGCGCATTCCGACGCCGACGCGAACGCCGACGCGAACAGCCTCCTGGTGCGCGAGGGCGACGTGGCCGCGGACTACCTGGAGACGTTGCTCGACATTGTGGACTACGACGGCGACATCGACCTGGACGTGGAGAACGGCCGGGCCATCGTGGCCGTCGTCGGGTCGGATCTGAGCCCGCTGGTCGGACCCAACGGCGCCACGCTCGATGCTCTGCAGGAGCTCACCCGCCTGGCCGTGCAGCAGCAGACGGGGGTGCGGAGCCGGCTCATGCTGGACGTCAGCGGGCACCGAAACCAACGGCGCCAACAGCTCACCGACCTGGCCACGACCACGGCCAAGACGGTGGTGGAGTCCGGGGAGCCGGTCCGGTTGTCGCCCATGAACCCGTTCGAGCGCAAGGTCGTGCACGACGCGATCAGCGGCCTGAGCGGGGTCGAGAGCGAGTCCGAGGGAGACGAGCCGCAGCGTCGCGTGGTCGTGCATCCCGTCGGGTGACCCCCCGGTGCGTCCTTCGACCCGGGCGCAAACCGTTACTTTCCTCTCGTACCGTGACAGATCCTCCGAACAGCACCCCGCCGCCCGACGCGGCGGCGATGGCCGTATTCGGTGACCACCTTGCGCTGGCCGCGCGTTACGCCGAGCTGCTCACCGGCGAAGGGGTACGTCGCGGGCTGATCGGCCCGCGCGAGGGGCCCCGGATCTGGGACCGCCATCTCGTCAACTGTGCCGTGGTCGCTGACGCCTTTCCCATGAGCGCCCGGGTCGTTGATGTTGGTTCGGGCGCCGGGTTGCCCGGACTCGTCCTGGCCTGCGTCCGTCCGGATCTGCGCATCGACCTGGTCGATTCGCTGCTGCGCCGGACCCAGTTCCTGACCGAGGCCGTCGGGGAATTGGACATGGGTGACCGGGTCCGGGTCGTCACCGGCCGGGCCGAGGACAAAGCGGTACGCGCGGCAGTTGGCGGCGCGAGTTGGGTGACCGCCCGAGCTGTGGCCCCGCTGGACCGGCTGGCCGGGTGGTCTATGCCGTTGCTGGTGCCCGGCGGGGTGCTGGTTGCCTTGAAAGGCGCTAACGCCGCAGAAGAGGTACGTAACACCGAAGGTGCAGTCCGCCGCGCCGGCGCTCGATCGATAACGGTCGTCGAGTACGGCGGTGGATTTTTGCCGACACCAACTCGCGCGGTTCGCGTGGTGCGTCGCTGATTAAGGCGTTGATTCGGCTACGGTTTGGTCGACCCGACCGAAGGCGGTGCCAACGTCGTGACCGACGAAGTGGAGCTGGTTTCACGTGAAACCACAGCGTTTTACGTTTCACGTGAAACGAAGGGAGTAGAAAGCCCTCCTCACGCCGGTGCCAACCCGGTTTCACGTGAAACGACGCGTGCCGCCGTTTCACGTGAAACCACAGGTGAGTGGCAACTACCCCCTGACCTGGCCAACAGCCCGCTTGCCGTCGAAGCAGCTCAGGCAGTCTTCATGCAGTCCAAACAGGACGTATGGCCCCGGCCAGCTGCCGGGCCACGCCTCATCGCCGTCGCCAATCAGAAGGGCGGTGTGGGCAAGACCACGACGACGGTCAACCTAGCTGCCGCCCTGGCCCAGCACGGTTTACGAGTGCTCGTGGTGGACCTGGATCCGCAGGGCAACGCCAGTACCGCCCTCGGCGTGGTTCATCCCGTGGGGACGCCCTCTACCTACGACGTGGTCCTGGGTGAATCGACCATGGCCAAGGTCGCGGTCCCAGTTCCGGCCGTCGACGGGCTGTTCTGCGCGCCGGCCACGATTGACCTGGCCGGGGCCGAGGTCGAATTGGCCAATATGGACGAGCGGGAGTACTGCCTCCAGCGAGCGTTCGAGCCACTCGTGTCCAGCACGTCTGCCGACCGGCCGTATGACTACGTGTTCATCGACTGCCCGCCGTCGCTCGGACAACTGACCGTGAACGCTCTCGTCGCCGCGCGGGAGCTTCTGCTGCCGATCCAGTGCGAGTTCTACGCCCTGGAGGGGTTGGCCCAGCTGTTGAGCACCGTTGAGCTGGTGCGCGCCCACCTCAACCCGGTCCTGGAGGTCAGCGCTGTGCTGCTGACGATGTACGACGCGCGCACTCGCCTCGCTGATCAGGTGGCGGCCGAGGTGCGGCGGCACTTCGGCGAGCTGGTTCTACCCGGGTCGATCCCGCGCGGTGTTCGGGTGTCTGAAGCGCCTGGGTTCGGGCAGACCGTGATGACGTACGACCCGGGTTCCCGGGGCGCCCTGGCCTATCTCAACGCCGCCAAACACCTGGCGCACCCACAAACGGCCCGCCCGATCGCGACCGAGTCGAGCGCACCGGTCGAGCCACCGCTGACCTCCGCCGTCAATCCGGGCCGTCAATCCCCGCCGTCAATCTAGGAGGACGAGTGAGCAAGAGTCCACGTGGTGGCCTGGGCCGCGGTATCGAGTCCCTGATCCGCACCAGCGCCCAGGTGCCAAGGCCCACTGAATCCGCTCCCGAGTCGGACGCGGTCGTCAAGACCTCGCCGGCGAACGGCAATGGCGCGGCCCCGGTCCGCCTCGTCGAGGGCGGCATCGCCCCAGCACCGCCGCCGGCCGAGGACGGGCTGCCCAATGCCGAGCCGTCGCCGTTGTCCCCGGGAACGCCTCCGGCGCCCGAATCGTCGGCACTGCAGCCCAGGGCGGGCAAGGGTAGATCGCCACTGGATGTCTTCTGGGGCCCGCACCCCGGGCGCCCTCTGGCCGCGGTTCCCGACGAACCAGATCTACCGGCTTTAACGGACCTAGCGGATACATCCCATGATATCCGTCCGGAGTTTCGAGAGTTGGCGGTCGACGAGATTCATGCCAACGCGCGCCAGCCCAGATCCGTCTTCGACGAGGAGTCCCTAGCCGAACTGGCCCACTCGGTGCGTGCCTTCGGCGTGCTGCAGCCCGTCGTGGTGCGACCGGACCCGGCCAAGCCGGGCAGCTACGAATTGGTCATGGGCGAGCGCCGACTGCGCGCGGCCCGTGCCGCCGGGCTGAAAACGATTCCGGCGGTGGTGCGGCATACCGCGGACGACGCGATGCTGCGCGACGCGCTGCTGGAAAACCTGCACCGCGCTCAACTCAACCCCCTCGAGGAGGCCGCCGCGTACCAGCAGTTGCTGGAGGAGTTCGGCGTCACCCACGACGAGCTCGCCACCCGGATCGGACGCAGCCGTTCCCAGGTCAGCAACACGGTGCGGCTGATGAACCTGTCGCTGCCCGTGCAGCGCCGCGTCGCCGCCGGGGTGCTCTCGGCCGGGCACGCCCGGGCGCTGCTGGCCCTGACCGATTCTGACGCGCAGGACGATCTGGCCGCGCGCATCGTGGCCGAGGGACTGTCCGTGCGGGCCACCGAGGAACTGGTCTCACTGACGGCCAAGGGTCTGGTCGGCGCCACCCGGCGCCGCCCGGCCCGGCATTTCGTCGCGCCGGCCGCCACGGATCTGGCCGAGCGGCTGTCCGACCGGTTCGACACCACGGTGCGGGTCGAGATCGGGCGCCGCAAGGGCAAGGTGACGATCGAGTTCGCCACCGTGGACGACCTCGAGCGGATCGTCGAGGTCATGGCGCCCGGGCTGGCCAGCGTCCGGGCCGGCGTCGGGGCGGGCGCCGGAACGGACACGCCATCGGGCGTCGGCGCTGGTGCCCGTGAAGGCGACTGGACCACGACTTAATCGGTGTCACCCGTCGGTGTGCCTGTGCCAGGCTGATCACGTGGAACTGCTGCAGTCGGTCAAGCTCTCCGACGTCCTGTACGACATCCGCGGACCCGTCCTCCAGGAGGCGAAGCGACTCGAAGAGGCCGGACACCGGATCACCAAGCTGAACATCGGAAACCCGGCGCCGTTCGGCTTCGACGCGCCGGAAGAGATCCTGGTCGACGTCATCCGCAATCTGGCCGATTCGCAGGGGTACTCGGACTCGCAGGGAATCCTGTCGGCGCGGACCGCGGTCGTGCAGCACTACCAATCCCGCGGCATCGACATCACCGACCCGGACGAGATCTGGTTGGGCAACGGGGTCAGCGAGCTCATCCAGCTCGCCCTGCAGGCCATGCTCAACGACGGGGACGAGGTGCTGATCCCCGCCCCGGACTACCCGCTGTGGACGGCGTCGACGTCGCTGGCCGGTGGCAAGGCGGTGCACTACCTCTGTGACGAGTCGTCGGACTGGCTGCCCGACCTGGACGATCTAGCCGCCAAGATCACCGACCGGACCAAGGCCATCGTCGTCATCAACCCGAACAACCCCACCGGCGCGGTGTACCCGGAGCCGGTTCTGCGCCAGATAGCCGATCTGGCTGCGGCCAACGGGCTGGTCGTCCTGGCCGATGAGATCTACGACAAGATCCTCTACGACGACGCGGTACACGTCCCGTTCGCCGCCGTCGCTCCGGACGTCTTGACGTTGACGTTCAACGGGCTGTCCAAGGCCTACCGGCTGGCCGGCTTCCGCTCCGCCTGGATGATGGTGACCGGTCCGAAGGCGCACGCGTCCAGCTACCTCGAGGGCATCACGATGCTCACGAACATGCGGCTGTGCGCGAACGTGCCGGCGCAGCACGCCATCCAGACCGCATTGGGCGGGCGGCAGAGCATCAAGGACCTCATCCTGCCCGGCGGGCGCTTGCTCGAGCAGCGTGACGCGGCCGTGTCCGCGTTACGTGCGATCCCGGGCGTCAGCGTGGTCGAGCCGAAGGGCGCGTTGTACGTGTTCCCGCGGTTGGATCCGAAGCGCTACCCGATCACCGACGACCGGCAGTTCGTGCTGGACTTCCTGCGCGCCGAGCACGTGCTGCTGGTGCAGGGCACCGGTTTCAACTGGCGCACGCCGGATCATCTTCGGATCGTCACCCTGCTCCAGGCCCGGGAACTCGCCGCCGCGATCGGCCGGCTCGGCTCGTTCCTGGAGACATACCAGCCGGCCTGAACCCGGTTCTGGTGGTTGCGCGCCAGGGTGCCGGAATGGTCGGCCTGTGGTTAAGTTGTGGCCGTTGTTCGGTCTGGGGGGAGCCCGTGCGGATAATCGGGGGATTTGTCCAAAATCAAGGGTGTAGCTCAATGTTGCGCCCTGGCACGGGTCGACTGTCCACATGAACAAGGGCATCTCGGGCCGTCTGGCGGCTCTGCGTGGATCGTTGAAGTCCGCCTCGGCCGACGACGCCGCGCAAGACCTTGGCACGTCGGACTCTGCCGGATCGGCTGCGGTGACCGAGTCCGCCGCGCCGCAGTCCGCCTCTGAGGCTGCCAACGCCGCCCCCGAGGCGTCCACCTCTGCCTCCAAGGCGTCCGACTCCGCCGTTTCCGACTCCCGCGCCCACGAGATCGCTGTCGCGGGTCCCGGGGACGGCAGCGCGGCGGCTCAATGGGCTCCAGCTGTTCGCACCCGACGGCGGTTCGGCTCGACCCGGGTTATTACGGTCGCCACCACCGCCCCGGCAGCTTCCCCGCCCGCCGCGCCCCAAACACCCGCGGAACAACCGGCCGACGTCGCGTTCACCGGGGACGTCGCCGAGTACACCGAAGCGTCGAACGAGACTCGAGTCGAGGTCGCCGCCGATCAGCCGGCCGCGCCGGTCGTGGTGCCCGAGGTGTCGCCCCGGGGCGAAATTGCCGACGATGCCGACGACTCGGTCGACGACGTAGTTCACCACGACGCGGTCGACGTCGAGCCCGCAGCTGCCAGCGTCCCGGACCCGACCCCGGCCGAGTCACCCGACGATGCCCGGACGCTCGGCCGCGGTTCGGCTACGGCGGTACCGGCGGAACCAGCCGATGCGTCCGGAGAGCCGGTCGAGGTCGAGTCGCCGGGCGTCCTCGCCGACGCCGTACCACAAGTTGTCGATGTCGAACCGGTCGACGCCGAGGCGGAACCCGCCGACGTCACCCATGACGTGGACGCCGAGAACGTGCCACTAGCCGAATCGGCCCTCGGTGGCGACGTCGCGGATGACGATGCGGTGGTCGTCCCGGATGAGGACGTTGTGGGTCGCGAAGTCGCGGAAGACGACGTTGTGGGTCGCGAAGTCGCGGAACACGACGCTGTGGTGCTCGCTCCGGTCGAGGTGGAGCCCATTGTTGCCAG
>CAXULW010000031.1:0-12679 GCA_964252015.1 uncultured Jatrophihabitantaceae bacterium | reverse complement strand
CGCTAGCCGAATCGGCCCTCGACGGTGGCGACGTCGCGGATGACGATGCGGTGGTCGTCCCGGTTGAGGACGTTGTGGGTCGCGAAGTCGCGGAAGACGACGCTGTGGGTCGCGAAGTCACGGAACACGACGCTGTGGTGCTCGCTCCGGTCGAGGTGGAGCCCATTGTTGCCAGCGTCCCGGACCCGACCCCGGCCGAGTCACCCGACGATGCCCGGACGCTCGGCCGCGGTTCGGCTACGGCGGTACCGGCGGAACCAGCCGATGCGTCCGGAGAGCCGGTCGAGGTCGAGTCGCCGGGCGTCCTCGCCGACGCCGTACCACAAGTTGTCGACGCCGAACCGGTCGATGCCGAGGCGGAACCCGCCGACGTCACCCATGACATGCAAGGCGACGTGCCGCTAGCCGAATCGGCCCTCGACGGTGGCGACGTCGCGGATGACGATGCGGTGGTTGTCCCGGTTGATGACGATGCGGTGGTCGCTCCGGTCGAGGACGCGGCCGGCCACGACGGCACGGACGACGATGCCGTCGAGGACGAGACTGTCCCGACCGCCGGCATCGTGCCGGTGGCGCTCGCCGCCACCGCCGAGACGTCGCAGACCGAGGACGCTGAGCAGACAAACAACGCGGCGACGTCGCCGACCGACGGCGCCGTGCCGACCGATGACGACGCTGGAACGACTGGAACGATTCAGACGAGCGGCAGGGCGCCGTCGGTAGCGGCTGCGGCGCCGCCCGGCGGGACCACCGAACGTACGGCATCCGCACCCGGCGACGGGCCTCCTCGCCGGACGACAACCGTCCTCGCCGGGGTGGCCGCGATCGCTGCGGTCATAGTCATCGTCGTCGGGCTGGCGATGTTCTTCGGCCGCTCGTCCGACAGCAAAACTACCGGCGGTGGTGCGACGAGCACTGTCTCCAGCGCGCCGTCGCCCGGCCCGAGCACGTCAACGTCGGCACCGTCGACCTCGGCACCGTCGACCTCGGCACCGTCCACCTCGACGCCGCCCAGCTCGGACGGAGGTGACCCGAGCCTGCCGCCGCAGACCCAACTCGGCCGGTGGGCCAAGGCCAATCTCTCCTCGATGGCGGTCATCGTCGCCGACGCCAAGTCGGCACAGACGCTGCGCGCGAACGGCTTCACCAACGTCACCCTGGATACCTCGAAGACCACGGACTGGCGCACGGTGGCCTACCTGATCCGTGGTCCCGCCGAGCCGAAACCATCGGCCTTGCGCGTCCGTCTGGCCCACGCGGCGGTGGCGCTGGCCCTGTTCGGCAAAGGGTCGAGCGAGGTTGCCGTGTCCGAGGTGCATCCAGAACTCGGCACCGGCTTGGCCGGGCTCATGAAAGCCGATCAGACAACACGCAAGCAAGCCGGAACCGAGTTGGTGAAGAACTCGTCGATCAGCTTCAGCGCGGCGGCCAGGAAAACCGTTATAGCCGGCCAGCTCGACATCAGGGCGGCATCATTCCTGGTGCAATTGGCCCGGACCACCCGGGTGTACGTCATTGACATCACCTGCGACTCCGCCGAAACTCGGGCAGGCCGTCCGTGTCGGACCATCGTTGTTTCGACCGGCGATATGAACATGGTGCAGCAGACACTGAGCGCGTCCGCGTTGAGCTATAAGCCGATCGCCGTTCGCGAGATCGATCACGACGCGGTTCAGTTGCAATGGATTCCGGCGATCATTTCGATCGCCGGCGGCTGATTCGGTGCACACAAACGGGGAGATGGCATGACGGGTGTGATTCGCAAGTCAACGACGGTGGCGGCGGCGGCCGCGGTTGGGCTGGCCGGCACGATTGCGCTGAGTGTGCCCGCCCAGGCGCGCACAGCCGGCTACGCCGAGGTACGGGCAGCGCACTTTTCGCCCACCACTCCCGGCGTTGACGTATACCTGAGCGCGTTTTCCGGTGGCGCGTCCGCCCAATGGCTTAGCGGCGTGCGTTACGGCGGGGTCAGCCCGTACCGGCGCCTCGCCGCCGGGCTCTACACGATTGCGATGCGCCCGCACGGTGCGGCCAAGTCGACCAAGCCGATGCTGTCGTGGACGCTCAACGCCAAGTCCGGCGGGGCCTACACGGTGGCCGGCGTCGGTGCGGGGACATCGGTGCGGGGCGTCGTGATCTCCGACAATCTGTCCACCCCACCCAAGGGCACCGGGCGCGTCCGGGTCATCCAGGCCTCCAGCCGGGCGCCGATCGTGACGGTGCGGGCCGAGTCCGGTCCGGTCATCGCCAGCCGGGCGCGGTTTGCCACCACGACCGGCTACGCCGACGTCAAGGCCGGCAAGTGGAAGTTGCAGGTGCAGTCCGATGGCACGACCCCGCCACTGACCGCCACTGGTTCTGTGGACATCACCTCCGGCGGCGTCACGTCGGTGCTGCTGCTCGACAGCAAGTCCACGGGCATCACCGTGCGCACCCTGCTCGACGCTGCTGGCACTGCGACGACCCCGAAGGGCGCGGTCTCCGCGGGTGGTGGCGGTCTGGCCGGGCTGATCAACGGTGACGCCCTGGGCACCAGCTCGTCGGACGGGTTTGGATTGGTCGGCACCGCGCTGCTGCTCGTCGCCGCAGCCGGTGTGGCGTTTCGCCGGCCCACGCGGCGCGTAGGCGCCCATGCCGAGCGGTAAGCACGCACGCTCGTCCAGGCCGGGCCAGGCCCGTAACCCTTCCGGGCTCGGTGCGCCAACCACCGCAGCCGAACCCCGGCCGGGCGGACTCGGCGACGGCACCGTAGGCGGGGCACCGCGGACCGGCCCGAGTCGGCCGTTTCTGACGGTTATCGTATCGGGCGTGGTCGCCATGGTCGTCCTCGCCGGTTTGGTGGCGTTCACCACCCGCCACCAGACCAAGAACGCCGGCGCGGCGACTTCCTCATCCAGTGCATCGGCATCGACGACTTCGCCGGCGTCCGTGGACACCGGTGCGCGGGCCCAGTTCATCCCGTCGCCGGGCACGAAACTTCAGGTTCCCGTGGACCCGCCTAAGGCGCCCGCAGCCCCATCGGTTCCGGTCAAGGTCGAGGTGCCGAGCCTGAAGATCGCCAGCTCACTCGAATCGCTGGGACTACTGCCGGACGGGACGATGAAGCCGCCCACCGAGTTCGGGGTAGCCGGTTGGTACGCCGGTGGTACCCGCCCCGGAGCGGTCGGACCGGCCGTGATCGCCGGGCACATCGACTCCCGCAATGGCCCCGGCATCTTCCTCGACCTGGGCCAGATCAAGATCGGCGCGAGCATCGTGGTGACGACGAAAACCAACCAGAAGTTTCACTTCACCGTCGTCGACGTCAAGCAGTATCCGAAGAAGAACTTCCCGGCCGCGGTCGTGTACGGCCCCACACCGGTCGCGACGCTGCGCCTGATCACCTGCACCGGCTCGTTCAACTCCGCCACGCATCACTACCTGGACAACCTGGTCGTCACGTCGATCCTGGACTCACCGAGCGGCTCCTGACGCCGGCGGGGCCCGTCCGCGCGTGGTGGAAGTCAGTTGTGGGCGACGGCGGGCATCCGCATCACGCCGGTGGGCGGATCGTCGTTCTCGGGTAGGTAGAGCCGTTGGATGGCGACCAGGATGGCCTCGGCAACTACGTCACGAAACAGCGGGTCGAGGATCTTGTCGCGGTCCAGCGGTGAGGTCAGGTAGCCGACCTCGATCCAGACCGCAGGCATCCGCGTCAGCCGGAGCAGCTCCCACGTCTTGGCGTGGATGCGGCCGTCGAGCATCGAGGTGCGGGCGACGATCTCGCGCTGGACCAGGTCGGCCAGGCGTTCACCGATGGTCGAGCTGGCCTCGGTGCCGCCGTAGTAGTAGGTGGCCACGCCGTTGTGCCGGGGTGAGTCGGCGGAGTCCAGGTGCAGCGACAGCACCAGGTCGGCGCGCTGGTTGTTTGCGAACTGGGCCCGCTGTTCGTCGGTGGAGCTGTTGTGCGGTCCGCGGGTGGGCCAACAATTGATGCCGACCGCCGTCAGTCGACCTTCCAGGCGGGCGGCCAGGTCCCAGACCAGGTCGGCCTCGGAGACGCCGTCGACGACGATGCCGGTGTCCTTGCCCCCGTGGCTCGGATCGATGACGACGCGCTTGCCGAGCAGGTTGGGCCCGGCGTCCTGGACCGCCATCAGGTCACGTAGATACTGCGGCCGGCCACCGATGACGCGCCGCCCCAACTGGCCCAACGCCCGCACCGTCAGCCCGGCGCAGACGGCGTCGGGCACGAGCCCCATGTCGGTCTGGAACCGGCGCAGGGCTTGCTCGGTGCGTCGGCCGAAGATGCCATCGGCGCGGCCCAGGTCGTACCCCAGTTCCAGCAAGCGCAGTTGCAGGGCTTCGACATCGTCGCCGCGCATGAGGTTGGTGGCGTGGTGGATGAGGACGCGGTCGCCCAGGCGCCATCGGGCCGCAGTCAGGGCGCGATAGGTGTCGTTGCCGACGATGCCGTCGGCGGACAGGCCCCGGTTCTGTTGGAAAGCCCGCACCGCTCGCTCGGTCGCCTCGTCGAAGACGTCGTTCGTTGCCTCGTCGGTGTTGTTGAGCAGGCCCAGCCCGGCCAGGATCGCGCGGACCTCGGCGACGCCACTGCCGCGCGAACCGGGACGAAGCAGCGGCATGGTGGTAGGGATCCTCACTCAGGACGACGGACGACGGGCACCAGACGATCCACTGGGCTGACAACGCGGCAGGCAACGCACTGGACTTGCGCGGACTACTTCAGTCGGCGGCGCCCGGCGTGCTTGGCCCGGTGAGCCCGACCTGGCGGCGTGTGGTGCGGGCGCCCCGGTCGTCCATTGTGCCCGACTCCGAAACCGGATCGCGCCAGAGGCGCCGCGTGCCGGTAACGGTTCAGTTACTGAGGTAGCCGCACTAAATCGATCGTGGTGGTCGGGATAGTGCGGAAGACGACGAATGCGGCGTTCCACCTGAGGTGGAACGCCGCATTCGACGTTACTGATCGCGTTTGGTTCAGCGGTGGCGACCGCCGAACAGGTCGACCCGCCTTCGCGCCGTCGACTTAGAGAAAGTCGGCCAGATCGCGCAGGAGCGCAGCCTTCGGCTTGGCGCCGACGATGGTCTTGACGACCTCCCCGCCCGAGTACACGTTCATGGTTGGGATCGACATGATGCGGTACTGGCGCGCGATCTCGGGGTTCTCGTCGATGTTGACCTTGGCGATCGTGACCTTGTCGCTGTGCTCGGCGGCGATCTCCTCGAGAACCGGAGCGACCTGACGGCACGGGCCACACCATTCGGCCCAGAAGTCGACGATGACCGGCTTGTCAGCCTGCAGGACGTCAGTGGCAAAGCTGGCGTCAGTGACCTTGACCGTGTTGGCTCCCATGAGGAGAACTCCTAGCTGTGTGTAAGTCTGGTTGGTCTTGCGGTTGATACATCTGAAACTACGCGGTCCCCCCGACAATTCCCGCCCCGAAAGCACGCCCGCGTTGAGACCGCTTCCGGAGAAGAGCACTCACCTCAAGCAGCAAAGGGGCTTGGTCCGGCGTGACGGAGGAGCGAAACGGGCGCCGGAGGGTGAGCCCGTACTGGTCTTGGGTGGGTGACCCGGTACGGGCCGGAGGGCGCGCAGACGCAGCTCGACCGCGGCGACACGGAAGCGCGTGTCAGTGGACCGGTGAAGCGAAGCGGAACCCTGCGCGGGAGGCGCAGTCGTCAGGCGCCCCGGGCGGCGAGATAGCGCTCGGTGTCCAGCGCGGCCTGGCAGCCGGTGCCGGCCGCAGTGATGGCCTGGCGGTAGACGTGGTCGACGACGTCACCGGCGGCGAAGACGCCGGCGACCGATGTCTCGGTCGAACCGGGCTGCACCACGATGTAGCCCTCGTCATCGAGTTCGATCTGGCCCTTGACCAGGTCGCTGCGGGGGTCGTGACCGATGGCGATGAACAGCCCGCCGAAGTCCTGGTGGGTCACCTCGCCGGTGAGCGTGTCCCGCAGGGCCAGGTGGGTGATCGCACCGTCACCATGTACCTCAGCCACCTCGGTGTTCCACCGGAAGGTGATCTTCTCGTTGCCCACGGCGCGGTCGATCATGATCTTGCTGGCCCGCAGCACGTCGCGGCGATGGATGATCGTGACCGAGCGGGCGAACCGGGTCAGGAACGTCGCCTCTTCCATCGCCGTGTCGCCGCCGCCGACGACGGCGATGTCCTTGTCGCGGAAGAAGAACCCGTCACAGGTGGCACACCACGAGACGCCGTGGCCGGAGAGCTCCTCCTCGCCGGGCACGCCGATCTTCTTGTACGCCGATCCCATGGCCAGGATGACCGTGTCGGCGGTGTACTCACCGTCATGGGTACGCACGATCTTGATGTCACCGCCCAGTTCCAGGCCGGTCACGTCGTCGGAGACCAGCTCGGCGCCGAAGCGCTCGGCCTGGGTGCGGATCTGACCCATCAGGTCCGGGCCCATGATCCCGTCGGGGAAGCCCGGGAAGTTCTCCACGTCGGTGGTGTTCATCAGCGCACCGCCGTACTGGCTGCCCTCGAACACGAGGGGTTCAAGGTCGGCGCGCGCGCTGTAGAGCGCGGCGGTATACCCCGACGGCCCGGACCCGACGATGATCACCTTGCGGTGGTGGTTCTGGTTCACTTCCACGTCCTCGCGTTCTTGCTGGCTCGGTTCGGCCGGTGGAACGAGTCTAAAGGCGCCGGTATTCCGGTGCCGGATCTCGCCGCTGGCCCGGCTCGACGCCTCCTTGCGCAACGATCGGTGCGCGTGCCGGCGCAGAATCGAGACATGACCGAAGTTGTATCGGGGCGTGACCGCGACAGCACCGGCCGGGCCCGCAACGCCCGTCCACGGGACGGGTTGGGGCGGCCGTTGCCGTACGGAGCGGACGGGGTGGAACGGGCGCCGGAGGGGGTTCGTCGCACGGTCGAGCAGACATTGGACCAGGCCCAGCACCTGCTCGACGCGGGCCGCCCGTTCCACGCCCACGAGGTGTTCGAAGACGCCTGGAAGACGGAGCCGGGCCCGCAGCGCGAGCTGTGGCGAGGCCTGGCCCAGCTCGCCGTCGGCCTGACCCACGCGGCCCGCGGCAACGTCCGCGGCGCGGCCAGCCTGCTGCGCCGCGGCGCGGACGTGATCGAGCCGTTCGCCGGCACTGCTGAGGTCGACGCCGCGCCGGTGAACGTCGCGGGGCTGGTCAGCTGGGCTCGCGCGGCCGCAACGGACGTCGCGGCGGGCCGTCGACCCACCGTCCCCGTCCTACGCCGCTGACCGCCACCGGTTTTGGTCAATGCGCCCGCTATAGCGGGGTCAGCTGACCAAAACCGCGGGGGCAGAGCCCAGGGTGTAGCGCACCTGCTGGCTGAAGGTGAGGCGGCCGGTGTCGTCGGCCAATGCGTGCACCGCATCCGCGATCTGGCGGCGGACCTTCGGCCGTTCCGTTTCGGGCACCGCCTCCCACATCGCGCGCTGGCCGTGCGACCACGAGAACTCGTCCAGCTGGTCGGCGCCGCGGAAGGTCGCGACGACGGTGCGGGACGCGGTGCGGACGTCGACCAGGCCGGCGTCGCGCAGCAACTGCTCCACACCCGCGTCGGAGGCAAACGGACCGCGGGTGCCGCTCGTGCGGGCGTCGAGCATGGCCGGGGGCAGGTACGGCTCGAATACCGCGTCCACCCGCCGCCAACGCTCGTCCTGGGCGCCGAACGTGGCCACCCCGAGGCGGCCGCCCGGAACGAGCAGGCCCACCCACTCACCGAGGGCCGCCCCCGGGTCGGGCAGGAAGAACAGCACCAGACTGGACGCCACGATGTCGAAGGACGACGGTGGCAACCCGGGCGCGCGGGCGTCAGCGACCCGGACCTCGACCTGCGCCAGCTCGTTCAGATCGGCGGCGGTGCGGGCGACCATCGCCGGCGCGAGGTCGATGCCGAGGGCGTGTCCGCTCGGGCCGACGGCCTGGGCCAGCGGGCGCAGCGCGGCGCCCCGGCCGCACCCGATGTCGAGGGCGCGCTCGCCCGGCTGGGGGGCAAGCTCGTCGATCAGGCCGGCGGCGATGGGGCGGAACCACTCGACGCCCACGTTGTCGTAGGTGTCGGCGGCGCGATCAAACACTCCGGCGATCCCACTGGGCGACGTCATGGGCCGCAGCGTGGCACAGCACCGGTCTGGGCACAACGATCTTGACCATCCAGATCGCGGTGCCACAACCGTGACGATCAGGTGCGGGAGCGGCGCAGCGAGGCCAGCATCTGGTCGACCTCGGCCACCCGTACCACCCGCAGCAGGCCGACCAGGACGGCGCCCCCGGCGATCGTGGCCACGACCAGCGTCACGGCCGACCCGGCCGGTCCACGACCCACGACGGGTTCCGCCACGAGGACGACGCCCAGCGCCACCAGGGACCCGGCGGCCGTCACCGCGGCGATCCGTCCGGTCGTGCGAGCCACCTCGCCGAACCCGAGCCGGCCGAAGCGATGCGTCAGCAGTACGTGCCCGACGATCGCCCCCACCAGGTAGGACGAGGACGTGACGAACTCCAGCCAGATCACCACCCGGTCACCGTGCAGGAGGGCGGCGAAGACCAGCACGACCAGCACCTTCGTCCCGACCATGAACGCGTTGATCAACGTGGGGGTGCGGGTGTCGCGCATGGCGTAGAACACCCGCAGTTGCAGCATGACGATCGCGAAGGGCAGCAGCCCGAACGCCCCTAGAGCCAGGAGCACGCCCACGGTGCGGCCGTCACTGGCGTCACTGCGACCGTAGGAGAAGATCACCGTGACCAGCGTCGGCCCGAGCACCATCAGGAACCCGGTGATCGGCACGAGCCCGACCGCGGACAGCCGTGCGCCCAGCGAGAGATCGGCGACCACGCCGGCAGCGTCGTCACGGGCGGCCGAACGGCTCATCCGCGGCATCAATGCGGTGAGTAGCGAGACGGCGATGATGCCGTACGGCATCTGGAAGAGCAGGTCGCCGTAGGTGAACGTCGAGACGCCGCCCTTGTGCGCGATGGCGACCCGGTTGATCACGTAGACACCGATCTGGCTGAACGCGACGTAGCCGAGCACCCAGCCGGCCAGGGTGCGCACCTCGCTCATCGGCACGGTCTCGCTCGCGCTGGCCCGAAAGCGCCATTTCCAGCGGAAGCCGGTGCGCTTGAGGTACGGGATCAGGAACAGCGCCTGGGCGACGATGCCCAGCGTCGTGCCGATCCCCAGCACCAGGACCTGGCCGGTGGTGATGGACGATTCGGTCAACAGCGCCGGGCCCGGCAGCAACGCGAACACGGCAACGGTCACGATGGTGACGACGTTGTTCAGCACCGACGCCCACGCCGGCGGCCCGTACACACCGCGGGTGTTGAGCACCGCGGTGTAGAGCGCGCCCAGACCGTAGAAGAAGATCTCGGGCAGCAGCAGCGTGGCGAAGATGGTGATCAGATCGCGCTCCGCCCGCGGAGCCGGAAAGATTCCGGAGATCCACGGCGCCGCGATGACGGCCACAGTGGTCACGATCGCCAGCCCGACCGTGCCCCAGCTCAGCAAGCGCTGCGTGTAGGCCTCGCCGCGGTCCGAGTCGTGTTCCTGGGCGTGGACGATGAGCGGGATGATCACGCTCGACAGCACGCCGCCGATGAGCAGCGTGTAGACCATGTTCGGCAGCGTGTTGGCCACGTTGTAGGCGTCGGCGACCTTGGTCGCGCCGATGCCCAGCGCGGCGACCAGGGCCAGGGTGCGCAGGAACCCGGTGATCCGGCTGGCCAGACTGGCCAGCGCCATCGTCCGGCTGGAGCTGAGCAGACCCCGATCAGCAGTCCCGGCTGTCGCCTCACCGGCCGCGGTTTCGGGGTTGGCGGGTGACGCGGCGGCGGTCGTCGGCGCGGATATGGACGAGGGTGCCGCCGAGTCCGACGTGACGAGGTCCGCCGCGGTCATATCCGAGGGGGCCGGGTCGGAGGCAGCCGGGTCGGAGGCAGTCGGGTCAGCCTCGGCCGAGCCCGAGACGGCCCCGTCAGCTTCGGCTACGTCAGACGTGGCCTGGTCGCCCGTACCCGGGTCATCGGAGTCAGCGGGCGCATGGTTCGGTTCGCGGGCAGGGCGGCGCCGGCGTGGGCCGCTGTAGGTCGTCGTGCTCCAGTGCGCCTCGTCGGCGCTCGCCGCTAGGTGGGGACCGCCGATCTCGCCCGGCCGCCCGAGCACGGCGTCGTCCGAGGTGGACGTCGAGTTGGCCAGGGCCTCGCCGGCATTGGTGTAGATCGCCAACGGTCCCCAGCCGCCGTCAGCATCGAGCGGCACAACCGGCTGTAGCGGCGGTGGACCAGGGGAACTCACTGGCTCATCCCGGGCGCCGACGTTGGCTTCGGCTCGGCGGGGCGGGCGCTCGTCGGTCCCGAGGCCGGTCGACCGGGTTTGGGCTGTCCGCGCCGGGCGATCCGCCGCCCGACCCGTACGGCCAGCGCGAGCACGAGAACGCCGAGCGCGATGCCGGTGATCCACAACGCCACGGCGCCGAGGGCGGTGCTGTTCACCGTGATCGTCCGGGACCGGCGCAAGGCCACGTTGTGCGGGGTGAGCAAGCTGATCCGGATGCGGAAATGCCCGGACCGGTCGACGTGGGTCTTGACCTTGATCTGCTGTTGGGCCCCGGCAGCGATGGTCTGCACCGGCACCTGCTTGGCCCGAAAGCCCTGCACGCCGTCCAACGCGGTAATGCGGACCGTGACCCGGACCGGGACGCTGAGGTCGTTGCGCACGGTGACTTCGAGTGGGGCGTCACTGGACGCCAGCGTGTAGTGCGCACCGGGAGGGGCCTGGATCGACACCTTGCTTTCCAGGGCCACGATCTGGCTCAGCAGACTGTTCGTGAACTTCTGGCCCGTCCCAGGTTTCACCCGCCACCACGCCGAGGTGGCCCGGGCCAACCCACCGGCGAACCCGCCCAGCAGGGTCGGAGCGGTCTGGTTGGTCAGGCAGTCCCGGAACGCGGCGACCTGATTGCGCGTCGTGATCATGGTGGCGATCTGCTTGCCCGGGACCTCGTCCGAGGTGCCGGCGGGTACGAGTGCGCCGCGATCGACCGGCGTCACCGTGGCGATGGCCGAGCCGACGCTGATGTCCTGGGCCCACGTCGCGTCGGCGATGGCGAGCATGGTGGCCGCCGTTATCGCCGGCTGGGGGTTGACGTAGCGGGTCGGGGCCAGCACGGCGTAATGCGCCACGGACGGTTTGGCCACCGCCCGCACCGCCAGCAGCGCCGCGATCCGACGGGCATCACCGGTCGTCGCGGTGGGCCCCGTGGCGGCCAGAACCGCAGGTTGCAGGGCCGAGCTCAGCACCAACGCGTTGTCGGTGCCGGTAGCCGACGGCAGCGAGGAAACCGCGTCGGGGGTGGAGGATCGTCCGGACGCGCCGGGCAGAGCGGAGTCGCTGAGCAGCACGGATGTGGCCCCGGAGGCGACCACCGCGTCCAGGCCGCCGCTGGTCAGGTTCTCCCCAGGTGGCCAGGCCAGGTTGCTGCTCAGATGGGCGCCGAGCACGGCCGCTACGTGGCTCGAGACTTGCGGTGCCAGCGCGGTCGAGTATTCGACACCGGCCCGCACCAACGCGTCCACGTCCGGGTCGGCGTAGCCCGTGAGCGACACGTCGTCGTAGGTGGCGACGGCGCGCAGCCGTTTTAGCCACGCCGCGGCCGCCGCCCCGCCGGTGCCGTCGGTCTGCGTCGTCGACGTCCGCACGGTGTACTTGTCGGTCATGACGCTGAGTGCATCGATCAGCTCGGGGTCGACGACCAGGGTCAGGTGCACCTGGTTCTTGACCAGCTCGGCGACCCGCAGGGCTCGGTCCAGCCGGCCGCCCGCCGCGACCGACGCGGCCAGGGCGTCGTCTTCGAACACCGAATCCGACGTGGTTCGGTGCGGCCGGTCGATCAGTGGCCAGACCCAGCTCACGCGGACCGGTTTTGGTGCCGTGGCGAACGCGGGCACCAGGGTGTGGGCGCGGGACAGGCTCGCCCCGGCCGACGAGCGCAGGCTGACTTCGACCGGGTAGATGCCGTTGCCGGCGCAGGCCAGGCAGAGGCCGGTCGTGGGGTTGTAGCCGGCCACGAGGGTCAGCACGAACAGACGTTGACCCTCCGGGGTGAGCGCGCCGGGCACCTTGACCGCGGCCAGGTTGAGGTCGTCCGCCGGCGGTGGGGTGGCGATGGCCGCGGCCACTCCCGCCTCGGACGTGATCGGATCGCCTCGGTTCACCAGCAACTCGAGGTGATCGACGGTGGCGATCGTCGGGTTGGTGATCCGAACGGTGATCTTCAGCTTCTGCGCCGGGCCGATCGGGACAGGCAATTGCGGCCCGACCGAGACGATGCTCACGGTGGGTTCGGTCGCAACGCTCGCCGACACCGCGTTGGCCGACACCGCGTTGGCCGACACCGCGTTGGCCGACACCGTGCTCGCCGCGGTTGCATGCGCCGAGATTGAGGGAGCCGATGTGGCTCGGCCAAGAGCACCGGCCGCGCCCAGGTCACCGGTCGTACCGGCCAGCACACCGACCAGCGCCGCACTCACCAGCCTCGCTCGCCAGAGCCGAAACCCGGTCAACAACCCGGTCATCGCCCGGTCAGGCCGTCTCGTCGAGCAGGCGGGTGGCGGTGCCGATCAGCTCACGTTCGTCCGGGTACGCCAGCCGGGCGATGAGCT
>CAXULW010000030.1:0-51186 GCA_964252015.1 uncultured Jatrophihabitantaceae bacterium | reverse complement strand
CACTACTCACTACCCCTTGACTTCCATAGGAGCATCCACCGCGGCCGCAAATACCAAACCCGACCACCAACCAGGCCAACCACCACCACCGGAACGCCAGAGTCGAGCCCACCAGCCAAGCCGGCGATCGACACAGCTAGTGATCCCGAGCCGCCACCGTTCTGATCCAGTACCTCGCGATCGGTCGGTTCGACGCTTCAAGGATTCGCCAAGTGCGCGCCAAGCGGGTTTCGCGATCGTGTGTTTATCAGCGAACACCGACCGAGGAGCTCGACATCATGACCATCGTTACCCACCCCGGCCACCTCTGCGACGCACGTCCCTGGGACGGCCCGCTCTCCAGTTGGGCGAACTCGTCGACGGGCGCGTCCTGCGTCCGGGCGAGCCTGACTATCACGCGCTGTCCATGCCGTGGAATGTCGCCGCGGCGTCCAAGCCCGTTGCCGTGGTCGAGGTGGCCAACGCCACCGACGTGGCCACGCCGGTCCGCTTCGTGGGCGCAACACGGTCTCGAGGTTTCGGTCCAGGCCACCGGCCACGGCGCGATCCCGTCGACCCGCGCACCCTGCTCGTGCAGACGGGCCGACTCGACGAGCTCGACGTCCGGGCTGACGACACCGCCCGGGTCGGCGCCGGCATGCGGTGGCAACGGGTGCTTGATGCGGGCCCACCGCTGGGCCTGGGCGGGCTGGCCGGTTCGTCGCCGAACGTGGGCGTCGTCGGCTACCTGACCGGCGGGGCATGGACCCGATCGCGCGCACCTTCGGCTTCGGCTCCGACCACGTCACCGCTTTCGACGTGGTCACCGGTGACGGCGAGCTGCGTCGGGCCACCGCCCAGGAGACCCGGCCCTGTTCTGGGCCTTGCGCGGCGGCAAGGGTGCGCTGGGCATCGTCACCGCGGTCGAGTTCGACCTGCTGCCGCTGGCCGATATCTACGGCGGCGCGCTCCACTTCGACGGGGACGACGCGGCCACCGTGGCCCGGGCCTGGCGGGAATGGAGCCAGACCTTGCCCGAGCAGGCGACGACCTCGCTGGCGTTCCTGCGCCTGCCGCCATTGCCCTCGGTGCCCCCGCCGCTGGCCGGGCGGCTCACCGTCGCCGTCCGATTCGCGTGGGTCGGAGACCACGAGGAGGGACGGCGCGCGTTCGAGTCGGTGCGCCACCTGGCCCCGGTCGTGCTCGGTGACGTCGGCGTCATGCCCTATGCGGCGCTCGGCGCGATCCACGCCGATCCGGATGACCCGATGCCGGTGCACGAGGAGTCAACGTTGCTACGCGAGCTGCCGGCCGAAGGTCTGGAGACGTTGCTGCACCTGCTCGGCACCCAATCCGAGTCACCGCAGTTCATCGCCGAGCTGCGGCTCATGGGCGGCGCGATCGCCCGCACCTCGATGGTCCAGCGCGGTGTCGCACCGTGGCGCCGAGGTCAACCTTCTGCTGATCGGCCTGGGCGTGCCCCCGGTGGTCGAGGCCACCATGGCTCACAGTCAGCAGGTCCTCGCGGCCATGGCGCCGTGGTCGAATGGGACGAGCCTGGCCAACTTCGCGCCATCGTCCGACCCGGTCGTCGTGGCTCGAAAGTACGACGCGCCGACGCTGGCGAGGCTCGGTACGCTCGCCGCGACGTATGACCCCAACTGCGTCATCGCTGCCGCGAACGGAGTGCGGGCGGCCTGCGTGCAGCGGCGATAGAGATGATTCGACCGGGGACCCAGGACCGAGGACCCAGGAGCGCGCACCGGGACCGCGGACCTGGGTGCCGCGGTGAGTCAGCAGTTGACGGGGCGGCGGGACCAGCTTGACTCGAGGGTGTCGTCCACGAAGATGCCGGTCTCGAGGACTTCGAATTCCTCGTCGTTGACCCAGGTGATGTCCGGCCGTCGGTCCGTCGCGGACTGGCTGCGGCGGGATCGACGTGGGATGACTCGAGTCAGGGTGCGCACATAAGAAGGACGCGGCGAGGGCCGATTTTGATACGAAACCTGCATCACAATTGGGCAACGATCTCGAGGCGGCCGGGCAATTCTGGCGAACGTAGACAAACGAAGAAGCAGGAGCGACCGTCCCCCCCAGGCCGGCCGCTCCCGCTGCTTCAGGAACTCACGCTTCGTCCGCTGGCCCCGGCTGCCCGGAGATCGCGAACGATCGCACTGCTGGCCAGCACCTCGTACTCCTCGCTGAGCGAGGTCGAGACCGCACGTTGCCGAGCACTGATATGCCCGGAACGTGCGCGCCGCAGCAGGTCGCGCAATGTGTTCACGTTGGTAATAACGCGCCACCGCGGAATACGTGACGCGGTTTGGTGACACATGTTGCCGAATCGTGACCTAGACCACATCGCGGCCCGGTTTGTGGCGGTTGGACCAGCAACGCAACGGTGCGGCGCGGGCTCAATGGTGGAAGGACGTGGGCCCGCTCGATCCGGCCGCGGCGACATCGTGGCGCAGGGCGTGGGTGACCTGCTTCAGATCGCGCAGGAAGAGGTCGGCCAGGTCCCGGGAGAACCCGTTGCGGCAGACGATCCGCAGCACCGCGAGGTCGGTGCGGTCCGGCGGCAGGGTGTAGGCGGGCACCTGCCAGCCGTGCTCGCGCAGGCCGCGGGAGACGGCGAACACGTCCCAGTCGGTGATCTCGTCCGTGGTGGTGAACGCGAAGACGGGAAGCTGGTCGCCCCGGGTGATCAGCCGGTACGGCCCGAGCCCGGCGATGTCGTCGGCCAGGGACGTGGCCACGTCACGACAGGCCTGCTGGACGGCGACGTATCCCTCCCGTCCGAGTCGGAAGAACGTGTAGTACTGCGCGATCACCTCGGCCCCGGGGCGGGAGAAGTTCAGGGCGAAGGTCGGCATGTTGCCGCCGAGGTAGTTGACGTCGAAGACGAGTTCCTGCGGCAGGGCGTCCGCGTCGCGCCAGATGGCCCAGCCGACGCCGGGGTAGACCAGGCCGTATTTGTGGCCCGAGGTGTTGATCGACGCCACCCGCGGCAATCGGAAGTCCCAGACCAGGTCCGGGTCGAGGAACGGGGCGATCATCGCGCCGGACGCGCCGTCGACGTGGATGGGCACGTCCGGTCCGCCGCCGGCGGCCAACTCGTCCAGCGCGGCAGCAATGTCGGCCACTGGTTCGTAGCTGCCGTCGAACGTCGAACCCAGGATCGCGACGACGCCGATCGTGTTCTCGTCGCAGTGGGCCACCGCCTGCTCCGGCCCCAGGTGCAGCCGGTCTCCCTCGATGGGCACCAGCCGCGGCTCGACGTCCCAGTATCGGCAGAATTTCTCCCAGCAGACCTGCACGTTCGCGCCCATGACCAGGTTGGGCTTGCGCGCCGGATCGTGGCCGGTCCGGGTGGCCCAGCGACGCTTGAGCGCCATCCCGGCGAGCATGCACGCCTCGCTGGAGCCGGTGGTGGAACAACCGGTGGCCACGCCGTCACCGGGGGCGTGCCACAGGTCGGACAGGATGGCGACGCAGCGGTTCTCGATCGCGGCGGTCTGCGGGTACTCGTCCTTGTCGATCATGTTCTTGTCCACGGACTCGGCCATCAACCGGTCGGCCTGCGGTTCCATCCAGGTGGTGACGAACGTGGCCAGGTTCAGCCGGGCGCTGCCGTCGAGCAGCAGCTCGTCGTGCACCAGCTGGTAGGCGACGTCAGCGGCCACGGCGTGCTCGGCCAGCCGCTGCAACGGGGCGACGGCTTCCTGCTCCGTTGCCGGACCGGCGAGAGCCAGGAACGGGTTCCCGCCCCGGTGGGCGGCGGACGTGCGGTCCGGAACGTTGTCACCACGAAGCGCCATAGGGGCCACTATGGCAGCGCATCGTCCAGCAGCCAGCGCTGGGAGGCCCCAGCCTGTACGCCGAGCTCGGCCACCGTGAGCTCGTGTCGCGGCGCGGGCGGGAAGGGGAAGCTGCTGTGCGTGGACACGTCGGCGTCGATCCGCAGCAGTTCGCCAGGGGCCAGCAGGCGCCAGCCGTCCTCGCCGTCCATGGCCTCGCTGGCCACGACCACGCAATCGTGGCTACCAAGATCGTCCGATCGCGCCTGGATGCGCGGGCTCACCGCCGTCAACCCGCGACCGGCGCCCGGGCGGTCGAGCACGTAGAGCTCGTGCGTTTCCGGATAGCGCAACGCCCACAATTGGTCGGTCGTCGCCACGATCAGGTTGAGCGCGAGCACCGGCAGCCGGTCGATGATCCAGCCCACCGCCGCGACCAGAGCGGCGTCGACGTCTCCGTCGCGTTGCCGGGTCTCGCCGGTGATCAACGCGAACATGCGCTCGCTGTCGGTCTGTCCCTGGACGAGGTCGGCCACGCCCAGTTCGCGCAGCCGTGCGTCCAGCTCAGCCAGGCCGGTGAACGCGCCGTTGTGGGCGAAGATCCGGCCGTCCTGGACGAACGGGTGAGTGTTGGCCACGGTATGGCCGCCCGTGCTGGCGTAGCGGACGTGGGCCACGAAGGTGGGGCTGGTCAGCGTGCGCGCCTCGGTGGCGAAGTCCGCGTCCTGCCAGGCGGCGATCGGGGCTTTGTCAACGACCGGCCGCCCGTCGTGATCGAAGGAGCCGATGCCGGCGCCATCCGGTTCGCGGCGGCTCTGGAGCACCAGGCTGTCCGGCGCGTCCAGCAGCCAGAAGGTGGCCCGCACGGCGTCGGCCGCGCGTAGTCCGAACAGGCGGCACACGCCGATCAGCCCGCGTTCAGCGACTGCTGCAGGATCTGGGCCACGTCGAGGACGGTGACGTCGTCGCGGGCGCTGCCGTCGGCCTTCTTGGCGTTGACGGCGTCGGACAGCATGACCATGCAGAACGGGCAGGCGGTGGAGATCAGGTCCGGGTCCAGGCCCAGGGCCTCGTCGGTGCGTTCCACGTTGATCCGCTTGCCGATCTTCTCCTCCATCCAGAACCGGGCCCCGCCGGCGCCGCAGCAGAACCCGCGTTCCTTGCACCGGTGCATCTCTTCCGAGCGCAGGGCCGGGATCGAGGCGAGGACGTCGCGCGGGGGTGTGTAGACCTTGTTGTGCCGGCCCAGGTAGCACGGGTCGTGGTAGGTGACCTTCTTGTCCACCGGCTCGACCGGGGTCAGGTGGCCTTCGGCGACGAGCTGGGCCAGTAGCTGGGTGTGGTGGATGACCTCGTAGTCCCCGCCGAGCTGTGGGTACTCCCGACCCAACGTGTTGAAGCAGTGCGGGCAGGTGGCGACGATCTTCAATGGCCGCTGTTCCGGCTTGAGCGAGTTCAGCGTCTCGACGTTCTGGGCGCCCATCATCTGGAACAGGAACTCGTTGCCCAGGCGCCGCGCCGGGTCGCCGGTGCAGGCCTCTTCGGCGCCGAGGACGGCAAACCCGACGCCCGCGGTGTGCAGCAGCTCGGCGAAGGCGACGGTGACCTTGCGGGCCCGGTCCTCCAGGGCACCCGCGCAACCGACCCAGTACAGGTACTCGACGTCGTCGGGGATCGGCTCGCCGGCCGACACCTGGCGCACGTCGAAGGAGACGTCGGCCAGCCAGTCCTCGCGCTGGCGCTCGGGCAGGCCCCACGGGTTGCCGCGGTTCTCCAGGTTGCGCAGCATCGTCCCGGCCTCGGACGGGAAAGAGGACTCGACCAGCACCTGGTAGCGGCGCATGTCGACGATGTGGTCGACGTGCTCGATGTCGACCGGGCACTGCTCCACGCAGGCCCCGCACGTGGTGCACGACCAGAGCACGTCCGGGTCGATGACGCCGCCCTCTTCCAGCGTGCCGACCAGCGGTCGTTCGTACTGGGCCGGGTTGGCGCCGGTGATCCGTCCGAAGCCGGACTCGGGCACGCCGTGGTGATGGGCGCCGGCGGCGTCCGTGCCGGCGTCCCCCGCGCCACCCTCGTCGACGCCGGTCGCGACCAGCGTGGCTCGCGCGGTCTCGTCGCCGGACAAGATGTAGGGCGCCTTGGCGAACAGGTGATCGCGCAGGTCCATGATCACCAACTTGGGCGACAACGGCTTGCCGGTGTTCCACGCCGGGCACTGGTCCTGGCACCGCCCGCACTCGGTGCAGGTGGCCAGGTCGAGCAGGCCCTTCCAGGTGAAGTCCTCGATCTTGCCCTTGCCGAACGCGAAGTCGTCGTCGAGATTCTCCACGTCCTCGAAATCCACCGGCGCGCCGTCCGGTCCGGCCACCGGCAACAGGGGGCCGAGCGCGTCAGGTAGCCGCTTGGTCGCGACGTTCACCGGGGCCAGCGCGATGTGCAGGTGCTTGGAGTAGACGACGATGATCGCGAAGACGAGCACCACGACGACCTGGGCCAGCAGGAAGAACGTCTCCAGCCCCTGGTTGTAGGCGCCGGTCCCGAGGGCCTTGGCCACCAGGTAGGACGCGAACGTCCACTTCGACTTACCGAACGGGAAGTGCCCGGTGTTCCACTGCGCCCCGCGCAGTAGCAGCAACGTGACGATGACCAGCGTGATCATGCCCAGGATGACCCAGGCGGCGCGGGTGTGGGACCCGTAGAAGCGGCTGGCCCGCTGCTCGCGATCGGGCGCGTGCCGCAGCCGCAGCACCGCGAACGTGACCAGCCCGACCAGTACGGCCACGGCGAAGAAGTCCTCGGCGAACCCGAGCACCGCCCACCGCCCGACCAGCGGGATGTGGAAGTCCTGGGTGATCAACAACGCGCCGTAGGCCTCGATGATCGTCAGGCCCAGGACGACGAAACCCCAGAAGGTCAGGAAGTGGGCCACGCCGGGAACCGACCACTTCAGCAAGGTCCGCTGCCCGAAGACCTCGACCAGCTCCGCCCGCAACCTCGGCCTGAGCTGCTCGGTACGACCGGGCGCCGGCCGCCCGCTGCGCACCAGTCGGCTCAGCCAATACACCCGTCGGGCCACGATCGCCAACGCGATGATCGTGATCACCAGCGTCAGCGTGATCCGCAGCGCCACCGTTGCTCCCCTGCTCGAGACGTCCGGTTCACTGAAGCACGAACCACACTCAGCCTGGTACCGCTGTGGCGAGGGTGACGTCGGGTGCGCCCAGCGAACCACGCATCCGGGGCTCCGGGCGCAGGACGCGGCGACGGCTGCGCTTGTCTTCGTCGATCGCGCTCACCGTCCGCTCGACGACGGCCTGGACAAGTTCCTCCAACGGCCAGCGGTAGGTCGACAGCGGCGGGCTCAGCAGACGCGACAACGGGTGATCGTCGTAGCCGAGCACGCTGACGTCTGCGGGCACCGTCAGGCCGAGGGTGATCGCCGCGTCGTACACGCCGTAGGCCATGGAGTCGGCCAGGCAGAAAACGGCGGTCGGGGCATTGGGCTTGGACAGCACGGCCCGCGCCACCGCGCTGGCCCCGTCCAGGTCGTGCCCGCAGGCGTGCAGGGTCACCGACAACCCCAAACGGTTGGCCAGCCGGTGCGCGACGACCTCGGCCGGGCGGTCCGGCGTGCTGGCCCGGCCCGGGGTCAGCAGGGCGATGCGTCGATGCCCCAGGTCGGCCAGGCGTTGCAGGGCGTCCGTGACGCCGGCGTCGTTGTCGAACACCACCTCCGCCGCGGTGGCCACCCCGGGCAGGGACTCCCCGACCGAGATGAGCAGCGTGTGCTCGGCGATGCCGGGCCACTGCGTCGCGCGCGGGTCCACCGGCAGGACGATCAGGGCGTCAACGCGCTGGTCCACCAGGCCCTGGGCCAGGGTCGCTTCGCGCACGGGGTCGTTCGAGGCGTCAACGGTGAGCGCGCGCCGATCGGCGGCGAGCAGGCCCCGCCCGAGCGCGGCCGACAGCCGCTGCTGCCACAGGTCGTCGAGAGACCCGCAGAGCACGCCGACGTACCCCGTACGCCCGGAGGCGAGCGCGCGGGCGATCGGGTCGACGTGGTAGCCGAGCCGGTCGGCCACCTCACGAACCCGGCGCTGGGTGTGCGGGGTGACCTGCAAACCCCGCAACGCGTAGGACACTGCGGCCGTGGACAGGCCGGTCTCGTCGGCAATGTCCCGCAGCGTCGGGCGCCGCCGCCGCTCGGTCACGCCATGAACCGCTCGGTCACGTCATTGATCGCTCGGTCACGCCATGAATATAGATCTGCCGCCGTGGTCGATGTGAACCGGTTAACCGAGGTGCGACCCGACCGGTTGCCGGGGCGGGATTAGACTGATCACGATCCCTCGTGCGGTGCTCATCTCGCGAACCTCCCCAGGGCCGGAAGGCAGCAAGGATAAGCGGGCTCTGGCAGGTGCACGAGGGGTCGCTCACCAGTCGTTACGATCAACCACCCGACCCGCCGAGCGTCGCTGGGCCCGGTCGAACGCGGACCGCGACGCGTGCATTTGCTGAGAAAGTCTCCCCGTCTGGTCACAAACCCGGCCTAGGGATATGTTTTCCTATATAACGCCCAGCACCAGCAGGGTGAAAACATATCGGGGAGCATTTATGCAGGTAAGGCGAGTAGGAACGGCGCTGGCCGCCGGGTCCGCACTGGTCATCAGTGGGATGAGCGCCCCGGCGTTCGCTCAGTCGGCGCCGTCGCGCGTCGGGGTGGCCAAGACCAAGCCGGCGTGGCTGGGCCACGCGAAGACCCTGGGTCGGGCGTCCTCGACCGGGAAGACGAACTTCAAGGTGTACCTAGCGCCGAACGGCGGCTTGGCCGCCCTGCAGACCCGGGTGAACGCGGTGTCGAAGCCGGGTAGTGCGAGCTACCGCCACTTCATCAGCACGGCGCAGTACCACAAGACCTACGACCCGACTTCGGCCGCCGTGGCCGCGGTCACCAAGTTCCTGAAGGCCAACAAGCTCTCCGTCAGCGGCGTTGCCGCAAACAACCAGTACCTGACCGTCAGCGGTACCGTCGCACACGCCCAGGCTGCGTTCGGCACGACGATCAACCGTTATTCCCACGATGGAAAGACCGTCCAGGCCAACTCGAGCACCCTGACCGTGCCGTCGACGATCGCCGGCGCGGTACTGGCCATCAGCGGCGTCGACACCACGCCCGCCATCGTCAAGCCGGCCAAGTCCACCCCGGCTCCGCCGCCACCGGCGTTTCTCAACGGTCGGCCCTGCTCGCTCTACTACGGCCAGCTCAAGGCCACTCTTGCGGCCGACTACAAGACCAAGCTCCCCAAGTTCCAGGGCAAGACGCTCTCGTACGCGCCCTGCGGCTACACCGGCCCGCAGTTCCGCGCGGCCTATGAAGGTGCCACCACCCTGGACGGGTCGGGTGTGACCGTAGCCGTCGTTGACGCGTACGCCGCGCCGACGATCGCCAAGGACGCGAACACCTACGCCGTGAACCACGGTGACGGGGCCTATCTCCCGGGCCAGCTGACCCAGAACACACCGGCGTCCTACAGTCACTTCGCTGATTGCGGCCCGTCCGGCTGGTTCGGCGAGGAGACCCTCGACGTCGAAGCTGTACACGCCATGGCTCCGGCGGCCAACATTCGCTTCTACGCGGCCAAGAGCTGCATGGACGATGACTTGCTGACCGCGATCACCAAGGTCGTGAACGAGAACAAGGCCAGCCTGGTCACCAACTCCTACGGTGAGCCGGACGAGGCCGAGAGCAGCGCACTGATCGCGGCCAACGAGGTCGTGTTCCTGCAGGGCGCGCTGCAGGGGATCAGCTTCCTGTTCTCCTCGGGTGACAACGGCGATGAGCTGGCGAACACCGCGATCAAGCAGACCGACAGCAGCGCTTCGGACCCGTACGTCACGGCAGTCGGTGGCACCTCGACGGCGATTGACGGAAGCGGCGCGCTGGCCGGCGAGAACGGCTGGGGCACTGAGACCTACGCTCTGGCCGCCGACGGCAAGTCATGGACCGCAGGTGGCTACCTGTACGGCGCAGGCGGCGGGTATTCGACGCTGTTCAACCGTCCGAGCTACCAGAACGGCGTCGTTCCTGCCTACGCTCCGGCTGGCCGGGCGGTTCCGGATGTGGCCATGACAGCTGACCCGAACACGGGCATGCTGATCGGAGAGACGCAGACCTTCCCGAACGGCAGCCACCACTACAGCGAGTACCGCATCGGTGGTACCAGCCTGGCCTCGCCGTTGTTCGCCGGCATGACCGCGCTGTTGGTCCAGAACTCGGGCCGGCTCGGTTTCCTGAACCCAACTATCTATGGCCAGTACAAGGCGGGGACGTTCACCGACGTCTCACCCAAGTCGGCTGTGGGCATGGGTCCCGGCGTGGTTCGCGTGAACAATGTAAACAGCATCGACCCAACCGATGGCGTGTCCTACTTCGTGCGCACCTTCGGCCAGGACTCCAGCCTGCCGACGGTCAAGGGCTGGGACCCGGTGACGGGTATCGGTTCGCCGAACTCGAAGTGGCTGACCAGCATCCCGGCCAGCTAACGCTGAGCACCTTGCAGTAAGCGTTGCACTGAACACGAGGACGGCCGGGCTGGCAATCAGCCCGGCCGTCCTTTGTTTGCCGTGGTTGTGCCAGCAGTCGGTGCCGCTCGCTACTGTGCAGGACGTGGCCCAACCGTCTGCGCACGCCAATGGACCGCATGCCACTGGGCCGCGGGGGAACCTGGCCCTCTACCGGCGCTACCGCTCCGCCACGTTCGCCGAGGTCATCGGCCAGGAGCACGTCACCGAGCCGCTGTCCATCGCGCTGAGCGCCGGTCGCGTCAACCACGCCTACCTGTTCTCGGGCCCGCGCGGGTGTGGCAAGACCTCCAGCGCGCGCATCCTGGCCCGCTCGCTGAACTGCGCGCAGGGCCCGACGCCGACGCCGTGCGGAGTCTGCAACTCCTGCCGCGAACTGGCCCCCAACGGGCCGGGCTCCATCGACGTCATCGAGATCGACGCGGCCAGCCACAACGGCGTGGACGACGCCCGGGACCTGCGCGAGCGGGCGTACTACTCCCCGGCCCGCGACCGCTACAAGGTCTACATCATCGACGAGGCCCACATGGTGACCTCGCACGCGTTCAACGCCCTGCTGAAGGTGGTCGAGGAGCCCCCGGACCACCTCGTCTTCATCTTCGCCACCACCGAGCCGGAAAAAGTGCTGCAGACGATCCGCTCTCGCACCCACCACTACCCGTTCCGTCTGGTCGCGCCGTCGGTCCTGCGCGCGCACCTGGAGAACATCGCCGCGGCCGAGGGGGTCTCGGTCGAGCCCGCGGTGTACCCGCTGGTCGTGCGCGCGGGTGCCGGCAGCGTGCGGGACGCCCTGTCGTTGCTCGACCAGTTGTTCGCCGGGGCGGACGAGGCCGGGGTCACCTACCAGCGCGCGGTGGCGCTGCTCGGGGTCACCGACGCCGCCCTGATCGACGACATGATCGACGCGCTCGCGGTGAGCGACGGTGCATCGGTGTACGCCACCGTCGACAAGGTGATCGAGGCCGGTCACGAACCGCGCCGATTCGCCACCGACCTGCTCGACCGCCTGCGTGACCTGCTCATCCTCGACGCCGTGCCCGACGCCGCGGAGAAGGGGTTGCTCGACGCCCCGGTGGACGCGCTCGAGCGCATGCGCGACCAGGCCGCCCGCATCGGGACCACCGCAGCCGCGCGTTACGCCGAGACGGTGCACACGGCGTTGATCGAGATGCGGGGGACCACCGCGCCGCGGCTGCTGCTCGAGCTGGTCTGCGCTCGCATGCTGCTGCCCGACGCGAGCAGCGATTCCGCCGCCCTGCTGCAACGCCTGGACCGCATCGAGCGGATGCAACGCCTCACGGCTAACGCCCCACCGCTGGCGAACGCCGCGGCGGTGCCGATCGCTGCGGATCGCCCGTCTGCCGCCCCACCGACCGCGCCCCCCGCGTCTACCCCCGAATCGACCGCTAAATCAACACGCGACACCGCGCCGGTTGCTGCGGCGACTGCGGTTACGGCCCCGGTTGCGCCTGACGTCGCGGGCACTATCGACGTGACGCAGGTACGGGCGCTGTGGCCCGAGGTTCTCGACGCCGTCCGGGCGAGCAGCCGGCGCACGCGTGCCCTGTTGGACAGTGCGCAAGTGGCTGGGATCGAGGGCAACAACCTGCGCCTGGTGATGGCCACCGCGCCCCTGGTCAAGATGCTGGGTGAGTCGCGCAACTCCGACGTGGTGACCGCCGCGCTCGGTGATCTGCTGCCCGGACCGTGGACGATGCAGGTCGACGTCGGCACCGAGGCCACCGCCACCCCCGCCCTGCCGGTGGCAGCCCAAACACCTCCCCCATCGCCGGCCGCGCCGGGGGCGGCGCAGACACCGCCCGAAGCGACCGCGCCACCGGAACCAGCCGCGCCGGCGACATCGTCGACCTCGCCGTCGGCATCGGACCGGACAGCGATCACGCCGAAACTGGCTCGGTCGGTGCCAGCGACTGAATTACGCGACCCGTCGGCTGACCCAGAGTCGGCTGGCTGGCCCACCGTTGCTGCCATCCCGACGGGCCCGGCCGCGGTGAAGACCCCGGTCTCAGCGCCTACGCGCGGGCAGAACGCGGCCTCAGAGCCGTCGTCGAGTCGAACCGAGCGGGGGCGTCGGGGCACCGCACAGGCAAAGCCCGCGATCGAAATCGTGCTCGACCCGGACGAGCCGGCGGATCCGGACGACTACGACGATCCGGGTGACGCCGATGGTGACGTCGCCGCAGCTCGCCACGATCCGGAGATGCAGGCCCTCGATCTGCTCCGCAGCGGTCTCGGCGCCCAGTCGGTCGACTGAGCCGCGCCGCGCTGAGTCCCCCGACCGAGCGAATCAATCAGTCGTCGAGTTGCGGGGGGCGGGCGGTCATCGGACGGGCGACGACGCCGGCGTCCTCGGCCACGGAGGCGGCGACCGAGCCGCCGATGAAGATGTCGAGACGGAAATCGTCGTCGGCGTACCCGCCCAGCCGGCTGAGGTGGGGGCGTCCGAACAGGTGCGCGTGCACGTCGTCGCCACCGAGGGGGTAATCCGGGGCCTCGCGCCGCCAGTGCACGGCGATCAGCGTGCCGCCGTCTTCGAGAGAGGCGCAGGCTCGTTTGATCAAGTGGTCCAGGTCCGGTCCGGTCAGGTAGTAGCCGATCTCGCTGATGACGATGAGATCGGCGGTTCCCTCGGGCCACCAGTCGGGAACCCGGGCCTGCTGCACGTCGACGTTGGTGGCGCCGGCCAGGTTGCGGCGGCTGTTCGCGACGGCCGCCTCGGCGCCGTCCCAGGCCAGGACTCGGTCACAGCGCTTCGCCAGGCGCGCGGTCAGGACGCCGTTCCCGCAGCCCGGTTCGAACGCTTGCCGGTAGTGCTCGCGGGGCAGGACGGCCTCGACCACGCGCCGCTTGCGCTCCTCGTACCAACCCTTGGAGATCGCCCACGGGTCGGCGCTACCGGCGTAGAGGTGGTCGAAATAGTCCGCTCGCAGCGACTCGGTCGCCATGTCGGCGCTCTCCTTGCTCGGCCAATCGGGGCAGTACTTGGGGGCGCCTCGGTGGCGGGTTGAGTCCGGGCTCGCGTGCTGAACCCACTGCACGTTACCCATCCCAGCGATCGGCTGCCACGGCTTTGGGACAAACGCACGGTTTACCAGGGCCAGCCGCACAGGTGACCCACAACGGTCTATGGGCTGACTCGAACCGTCGCCCTCCTGGTTACGGTGGGAGAGACCTGTTCCCCTTGCTTGATCGGATGTGGCTCGTGACCGATACCCACCCGGGTGATGCCCATGCAGATGCTGGACCCAGCTTCGACGTCGCCGCGTTCGATCTCGACGGCACATTGGTCGACTCGAACTACCAGCATTCGCTGGCCTGGTTCCGGGCGTTGCGGGCCTACGACATCACGGTGCCGACCTGGCGCATCCACCGCTCGATCGGGATGGGCGGTGACCAGATCGTGGCCGAGGTGGCCGGCGACGACGTAGAGAAGCGCCTCGGTGAGGACCTGCGCGAGCGGTGGCAGAAGGAGTTCGACGCCATGCTGGCGGAGGTGGTCCCTCTCCCCGGTGCCCGCGACCTGCTCATCGCGGCCCGCGAGCGCGGGTTCCGGGTCGTGCTGGCCAGCTCCGGGTCGGCCGACGTCACCGACCACTACATCGACCTGCTCGACGCTCGTGACCTCATCGACGCCGCGACGACCTCGGCGGACGTGGAGGCGACCAAGCCCGCGCCCGACCTGGTCCAGGTGGCGATCGACAAGGTGGGCGGTCAGCGCGGCATCCTGGTCGGCGACTCGACCTGGGACTGTCAGTCCGCGGCCAAGGCCGGCGCGGTGAGCTACGCCCTGCGCACCGGTGGGTTCTCGACCGAGGAGCTCGAAGCCGCCGGTGCCGCTGGGGTCTACGAGAGCTTGACCGACCTGGTCGCGGACCTGGACAACACGGTTCTGAACGAGGCCGGCCGATGAGCGTCCAGACGAGGCGGATCGCGGCTGCTCCGGATCGGGTCTGGGACGTCCTGGCCGACGGTTGGTTCTACAGCGGGTGGGTCGTGGGCGCGTCGCACATCCGCCGGGTCGAGCCGGGTTGGCCGCAGGTCGGAACGAAGCTGCACCATTCCGTGGGCAGCTGGCCGGTCATGGTCAGCGACACGACCAAGGTGCTCGAATCGAAGCCGGGCGTGCGACTGGTGCTGCAGGCCCGGGGCTGGCCGCTCGGTGAGGCGCGGGTCGAACTCGACCTGGCCGCCGACGGCGACGGCTGCCGGGTGACGATAACCGAAACTCCCACCAACGGACCGGGTCAATGGCTGCACAACCCCCTCCAGGACAAGGCGTTGGACGCGCGCAACCGCGAGTCGCTCGCCCGGCTGGCCGACATGGTGGAAGGCGGCGCCGCCAAGCCAGCGAGATAACCAGCGCCGCGGAGGCGGCCCAATGATGCGGACCTGCCGTGGGGGGCTGGCACAGTGTCGCCCATGACCGACTTCCGAGCTCAGAATTTGGCCATGTGGGACGAACGTGCGCCGGCCCATGCGGCCTCGCCGGACTACGGCTTCCACCGTTTCGTTGGCGATTCCACGCATCTGAGCCACGTCGTCCGGTTCGACGTTCCCCGGCTCGGCGACCTGTCCGGGCTGACCGGTGTGCACCTGCAATGCCACATCGGCACCGACACCATCTCGCTCGTCCGGCTGGGCGCGCGGATGACCGGCCTCGACTTCTCGGGCGCGGCCATCGCCGAGGCCCGCCGGCTGGACCAGGCGACCGGCAGCGGCGTGGACTTCGTCCAGGCCGATGTGTACGACGCGGTCGACGCGCTGGGCCGGCGCACGTTCGACCTGGTGTTCACGGGTATCGGGGCGCTGTGCTGGCTGCCCGACATCCGCCGCTGGGCCGAGACGGTGGCCACCCTGCTGGCGCCGGGCGGACGGCTGTTCCTGCGGGAAGGCCACCCGATGCTGTGGACGTTGGCCGAGAATACCGAGGACCTGATCGTGGAAGGGCCGTACTTCGAGCGTCCGGACGAGCCTTGGGTCGACGACAGCGGAGGGTCCTACGTCGCGACCGAGGCAACGTTCGTGCACACCGTCTCCTACAGCTTCAACCATGGGCTGGGTGAGGTGGTGACGGCGTTGTTCGAGCAGGGTCTGCAGCTGACGATGCTCGAGGAGCACGAGAGCGTGCCGTGGGAGGCCCTGCCCGGGCAGATGACCAAGGGCCCGGACGAGGAATGGCGGCTCACCGAACGACCCTGGCGGCTGGCGGCGACCTACACCCTGCAGGCGGTGAAGCCCCGCTGAGTCGACGTCGGCCCGAGCTGATCAGACGGGACTACGCAGGTTCAGACGAGGCACGGTTCAGCGGTAGATGCGCTTCATGGCGGAACGGACGACGCGGCGGCGGACGACCCCGCGGGGGCCCTCGTTGCGCAGCGCGGTGCGGGCCGCATTGGAGCCGGGAGCGCCGTGCACCCCGCCGCCGGGATGGGCCGATGACCCGGCCAGGTAGAGGTTGCGGATCGGCGTATCGGCGCCGCCGAGGCCGGTGACGGGCCGGAACACCAGCTGCTGGTGCAGTTGCGACGTGCCCCCGCCGACGGCCCCGTGCACCAGGTTCGGGTTGCGGTGCTGCAGGTCGTCGGGGCTTTGGCGCAGCGAGCCCAGTTGGAGCTCACGGAACCCGGGTGCGTGCCGTTCCACGAGCGCCTCCACCCGTTCCACGTGTTCGGCCACGAGCTCGTCGGTGTATTCGATGCCCGCAGGCAGATGGGTGTACGCCCAGGCCGACTCGGTGCCGGCCGGTGAACGGGTGGCGTCCGACGCCGTCATCTGGCCGAGCAACACGAACGGGTGCTGCGGCACGGTCTTCGTGGCCAGGTCGGTGGTGTAGCGGGTCAACCCGTCGAGATCGACGCCCAGGTGCACCGTCCCGGCCCGCCCGGCCTCGGCCGCCTGCCACGGGATGGGACCACGCAGGGCCCAGTCGATCTTCAAGGTGGGGGCGTCCCACTCGAACTTGGCCAGGTCGTCGCGGAACCGGGCCGGCAGGTGCTCGGTTCCGACCAGCTGCTCGAACAGGATGGGCGCGGAAACGTCGGCCAGCACGGCTCGGCGCGCGGTGATCGTCTCCCCCGAGCCCAGGCGCACGCCGGTGGCTCGGCCGCGGCTCAGCGTGACGGCCTCCGCCGGGGCAGACAGCCGGAGTTGGCCCCCGACCGCGTCGAGGCGCCCGACCAGGGCGTCGATGAGCACCCCCGCTCCGCCGACCGGTACCGGGAAGCCCACGCTCTGACCGAGCATGCACAACAGCCAGCCGTACACCGCGCTGCCCGCCGCTTCGGGGGAGAGGTCCGAGTGCAGGGCATTACCGGCGAACAGGATCGGCCCGCCCTCGCCGGCAAAGTTCTCGTGCCCGAAGCGACGCACGGTGCTCAAGCCCAGCCGGGCCAGCCGGAGCGCGTCGCCGATGCCGGCCTGACGCAGCAGCTTGGCCCCGGAACGCACCGGCGGGAACGGGGTGAACAGCGAGCCCAGGATGGCGTCCTCGAGGTCGGCCCACTGCGCGGCGAGCCGCCGCCACGAGTCACCGTCGCCCGCCGCGAACTCGTCCAGCGACGCCGCGGTGACGTCGACGTCACGGTCGAGGACGGCGCAGCGGTCGTCGGGCAGCACGTGGGCGAGCACGTGCGGGGCGTGGGTCCACTGCAGCCCGTACCGTTCCAGCTCCAGCGCCTTGAGGATCGGTGAGCTCCCGCTCAACGGATAGAACGCGCTGAAGATGTCGGTCACGAAGTCGGGATGGATCTCCCGACTGGACCGCACGGCGCCGCCGGCGACATCGGTCGCCTCGCAGACCACGACGTCCCAGCCGGCGTCGGCCAGCAGGTTGGCCGCGACCAGTCCGTTGTGCCCGGCTCCGATGACGACGGCGTCTACCTGCTCGTTCACCGCCCGAGCATAGGCGCGGCGCCACCAAGACCGAAGCGGTCGACCTCGCCTTGCGGCACTGGCCGGTCAACCCATGTCGCGCAGCGAGGCGCTGGCGATGCGTGGAGCGCACGCGATTCTGACTGTCCCCGTTGACCGCGGGCCGCTCCCCACGGAGTCCGATGGGGAGCGATCGGAAACCGCTGAAACCGCTGAAACCGCCCAGAACGCCGACGACGACATCGAGAACATGACCGCGACGTGATCTTGGCTGACACCTCGGCCTGGGTCGAGTTCGACCGCGCCACCGGCGGTCCCTTCGACGCCAGGATGACCGAACTGGTCGGCGCTGGTACGGAGTTGGCCGTCACCGAGCCGGTCATGATGGAGGTTTTGGCCGGTGCGCGCAGTGATCGGCAGGCCGACGATCTTCGCCGGTTGCTGCTCCACGCCACCCTGCTGCGGCTGGATCCCGTGGCCGATTTCGACTCGGCCGCGCGGATATTTACGACGTGCCGGCGGGCCGGGCGCACGCCCCGCGGACTGCTCGACTGCCTGATTGCCGCCGTGGCGCTTCGCCGGGGCGCCACGGTGCTGGCCCAGGACGCCGATCTTCGTCGGGTGGCGGACGTCATGGGTATCGGCATCGACGCCCCGTAGGAGCTGTGGGTTTGCGTTCTGGGTGAACGTTCCCAGTTCGGTCGACGTAGTTTTAAGAATGCGCACAATTCACCGCTGGGGCGTCGTCGCCCTGACGGTGGCCGTGCTGGCCGCACTGCCGTGGGCGGTCGGGCATCGCCCGGTGCCGTCCGCGTCGACATCGGCCGCGTCGTTGCTCGAGCGCATCAAGGATTCCGCCGCCCAGCCGTACTCGGGTTACGCCGAGGCCGACGGCGGTCTGGGGCTGCCGGTGAGCGGGCAGTTCGACTCCGTCACCGCGTTGCTCGGCGGTCACACCGAGCTGCGGGTCTGGTTCCGCAGTGCCACCGACTCCCGCGTGGACACGGTCTCCGCCTTCGGCGAGTCCGACGTGCACACCGACGCGACCGGCACCTGGACCTGGAATTACGAACGGTCCCGGGCGACCCGGGTTCAGGCCACGGATCCCGAGGTGCGGCTACCGGACACGGCTGACGTGCTGCCGCCGGAACTGGGCCGCCGGCTGCTCAGCCAGGCGCGGGCCGGCGAGGTGCAGCGGCTGCCGGTCGCCCGGATCGCCGGCATCGACGCGGTCGGGCTCCGGCTGCGTCCGGCGCAGACGATCTCCTCGGTCGACCACGTCGACGTGTGGGCCGACCCGGTGAGCGGATTGCCCCTGCGGGTCGAGGTGTTCGGCCGGGGCGCGACCGCGCCGGCCATGTCCACCTCGTTCCTGGACTTCAGCCGGTCGCGACCGAGCGCGCAGGTGGTGTCGTTCGTCCCGCCTGACCGGTCGCGGGTCGACCGGTCGCGCGGCTTCGACATCGCCTCGGCCACGAACGTGTTCACCGAGGCCAGCGTCCCCAGCACCCTGGCCGGCCTCGCCCGAGTACCGCGCGACATCGGCTCCATCGGCTTGTACGGGCGTGGCGTCACCCAACTCGTCGCCGCGCCATTGTGGGACGGGTTGGCCAGGCAGCTCAGCGATCAGTTGCGCGCGGCGGGGGCAACGGAGAAAGGGAACGAACAATCGTTCACCGTCGGGCCCGTGTCGGCGCTGCTGCTGAACTCGAAGACCGGCCGCAGCTGGCTGTTCACGGGCACGGTCACCGCAGCCACCTTGCTGAAGGCGGCCAGCGAGATCACGACGACTGAGCCGACACGTCGATGAGCGCGCCCAATACGCCCGGCCGCGCGGCTGGCGTGCCGGTGATCCGGACTCGTGATCTGGTCAAGCGCTACGGGTCCGTGCACGCGGTGCGCGGCATCGACCTGGACGTCAACGCGGGCGACATCTACGGCTTCCTCGGCGCGAACGGCTCCGGCAAGACGACCACGGTGCGGATGCTGCTGGGACTCGTCCTGGCCACCTCGGGGCGGGTCGAGGTCCTCGGCGAGGTCATGCCCAAGGCCGCTCGAACGGTGCTGCCCCGGGTGGGCGCCCTGATCGAGGGCCCGGCTGCGTACGGCCACCTGTCCGGGCGGGCCAATCTCTCGCTGCTCGACGCGTCCGGCCCCGGTGCGCCCCGACGGGGACGGTCCGCCCGGGTTGGCGCCGTGCTGCACCAGGTCGGTCTCGGCGACGTCGGCCGCCGACCGGTCAAGGCGTACTCGCTGGGCATGCGGCAACGCCTGGGCCTGGCCGCGGCGTTGTTGCGCGAACCCGACGTGCTGATCCTGGACGAACCGACGAACGGCCTTGATCCGCAGGGGATTCGCGAGATCCGTGACTTGCTGCTGGACCTGCACCGGCGCGGCACCACGATCTTCCTGTCCAGCCACCTGCTGGCCGAGGTCGAGCAGTTGTGCACCCGGGTCGGGGTCCTCGACCGCGGGCGCCTCGTGCTGCAGGACCAACTCGACGTGCTGCGCGCGCCCACCGGCAACACGGTGATCGAGACCGTTGACGTCGAGCGCGCCCGTTCCGTCCTCGGGTCCCGGGTGGTTGATGTGGTCGGCGCCCGTCTCGTTGCCCGCGGGGACGACCCGGCGGCCCTGAACGCGCTGCTGGTCGGGGCCGGCGTGCGGGTGCGGGCGCTGTCCGAGCAACGGCACTCGCTGGAGGAGGTCGTGCTCGCGGCGACCGAGGCCTCACCGGACCGGCACGACTCGCAACCGCCCACGCTGACCGCGGTCGACACGGCTCCAGACGAGCCCGAGTCTGAGTCCGCGTCCGACGACGGGACCGCGGCATGACGGCCACGGCAGCCGGACCGATCGCTGACGGGACGAAAAAATGATCACCGTCGAACTGATCAAGCTGTTCCGGCGTCCGCGGACGTGGATGGCGCTGGTGTTACTGGACGCGCTGCCGATCCTGATCGCCGTGCTGCTGGCCGTCACCGACGTGTCGCCGCGGCCGGGTCAGGGACCGGCGTTCCTGTCGGCCGTCACCGCGAACGGTGCGCTGTTCGCGATCGCCGCATTGGCCATCGTGCTTCCGCTGTTCCTGCCCATCTCGGTCGCCGTCATCGCCGGCGAGTCCGTGGCCGGCGAGGCCCAGGCGGGCACGCTGCGGTACCTGCTCGCCCGTCCGGTCGGACGCACCCGCCTCTTGGTGGCCAAGCTGGTCGCCGTCTTCGCGTTCATCGTGGTCGCCGTCCTGCTGGTGGCCGGCTCCGGGTACGTCGTCGGCCGGGTGCTGTTCGGCGTGCACGCCACCGCCTCGACGTTCTCGGGCACCTCGCTGACCGACGCGCAGATCCTGCAACGGTCGGTGTTGGCCATCCTCTACGTGATGCTGTCGATGCTCGGCATCGCGGCGATGGCGCTGTTCCTGTCGACGGTGAGCGACTCGCCGTTGTCGGCCACCCTCGGTGCCCTGGCGCTGCTGATCGGGTCGTCGTTGCTGCTCACGGTCGACGCCGCCCGCTCGCTGCAGCCCTACCTGCCGACGCGGTACTGGCTGGCGTTCGTCGACCTGTTCCGCGATCCGATCATGTGGCGAGATGTGGACAGGGGCATTGCCCTGCAAGGGGTCTACGTCGTGGTGCTGCTCGGCGCGGCTTGGGCCAACTTCTCGTCCAAGGACATCACGAGCTGAGCCTGCTGCAGTCGGCGGCGGTCAAGGTGGTCGTCGTCGGGCCGTCCAGTTCCGCCACCACGATGGCCGTGACCAGCGGGTCGGTGGGCAGGCCGGAGTGGCTCACCTGCGAGGACGCGCACACGCTCTGCACGCTGAAACCGGTCGCGCCGTCGAGGCGGGCCGAGTCGGGCGGGACGACCACCTGGTCGGCCGTCGTCCACACCGAGACGTACTGCGGGCCGTTCGGGGTCTCGTCGCCGGCGTTGAGGTCGCGCAGCAGCGCACTGTCCGGATCGAGCTGCTGGCACGCCACCGGGCAACTGCCGGGCAACGAGGATCCCGCCGCGGCCAGCTCGGTGCCGTGCTGCGGCGACCCCAGCGTCACCAGCCGCCGGGTGAGCGCGGCGCCACCGTCGTCGCGCAGCCAAAGCCGAGCGGTCACCCCGCCGGCGGAGTAACCCACCACGTCGACGGACGCCGCCCCCGTCCGGGCCAGGATGGCTTTGACCGCCGCGTCCAGAGCGCGGGCCTGGGTCTTCAGATCGCCTGTCCCGTTTCCGGGCAGGCTGACCACTTCGGCCGTGCGGCCGTGGCTGCGCAGCACATCGGCCAGTTTGGTCAGGCTGTTGGTCGAACCACCGTAGCCCGGGACGAGCAGCACTGGACCCGGCCGGTTCTGGGGCACGGCAACTGTCTTGGGCCGGTTCAGCCGGCCGACCGTGAACGTCACCGCCCCAGCGAGCACCGCGACAACCACCAGGCCGGTCAGGACGAGCACCAGGCGGCGACGAGCCGGTGACAACGCGGACAGCACCTGACCATCGTGCCGGGCTCGGCGATACTTCCGCTGTGCGTGACGGCGGCGGCGTGAGCGATGAGGTGGGGTCCGGTCCGCTGTTCGTGGTGGTGTCGGGCCGACCGGGCTCGGGCAAGTCGACGCTGGCCCGGCAGCTCGCGACGGCGCTCGGGACCAACCTGCTGGTCAAGGACGCGGTCAAACAAGCGTTGGTCGATGTGCTCGGGGTCGCGGACGTCGAGGCGTCACGGGAGCTGGGCCGGGCGGCTCGCCACGTGCTCACGATCGTCGCCGCCACGAGCACCGGCGCCGTTCTCGACAGCGTGTGGCCCGCCGGTCACGGGCTGGAAGACTCCACTGCTCATCCAGCCGACGCGCTGCGAACCCTGCCGGGAACCGTGGTCGAGGTGCACTGCGACGTAGCGCCCGAGCTGGCCGCGCAGCGCTATCGGGCGCGGAAGGCGACGCGCTCCGTCGAATCGGGCGTGGCCGTGCGCAGCGAGCAAGAGCAGGCCCGGGCCGGGCAACCCGTGGCCGGCGGATGGCCGGTACTGCGGGTGGACACGTCGGCGGAGGTGGACGTGCCCGTCCTCATTTCGCGCATCCGGGCCGCCACGCACCAGCAGCCGAGGTAGGGCAAGCGCCCGCATTTGCTCCTTCGGTATCAGCCAGCCTGCGTCGATGGTTGTCAGCAGGCGTCGAATTCGAGCGGGCGAAGCTCGTCGATGGTGCGGGTGGCGACGATGGGGGACGGCAGCAGCCATAGGCCGGAGAGCGAGCCGCCGATCGCTGCGATGATCAGGGTGGGGCCGACGCCGATCAGGTCGCCGGCGACGCCTCCGACGATCGCGCCCAGCGGGCGGATCCCGTAGTTGACGCTGGAGAAGGCACCCGAGACCCGGCTGCGCATAGCGTCTGACGTCACCGCCGTCTGCAGCGCGTTGACGTTGATGTCGAAGAGCATGACTCCGGCCGCGCTCAGCGCCTCAACCGCGGCGAGGACAGCACCCTTGGTCCAGGTGGAGCCCGAGGCGAGCGGCAGCAGGGCGATCGGTGCGCTGAACAGCACGGTGCCGAGCAGGATGGTCGGGCCGACGCCGTGCCGCCGGGATCTCCGGCCCGCGAACACCGCCCCCACGAGCCCGCCCACGGCCCCGACGCCGAAGGCCAGCCCGATGGCCCCTGCAGAAAGCCCGAGGTGGCGGCTGGCGAACAGGACCAGCAGTGCGGTGGCCACAAAGCTGAAGAAGTTCAGGCACGTGCAACAACGCAGCGACGCAGACAGGTAGGGGTGGCGCCACAGGTAGCGCATACCGTCCGTGGCGTGCCGCGTGAGCCGGCCTTCCGGTGGCTCCGGCTCGGGCTCGTCGACGCGCACGCGTCGGATGAGCACCGCCGACACCAGGAACGAGATGGAGTCCACGAACATCGCCACCGGCGCCGTAAACACCTGCACCAACAGGCCGGCCAGCGCCGGCCCGGCGATGAACGAACCCGACCGAGTCGCACTGAGCAGGGAGTTGGCCTCGACATACTGATCGCGCCTGACCAGGGCGACGAAGAAGGTGGGGTACGCGGTCTGGTAGAGCGTCCCACCCAGGCCCGCCACGAGGGCGACGACGTACAGCTGCACCAGGGTGATCGTGCCCAGCCAGTACACGACCGGGAGGGAGACGATCGCCACGGCCTGGATCAGGTCACTCAGCACCAGCAGGGTTTGCTTGCGTCGGCGCCGGTCGACCCAGGCGCCGGTGATCACCGACAACAGGTTCGGTGCCCAGACCGCGGCGGTGAGCACGCCGACCTCGATCGAGCTTGCGTGGAGCATCGTCACCGCGATGAGCGGCAGGGCGAGCTCGGACACCCGGTCGCCGAGCTGGGAGACGCCCTGCCCGGCCCAGTACGTGGCAAATCGCCGGTCGCGCCACAACGGCCGTGGCCCGGCCGCGTGGCTGCGGGGTTCGACACTCACGATTGGTCGCTGGTGTGCCCGGCCAGCCCGGGGAGGGTGTGCCGGATCAGTCGGACTGGCCGCGCCCCGTCGGGAACCTCCGAAGCTTCGGCGTCCTTACGCAGGACGAAGGGGGCCAGCAGCTCTTCGATGCGGTGCTCGAGCTCGGCCAGCTCGTCGAGGGTCACCAGGACCGTGGTGTTGGCCCGCCCCGCGAGCGCGCGCCACTGGCGTTCCAGGTGCGGCTCGATTTCCGCCGACCACTGCCCGACCAGGTCGCCCTCGACCTGCTCCAGAACGCGCGCGAGCAGCCGCTGCGCGTCCTGGCCGGACTCGTCCGTGGCGGCGAACCGGAACCCGCGCGCCGCCTCCCACCACCGTTCCCGACCGCTGCCCTGCCGCTGCGCGTCGTGGACCAGCTGGTGCTTGGCCAGGTGCCGCAGATGCCAACTCGTGACCGACGGGCTGGCGCCGACCTCGGGGGCGAGGGCGGTAGCCGTATTGGGTCCGTGTTGCTGCAGGTGCAGCAGGATCGCCAATCGCACCGGGTGTGCGAGGGCACGCATGCCCTGGGCGTCCAGCTCGACGTCACCGTAGGGATTGCCCATGACGCGCCTAACGTGAGAGGAATGTATCGAGAGAACTCTCTCACGTTTTTTGCGGTGGTCAGCCGTTCAGGGGACCTTCGTACGGCCTCAGATCAGGTAGGGGCAGTGCCGGCAGCCGCGTTCGCAGCACGTTCCCCGCGCGGCCAGGAACGCGGCGGTGAGAACGAACAGGCCGGTGCCGGGATCGGTATAGCCCGGCTCGCCCGCGTCCAGGGCGCGGTCGTGCGCGGCCAGGATGTCGGCCCGGGCGGGGTTGTCCGCGGCCAGGCGCGACGGGTGCGGCTCGGTCAGCGGGCGCGGCGCGAGCGGCAGTTCGGTCATCACTGCGAACGGTAGCCCGCCGCCGTCACCGGCGGATCCGTTTCGGTTCCTCGCGCGGTTCTGTCAGACGGTGGTGCGAGAGTCACGGCCATGAATGGGTCTTTCACCACCACGCCGCGCGGGGCGTTCTCGTTGCGTGAGTCGGTCGAGTTCGGGTTTGGCCAGCGGCACTCGGAGCGTTTCGCCGGGTTCATGCGGTTGGCGTTCGTGGTGGACGGCACTGCCGAGCAGGTCGGTGTCGTCGTGCGGCAGGACGGCGACGGGGTGCAGGGCGAGGTGGTCGGTTCGGCCGACCTGGCCGCCGTGCAGCGGCAGGTCGAACGGGTGCTGTCTCTCGACGTCGACGCGACGGGCTTCGACGAGCTCGGGCGGGCGGATCCGGTTCTGGCCCGCCTGCAGGAGCTCGCACCCGGCCTGCGACCGCCGCTGTTCTACTCGCCGTACGAGGCCGCGATGTGGTCGGTGCTCAGTGCGCGACGTCCGGCCGCCCAGATGGCGGTCGTGCGCGATCGGTTCTCGCGCGCCCACGGGCGCGTCTTCGACCTGGCCGACGGAGAGCTCGCGGCCCTGCCCACCCCGGACCAGGTTCTGGCCGTGTCGGAATTTCCCGGCATCCCGGCCGAGAAGCTGAACCGGATGCACGAAGTGGCCCGCGCGGCCAAGAACGGTTGGCTCGACGTCGACCGGTTGCGCCGGCTCGGCCCGGAGGTGGCCATGGCCGAGGTACAGCGGATCAAGGGCATCGGGCCGTTCTACGCCAGCCTGGTCGTCATCCGCGCGGTGGGCTTCACCGATGTGCTGCCCCGGGAAGAACCCAAGCTGCGCGAGTTGGTCGGTCAGTTGTACGGGCTGGCCGGGCCCGCGAGCGGGGAAGAGCTGGAGCGCCTGGCCGAGCCGTGGCGTCCGTTCCGGACCTGGGCTTCGGTCCTGATCCGTGCCGCGGGAGGTCGAGCCATGGCACTGGATTGAGCGACTGAGGCCGAGCAGCTACCGGCCGAAGTGCGCGTGCGGTCCGATGGAGGCTGGCCCGCGGCGCCGTCGATAGAAGCGCGTGGCCCGGCCAGCGCGGGGTCACGCCCGAGTCAGCGCGACGGTCGGGCCGGGGTCAGGCCGGAGTCAGGGCGGCTTCGATCGCAGCGCGGATCGCCTCGGCGTCGGGCTCGGTCCTCGGGCGGAACCGGCCGAGCACGCTCCCGTCCGAGCCGACCAGGAACTTCTCGAAGTTCCACTGGACGTCACCCGCGGTGCCCTCGGCATCTGCGGTGGCGGTGAGGGCGGTGTAGATCGGATCGCGCCCCGCTCCGTTCACGTCGACCTTGTTGGTCATTGGGAAAGTGACGCCGTAGGTGGCCGAGCAGAACTCGGCGATCTCGTCGGCCGTGCCCGGTTCCTGGCCGTTGAACTGGTTGCACGGGAAGCCGACGACGGTGAAGCCACGCCCGCCCAGCTCCTGCTGCAACGCTTCCAGCTTCTCGTACTGGGGGGTGAGCCCGCAGCGACTGGCCACGTTGACCACCAACGCCACCCGGTCACCCACCAGGTCGCCGAAGGTGGTCGGCTTCCCGGTCAAGGTCGTCACGTCAAGTTCACGCAGTGCAGTCATACCGGCCAGCGTTCCACACCCCTCGTGCCCAGCTGACTCGTGGTGACAGGTGGTGTGCGCCGCGTGTGCGGCGGATGTCAGGAGCGGCCCGCACAGTGGTGTCATCACCTGAATCGGAGAAGAACAATGACCAACGCGATCGAGGCCCACGGCCTCACCAAACGTTTCGGCTCGACCCAGGCCCTGGCCGGCATCGACCTGGTCGCCCGCGAGGGCACCGTGCTCGGCGTGCTCGGCCCGAACGGGGCGGGCAAGACCACGGCGGTCCGCATCATGGCCACCCTGATCCGCGCCGACGCCGGCCAGGCCACGGTCGCCGGTTACGACGTCGTGCGCGACGCCCAGCGGGTCCGTCAGAACATCGGCCTGACCGGCCAGTACGCCTCGGTGGACGAGGACCTCACCGGCACCGAGAACCTGATGCTCATCGGTGAACTGCTGAACCTGCGTCGTCCCGCGGCCCGTTCCCGCGCCGGTGAACTGCTGGCCTGGTTCGACCTGACCTCGGCCGCGGACCGTCCGGCCAAGACCTACTCCGGCGGGATGCGCCGCCGCCTCGACCTGGCCGCGAGCCTGGTCGGGCGGCCCGCCGTCATCTTCCTCGACGAGCCCACCACCGGCCTCGACCCGGCCAAGCGCGAGGAGATGTGGGACGTCGTGCGCAGCCTGGTCGGGCAGGGCTCGACGGTGCTGCTGACGACGCAGTACCTGGAGGAGGCGGACGCACTCGCCGACGACATCGCCGTGATCGACCGCGGTCACGTCATCGCCAACGGCTCGCCCGACCAGCTCAAGCGCATCGTCGGCGGGCAGACCCTCACCGCCCGCCCGACCGACGCGGGCCGCCTGGACGAGGTGGCCGCCATCCTGAGCGCCGTCGCCGCCGGTCAGGCCCCGGAATCCCCGCGGCCCGGCGTGCTCAGCGTCTCGGTCACCGGTGACGCGGCCCTGACCGAGGCCGTGGCCCGGCTCAGCGCGGCCGGCGTCGGCCTGACCGAACTGTCCCTGCACCTGCCCAGCCTGGACGAGGTCTTCTTCAACCTCACCGGCCGCCGGGAAACCGAATCCGACGAGGCCGCGGCGTAAGCGAGCAATGGGTCTTGCACTCCCGCGCCACCTGAACCTGGAAGTGAGACAACCATGAGCACCATGACCCAAGATCCACACGCCGTCGGCCCCGAGCCGATAGCTTCGGCGGGTATCGCCGACGACATCGCGGTCCGTTCCGAGCAGCGGCCGCGGTTCGCCTCTGTGCAGCACACGATTGCGCTGGCCCGGCGCAGCCTGATCAAGACCATGCGCACACCCGAAGCGCTGATCGACGTGACCATCCAGCCGATCATCTTCCTGATCCTGTTCGTATACCTGTTCGGCGGCGCGGTGGGGGGTTCCACCCACGCCTACCTGCAGTACGTGCTGCCCGGCCTGCTGGTGCAGTCGATCCTGTTCGGGTCGGTGGCCATCGGCGTCAACCTCAACACGGACATCGAGAAGGGCGTGTTCGACCGGTTCCGCAGCCTGCCGATCGCCCGGTCGGCACCGCTGGTCGGGGCCGTCGTGGCCGACATGCTGCGTTACGTGCTGCTGTGCGTCGTGCTGCTCACGGCCGGCTACCTGATGGGTTTCCGCATCCACACCAACCCGGTCGCCGCGCTGGCCGCCTGTGCCCTGTCCGTCGCGTTCGCGCTGTGCCTGTGCTGGGTGTCGGTGCTGGTGGGCATGCTGGCCCGCACGTCGGGCTCGGTGCAGGGCATCTTGTTCCTGACCATGTTCCCGCTGACCTTCGGCAGCAACGTGTTCGTCCAGGCCAGGACGATGCCGGGCTGGCTGCAGGCGTTCGTCAAGGTCAACCCGGTCTCCCACCTGACCAGCGCCGTCCGCGGGCTGATGCTGGGCGGGCCGGTGGCCTCGCCGGTGATGTGGACGCTGGTCTGGATGGCCGGCATCCTGGCCGTCTTCTTCCCTCTCGCCGTGCGGGCCTACCGCCGCCGCGCCTGACAGACCCGAATCGGGTGCACCCAGGTTCAAGCCGTGAACCTGTGTGCACCCGATTCGGTGTGGCTGGTTCAGGACTTGGCGGCGCGGACCTGGGCCGGGGTCTTGGTCGGCTTGGCGCCTTTACCGAACGCCCAGGCCTCGATCGTGCCCACCGGGGGCTTGTACGAGGTCGGCCCGGTGGTGGCGTAGCTCCACGAGGTCGCCTTGGCCGAGGCGTGGTAATAGGCCCAGTAGGCGTTGGCCGGTGGGGTGGAATTGCACGTCTGCGCCGACGGGCTCGGCAGGTTGTTGATGCGGCAGACGAACGCGAGCCCGTACTGCTTGGTCCCGGTCGGCGGGAAGCCCGCGTGGGTCAAGGCGGTCACGCCCGAGGTCTGCGCCCCCGCGGCGCAGCGGGTCTGCTCCACTCCACCGAAGGCCTTGAAGTCGACGGTCACGGTGACGCCGCTGGTGCCCTTGCAGGCTCCGGCTTTGCCCAGCCGGGCCGCCGCGAACGCGGTTGCGCGGGTGGCTGTGGCCGCGGCGATAGGGGCGGCTGCGGATGCACCCGAGCACCGGACCGTCGGCAGGGACGGCGACAGCTGCGACGGGCCGAGCGGCAACGTCACACCGGCGGCGGCGGGAACGGCCTGGACGGTGGCCAGGACGCTCGGGCTGCGGGCACCGGGGTAGAAGAAGGCGCCCCGGTCACCGGCCGGATCGGCGCAGCCGAGCTGGAAACCGGCCAGGACCGTGTAGGCCGCGCCGACCGGGGCCTTGCTGGCCAGCAGCGTCTGGATCGACAGGGCGGTGGAGTCAGGGTCCGCGGACTGCCCGGGCGCGGCCAGGAACGGAAAGCCCCCGGCGCTGGTGCGGACCGCGTTCAGCGCCGAGATCAGCGTGGTCCGACGCGGGTGGCGGCCGTAGGCGGCCAGGCCCTGGACGGCCATGCTGGTGCTGTTGGTGTCGGGCCCGGCGAACGTGACCGGGTCGGCGGCCGGGCATTTCGTCGTCGTCGACGCCCGGTAGGACGTCCACAGCCCGTTCGCGCACTGTTGCCGGGTCAGCCACGCCAGCGGTGCCGTCACCGCCGACGCCTTGACGTGCGCGGCGGCCAGCCCGGCCAGCGCCGTGCCCTGGCGGAACGCCCCGTCGTAGGTCGGCGCGCCGGTGCCGAACAGCCCGGCGTCCGGACCGCTGGTACGCGCGGTGGCCAGCAGCCGCGCGGGCAGGTTGTTCAGTGCGCCCCGTCCGCCGAAGTGGTACGGATCCTGGCCCGAGGCCACCGCGGCCATGATCACGTAGCCGAGTCGGCCCGGGTCGTCGGTGCCGTCGTCGTAGCGCAGGTCGGCGCCCAGGTGGCCCTTGAGGAACGTCAGCGCCTGCTGGGCCTGCACCCGTCCGACGCCGGCCGCGTGCAGGCCGAGCACGGCGTAGGCGGTGTCGGCGATGTCGGGCGAGCCGAACGGCTCGAGTTGGCCGTTGCCCGCGGACAGCTCCCGGGCCAGCCAGCCCGCGCCGGCCCGGACCACGGATGAGGCGGTACCGGCGGTCGTTGAGGTGGTGGCGGCTACCGGCGAGCCGAGCACCGGCGATGCGTTTGCGGCAGTTGCGGTGAGTCCCGCTGTGGACACGGCCACAGCGGTGAGTGCGATGAGCTTCTTGATGTACACCAGATCCCCGATCGTTGGGGACGGCGACGTTCTGACCCTCGACGTCCAGGCTGATGCCCGGACGAGAAAGGCTCCGGCGCGCAGTCCACGGCGTTTGTGCGGAGCCCGTCCACGGCAGGCATTCCGACTCGTCCGCTGCCATGAGCGGACCTACGGTTGCGGGTCAGTGCCGGGCTTGGACCGGCTTCCCCTGCGCAAGGACGTGCCCGCGAACCGTAACAGGTAGTAGTCCGGGAAGGCCACCAGCGGGCTAGGTTTGTGATGTCGGAACATGGGTTCGATACTGACAGGATGACACCGCGGGTTGTGGCCACCGTGCTCGGCCAGCTGGCCGACCTGCGGGCGTGGGGGCGGGCCGCGGACGGGCGCTGGTGGGCGTTGTTGAGCTGGGCCGTCTACGGCAACCTGGACGCCGGCGGCAACGGTTTCATCCACTGCTCGGCCTGGGTGCCGTCGAGCCAGGTGACCAGCTCGGCCGATCCGACGCAGATCCCGCTGTACCGCCTGGTCGAGCGGTTCGACCTGCCGCTTGATAGCGCGGTCTGGCCCACCCCGGCCGCCTCGCGCGGACGGATCTGGCACCACTACGGGGCGCTGACCACCCGTCCGCCCGGTCCGCCCGGGGTCACCGGCTTGGCCGGCCTGCCCACGCCCAGGTCCTGACCGCAAACCTGCTCGATCGCCGGCGGGCCGGAACCCACGGTAGGTCGAGCCGGTCGAGCCAGGTGCCGTTCAGGGGACGGCGTCGATTCCCGCGGCCTCGGCGAGCCGGGCCAGCGCCTCGTCCCGCGACCGCCCGCGGCCCTGCTCACGCAGCTGGGCGAACTCCTGCCCACCCAGTGCGCGGGCCAGCTCGTGTTCCAGGGCGATCACGTCGGGATGGGTCGGGTCAGGCGCGCCGCGCAGCCCGTCGGCCACGCCGAGCAACTCGGCCGCAAGCGCCGGAGAGTCCTGGTGCCGGCCCAGGGTGGCCCAGAGGACCGCCGTCTGCGCCACGATCGGCAGGTCGTGTGAGGCCAGCGCGGTACGGGCGGCTTCGCGGGCCAGGTCCGACGCATCGCCGAGCTGCCCGGCGGATATCTCGACGTCGGCCGCCGCGAGCAGCAGCATGGCCAGAGCCTGAGGTGGGCCGGTTCTGATCTCGGTCTTGACGCGGTCCCGGGCCCGGGCAATCGTGGCCCGCGCGGCGTCCAGTTCGCCGTCGTAGCGCAGGATCTGCCCGCGGACGGAGTCGGTGAGGACCGCGCCGAACACTGAGCCCACCCGGGCGAAGTCGGCCTCACCGCGGGCCAGGTCGGCCCGCGCCGCGTCCGGGTCGTGGCGGCGCAGGTGGACGCTGGCCCGCCAACACATGGTCGCGCCGGCGTCCTCGTACGCGCCGAGTTCCCGGGTGATCGTCGCGGCCTGGTCCAGGGTGGCCAGAGTTTCGTCGAAGTCGCCGTCGAGGATGGCCAGCCGCGCGTGCAGCTCCAGGCAACTGGCCAGCCCGAACCGCTCCCCGAGCAGCCGGAACGCAGCCAGGGCCCGGTCCAGCGAGCGCCGGGCCAACCCGAGGTCGCCGTCGTTCTCGGCCAGCAGGGCCCGGATCATGAGCAGGGTGGCCTGCGGCCAGCCGTCGGTGCGGTCGATCATCTCGGCCAGGTAGACGTCGGCGGCCGCGTGGGCGTCGCCGAAGACGAGCCCGACGCCGAGCATGACCACGGCCATCGGGTCCTTGTCCGGATCGGCGTAGGGAGACAGCGCCTCGACGTCCATGCTCGGGTCGTCGCCTCCCGCGGTCCACACGCCGCTGTTCATCGTGCGCAGTGCGGTGGCGACGGTGCGTTCGGCCGAGGCCGTCCCGCCGGGCACGCTCAAGGCATCGCCCAGCCAGGTGACCGCGACGGCGTGCTCACCGCGCATCGTCCAGAACCACCCCATGGCCATGGCCAACGAGACCGCGTGGTCGGCGGCGCCGGTGTCGACCAGGTGCTGGATGGCGGCGAAAACGTTGTCGCGTTCGTCGTTGAAGCGGGCGATCCACACCATCTGCTCCGACGTCCGGGTCAGCGGCTCGATCGACACCGCCCAGGTGCGGAAGTGGTCGGCGTGCCGGGTGCGGGCGTCGGCGAGTTCACCGCGCTCGGCCAGCCGGTCGATGCCGAACTCGCGGATCGTCTCGAGCATCCGATACCGGGGTGTGGACGCAATCACCAGCTGTAGCAGGGACTTGTCGACCAACGCGGCCAAGAGATCGACGGTGTCACCGGCTCGCCCGGCCGCGGCCCAGATCGCGTCGGCGCTCTCGACGCTGACGCCACCGGCGAACACGGACAGCTGTTCCAGCAGCCATCGCTCGTCGTCGGTGAGCAGGCTCCAGCTCCATTCCACGACGGCCCGCAGCGTGCGGTGCCGGGCCACCGCCACCCGGTTGCCCCCCGACAGCAACCGGAACCGGTCGTTGAGCCGATCGGCGATCTGGCGCACCGTGAGGCCGCGGGTGCGCGCCGCGGCCAGCTCGATGGCCAGCGGCAGACCGTCCAGGCGGCGGCAGATCTCCTCGACCGCGGGCAGGTCGTCCACCGGGGTGGATCGGATGGCCCGCGCGCGGTCCAGGAACAAGGCGACCGCGGCCCCGTCGCTGCTGTGGCCGAGCGGAGGCACTGGATACAGGGATTCCCCAGGCAGGGCAAGGGATTCCCGGCTCGTGGTCAGGATCCGCAGGAGCGGACTTCGGGTGAGCAGGTACTCGACCAACCCGGCCACCGCGTCGAGGACGTGCTCACAGTTGTCCAGGATCAGCAGCAGATCGCGGTCGTTCAGCGCGTCGTGCAGCTGATCCAACGGACCGCGGCGGGAGCCGGTAGAACGGCTGTCGAACAGCGCCGCCTCCCGCACCCCCAGCGTGCCGACGGCCGCGCCGACCACGTCGTCGGGATCGGTCACCCCGGCCAGCTCGACCAGCCACACCCCGTCACCGAAGCGGTCCGCAACGGCCGCGCCCACCTCGCCGGCCAGCCGGGTCTTGCCCGCGCCACCAGGCCCGACCAATGTGACCAGCCGATGCTCACCGAGGCGTTCGGCCACCGCGACCATGTCCGCCTCGCGTCCCACGAAGGTGGTCAGCGCGGCGCGCAGGTTTGTGCGGGCCCGTTTCGTCTCGGCCGGGGGCGGCCGGTCGGTGCGCAGGATGCGCAGGTGCCGCTCGGTCAGGCCCGCCCCGGGATCGGCGCCCAGTTCGTCGGCCAGGGCGGCTCGGGTGCGCTCGTACACCGCGAGGGCTTCGGCGCCCCGACCGTCGGCGACGAGGGCGTCCATCAGCAGCGTGGCCGCGCGTTCGCGCATCGGGGCGGCGGCGACGAGCACCTCGAGTTCGGCCGCGGCTTCGGCGGCCAGTCCCCGGCCGATGTCGGCTTCCAGCCGGTCCTCGAGCGCAGCCTGGCGAGCCTCGGCCAGTCCGGACGCGCCGGGATCGTCGGGCAGGTCGACCAGGGCGGTTCCCCGCCACAGGTTCAACGCCTGGTTGAGAGCGGTCGCGGCGTCGTCGTACCGGCCGGCCCGCAGACTGCTCCGCCCGGTGCGGGTGAGCGTCTCGAACCGATGGAGGTCGACGTCGTCGGCGTTCACCGCCAGGCGGTAGCCGCCCGGGGTGGGGACGACGCTGGCCGGATCGCCGAGCGCGCGACGCAGCCGGGACACCAACGACTGCAGGGCGTTCGCCGGATCGTCGCTCTCGGCCGCGCCCCAGACCGCGTCGATGAGTTCGCTCGCGGGCACGGCGCGCCCGCGTCCCAGCGCCAGCCGGGTGAGCAGGGCCCGCATCCGGGCACCGGCGATCGGGACGGGGGAGCCGTCACGGCTGACCTCGACCGGCCCCAGCACGCCCACCTGCACCCGTCGATCCTGTCACTGGCTGTCGCCGGGACCGACGACCCGCCCGCGTGGCCCGCATCGTGCGAACATCAAGAACGTGGCGATCACGTGGAGCGAAGCTGACCAGGAACGCGTGCTGGGGCGGCTGGCCGCGATCGTGTCCGAGTTACCGGGCGTTGTCGTCGCCGCCGAACACGGGCACACCGGCTATCTGGTTCGCGAAAAGCGATTCGCCTGGTTCCTCGCCGACCACCACGGCGATGGTCGCCTGGCGCTCTGGATGAAGGCTCCGCGTGACGAACAGCAGGCGTTGGTTGGTGCGGACCCGGTTCGCTACTTCATACCGCCCTACCTGGGTCACCACGGCTGGATCGGCGCTCACGTCCTGCCCGAGTTCGACCCGGACTGGGACGAGCTCACCGCCCTGATCGAGCAGGCGTGGGGGATGAGCGCCGGTCCGAAGGCGGTGCGCGCGCTGGACGCGGCGCGCGCGGCGGCGGGCCGGTGACGCCCCGATGAAGGCTCCGGAGCTGATCCGGCCCATGCTTGCCGTGGCGGGGACGTTGCCGACCAACGCCGCCGAGTGGGGTTACGAGATGAAGTGGGACGGCGTGCGGGCCGTCATCTACCTCGCCGGGGCGACGCTGCGGATCTACTCGCGCAACGACCGCGACGTCAGCGTGAGCTACCCCGAACTGGCCGGGCTGGCCGAGGCGTTCGACGGTCAGGAGCTCGTGCTGGACGGGGAGATCGTCGCGTTCGACCAGCACGGCCGGCCCAGCTTCGGCCGTCTGCAGCAGCGGATGCACATCGCCGACGCGGCGACGGCGGCCCAGCTCAGCCGCACGGTTCCGGCGGTGTTCCTGGCCTTCGACCTGCTCCGGATGGACGGGCACGTGCTCACCGGGCAGCCCTACGTACAACGCCGGGAGCTGCTCGAACGTCTGGACGTGGACGGGCCCAGCTGGCACACCCCGCCGGTGTTCCACGGCTCGGCCGACGACGCGCTCGCTGCCAGCCAGGAGCAGGGCCTGGAAGGCGTGCTGGCCAAGCGCCTGGACTCGGTCTATCGCCCCGGCGCCCGCTCGAGCGAGTGGACCAAGGTCAAGAACATCCACACCCAGGAGGTCGTCATCGGCGGCTGGCGGCCGGGTCAGGGCCGGCGCACCGACACGATCGGCTCGCTGCTGATGGGCATTCCCGGCCAGCACGGATTGACCTACGTCGGCCACGTCGGCACCGGGTTCACCCAGGCCGTGCTGGCCGATCTCAGCGCCCGGCTGACCCGGCTGCGCGCAGCTCAGTCACCGTTCAGCGAGCAGCTGCCCCGGGCGGACGCCCGGGACGCGCAGTGGGTACGGCCGACGCTGGTCGGCGAGGTCGCGTTCTCCGAGCGCACCTCGGACAACCGGCTGCGGCATCCGAGCTGGCGAGGTCTGCGCCCCGACAAGGCCGCCGCCGACGTCGTCCCCGAGGACTAGGCGCCGTCGATCGAGAGGCCCATGAGGCGGGCGCCGTTGTGCCACAGCACCGCCCGCAGCCAGTCGTCGCCGAGACCGAGCCGGTCCAGCGCGACCAGCTGCTCGTAGTACGGATAGGGAATGTTGGGGAAGTCCGCGCCGAGTACGACCCGATCGCCGAGGTCGCCCAGGCGCTGGACGTAGCCGGGCGGCATGGGGGCGAACGTGTTGGTGAAGTCGGTGCCGGCCATCGTCGTGTCCAGGTGCACGTTCGGGTACCGCTCGACCAGGTCGGCGAACGCGTCGTACTCGCTCATCCCCAGATGGGCGATCACCAAGGTCAGCCGCGGAAAACGTTTCAGCACGTCGTCGACGCGGTCGGGCCCGGTGAATCGCCCCGGCGCGGGCGCGGACCCGGCGTGGATGACGATCGGCGCGCCGGCGTCCTCGAGCACCCCCCAGGCCGGGTCGAGCACGGGGTCGGCGGGGGAGAAGTCGCCGACCTGGACGTGCACCTTGAACAATCGCGCGCCGGCCCGCAACGCGTCGGCGACGTAGGTGCCCACGCCGTCCTCGGGGAACAGCGTGGCGGAGTGGACGGCGTCCGGCACGCGCGCGGCGAACTGGGTACACCAGTCGTTGAGCCACCGGGCCATCCCGGGCTTGTGCGGATAGGTCAGCGCCGGTATGGCCCGCAGGCCGAAGGAACGGACCAGGTCCAGGCGCGCCTGCTCGTCGGCGCGGTAGTGCACGGGCCAGGCCATCCCGTAGCTGGTCTCGGCCCGGTCGAAGAACGCCCACACCTTGCGCAGGACCTCGTCAGGCAGGAAGTGGACGTGGATGTCGGCCAGCCCCGGCAGCCCCAGCCCCTGCCAGTAGGCCGGGATCTCGGCATCCGAAGACGGCGGCACCGGCACCGTCGAGACGCTACGCCGGGTCGCTCCGGCAGCTCGGCGGCAGATCGGCGGCGAATGTAGAGCGTTTTGTGCGCCATAGCGCTCAAAACGCGGAACCGTTCGCCACGCTGCACCATTCGCTACGGGGGCAGTTGTCGAGGCAGCGGACGGGTGGGTTCGTCCGGTGCCTCGGGTTCCGGTTCCGGCCGGTCGAACGTCACCGTGACCTGCTCGAACCCCTTGTGGCGCTCGGATTCGGGGTACGAGGCGTACGCACGCCGGTCGGCATCGGTGAGGACGACATCGTCGGTGAACGGGGTGAGCAGGCTGCGCGGCCATAGCCGTTCGGCCTTGACCACGTTGACCTCGGCCGCGATCACGACGCTCACCGCGGCCAGGTAGATGTAGGCCAGCAGGCCGAGCACGACCGCGAACAGCCCGTAAGCGGCCGACGACTTGGCCACCTTCTCGGTGAAGTACAAGTTGGTGAACTCCTGAAGGGCCTGCCAGGCCAACGCGGCGAATATCGCACCCGGCAGGGCCTGACGCTCCGACACATCGCGCGCAGTCAAGACCCGGAACGCCGCCAGGAACAGCGCGGCGTTGACCGCGATGATCAGCAGCCGCATCGGCACAAAGAAGACCAGGCCCAGGTGGGAACCAAGGGCGTGCACGTGGGTGGTCAGCACGGACAGTGCCGCCGTGGCCAGCAGCGCAACGCCGGCCACGACCAGGAACAGCAGGCCCCGCAGCCGGGCCATGATCGGGTTCGGCCGCTGGTTGCGCGACACGCCCCACGCCTTGTTCAGGGCGTTCTGGGTGGCCTGGGAAACGCCGAGTGCGCCGTAGAGGCTGCCGACGATGCCGACCAACAGGGCGACCCAGCTACCGCTCAGTGCCTCCAGGCCCGTGGTCTGTTTCGAGAGGCCGGGAAACTGCTTCACGGCGGAGGTGATCAGCTGGGCGCGCAGATGAGGGTCGCCGTCCAGGGTGTAGCCGAGGATCGTCACCAGCAGCAGCAGCAGCGGGAACAGCGACAGGAAGCCGTAGTAGGTGATCAGGGCGGCCAGGTAGGCCCCCTGGTCGTCGAAATACTTGTAGATGACGGCGAGCGGGAACCCGAGCCAGCTGTGGCGTTGTTCGAACCGGTCGATCCGCGCGCTGGGTTTCACCGCTCGGCGGTCCTCTCTTTCCCCGGCCGGAACTTGCCTGACAACCACGATAGAGGCAGCGCGGATCTCGGCCGGCTCACGCCGAGGCCGGCGCCCGCCGACGCGACTGCTCGGCGCGGCGGTCCTGACGGGTGCGACGAACGTCGCGGACCGCCAAGGTGAGCGCGGCCGCCGCGAACGCGACGGACACGAGCAGGGCCGCCGCGTAGGCGTGCCCGTACTGCTCCTGGCGGTGCCGGCCGAGAGCGGTTGGCGCCGACGAGGCGGCGGCGTAGAACACCGCGGTGATCACCGCCGCGCCGATGGCGTTGCCGATCCGTTGACCGGTCTGCAGGACACCGCCGGCGGTCGAGCCCCCGGCCGCGTTCACGTCGGCCAGTGACAACGCCTGGTTTGGGGTGATGACGCTGCCGCCGCCGAGGCCGGCCACGAACAGTGGCCCGCACATGAGCAGGGCGACCTCGGTCGCAGACGTGTGCCCGGCGGCCAGGACGGCCAGCACGGCCGCTGCGCCGACGCCGAGGGTGAACAGCGCCAGCGCGCCCACGATCAGCTGCCGTCCCATCCGCGAGACCAGCCGACCACCGATCGGCGCGGATGCGGCGCTGCCGATGGCATAGGCCGACGCGATCAGGCCTGAGTGCAGCGCGGAGAAGCCCAGGCCGTCCTGCAGGAACAGCGCCAGCACCAGCGGCGTGCCCGTGTAGGCACAGAAGAAGAACACGGCCATCGTCACGCCGTCGGCGAAGGAACGGATCTTGAACAGAGCCAGGTCGATCAGCGGGTGGCCGCGCCGCCGCCCGGGCCCACGTTCCCACCAGACGAAGCAGGCCAGGACGCCCAGCGCCGGGATCACGATCAGGGCCAGCCGGGGATCGTGGTCGGCGTCGTACTCCACGGCCGGGAACAGCAGGCCGGCCACGCCGAGCGCGAGCAGGGCGGCGCCGGGCAGGTCGAGGCTGCGCACGGTGTCGCTGCGCGGGGTGTCGGGCAGCCAGGCCCGGCACAGGGCGAAGGCGGCGATCCCGACCGGCACGTTGACCAGGAAGCACAGCCGCCAGCCCAGATCCTCGCCACCGATGGCGATGATCAGCCCGCCCAGCACCGGGCCGGCCGCGGTCGACACCCCGACCACGGTGCCGATCGCGCCGAACGCCCGGCCCCGCTCGGTGAGCGGGAACAGCTGTTGCACCAGACCCGAGATCTGCGGATTGATCAGCCCGCCGAACAGACCCTGAAGCACCCGGGCGGCGATCAGGACGCTCGAGGCCGGCGCCAGGCCGACCGCCGCGCTGGTCAGCACGAAACCGGCGATGCCCAGCAACAACATCCGCTTGCGGCCGCGGTCGTCGCCGAGCCGTCCGCCGATGATGGGCACCATCCCGAACGCCAGCGCGTACCCGGACACCACCCACTGCAGCTCGGCCGGACCGGCGCCCGTCCCGGCGCCGATCGAGGGCAACGCGACGGCGACGATGCTGACGTCGAGCAGGGTCATGAACATCGCGCTCAGACACACCGCCAGCGCGCGCCAGCGGCGCGGGTCGAGTTCGGCGGTCACCACTCGAATCCTGCCCGACGGGTCGGAGCGGCCTGTGGTGGCGACCGACCCACCTGAGTGGGTCGGCATCCACCACAAACCGCGGTGCGGGATGATGCGCGCTGTGGAACTGCGGCCCAACTATCCGATTACGACGGCGCGGCTGCGGCTACGGCCCCTGACCATCGCGGACGTGCCGGCCCTGTTGAGCTACCGCGGCCGGTCCGACATCTGCCGGTACCTGCCCTTCGAGCCGATGACCGAGGCGGTGCTGAGGGGTCGCCTGGCCGGAGACTTCGCCCGGACCGAGCTGACCCAGCCGGGCCAGGGCCTGACCCTCGGTGTCGAGGTGACCGGTGTCGAGGTGACCGGTGTCGAGGTGACCGGTGTCGAGGCCACCGGTCTCGAGGCCACCGGTCCGGTGGGCGGCGGGGCAGCGGGCGGTCAGCTCGTCGGCGATGTCGTCCTGATGTTCCACAGCGAAGAACACCGCGCCGGGGAGATCGGCTACGTCTTCGGCCCGGAGTTCCACGGCCACGGCTACGCCACGGAGGCCGTCGCGGCGTTGCTCGATCTCGCCTTCGGCGGGCTCGGTCTGCACCGGGTCGTGGCTCGTATCGACGCGCGCAACGACGCCTCGGCCAAGCTGGCCGAACGGCTCGGACTGCGCCGGGAAGCCCACTTCGTGAGCAACGAGATGTTCAAGGGCGAATGGACCGACGAGGTCGTCTACGCCATGCTCGCCGCCGACTGGCGCCTCCGGCCGGCGTCCGTCAGTCCCCGGTCGTGACCCAGTCCGCAGCGATGGCCGCGATCTGTGCGGGCGTGACCCGGCAGCATCCACCGACGAGCCGGGCGCCGAGGTCGATCCAGGTCGCGACGTCCGCGGGGGCGAAGTCCGGGCGACCATGCCATTGCCGCCTCGTGGCGTCCCACTCCTCGCCGCTGTTGGGATAGGCGATGAGCGGCTTGTCGGTGACCGTGGCCGCCAGCTCGAGCAGGCCCGCGACGTCAGCGGGGTTGGTGCAGTTGACGCCGACGGCGCCGACGGACCGGCCGGCGGCGGCCAGCGCGAACGCTTCGGCGGCGGGCTCGCCGGCCCGGGTCAGTGGTCCGGCCGCGGTGATCGAGATCCAGGCCGGGACGCCGATCGCGTCCAGTTCGGCTACCACCGCCTCGACCTCGGCCCGGCTCGGGATCGTCTCCACGGCCAGCACGTCGGCGCCGGCGCCAGCCAGCACCGTCAACCGCTCGCGGTGGAAGGCGCGCAGTTCGGCCACGCTCAGCCCGTAGTCGCCGCGGTACTCCGAGCCGTCGCCGCGCACGGCTCCGTACGGCCCGACCGAAGCCCCGACCCACCGCGGTGCGTCGCCGGGTTCGTCGGTGGCCGCGCGGCGGGCCAGGTCGACGCTGCGACGCATGAGCTCGACCGCGCGGTCGTGGTCGAGGCCCGCGGCGGCGAACCCGGCGAACGAGGCCTGGTAGCTGGCCGTGATCGCCACCTGGGCGCCGGCGGCGAAGAAGGCCCGGTGCGCGACGTAGATCTGCTCGGGTTCCTCGGCCAGCAGGCGGGCCGACCACAGCGACCCGGACAGGTCGCAGCCCTGCGCCTCGAGCTGGGTGGCCAGGCCTGCGTCGAGGGCGACCACGGCGGTCCGCGCGGCGTCGAACAGGCTGCCGGTGGCCGTGCGCATCGGTTCACCTTCCTCCATCCGGGCGTCCGCGGCCACCGTCCAGCCAAGCCAGGGGGCAGCGGACGTGCGCCGGGCGGGCATCTCGTCGTAGCCGCCCCATACGATCGGGTCCAGCGCCGGCGCGACCCGCTCGACGCGGACAACCGGGGCTTCGCCTCCAAGTGGGGCTTCGCCTCCAACTGAGGCTTCGCCTCGATCGCTGAGAGGACATACCGTGCGGCCCGGTGGACAACCCAACATGCAGCAGTTGATGAAGCAGGCGCAGAAGATGCAGGCCCAGCTGGCCCAGGCTCAGGCCGAGCTGGCCGAGACCGAGGTCGAGGGCCACTCCGGCGGTGGCCTGGTCAAGGCGACGGTCACCGGCGGGGGCAGCCTGGTCGCGCTGGTCATCGACCCGTCGGTCATCGACCCCGACGACGTCGAGACGCTGCAGGATCTCGTCGTGGCCGCGGTCCGCGATGCCTCGCGCGCCGCCCAGGAACTGACCGAGGAGCGGATGGGCCCTCTCACCGGCGGCATGGGTGGGCTCGGCCTGCCCGGGATGTGACAGTGATTCCGCCCGACATCCCGTCCAGCAGTGGCTCACCGTGATGTACGAGGGGCCGGTCCAGGATCTGATCGACGAGCTCGGGCGGCTGCCCGGGGTCGGCCCCAAGAGCGCCCAGCGCATCGCGTTCCATCTGCTGGCCACCGAGTCCGCGGACGTCCAGCGGCTGGCGTCGGCGCTCGTCCGGGTCACTCATGACGTGCGCTTTTGCCGGATTTGCGGCAATGTGTCAGAGGCGGACGAGTGCCGCATCTGCCGTGACCCGCGCCGGGACGTCACGGTGATCTGCGTGGTCGAGGAGCCCAAGGACGTGATGGCGGTCGAGCGCACCCGTGAGTTCCGCGGCCGGTACCACGTGCTCGGCGGCGCGATCAGCCCGATCGACGGGGTCGGCCCCGATGACCTGCGGGTGCGGGAACTGATGACCCGGCTCGCGGACGGATCGGTCACCGAGTTGATCCTGGCCACCGACCCGAACCTCGAGGGCGAGGCCACCGCCGCCTACCTGGCCCGGCTCGTCGCCCCCATGGACCTCGTGGTCACCCGGCTGGCCAGCGGCCTGCCGGTGGGTGGCGACCTGGAGTACGCCGACGAAGTTACCCTCGGGCGCGCCTTCTCCGGCCGCCGCCGCGTCGAGTAGCAGGCCCGATCACATGACGCCGCCGGATCCAGGTCCGCACTGCTGCTGGCCCTGCCAGTGGAATACAGCCGTTAGCGGTGCCAGAATTGGCGGTGCCGAAACCGGGGTCTGGTCAGCCGAACCCCGGTCCTGCCGTGTTTGAGCAGACGGACCCGGGTCGGGCGGATCCTGGGCCACCCGCCTTCGGTCTGCCGGTGCCTGCGCCGCCGATGCCGGTTCCTGGGCTCGCCCCGCAGTGGAGTCCCCCGCCGCCCCCGCCGGCGCGGCGCCGCCGACCGTTCCGAACGCTGCTGGCGCTGCTGGCGGTGGTGGCGCTGGTCGGCGGAGCCGTCGTGGCCGTGCTGACCGCGATCCGGGTGAGCTCACCCACCGAGGTGGTGGAAAAGTACTTCGCCGCCCTGCGTGCTGGTGATGCTCCGGCCGCGCTGAGCTACGGCGTGACGCCGGCCGGCGACCGTTCCTTCCTGACCTCCGCGGCGTTGGGCGCGCAGAACCGGCTCGCCGCCATGGGTTCGGTCCAGATCGACGCGGCGACCGTGTCCGGGCGCACCGCCCGGGTGCCGGTCACCTACACGCTCACGCCGGCCGCGGCGCCCACCCGGCCCAGCGTTCAGACCACCGACGTCGCCCTGCACCGTCAAGGCCGCGGCTGGGCCCTCGACCGCACCGCCGCCGTCGTCCGGGTCCTACCCGTCGGCGCCGCGGAGCGGGCCACTCTGGCCGGCGCGGCCGTTCCCGCCGGGCCGGTCGCGCTGTTCCCGGGCATCGCCCCGGTGCGCTACGACACGCCCCTGATCGAGCAACAGCTCAACTCCGGGTACCTGACGCTGACCTCGACCGCCCCGGTCAAGGTCGGCGCGCAGCTCAGCGAATCCGGGCGATCCGCGGTCGAGGCGTCCGTCCGCACGGCGTTCACAACGTGCTTGGCCCGCCCGACCGCGGCCGCGTCCCGGTCGTGTCCGTTGACCCCCACGACCTCGGGTCGGCCCGTGCCCGGTTCGCTGCGCGGCTCGTTGCGTCGATCCACGTTCGACGTGGGACCCGCGTTGCGCGACGCCGACGGCTTGGTGCGGACGTCGGGCGCCTTCTTCGTCGACGGTCATTACCAGACGTTGGACTTCAACAACCTGTCCTCGACCGACACCGGCACGGTAGAGGTGAATTTCGTGGCCTCGGTCTACGTCACGAACCCGGGCACCGTGCGATGGGAACGGCTGTGACCGCGAGCGGCGCGTGGCGAAGGCGGGTTTCGGCCCTGGCCGCGCTGCTGATGATGGCCGCCGCCGTCCCCGCCGCCGCTGTCCCCGCCGCGGCCGTCCCTGCCGCGGCCGTCCCCGCCGCCGGCTCCGCGGTTCCGGTGGCCGCAGCGTCGGCGGTGGCTCCTGGCGTGGGCCGCTATCCCGAGTACTGGTTCCCGCAGTGGGACGTGCCGCGCATCTGGGCCGGCGGAGCCCGCGGCCAAGGCGTCACCGTGGCCGTGATCGACACCGGCGTGCAGGCCTCGGTGGGCGAATTGAGCGGCAGCGTGCTGTCCGGCACCGACCTGACCGGGCTCGGCGGGAACGGCCACACCGACCGCGACCGCAACCGTTTCGACCACGGCACGGCCATGGCCGCACTGATCGCCGGCCATGGCGGGCCCTACTTGGCCGGGGTCGCCCCGTCCAGCAAGATCCTGCCCGTGGCGGTGCCCCTGGTCGGCACGAACCAGGGCGAGCACTCGCCCGGCTACATCGCCGACGCGGTGCGTTACTCGGCCATGCACGGCGCCAAGATCATCAGCATGTCGCTGGGCGGCCTGCGCTATCCCGACGAGGACCAAGTCGCGTGCCCCAGCGACACCCAGAGTGCGATCTTCTACGCGTTGTCCAAGGGTGCCATCGTCGTCGCGGCCGGCGGAAATTCCGGGCTGAAGGACAGCCCGGCCGAAGAGCCGGGAGTGTGCCTGGGCGTGGTCGCGGTGGCTGCAGTGGACGCGAACCGCCAGGCGCCCGACTTCTCCTCCCGCCACCCGTACCTGACCGTGGCCGCCCCGGGCGTCGACGTCCCCACGATCAACGCCGCAGCAACGATCTTCATCGGCAACGGCACCTCGCAGGCCACCGCGCTCACGTCGGGCGCGCTGGCGCTGATCTGGTCGGCCCACCCGCGGGAGACCAACCGCCAGATCACCGCGCGGCTCATTGCCGGCGCTCGCGACGCCGGCCCGCGCGGCGTCGACTCGTCCTTCGGCTACGGCACCATCGACCCAGCGGCGTCGATCTCGGCCCGGCTGGGCCCGAATCCGGTGAACCCGGTCTTCACCCGAGCGGACCCGTTCCTGACCACGCGCGGGCCGGAGGTGTCCACGGCCCTGCCGAAGCCGGCCGCGGCCAAGGTCGGGCCGCCGGCCGCGTTCGTAGCCGCCGCCCCCGCGGAGTTCGCCGTCGCCAAGACGATGTGGTTGGCCATTGTGGTTGCGTCCCTCGGCCTGCTCGTCCTACTGATCACGTTCCTGACTCGCCGGCGCCGACCGGTACCGGCCGTGCCTTCCTGGCCCCCGCCCCCGGAGTTCGCGCCGCCGGGCTACGCGCCGCCCGGGCCCTGACCCCGCAAGTCGCGCCGCCCGGGCCCTGAGCGCCGGAACCCTCGCCGCCAGAAGCCGCGCCGTCTGGGCCTGCCCGCCGGAACCGCGCCGCGACGAGCGTGCACCGCGCGTCCCGTCCCGACGTCCCGCACGTCGCCCGCGCGGGCGGTTAACGTCCGCCTCGTCGGCGCGGACTAGGCCAACACCGAGACGCCTTCACCGTGGTGCCGATACCGCTGCCGAAGGAGGCCGTGCGTGACTGCGCCTGGATCAGGCCGCCCCAGCGATCCGCCGGACGCGGAAGGGTGGGGTTCGCGTAGCACCTACCGGTCAGCACCGAAGTGGCGCACGCTCGCCGCTGTGGGTGCGGTCGGGCTGGCCGTCGTGGCGGCGGTCGGGTACGCATTCATGCCGCGGTCGTCGCTGACCGCGGGCCGACCGACGGCGCCCTCGGCGACGGCGGCTGCGGCCGCGGTCAAGAAGGCGCCGAGCTGCACGACGGCGGTACAGCTCGCGTTCGCCGGTGACGTCAACACCGCCAACTCGGCCGGACGGGTCCTGGACCGCGGCCTCGGCGCGGCGGGGCGCGTGCTGGCCCACGCTGACGTGGCGATGGTCAACACCGAGACCGTTCTCGCCGACGACCACACCGGGCTGGTGCGACAGCCCAAGGCCTACAACTTCGTCGCTCCGACGCGGCTGCTCGACGTCCTGCACCGGGCCGGGGTAGACGTCGTGACCGTGGCCAACAACCACGGCGAGGACTACGGCCTCCCCGGCCTGCAACGCACACTGGCGGCTCGCTCTTCGTTGCGGCCGCGGTTGATCGGGGCCGGCACCGACGTGACGTCCGCTTTCGCGCCGGCCCGCGTTACTGTGCGCGGACGCGGGGTGGTGTTCTTCGCGGCCACCGACGTGGTCGACGACGGGCTGAGTTGGTCCGCGACGTCGACGAGCCCCGGGCTGGCCTCGATCAAGTCGGCCGCCGGCCTGACCCGGCTCCGCGGGGCGGTGCGGGCCGACCGGGCCGCGCACCCGTGCGACGTCATCTCGGTCTACCTGCACGCCGGCGTCGAACTGAACGTGTGCCCGACCGTGCGGCAACGGCTGGTGGCCCGCGACCTGGCCGCCGACGGTGCCGACGCCGTCGTGATGAGCCACGCCCACGTGCTCCAACCCGGCGCGGTGCTCACCCGAACCGCGGTGGACTACGGCCTCGGCAACTTCGTCTTCGCCGGCCACGGGGGAGCGACGTCGCAAACCGGCGTGCTCACCGTCGACGTGCCGAAGGCCGGATCGCCAACACAGACGTGGCATCCCGGCCGAATTGTGGACGGCCTACCGACGATGCTGACCGGCGCCGCCGCCCGAACCGCCGCCGAACGGTGGCACTCCCTCGGGGTCCACTGCTGAGCCTGCGGGGTTCATCCTGCGTGAACCCCGAGCGGCTAAGCGCTCTCGCAGGCGATGCCGTCTTTGTCGCGGTCGAGGCTCTTGTTGGCTTTGACCGCGGCGTTGTAGGCGGATGTGCTGTGGGTGAAGGACGTCACCGGCTTGCCGCTGGTGTGGTCGCGGGCGTCGGACCGGCCCACGCCATGCTTGTACTTGCCGTGCAGCGCGTCGCAGTTCTTGTAGATACCTGTGGCCGAGGCGGCCGATGTAGCCGTTGCGGCTGACGTGGCCAGGGCCGGCCCGACGGACGCACCGAGCAGGATCGCGGCCGCGGCCGCCGAGACCGCCGCGGCGGTGAGGATCTTCATGACGCGCACGATAGGGCAGCGGACGGTGCTCGAATAATCCAAACCGCTTTACCAGCCGAGTGCGTGCAGCCGCTCGTCGTCGATGCCGAAGTGGTGGCCGACCTCGTGCACGACCGTGCGGCGAACCTCGGTCACCACCTCGGCCTCGGTCGAGCAGATCGCGCAGATCATCTGGTGATAAATGGTGATTCGGTCGGGCAGCACGCCGGCGTAGTTGGACGTGCGTTCGGTCAACGGGACACCTTCGTACAGCCCGAGCAGGTTGGCCGGCCCGGCCTCGTGCTGAACCGTGACGGCGACGTTGCGCATCAACCGGCCCAGCTTCGGAGGTAGCCCGTCGAGCGCTTCGGTGACCATCTCCTCGAAACGTTCCGGGGTCACCTCAACCATGACGTCCATTGTCCGCACCGGCGTCGTCCCGATCGGCCCGCTCGCCAACTGCGCAGCGCGTTGGCCTCATTGCAGTCACCGCGCCGCGTGTCGCGCCTGCTGCGCGGCCAACGCTCGGCCGTTGCTTCCGGCATCCGCGATCGACGGTATTTCAAGGGGAAGTCCTGAAACATGGACCTCGCCAGGGTTTGCGGCGATAGTCCGCTAATCCAGATAACTGCTTTGGCACAACTCGATCGCGATATTCGCTTTCTGACGCCGCGGCGAGGATCATCATTCCGGCGTACCTCGGACCCGAGTTCAGTCGGTGTCCAAAGCTGTCAATAGTGCCGGAATCCATGCATTGCGGCGTTGTCGACGTAGTTGCGCAGCGGATTCAGGCACAGCAAGCAAAGGTGTCGGCCCGACGTGGGCGGCCGGCCGGGCGGTGTTCGCGGCGTCGTCCGGATTGCGGTGGGGCAGTGAGGGGTGTGCGATGAGCAGTGGTGCGGGTGCCGTCGGTCGGGCCGGCGAAGAACCTGGGGCGATCCTGGACGAAGACCAGGTCGATCTCACTACGGCCCTAGCCGGATTGGCCGGCATAGTGACCGGCGCGCTCCCCCTGGATGGGCTGCTCGAACAGGTGGCCCGTTTCGCCGTGGGGGCCATCCCGGGAGCCGAGGGCGTCGGGGTGACGCTGCTGGAGGCGGGCCGCGCTGACACCGTGGTGGCCAGTCACGATTTCGTGCGCGCCGTCGACGACGTCCAGTACTCGTTGATGGAAGGCCCGTGTGTCACCGCCGCCGCGAGCGGACGCACGGTGCGATCGAACCTGCTGACCAAAGACCCGTTGTGGCCGCGGTTCGGGCCTCGGGTCAGCCACTTGGGTGTGCAGAGTGCGTTGTCCTTGCCGCTGATCGTCACCGACGAGGTGGTCGGCGCGATGAACGTGTACGCCCGGGATCGGGACGCGTTCGACGAGCGTGCGGCGGAGTTGGGTGAGCTGTTCGCGGCACCGGCAGCGGTGGCCGTACGCAACGCCCAGGTGCTGGAGCAGGCGCGGCGTCTGACCGCACAGTTGCAGACTGCGTTGTCGTCACGAGCAGTCATCGATCAGGCCCTGGGGATCTTGATGAGCCGCCGTGGCGGCACCGCGGCCGAGGCGTTCGAGTCGCTGCGGTGGATGAGCCAGCACAACAACGTCCGGCTCAACGCCGTCGCCCAGGACATCGTCGACGAGGCGGTGCGGCGCGCTCGGGCTCGGCACTCCAAGTCCTGACCCGACCTCATATTCCAGGAAGTGCGAAACCGCAAAACCGGGGTACGATCCCCTTCTGGTTAGGACACAGCCAGCCCGGAACCGCCACAATCTCGCCTGAGATTGTCGCGGTGAGCGCTAGCTCGTAGCCGGGCACCATGGGCAAAGACTCCCTCGGAGAGCCCAGTGGCTGGTGTCCAGTCCGAAATCCCGCTCGACCAATCCGCGCCCGTTGCTTGCCCGGACGTCGAGTCCCCCACCGAGGTCCGCGACGTACTTCGCGGCTCGATGGCCCAGGCCCGGAGAACTCACCGGCCGTCCCCGGCGGACGCAGCCCGAGTTCGTCCCGATCCCGCCCGACTGTGGCGGTGTCGCCTCAAGACGTAACTGACCGCTCGGTCCACTGCGCTGTCCAGGGCACCTACGCGCGCCCCCGATCTCGTCGGGAGTGCACGGGGGATTGGGTCACCTGGGTTACGAGCAGTAGACCGAGCCCAGCGGTCCGCGCCAAGACCCCCGCGGCGCGGACCGCTGGCTTACGTAGTCGCGCTCGCACCGTGACCGCGCCGTGATGCAGGAGTCCAGATCGTTATCAACCGGTCACCCGGCCGGTGCCAGACTGCGACGATGTTCACGCCCGACGCGGTCTCCCCGCGTGATCGGCTGGCCGATGCTCATCGACGCGGCGTCTTCGAGATCGACAGCGTCCGCATCCCGTTGTACGGGCTGCCACCGAGTTGGGTTGGCGACCGGTCCACCGGCAACACCTGCTTCGAAACGGGTGTCACCCGCGATGATCGGGGACTGACCGCCGAGATGCACGAGACGGTCGAACTGGTCCACGCGCGCGGCGCCAGTCGGTTGCGCGTCGAGTCGACGAGCCGGTCCAGCTCGATCGACGACGTCGAACTGCTGCGCCTGCTCGGCACAGATGGCACGTGCGGCCCGCTGACAATCCACGTCGATGGTCGCCCGGTGGCCTTTGCGTCAGCGCGCGCAGGCGACACGGTAGTGGCCCGGTGGGTCGGATACGAGGCGTGCGTGACGGTCCGCGCCGAGCGGTGGCCGATGGCCTTCGGGCTCGAACTGGAGCGGATGGGTGACCTCACCGCGTACCACCAGGGCCGGCTGCGCCTGCTTTCTGCCCGTGGCGGGTTCGACCTCGGCCGCTGACGTCTGCCGGCTGACGTCTGCCGCTGACGGCCACTGGGCCGGCTTGACGGCTACCCGCTGGTGCCGCGCAAGGCGTCGGCCAGATCGTCCAGGGTGGCTTGCACGACGCGGTAGTACGCCCACTTGCCCCGTTGCTCGCGGCTGATCAGGCCGGCGTCAGTGAGGATCTTCATGTGGTGCGACACGGTGCCCTGGCTCAGCCCGACCGGCGCGGTCAGGTCGCAGATGCAGGCCTCCCCGTCGGCGTGGGCCGCGATCAGTGACAGCAGCCGAACCCGGGTCGGGTCCCCGAGGGCCTTAAAGCGCAGCCCCAGCCGCTCGGCTGCGGCAACGTCCAGCACGCCACCGGTGACGGGCGAGCAGCAGCCCCCGGCGCGCACGGGCACGGGGCTCATGAGCGAACCGCGGGTCATGCGAACGAGTCTGCCAGTCGTATTGACATTTGTCGATGGATAACGGCATCCTGAACGTATCGAAGTCCATCGATTGGAGAGCGTGATGACCGACCAGGACATTGGCGACCAGGACGTCCGCGACCACGAAGTCCGCGACCACGAAGTCCGCGACCAGGACGTCCGCGAGCAGGTGCGCCGGCGGTACGCCCAGGCGGCAACCGCCGTCGCTACCAACCCGAGCGCCAACGCCCTCGTCCTGCTCGACGCTGATCAGTGCTGCGCGCCGGCCGATGCCGAGGCCTTCAGCTGTGGCGGGGGCGCCGTTGTGGATGCCGCGTTCGGCGCCGCGCTGTACCGCGCCGAGGACCACGCCGGGCTGCCGGCCGAAGCGGTCGCGGCCAGCCTCGGGTGCGGCAACCCGATGGCCGTGGCCGAGCTGCGCACCGGGGAGACGGTGCTGGACCTCGGCTCCGGCGGCGGGATCGACGTCCTGCTATCGGCGCGACGCGTCGGCGCGACCGGGTTCGCCTATGGCGTCGACATGACCGACGAGATGCTCGAGCTGGCTCGGGCCAACGCGGTCAAGGCCGGCGCCAACAACGTCGAGTTCCGCAAGGGCACGATCGAGGACGTGCCGCTGCCCGACGCCTCGGTCGACGTCGTCATCTCCAACTGCGTAATCAACCTGTCCACCGACAAGCCGGCGGTGATCGCGGAGATGTTCCGGGTGCTCACCCCCGGCGGGCGGCTCGGCATCTCCGACGTCGTCGCCGAGGACCAGCTGAGCCCGCAGGTGCGCGCGGAACGCGGCTCCTACGTCGGCTGCATCGCCGGGGCCCTGTCCAAGCACGAGTACCTCGTAGGCCTGGCCGCGGCCGGGTTCATCGACGCCGAAGTCGTCTTCACCCACCAGGCCGCGGAAGGCATGCACGCCGCGATCGTGCGGGCGACTAAACCGGCGGTGTGCTGCGGCGCGGACGAGCACGCGACCTGCTGCGACCCCGCAGCCAAGACTCCGTGCTGCGGCGCCGCCGCGGCCCACGCGGGCGGGGCCTGCGGCTGCGCGCGAGCCACGTCGGATGTCCAGGGGCGGCGCTGAGCCGGCCTTGCCCGATCCCGTCGCAGAGCGCTAGTTCTGGAGGTGGCGAGCGGCGCGGTTCAGCCCGCTGACCACGGCTCGCAACGACGCTCCGACGATCGACTCGCTGCGCCCGACGCCCCACAGCACCCGCTCGCCCACCTCGAGTTCGAGGTAGGACACCGCCTCGGCGTCACCACCCGCGGTCAACGCGTGCTCGGCGTAGTCCAGCACGCGCACGCCGACGCCGCCGAGGCCGAGGTCGACCTCGGACAGGGCCAGGCAGAACGCGTCGATCGGGCCGTTGCCGACGCCGGTGAGGGCGTGGTCGACGCCGTGCGCGGTGACGACGGCCTTGATCCGCTCGACCCCGTCGTTGCTGGTCGTGGACCACGACTTCAAGGCGAACGTCCCTGGCGACAGGTACTCCGCGCCGAAGATCGCGCCCATCTGGGCCGCGTCCACCTCACCGCCCGCACCGTCGGTGTGGCGCTGGATGACCTGGCTGAACTCGATCTGGAGTCGCCGCGGCAGATCCATCGAGTGCTCGGTCTTCATGATGTAGGCCACGCCGCCCTTGCCGGACTGCGAGTTCACCCGGATCACGGCCTCGTAGGAGCGGCCGACGTCCTTGGGGTCGATGGGCAGGTACGGGATGCGCCACGGCAGCTCGCTCACCGGCTTGCCCGCGGCGGCCGCGTCGCGATCCAGCGCGTCGAAGCCCTTCTTGATCGCGTCCTGGTGCGAGCCGGAGAACGACGTGTAGACGAGGTCGCCGACGTAGGGGTGGCGCTCGTGGACGCCGATGCGGTTGCAGTACTCGACGGTGCGGCGGATCTCGTCGATGTCCGAGAAGTCGATCATCGGGTCGATGCCCTGGCTGAACAGGTTGAGCCCGAGCGTCACCAGGTCGACGTTGCCGCTGCGCTCGCCGTTGC
>CAXULW010000029.1:0-51927 GCA_964252015.1 uncultured Jatrophihabitantaceae bacterium | reverse complement strand
AGCAACATGATCGTGCCGTGCATGGTGAACAGCTGGTTGTACTGCTCGGGCGAGAACACCTGCATGCCCGGACGGGCCAGCTCCAGGCGCATCAACAGCGCGAGCACGCCGCCGAACAGGAAGAACCCGAACGAGCTGACCAGGTACATGCGGCCGATGAGCTTGTGGTCGGTGGTCCGCAGCATTTGCAGCAGCATCGAGCCGCGCTCGGCGCGGTGGACCGGGAAGGGCGAGACCGAAATCGGCTCCGGGCGCAACGGCAGGAGGTCATCCGGACCTTCGGCGATGGGCCGATTCTCGGTCGTCGTCACGCGTGCCTCCAGACCCTGCAGATACCGCTACCGAAACCACCGTCGAACCCGCGGACCCGGATCGTCGGCCGAGCACCGGTGCTCATCGAAAGGTTAGCTGCCAGGTACGACGGTTTGTGCACCGGCCCGCGGGTCAGGTCAACTTGCGTCGGTTATTGCGATGGTGGGTCGAACGTGGGCGGCGCGTTGAAGGTGGGCGGCGCGTTGAAGGTGGGCGGCGCGTTGAACGTGGGCGGAGGTGAGGTCGGCGGGTTGTACGTGGGCGCAGCACCCGGGCCTGACGCCCCGCCCGTCGCCGGGCTCGTGTCCACGGCCCCGTGCTCGGACGCGTGCCGGTCGATCGCGGCCAGAGCTGCCTGCACCGCCTCACTGGAACCGGCGGTGCGCTGCTGAGCGTAGAACGCCGCCCCCAGCTCGCGGAACAGCCCGTCTGCGGCCCGTTTCGTCCCCAGCGAGTCGAGCTTCTCCTGACCCTGGTTCACGCCCTGCTGGGCCATCGAGAGCGCCTGCTCGGCCTGCGCCTTGACCTTGTCCATGAAGCCCATAGCAAATCTCCCTTTCGGTGAAACGGTGACACGGAGGCGAGGACCATCAGGCTATGACACCGCCACCAAGATCGCCCGATCCCGGATGAAGGTGGCCATGATCGGCCCGATCGCCTGGCGCACGCCGCCGACCCACTACGGTCCGTGGGAGCGCGTTACCAGCCTGCTCACCGAAGGGCTGGTGGCCCGGGGGGTGGACGTGACCCTGTTCGCCACCCTGGACTCGCAGACCGCCGGCACGTTGGACGGCGTGAGCCCACACGGTTACGCCGAGGATCCGACGATGGACGGCCGGGTCTGGGAGGCGTTGCACGTCGGGCACGCCCTGTCGCGATCAGCCGAGTTCGACCTCGTCCACAACCAGATGGACTGGCTGCCCCTGGCCTTCTCGGATGCCAGCGCCGCGCCGATGGTGACCACCGTGCACGGTTTCTCGGGGCCGACCATCCTGCCCGCCTACCAGCGCGCCCGGTCCGCCTTCGTGGCCATTTCCGACGCCGACCGGTCACCGGCGCTGGATTACGTGGCCACGATCCCCCACGGCGTCGATTTCGCCGAGTTGCCGTTGCGAACCGAGGCGGGTGACGACCTCGTCGTGTTCGGCCGGATCCACCCGGACAAGGGCACCGCGCAGGCCATCGAGATCGCCCGCCGGGCCGGGCGCCGCCTGGTCATCTGCGGGATCGTGCAGGACGCGCGGTACTTCGCCGAGCAGGTCGAACCGCACATCGACGGCGACCGCGTCGTCTACCTCGGGTCGGTCGGACCGACGGCCCGGGCCGACGTGCTCGGCGCGGCCGCGGTGCTGCTGCACCCGATCGCGTTCGCCGAGCCGTTCGGGTTGTCGGTGGTCGAGGCGATGGCGTGCGGCACGCCCGTGGTCGCCTACCGGCGGGGCTCGATGTCCGAGGTCGTGGACGAAGGCGTGACCGGCTACCTGATCGACGTCGAAACCGGCGTCACAGCCGACGGTGAAGTCGACGTCGCAGCGGACAGCAACGCCAACCGCGGGAGGGAGCGAGCCGTGGCCGCCGCGGTGGCCGCGATCGGGCCGGCGACCCGGCTGGACCGCACTGCGGTCCGGGCCCAGGCCCAGCGTCGGTTCGGCGTCGACCGCATGGTGACCGACTACCTGCGGATCTACGAGCAGCTGTTGCCGCGATGAAGGCTGGGCTAGAGGACGGTCATCGCGTCGAGAACCTCGGCCAACCCGGCGTACGCCACCCGGATCCGCTGATCGGCGATCGCGTAGGGCAACCAGAGCCGCCCGTCGTGGACGAGGCCGCCGCACGAGTAGACGACGTTGGGCACGTAACCCTCGCGTTCGGCGGGGACGCCGCGCAACAGCGGCTGGTCGAGGCGGGCGAGCATTCGCGTGGGATCGTCCAGGTCGAGCAGGACGGCACCGATGACGTAGGTGCGCATCGGACCGACCCCGTGCGTCAGCACCAGCCAACCCCGCTCGGTCTCGATCGGGGAACCGCAGTTGCCGACCTGGAGGATCTCCCACGACGCGGACGGCGGTTGGACCAGGATCGGCTCGCCCCAGACGAACCCGTCCGCCGACGACGCCACGAACGTGTTCTCCCCGTCGGAGCGGGCCAGGGCCCAGTGCCGACCGCCGACGAGGCGCGGGAACAGGGCCATGCCCTTGTTACGCGCGGCCGGGCCGGCCAGCCGGTGGGCGCGGAACCGGCGCAGATCCGGGCTGGTGAGCAGCCGGGGGGCGATCCGGTGGCCGTCGTAGGCGGTGTAGGTCGCGCGGTATTCGGCCGTGCCGTCGGGTTCGACGACCCGAACGAACCGGGCGTCCTCGATCCCGTTGCTCTCCTCCGCGGCGGCGGGCATCAGCACCTGCTGGCTCAGGTCGATGTCGTCCGGGAAGGAGATCTCGTAGGCCGAGGGGATCAATTTCTGCAGCAGGGCTACGGTCTCGGCGCCGCCGGGACGCGACCGCAGGTCAACGGGCGCCTCACCCAGCGCGGTCTGCAGCTGCGTCCCGGTGAACTCCGTAGGCAGGCCGGCCAGGACGACGTAGGCCAGCTGGGTGGCCAGGCCCTCGTCGGCCACGACGGCGCGCATGTGTTCGCGGCGCCAGCCGCCCACCGTGCTCACGCCCGGCACCACCGGGCTCACCCGGGGCGCGAACGACCAGTGCGCGCCGGGTCCGATCGTCGCCTCCGCGAAGCTGATCGAGGACAGGTGGCCCTCGCCGATGCTGCGCACGCTGACGGCCACGCGTAGCTGTCCCGAAGCCAGACCGCTCTGGTCCGGATGCGGGACGACGCTGGGATTGCACAAGGCCGCGCCCTCGATCGCGAACTCGGCGGTGAACACCGCGCCGAGCACGAGGGCACGTGATCCGGTCATGGCCGAGGACGGGCGCGCCCGGGCGCTCACCGCCGACGCGTGGGAACTCAGGATCCCGGCGTAGTCGCGGTGGCGGTGGGAGAAGTCGCGCATCAGCTCGCTCGCCAGCCGCTCGACCTCGTCGTCGGACAGGGCCAGGACCCGCTCGACGACCGCACCGGCCCGGGATCGACCGACCCGCAGTTCCTCCCCCGGCAGGTAGAGCTGGGCGATCACCCGCGTCGGATCCGGGTCGAGCTCGGCCGCCACGCGGCGCATGAGCGGCGGCACATCCGTCAGCGGCGGCACATCCGTCAGCGGCTCATCCGTCGGCGGCTCATCCGTCGGCGGAACATCCGTCGGCGGAACATCCGAGGGCAAAGCCATCAGCCAAGCAGACGCTGGGCCTGTTGCGCGGTCGACAGGAAGGCCAGGGTGGACTCCGCGCCCTGGTTCTGGTTGCAACCGCCCGCCTGCAGGCCGTCGAAGCCCGCGCCCGTCAGCGGATCGAACATCGGGGTCGCGCTGTCGTTGTCGCCGGTGAACCATGCCCAGGCCGAGCCGACGCCGCGCCGCCATCGGTCGTCGGCGGTGAGATCGAACGCCCGGGCGCAGACGTCGGCCAGCGCGGCGACCTCGATCGGCTGCTGGTCGAACCCGATCGAGGTGTCCTCGACGCCACGTCCGGTCACCGGGGTCACCGAGACCCGGCCGTCCCTGATCTCGGTGCGGACCAGGAAGTCCAACAGGCGCAGACCCGTCTGTCGCACGTCCGGGTCCGGCAGGGCGACCCCGGCGAGCAGCAACGCCTCGACGATCGCCCCGCTGGCGTAACGCAGCCGCGGCTCGGGCCAGGGCCACGCGGAATCGGACGCGGGCGGCGCGGCGATCGCGGCCACCGCATCAGTGAGCAGGGCCCGCGCCGAGGTTTCGTCCGGACGATGCAGAAGCAACTCACCGGCACCGAGGGCGGCGAACGCCATCGCGTGGCGGTCCGGGGAGCGGCGCCGCGCCGCAGCCCGAAAGCCCAGTACGGCCCGGGCCCGCATGGCCGGCGTCGGGGCGGTCACCGAAGCCACGCCCAGCCCCCACAGCGCCCGGCCCCACCAGTCGCCGACGCCCGCTTCGTCCCGCCAGCGGCCGTCGGTGGCCATCCGGTTGTGGCAGGCTCCGTCCGGCCCGATCGCCGCCAGGGTGAAGTCCAGGTAGCGGCTGGCCAACGCGCGTACCTGGCGGCTGGGGTCGGGTTCGCGACAGGTGACGACGAGCCCGCGGGCCACGTCGTCCAGGCAGTAGCCGTGCTCCGGACGCGGGTCGGCGAACAACGCGTGCTCGAACAGCCCATACTCGTCGGTCAGCCGTTGCAGGTGCCGGTAGTTGGGTCCCGCCCGCCGCGCCGTGTTCATGCCGCGACCCGCTTGCCGATCAGCCGCCCGGCCAGTTCGTGGTAGCGGCCGGCCACCTCAGGCCAGTGCAGCTGGGCCGAGGCGGCCTGCGCCGCTCTGGTCATTGCGGCGGCGATGTCGCGGCGGGTGAGGATCGTGCGCAGCGCCCGAGCCATCGCGGCCGGATCCTGCTGCGGCACCACCATCCCGGCCCCGTTGCTCAGCAGCTCGACCGCGTGCGGGAAGCGGGTGGCCACCACCGGCTTGGCCGCGGCCATGGCCTCGATGAGCACCCCCGACGTGACCTGGTCGGTGGAGTCGTAGGGCAACAGCACCACGTCGGCCGCGCTGACCAGCTCGCCCAGCGCCGCGCTGTGCCGGTAGTGCGCGTCCAGGGTCACCGTGGCCTGCAGACCGTGCTCGCGCACGAGCCCGAGCAGGCCGTTGCGGTACTTCTCCCCCTCGTGCAGCAGGACTTTCGGGTGGGTCTGACCGGCCACGATGTAGCGCGGCGCGGGGTCGAGGTCGGTCAAAGCCGCCATGGCCCGGATTCCCCATTCGATGCCCTTGCCGGGGCCGATCAGGCCCCAGGTCAACACGGTGGGTTGGGCGGTCCGGAACAACGGCGACTGCACGCGACGGGTTACCGGCGCTCCGTGCGGGATGACACTCGCCTTGTCCATGTCGACGCGGTAACCCGCGGCCAGCCGGTCGTGCGCGGTCTGGGTCATGGTGACGACGGCGTCCGCCCGCTCGGCCACCGCTTCGAGCACCTCGCGTTGATGGGGGGTGGGGCGACTCAGGACGGTGTGCAGGACGACGATGGAGGGGACGGTGAGCGCGCTCAGCAGGCCCAGGACCTCGTCACCGTCCGGTCCGCCGTACACGCCGTACTCGTGCTGCACGATCACCACATCGGTGTCGGCGAGCAGGTGCGCGACCCGATGCGGTCCAGCTGCATCACCGGCGACGAGCTGGCCGACGACCTCGGGACCGGATCGCGGCTGCGGCGTATCGACCAGGCTGACCACGCGTCCTAGCCCGCCGGTCGAGGTGACCAGCTCGCGGTACAGGGAGGCGCTGAAGGTGGCCAGCCCACACTGGGTGGGCGGGTAGGTGCTGATGAAACCGAAACGGGTGCTCACGCACAGGCCTTTCTCTAGGGGCAGCACCGGATTGACCCGCAGTTGTGGATGCCGCGTCTCACCATGCTGCTATCACCGTGCTGCGTCATGCCGTTGCTGCGTCATGCCGTGCTGGGGTCGCCCGGCCCCGACTGCCGGGCGTTAGGGGGTCGGGGCGCGCGTCCGCGCGAACGGCTTCCTACCGAATGGCGCCGGCGATTTGCGCTAAGAGGCAAACCCGCTCGGTCGGTCGTCGCACCATTGCGAACGACAAAGAAACCCCGTACTTCAGCGACAGTTTACGTTCTGTCCGCCCGCTGTGGTTACGCCGTACGTCACAGCGCAGGCACCTGGCTGGCCCCGGGTAGGACCACTTGGACTACTTGCCCTACTTGCGCGACTTCGATTACTTCGACCGTTTGGACCCGGCCACGACCTTGGGCACGGCCGTCACAACCTCGGCGGCCGGCTTCTTGGCCTGCTTGGGCTTCTTGATCTCGCGACCGCCCTTGTTCTTACCCGCCATGATGGTTCTCCAAATCTCGATGAGGACCAAGCCCCGAGGCGCCTCCACACCGCGGTTGAGGTTGGTGGAGACACTACGCGCCGGCCGGTCGGCGACCGGATAGACAGGGACCCACACGTCCAAGCCCACGGGCGGACACGGACCGCGGCACCGGATTCGTCGGTGGTCCCGGTTATGCTCTGTTATGGAAACGGTGAAACATAACCGTCCATAACGTCCATCGTGCGAGGTCGCCGTGCAGCCGAGTCCTTACACCCCGGGGGAGGTCGCCCGCGAGGTGCCCGGGCGTGCCGTTCAGTTGGCCCAGATGGACGAGCGCCTGTCCTACATGATCGACCTGCAGAGACTGGTCGGACGGGTGCGGGTCGACGTGGCCGCCCGCGGCATCGGTAAGACGTCAATGCTGCGCGAGGCCCAGCGCCGGGCCCAAGCCCGCGGCGCGCTGACGATCTGGGTCACCGCCGGCGAGCCGCTGGGACTGACCGCAGCCATCGCGCGCGAGATCGCCAGGGCCTCCACCGACTGGAAGGACGAGGCCCGCGGGCGCCTGCCCGACCTGCTGGAGCGGCTGACGGTGTCCCTCGGTGTTCCCGGGGTGGCGCGGCTGGAGGCGACGTGGACCCACGCCCAGCCCCGGCCGGCGCAGGGTGTGCGCGAGTTCGAGGACGCCATCCGGGCCACGGTCATCGGCGCGCAGCACGAGGATCACCGTGGTGTGGTCATCTTCATCGACGAGATCCAGTCCGCCGACGACGAAGGCCTGCGCACGTTGGCCTACGGCTGGCAGCACCTGCAGACCGAGGGCAGCGACCTGCCGGTGGCCGTCTTCGCCGCCGGCCTGCCCAACAGCCCCGAGGTGATCGCCGACGTCGTCACGTTCAGCGAACGGTTCGCCTACCGCCCGCTGGAACGGCTCTCGGCGCAGGCGGCGCAGATCGCTCTCGGCGCACCGGCCCGGGCGCTCGGGGTGGCCTGGGACAACGCCGGGCTCGATCACGCCGTGCAGATCGCGCAGGGCTACCCGTACACGTTGCAGCTACTCGGCGACGCGACGTGGGCCGCAGCCGGCTACCCCGACGTCGGCGCCCGCATCACCGACGAGCACGTGCAATACGGGCAGCGCGCGATCCAATCCGATCTGGCCGCGCTGTTCCGGGCCCGCTGGGAGAAGGCCACCACGGCTGAACAGCGGTTCATGCAGGCCATGGCCGGGCTCGGCGACGGACCGGTGCGCCGAAGTGACATCGCCACCGCGATCGGCGCCACCAGCGACGAACTGTCCGTGCCGCGGGCCCGGCTGATCGACAAGGGCCTGATCGAGGTGGCCGGGCGCGGTGAACTCGACTTCACCATCCCTGGCTTCGCCGAATACGTCCGCGCCCGGACCGACTCCGAACTCTGAGCAGCCTTACCGGTAGGCCTACCGGACCAGGCTCTGGTCGCGGTGCGGCAGCTTCCAGCCCGGCCGGACGAAGTGGCAGGTGTAGCCGTTGGGGTAGTGCTCGAGGTAGTCCTGGTGCTCGGGCTCGGCCAGCCAGAACGGACCGGCCGCCTCGACCTCGGTGACGACCGGACCCGGCCACAGCCCGGACGCGTTGACGTCGGCGATGGTGTCCACCGCGACCCGCTTCTGCTCGTCGTTGGTGTAGTAGATGGCGGAGCGGTAGCTGGCTCCGATGTCGTTGCCCTGGCGATTGCAGGTCGTCGGATCGTGCACCTGGAAGAAGAACTCGAGCAGATCCCGGTAGGACGTCTGCGTCGGATCGAAGACGATCTCGATCGCTTCGGCGTGGGAGCCGTGGTTGCGGTACGTGGCGTTCGGGGTGGTTCCGCCGGTGTAGCCGACCCGGGTGGAGATCACTCCGGGACGGCGACGGATCAGATCCTGCATCCCCCAGAAGCACCCACCGGCCAGGATGGCGGTCTCGGATGTGGTCTCAGACATTGCGGTCTCCTCATCTGCGCCCACCTGCGGCGCGGTCTCGCTCGACATGGGCTCAACGATTACCCATCGCCCGGTGTTCCAAGCCGGTCCGGCCGGCGCGGACGCGACGTCCGCGCCGGATTTGCTCAAGATCGGCCCGCGGCGTCCGACTGTAGGTATAGGCGCCCATCGCGCTTCTGCGGCTCAATCGCGGAGCCAGTGCGATCGAAGGAGCATCCAATGCCCGCACCAATGACACCCCGGAGCTCGCTATCGCCGGGCCGCCCGCCGGCCGGGGTTGACCGGATGAGTACGCCACCCGGGGCGCGGGTTCTGGAGCTGTCCATCGAGGGCCTGGCGGCGCTGGGGGCGGGAAACGCCTGCGACCTGGAGCCGATCCATCTGTCCGGCGCGGTGCAGCCGTACGGGTTCCTGCTGGGCGTCGACCCGCTTCGCCGCGACGTGGTCGCGGCCAGTGCCAATGCTGCGGAGCTGCTGGGACTCGGTGCGGACGGCGTGCTCGGTCGTGACTTGGCCGAAGTCCTGGGCCCGGAAGTGGCCGACGCGCTGCTCACGATGGCTCCCACGGCCAATCCCCACGAGGCGTTGGCCATGCGGGTGTGCGTCCCCACCCGGCCGACCGGGCTGGTCGTGCTCCCGGTGCCGGGCCCAGGTGCGATCGAGACCGCGACCGAGGCCGAGACCGGTGCTGCGACTGAGGCCGATGCCAACGCCGAAGAGCAGGTGGGGACGTCAGCGAGTCCGACCTACGACATCGTCTGGCACACCCGCGACGGCGTCCTGCTGCTGGAGTTCGAGCCGAGCGGCGTTTCCCAGCCCGATGCCTACTACCTGCAGCAGCGCAAGGCCACGAGGCTGCTGAGCTCGATCGACGACGTCGCGACGTTGTGCCACCTGGCGGCCCAGGAAGTGCGCGGTCTGACCGGTTACGACCGCGTGATGATCTACCAGTTCGACCCGGACGCGCACGGACACGTCATCGCCGAGGTGCGCCGTGAGGATTCCGCGCCGTTCCTCGGCCTGCACTATCCGGCCGGCGACATCCCGCGACAGGCGCGGGCGCTCTACTTGCGCAACTGGATCCGGGTCATCGGCGACGTGGACTACGAACCGGTGCCGGTAGCGGGGGTCGCTGGGCGAGTCCGTGGCGATCACCTGGATCTGAGCATGTCGGTGCTGCGCAGCGTGTCGCCCATGCACCTGCAGTACCTGCACAACATGGGTGTGCGCGCCACCATGACGATCTCGCTGATCGTGGACAACCAGCTCTGGGGAATGATCGCCTGCCACCATGACCGCCCCAAGCAGCTGAGCCACCTCGAGCGGCTGGCCTGCGAGGGTCTGGGCCAGCTGATCTCCATCCGCATCCGGGCCTCGCAGTCATTGGAGGAGCACACCCGCGCGACCGGCCTCGGGCGGCTCGCGTCCGAGGTGGTGACGGCGATGGCGGCCGGTGAGGACCCCGCGACCGGAGCCGGCGCGGCGCCCGGCCCGCTGCTGGCCATGGTGGGCGCCGACGCGGCGATCGTGCAGGTCGACGGTCACCGCTGCGTCGTCGGCCCGGTGCCCGACTCCCGCAGCGTCGAGCTGGTGGTGAGCAGACTCGCCGCCCTCGCTGGTGGCGGACCGATCCCGTTCACGACTGACGCGCTGCCCGAGCTGCTGAGTCCGGGCCGGGCCGAGCCGAGCGATCCGGCCTTGCCCGCGGTCGCGCCGCTCGATCTGGACGCACTCGCGGCGGTGGCGTCCGGAGCAATGTTCCTCGCGTTGCCCGGCCACAATGCGGGATTCGTGCTGTGGTTGCGGGGAGAACACGCCCGCACCGTGCGCTGGGCCGGCCGCCCCGAACCGAAGCCGGAGGGTGCCGCCGGCGAGGACGAAGCGGTCCCGCTGTCGCCGCGGGCCTCGTTCGACGAGTGGCGGGAGCAGGTGCGGCACCGGAGCACGCCGTGGCGGGTGGCCGAGATCGCCGCCGCGACCGAACTGGCCCAGGCCATGCCGGAAGTGTTCCTGCACCGGTCGCAGAACCGACTGTTCCGATTCGCCCTGCACGACCCGCTGACCGGACTGCCCAACCGGCTGCTGTTGCAAGACCGACTCGACGGCCTGCTGCGCCGCACGGACGGGCCCGGTGGGCTGGGGGCAGCCCGGCTGGGGGTGCTGTTCATCGACCTGGACGGGTTCAAGACCGTCAACGACACCAGGGGCCATGCCACCGGGGATGAGTTGCTGACGCTGGCCGCCCACCGGCTCGTCTCGGGGATCCGGCCGCAGGACATGGCGGCCCGGATGAGTGGCGACGAGTTCGTCGTCCTCGTCCCCGCAGTCGACGAAGCCGAGGCCACAGCGGTGGGCCAGCGACTGGTGGAGGTGTTCCGACACCCGTTCCGGCTCGCGGGCGACCACAGCCAGTCGGTGACCGCCAGCATCGGGTTGACGATGATCTCCCCGGGCACCGAGCCGGGAGAGGCGCTGCGGCAGGCCGACGCGGCCCTGTACCACGCCAAGCGGGCGGGTCGCAATCAGCTGGCCACCTACGACCCGGCCACCGGCACGTCGGCGAGCCGGCTGCAACTGGACGGCGCGGAACTCGCCGCGGCGATCGTCGCCGGTCAGCTCGTCGTGCACTACCAGCCCATCGTCGATCTCCGGGGTCCCGGCGGACCCGCGCTGGACGGCTTCGAGGCCCTGGTGCGCTGGCAGCATCCGACCCGGGGCCTGATACCGCCCGACCTGTTCATCCGCCTGGCCGAACGGGCCGGCCTTATCGACGAGTTGGGCGGCGTCGTGCTGAGCACGGCGCTGCGCCAGCTCCAGGCGTGGCCCGACGCCCGGCTGACGATGGCCGTCAACATCTCGGTGCGGCAGCTGGTGCGACCGGGCTTCACCGAAGAGGTGCTGGCGCAACTGGTCGAGTTCGGGATCGCCCCCGGCCGGTTGTGCCTGGAGATCACCGAGTCGCAGATGATGGAGCAACCGGTGCTTGCCCTCGAGGTTCTCGGCGAACTCGACGCCTGCGGACTCCAGCTGGCCATCGACGACTTCGGTACCGGCTTCTCGTCGTTGGCCTACGTGCGCAACCTGCCCGCCGCGTTGCTCAAGATCGACCGCTCGTTCGTCGCCGGATTGCCCGGCGAACCCAAGGACATCGCCGTCGTCGCGGCCACGATCCGGCTGGCCCACGAGCTGGGCATGCGGACCGTGGCCGAGGGCGTGGAGACCGAGGAGCAGCTGATCGCCGTGCACCAGCTCGGCACCGACTTCGCACAGGGCTACCTGCTCGGCCGCCCGGTACCGGTCGACGAGGTGCAGCTGGCAGTATCACCGGCGACCCGGTGCCTCGATGATCCCTGGCTGACGCCCACCCCGTCCTGACCGCTCCCCCGCGGTCAGAGGCTGCCCCGGCTCAGCTCGGCGGCGATGTGATCGGCCTGGCGCATGGCCAGCGCGACGATGGTCAGCGTGGGGTTGGCCGCGGCTCCCGTCGTCATCACCGAACCGTCACTGACGAACAGGTTGCTCACGTCGTGGGCCTGTCCCCATTCGTTGAGGACGCCGTCGGCGGGATCGGCGCTCATCCGGCACGTGCCCAGGTTGTGCGTGGACGGGTACGGCGGCGTGTGATGCACCCCTATCGCGCCGACCGCGCCGTAGATCCGGTCGGCGGCGGCGTAGCCGTGTTCGCGCATGGCCACGTCGTTGGCGTGGTCGTCGTAGTTCACGTGCGGGACGGGCAGACCGAGCTCGTCCTTGACGTCAGCGCTGAGCGTCACCCGGTTGGCGGCCTGGGGCATGTCCTCACCCACGATCCACAGGCCGGCGGTGTTCTCGTACGCGTCCATCAGCTCGGTGAACCCGCGACCCCAGGTGCCGGGCTCGACGAAGCTGGCCAGGAAGGCCGGGCCGAGCGACAGCGTCTCCATGTAATAGCCGCCGGCGAACCCGCGCGACGGGTCGTGCTTGGCCTCGTCGGCGATGATGCCGGCCATCGTCTCGCCGCGGTACATGTGCACCGGCTGCTCGAAGCGGGCGTAGGCCGAACCGGTGGTGTGGCGCATGTAGTTGCACCCGACCTGACCGGAGGAGTTGGCCAGACCGTCGGGAAACTGCGTCGACGCGCTCAGCAACAGCAATCGCGGCGATTCGATGGAGTTGCCGGCCACGCAGACGACTTTGGCCGCCTGCTTGTGCATGGCGCCGTCGGCGTCGACGTACTCGACCCCGTCGGCCCGGCCCGCCGCGTCGTGGGTGATCCGCACGGCCTGACACCGTGGGCGCAGGTCGAGGTTGCCGGTGGCCAGTGCGCGGGGGATCTCGCGCACGAGCGTCGACCACTTCGAGCCCTGCTTGTCGCCCTGGAAGTTGAACCCGTCCTGGACCGAGCCCGGGCGGCCGTCGTAGGGCTCGGAGTTCGTGCCGTACGGGCCGGTGGCGTAGAAGCGGTAGCCGGCCTTGTCCGCACCGTTCGCGAACACCTTGTAGTTGTTGTTGGCCGGCATCGGCGGGCGACCGTGGCGGTGCGATGAGCCCAGCGCGATCTCGGCCTTGTCGTACCAGGGGGCCAGGTCGGCCAGGGTGATCGGCCAGTCGAGCAGGTTGGCCCCGTCGATGTCGCCGTAGGTGGAACGGGCCCGGAACTCGTGCGACATGAACCGCGGCGTGGCGCCGGCCCAGTGGGTGGTGGTGCCGCCGACGGCCTTGACGATCCAGGTGGGCAGGTTGGGAAAGTCCGTGGCCACCCGCCACGAGCCCGACGTGGTCCGGTTGTCCAGCCAGGCCATCTGGCTGAAGGCCGGCCACTCGTCGTTCACATAGTCGTCCTGGGTCAAGTAAGCCCCGGCCTCCAGCACGACGACCTTGATCCCCTTGGCTGTGAGCTCATGAGCGACCGTGCCGCCACCCGCGCCCGATCCGACGACGACCACCACCGCCTCGTCGTGCCCGATGGGGTTACCGAACTGCGGCGCGGTCATGACCGATCTCCTTCTGCTACGAGTTCAACCCGTGGCTCGTCCAGTTCGGTGATCCTGGCGTCCGGCAGCCAATCCAGGTCGTCGAAGCCGCGTTCGAGGTAGCCGCCCTTCTCGAACGAGGAGCCCTCGTACCCGAGCAACTGCCACACCTCGCGGTCGTCGTACAGGGCGACCACGGTGGTGGCGTGGATCTGGCGGAAGAACGGTTCACGGTCGACTTTCTCCAGCGCCGCCGTGGCCGCGGCCTCGTCCAGGGCGATGAAGTCCCCGCCCGCGCCGGCGTCGAGGGCATCCAGGCCTTCGGCGAGCGCGGCCAGGCTGTCGTCCGCCGCCCCCGCCGCGGCCTCGACCTGGGTGGCGGTGCGCTCGTACGGCCCGTCCGGGAATCGATCGTGGGGGTAGGCCACCCGCAACAGCCGGAACAGCACCTGATGCTGCCGCGCGGACAGCCCCCGGTCGGCTGCGGGCGCGGTCGGGTCGGCCTCGTCGTGGGCGGACGTGGTGTCCTGCTGGAGTTCAGGCGGATCCTGCGTGCGCGCGTGCGCCTCGGCGGTGCCCAGTTCCGGGTCGATGTCTGCGGCTGCCGGCTCGCTCACGTTGGCCTCCTGGGCTTCATTGCCGATGGGGATGGGCTCACCCTACGAGCGCCCGGGCAATTATGGGAGGGTCTTCTTAACTGTCTCGTAACGGCGGAGGTCGTCATGTATCTGATCGTGGTCAAGTTCAAGACCAAGCCGGACTGGACCGAGCGCTGGCTCGACCTGGTGGACGACTTCACCCAGTCCACCCGGGCCGAACCGGGCAACCTCTGGTTCGAATGGAACCGCTCGGTGGACGAGCCCGACACGTTCACCCTGGTCGAGGCGTTCGCCGACGACGGCGCCGGGCAGCACGTCAACAGCCCGCATTTCGCGAAGGCGATGACCGACATGAAGCCCGCCCTCGTGCAGACCCCGGCCATCGTCAGCCGTCAGGTGGACGGCGACGGCTGGGGCGAGATGGGCGAGCTGCAGATCGACTGACCGCATGCCCAAACGCAGCGCCGGGATCCTGCTGTACCGACGTACGACCGACGGCGTCGAGGTGCTGCTGGGTCACAGCGGTGGTCCCTACTACGTCGGGCGCGACGTCGGCGCCTGGTCGGTGCCCAAGGGTGAGTACGGCGACGACGAGACCGCGTTCGACGCCGCCCACCGCGAGTTCACCGAGGAACTGGGCCTGCCGGTGCCCGCCGGCGAACCCGTCCCGCTCGGCGAGGTCACCCAACGCAACGCCAAGATCGTGACGGTCTGGGCGATCGAGGCCGATCTCGATCCGGCCACCATCACCCCGGGACTGTTCAGCATGGAATGGCCGCGCAAGTCCGGTCGGTACCAGGAGTTCCCGGAGATCGACCGGGTGGCCTGGCTCAGCCTGGACCAGGCCCGGGAATGGATGGTCGCGGGCCAGCAGCCCCTGCTCGACCGGCTGCAATTTCCCCGACTTCGCGCCCGCTAGGGACGCGGCGAGACCTGTCCGCGCGTCCCGCACAGGCGCGGAGTCGGTGAGATCGCGCCCGCTAGGGACGCGGCGAGACCTGTCCGCGCGTCCCGCACAGGCGCGGAGTCGGTGAGACCGCGCCCGCTAGGGACGCGGCGAGATCTGTCCGCGCGTCCCGCACAGGCGCGGAGTCGGTGAGATCGCGCATTAAGGTCCGGGGGCATGCGAGCCATCGTCTACACGCATACCGGCGGTCCCGAGGTTCTCGAGTTGGTGGACCGGCCCGCGGCCGAGCCCGGCCCGGGGGAGGCGCGGGTGCGCATCCATCGTTCCGGGGTGAACCCTACGGACTGGAAGGCCCGCCAGGGAGGCGCCACTTCAGCCACGGTCCATCCCGCCCAGGTGCCCAACCAGGACGGGGCCGGCGTGGTCGAATCGGTCGGCCAGGGCGTGGAGACGGCGTTGCTCGGCCTGCGGGTGTGGATCTGGGAGGCGGCCTATCAGCGTCCGGACGGCACCGCCCAGGAGGCCGCGATCGTCCCGGCCCGCCAGCTCGTGATGCTGCCGGACAGTGCGTCGTTCGACCTCGGGGCCAGCCTCGGCATCCCGTTCCTCACCGCGCACCGGGCGTTGACGGTCACCGCGAACGGACCCGACCGGCTCGGCCCCGGCGCCCTGGCCGGGCGCACTGTGCTCGTGGCCGGCGGGGCGGGCGCGGTCGGCAACGCCGCCATCCAACTGGCGCGCTGGTCGGACGCGACGGTGATCACGACGGTGAGCAGCGCGGGCAAGGCCCACCTCGCTGCCGCGGCCGGCGCCGACCACGTGATCAACTACCGCGCCCAGGACGTCGTGCACGAGGTGGGCAAGATCGTGCCGCACGGCGTGAACACGATCGTCGAAGTGGCCCCGTCCGCGAACGCCCAGATCGACGCGGCGGTCATCGCCCGGCACGGTTCGGTGGCCTGCTACGCCGACGACGGCGCCGAGGTCTGCCTGCCGATCCGGGCCCTGATGAGCCCGAACGCGCGGTGGCAGTTCGTGCTGGTCTACACCGAACCCGCGCAGGCCAAGGGGTTTGCCGTAGACGACGTGTCGGCGGCGGTGCTCGACGGTGCCGTGCGGGTTGGCGCCGAGGCCGGCCTGCCGTTGCATCATTTCGCGCTCGAGCAGACCGCGGACGCGCACGCGGCGGTGCAGAGTGCGGTGCCGGGCAAAGTATTGATCGACGTCACCGACTGAACCTGCCCGGCCGGTCGTCGGTGGCCACGTTCCGTTGTGCGGATGCGACATCTGTTCTGCGGTGGAGAACTGACGCGGCCGATCGCCATTGGGACCTGTCGACGGCGGGCATCCTTCACAGCGGTGCACACCGCCGTCGAGAGGACGACCGAGCAATGGACTACGGACTCGACGACAAGGTCGTCGTCATCTCCGGCGCCGGCCGGGGCATCGGGCTCGCCACCGCAGAGGCCTTCGCCGCTGAAGGCGCCATGGTCGTAGCCGCCGATCTCGACCCGTCGGAGGTCGGGCGGATCGACGCGCGGCGCCGGCCGCTGGCACGCGTCATCGACGTGACCGAGGCGGAGTCGGTCGAGGAGCTCGTGGGTGAAGTCATAGCTCAGTACGGTCGCATCGACGTACTTGTCAACAACGTCGGCGTCGCCCCCTTTCGGGACGGCGGGTTCCTCGACACCGACCTCGGGCAATGGCAGCGCACGCTCGACATCAACTTCCTGAGCATGGTTCGGATGTGCCGCAGCGTGCTGGCCCACATGGTCAACGCCGGCGCCGGGGCCATCGTGAACCTGGCCAGCGACGCCGGGCGGCAACCCGATCCGTTCTTCGTCGACTACGCCGTCTCCAAGTCGGCCGTCCTGAGCCTGTCCAAGAGTCTGTCGATCGAGTTCGGCCCGAAGGGCATCCGGTCCAACTGTGTGTCGCCCGGTCCCACGCTGACCCCGGCGATGGACGATTTCATCGACAGTCTGGCCGCCCGTCTGGGCCTGTCCCACGACGACGCCCTGACCCATTTCGCGGTGGAGATGCGCGGACTTCCGCTGGGACGCCTGAACCAACCGGCGGAAGTGGCTACCGTCGTGGTCTTCCTGGCGTCGGCGGCGGCCGGGCAGGTGACCGGCGCGGCCTACACCGTCGATGCCGGCTCGCATCGATACGTCTGAACACCCGACCGCACCGACCAAGGAGTTCCCATGACCCGAGTAGCCAAGTTCGTGCTGTTGCCGGCCAAGCCCGAGCGACGGGCGGAGCTGCTGACCATCCTGAACCAGGTCCGGCGCGCGACCGCGACCGAACCCGGCACCCAGCAATGGCTGCTGCACGACGTGACGGGCCAACCCGACGCGGTGGCCATGTACGAGGTCTACGACGACCACGACGCCGGGGCCCACCACATGATCGCCAACTCGCCGCTGGTGGAGCTGCTGCCCCGCCTGCACGATTTCCTCACCGAGCCGGCGATGATCCTCGACCTCGAGATCGTCGCCACCCGGGAGGACGACTGACGGCCACAGCTGCCGCAACCAGAGCGCTCACCGTCACGGCGACTTCGACCACGCCGACGGTGATGAGGTGCCCCCCGAGGCCGGCCAGCGGCGCGAGAACCCCGCCGAGCAGGAACTGGCTGGCGCCGAACACGGCCGAGGCTGACCCGGCGACCTCGGGATGACCGGCCAGCGCCAGCGCCGTGACGTTGGGCGCCACCAGGCCGAAGCCGGCGGCGATCAACCCGAAACCGGGTAGCAGCACGGGTAGGCCCAGCCCACCGAGGATGGCCGTGCATACCGTCACCGCACCGACGAGCATGGCCGACAACCCCACACCGAGGGCGCGGACGGGGGTTGGGAACCGCAGCTGGCTGGCGCCGACGAGGACGACCGCGTTCGACCCGAAAACCAGGCTGAACTGCTGCGGGGAGAGCCCGAACCGGACCTCGAGGATGAAGGGTGAATTCGAGATGTAGGTGAACAGCGCCGCGAAGGCCAACGCGCCTGCCACCACGTAGGTCATGAACGAGAGGTTGCGGGCCAGGCCGGCGTAGACAGCGAACGCACTGCGGACGCCACCGCTGCGCCGCCGCTGCGCCGGCAGGCTGTCCGGGGCCAGGATGGCGGCACCAACGGCCAGTATCAGACCGATCGCCGCCAGGACGACGAACACCCCGCGCCACGAGGTGAACCGCACGAGTTGGCCGCCGATGATCGGAGCGGCGACGGGTGCGGCCCCGTTGATGAGCTGCAACAGGGCGAACAGGCGCGCCAGTTCGAGGCCGGAGCGCAGGTCGCGGGCGATGGCGCGGGAAATGACGATGCCGGCGGATCCACCGAGCGCCTGTCCGAAGCGGCAGGCGATCAGCACCGGCAGCGTCGGCGCGACGGCACAGCCGATGGAAAAGACGGTGAAGACCACCAGCCCGCCGAGCAGCGGGGTCCGGCGCCCGAGCGTGTCCGACAGCGGGCCGGCGATCAGCTGGCCGAGCCCGAGGCCGACGACGCTGGCCGTGAGCGTCAACTGGACCGCGCCGGCCGTGCTGTGCAGCGAGCGCCCGATCTGCGGCAGCGCGGGCAGATACATGTCGATGGACAGCGGCCCGCAGGCGATGAGGGCGCCCAGCAACACCAGCAGGGCGACTCCCACCCGCGGGCGCGCCGCCACCGCGGGCGGGCTCAGGTCGGCCACGTCGGCTTGGCGCACGGGGAGAGCTTCAGCGCCGGACCCCGGGCGGGGCCAGTCCGGGCGGCAGCCCCTCCATCCGGTCCTGGATCACGTCGATGATGGCGGGGCAACCGCAGGCCAGCGCGCGTTCCAGAGCCGGGGCGAACTCGGCGTCGGACTCGACCCGCTCGCCGTGCGCGCCGAGCAGGCGGGCGAACGCGGCGAAGTCGGGGTTCTGGTAGAAGACGCCGTTGTAGCGTTCCCCGAAGGCGAAACGCTGCCGGTCGCGGGTGTTTCCGAACGCGAAGTTGTTCATGACGACGAAGACCACGGCAATATTCTCCCGTACTGCGGTCTCGACGTCCTGGGCCACCATCCAGAAGCTGCCGTCGCCGGCCACCATCACGACCCGGGCGTCGGGTCTGGCCAGCTTGATGCCCATCGCCGCGGGCAGACCCCAGCCCATGCTCCCGCCGGCCGCACCGTAGAACGAGTCGGGGTGGTCGAAGTTCAGATAGCGATGGATCCAGGTGCCGAAGCCGGGGGCGTCGGCCACCAGGCACGACCCGGGCGTGTCGACGAAGTCCTGTAACACGGTCAGCACGGCCCGCGACGCCACTGTGCCGGCCCGCGCCGTTTGCTCCGGAAGGGCGGTTTGTTCGAGGTAGAGCGCGCGCAGCTCGAGCAGGCTCGCCGTGCGCGTCACCATCGTTTCGGCGTCGGGTGCGACCAGGCTCTCGAGCCCGCGGGCGGTGACGGACGCGTCGGCCATCATACCGACGGCCGGGACGTACACCCGGCCGAGGACGTGCTCGTCTAGGTCAACGTGGATCAGGGCGGAATCCGGGTTGACCAGCGTCCACTTGTTGGTGCTGAACTCGGAGAACTTGACTCCCAGGGCCAGGACCACGTCGGCGTCAGCGACCACCGATTCGGTGACCGGAACCGCGCCGTACCCCAGCACACCCAGGGCGTGGTCCGACGAGCTGGGAAAGATCCCCTTACGCAGCCAGGTGGTGACCACGGGTGCGGCGATCTTGTGGGCCAGCGCGAGGACGTACGGGTCGTGACTACGCACCCCACCGCCGACGATGATGACGGGCCGTTCGGCCTGGTCGAGCAGGTCGGTGGCGCGCAGCAGATCCTCATGATTCGGTGCCGACGGGGAGGGCTGCCACCGCTTCTGGAACGCGGGGTCCTCGACGACCTCGGTCTGCATGTCGTGGGGGACGGAGACGAGCACGCCACCGGGCCGGCCGGAGACCGCGGTCCGGCAGGCCCGCTGGACGAGCTCGGGGATACGGCCGGCCTCGTGGATCTCGATGCCCCACTTGGTGACCGGCGCGAAGAAGGTAAGCAGGTCCATCTCTTCGAAGGCGTCGCGATGCATGAGCGCGTCCGGTACCTGCCCGACCAGGGCGAGCACTGGCACGGCTTCGGCGTGGGCGTTGTGCACGCCGATCGACAGGTTGGCCGCACCTGGCCCGCGTGAGGCCAGGCAGACCCCGAGTCGGCCAGAAGCCCGCGCGTACCCGTCGGCCATCATGGCCGCGACCTGCTCATGGCGCACGGCGATGTAGCGGATGTCCGTGCGTTCGCCCAACGCGTCGATCAAATCCATGATGGTCGTGCCCGGTAGCCCGAACACGAATTGCACGCCTTCACGAGCCAGCGATTCGACGGTCGCCTGCGCGCCGGTCATGGAGGTGCCCACGGGTGCTCCCTGTCGGGTGAAACGATCGGAACATCATTCTGCCGAGCAGACGTGGCCGCGGTCGGCCGCGGAGCGAGTATGTGCACCGGTCGGAGCCGGGGTCAACGCCGCACCGGTTCACGTCGCGCCCTGCGGAATGCGTCGTAGGCCACACCTTGCGGCCCGGTAAGTCGAGCGCGGCCGAGTGCGCTGTGCAGAACCGTGCGTTGCCCGCCGCGCCGACCGCGTGATACGGCTGGGGCCCGCCGATACTGCCGAGGGTTCCCGTGGAAGGGGCACGATATGCCGATCGCCGAACTCGGCCACTCCGGCCTGTGGGTCAATGACCTCGAGCTGATGGAGGACTTCTACACCCGGGTACTCGGGCTGTACGTAACCGATCGTGAGGACGATCTCGGCATCGTGTTCCTCAGCTCCCGCCCCGAGGTCGAGCACCACGAGTTCGTTCTCCAGCGCGGGCGCACTGCTCACGACGGGGCGATGCTCCCGCACCAGTTCTCGTGGCGGGTGGACACCCTGGAGACGCTCGTCGGATTCCACCGCCGCTTTCGCGACGAGAAGATCCCGGTCCAGCAGGAAGTCACCCACGGAAACGCGTTGGGAATCTATTTCTTCGATCCCGAGGGCAACCGCAATGAGGTGTACCTACGGGTCGACAAGCAGGTGGTCCAGCCGTTTCGCAAGAGCATCAACCTCGACCAGGAGCAGGAAGCGATCCTGGCCGAGGCCGAGCGCCTTCTGGCCGAGGACGACGGCCCGGCCTACCGCCCGGAGACGGGAGCGGCACCGCTGGCCTGAGCGCGCCCGAAGGAGACCCGAGTGTGGTCATAGCGTGGCTGGCAGGTAGGACAGGTCGGCGCGGTCGGCCCACGTGGCCGCCACCTCCGGCGTGATCGTGCCGGCCCGGGTCATCACCTCGACCACCTTGGCCATACCTAGGGGGCTCAGGCTCACGTCGGTGGTCAGGCTCTGGGTCGCGACGAAGTGGTCGTAATCGCGTTCGGCGTAGTCCGCGCTCGTGCGCATCGCCTCCTCGGCCAGGGCGATGGTCTCCTCCCGCCGGTCGTACATCCACTCGGTGGCCGCGGCGACGACCTCGAGAAAACGCGTGAGCTCCGGACGGTGCGCCGGCGCCCAGTCAGCGCGGACGTTGAGCGAGGCGAACTGATAGTCGGGCACATAGTCGGAGACGTCGCCCAGGTTCGGATAGCCCTCGTCCTCGGCGATGTACTTGTGCGGCGGGGTCTGCAGTCCGGCGTCCAATTCGCCGACCCGGATCGCATCCCACCGTGCGGACGCCACCCCGATGGCCTTGATCGTGAAATCGCCAGCGTTCAGGCCGTGCCGGGCCAGCATCTCGGCCACGAGCAGAGCCGTGCCCTCGCTGGGGTGCGACACGCCGATAGTCGCTCCGCGGAGCTGCTCGACCGTCTCGAACCCGGGGCGGGCGATGAGACCGTTGGCCAGCTTGCGTGCGTTCCCGCCGATGATGAGCAAGTCCGCTCCGGCGTCGTGCAGGACGCTCTCCGCGGTGCCGATGCCGACCTGCACCCGCCCGCTCAGCACGGCGTCGGTGACGTTCTGCACCCCGTAGAGCACCTCGGCGGTCACGTCCAGGCCTGCGGCCGCGAAGAGGCCGCGTTCGATCCCGACCCAGATCGGCATGTTGTTGAAGATCGGGGCAATGATGCCGACGTTCAGGTGATCAGCCACGCCCGGCCTCGCCTCACACTGGTTGGTGGACCTACTTGGATTTGGACCAGCAGTCCTTGTCTACCAGGGGCTTGACCCGACCGCGACCGTGTCCGTCGCGCCGACCCGATCGTCGATCTCGGTGCCGAGTTCGGCTGGCAGAACTCTGGCGAGAAGGGATTCCAGATCCATGATCTGCCTGCTACAACGTCAGCGACATGACTGACAGCATTGCGGGCCGGCCCACCCGGGTGGGGTCGCTCGCCACGACCCGAAAGGCGACCGAGTGGCTCAGATCGTGGCCGGCATCGGCGTTCCGCACACCCCGCTGTTCCCGGCCAGTGTGGCCGTCAACGACGACACCAGTGAGACCTCGCGCTACTACCGCGAGATCGCTGTCCAGCTCGATCGCGCGCGGGCCGATGTCCTGCTCATGTTCGACTCCGACCACCTGAACACCTTCTATCTGGACAACATGCCGCAGCTCAGCATCGGCGTTGCCGCCACGACCAGTGGGCCGAACGACGGGACGCCGGGGCTCCCCCCGGTCAACCTCGCGGTTCCCGAGGCCCTGGCGCGGCACGTGCGCGACTCGTGCGTGTATGCAGATTTCGACGTGGCCATCACCCAGGAATTCACGGTCGACCATTCGATTCTCGTCCCGCTGCACTACCTCCGACCGCAGGACGACATCCCCCTCTTGCCCGTGTTCATCAACGGGCTCGTGCCGCCGTTTCCGGGCTCGAACCGTTGCTGGTCCTTCGGACGGGCCGTGCGCGACGCGGTCGCCACGTGGCCGGACGACCTGCGGGTGGCGATCATCGGTAGCGGCAGCTTCTCCCTCGAAGTCGGCGGGCCGCCCATCGATCCGGGTTCGGTCTCCGGAGTGCCGTCGCCGGAATGGGCCGCGCGCATCCACTCGCTGCTCGCCGCCGGCGATACCGATGCCCTCGTCGCTGAGGCAACCCAGGCGCAGATGCTGTCCGCCGGCAACATCGGCGGAGAGTTGCTCAACTGGATCGCCCTGCTCGCGGCCACCGAGGCCGGCACTCCGGACACGCTGCAGTTGCAGCCGCAGTTCGGCCACGGCTATGCGTTCTGGGACCTGAGCGCATGAGCGCCTACGCGGTCGGCAAGTTCTGCCGTGACTGTCTTCGTGACCTCGATCTGCGGGCCCTGGCCCAGCAGGACCCCGCCGCCGCTCTAGATCTGTACGACCTCACCGTGGACGAGAGATCCGCCCTCCTGGCCGGCGAGGTCGGCCGGCTGTACTCCCTGGGCGCTTCGGTGTTCCTGCTCTCCTATCTCCCCCGGTGGAAGGTCTTCGGACTCGATATGACGACCTATTCCGAACGGATGCGGGCGGCTCGGGACCACCCACCGCCAGTTTGAGTAGACTTTCGTTCTGGTGGCCAGAACTGGCGCGCTAACCAGGCCGACCCGGTCGGCGCGCGGGCCTACGGTGTGTTTCTCACTGAACTCCGGCGATTGGACCCCTCGATGACGGCCGTCGACACCGAACTCGACCAGCTCTACGCCGACTTCGCCAAGGCCCACATGACCCCCCTGTGGACCCAACGCGACGACCTGATGACCGACGCGCCCCGTCCACACGCGGTTCCCGCCATCTGGCACTGGTCAACGCTGTACCCGCTGGCCCAGCGAGCTGGCGAGCTGGTTCCGGTCGGGCGCGGTGGCGAGCGGCGGGCCATCGCCCTAGCCAACCCGGGGCTCGGCGGCGAGCCGTACGCCACGCCCACCCTGTGGGCGGCGATCCAGTATCTCGGGCCGCGTGAGACCGCGCCGGCCCACCGGCACACGCAGACGGCATTCCGGTTCGTGGTCGAAGGCGACGGCGTGTGGACCAACGTCGAAGGCGACGCGGTGGCGATGCGACGTGGCGATCTTCTGTTGACCCCGTCGTGGCACTTTCACGAGCATCACAATCCGTCCGATCACCCGATGGCGTGGGTGGACGGATTGGATATCCCGCTGATCAGCCAACTGGATGCCGGCTTCTTCGAGTACGGGTCGGAAACGCTGGCCACGGTCGCCACGCCAGCCGTGTCGAACAGTGAGCGGCTGTGGGGACACGCGGGTATGCGCCCGGTCGGCGCGCCGGCCAAGGCCAGCTCGCCGCTGATGGCGTATCGATGGAGCGAGACCGATGATGCGCTCAACCAGCAGCTCGAGCTCGAGAACGAGGGTGTCATCGCCACGATCGAGCGCGGTCACGCCGCCGTCCGGTTCACCAACCCCACGACCGGCGGCGACGCCTTGCGCACGATCCGCCTGGAGATGCATCGCTTCGCCCACGGCATGACCACGGGCACGACCCAGGTCGTCGGGTCCTCGGTGTGGACGGTCTTCGACGGCACCGGCACGGTCACGGTCGGTGACGCACAGTGGCCGGTGCACAGGGGTGACGTGTTCGCGGTGCCGTCGTGGGCACCGGTCACGATCTCGACCGACGACCAACTCGACATCTTCCGGTTCAGCGACGATCCGGTGTACGAGGCGTTCGGTCTGGCCCGCACCCACCGTTCCACTCGATGAGGTACGCCACCGTCCGACTGGCCGGCCGGCTCAAGGCCGTTCGGGTGGAGGGCGACACCGCCGTTGTGCTGGACGCCGAGGACGTGGGTGCGCTGCTAGCGCGCGAGGGCGGTCTCGACTCGGCGCAGACGACCGACGACGCGCCGCTCGCCATCGACGATCTCGACTTCGCGCCGTTGCTGCCGCGCCCGGAGAAGGTGATCTGTGTCGGGTTGAATTACGCCTCCCACATCACCGAGATGGGCCGGGCCCTGCCTGAATACCCGACCCTGTTCGCCAAGTTCCCGCGGGCTTTCGTCGGCGCCAACGACGAGGTGCTGCTCCCACCCGAGTCGGCGGCGATGGACTGGGAGGCCGAACTCGGCGTCGTCATCGGCACCACCGTGCGCCGCGCGGACGCCGCGGAGGCCGCGGCCGCCGTTGCCGGTTACACGGTGGTCAACGACGTCACCGCTCGTGACTTCCAGTACCGCACCACCCAATGGCTGCAAGGAAAGACCTTCGAGCGAACCACGCCCGTCGGTCCATGGCTGGTGACGGGCATAGCGCAACCTCACTTCAACCTCACGTGCGAGGTCGACGGCGAGGTCGTGCAGCACGGCAACACCTCGGACCTGGTGTTCGATCCGGTGTCACTTGTTCGCTACATCTCCGCCCTCATGACGCTGGTTCCGGGCGACCTCATCGTGAGCGGAACCCCGGGTGGGGTGGGCCATGCCCGCAAACCCCAGCGTTACCTGCACGACGGTGCGGTGCTCACCACCCGGATCGACGGGATCGGGGAATGCCGCAACGTTTGCCGCACGGACCAGCAGTGATCCCCAACCGCGAGATCACGTGGATGCGCGCGGGTGAGAACCTGGTGGCCGACACCGTCGCCCGCGCCGAACCGCTGACGGCATCGACGTTGTTACCGGGGTGGGACCGCGGCACGGTTCTGGCCCATCTGGCCGGCAACGCGGCAGCGCTGAGTAACCTGCTGCACTGGGCCCGCACCGGCGTGGAGACACCGATGTACGCCAGTCCGCAGGCGCGCGACGCTTACCTCCGCCAGACCCGACAACTCAGCTCAGCGGCCATCCTTCAGGAAATGGCCCGGACCCGGGCCGTGCTCGACCAGGCGGTCACCGACATGCCCGAGACTGCGTGGAGCGTCGTCGTGCGCACGAACTCCGGTCGTGCCGTGGCGGCTTCGATAGTGCCGTTCATGCGCGCGCGCGAGGTCTACATCCATGCTGCGGATCTGGACGCGGGAACGGGTTTCGACGCGATTCCCCCCGATGTGCGGGACGCCCTGATCGACGACGTGGTCGCCTCGCTCTCGGCCAAACCAGAATGCCCGTCGGTGTGCCTGCACACACCCGATCGGACCTGGTCTCTGGGTTCGGCCGTCTCCGCCGCCGATGCCGGCCGGGAGAACCCGGAATCCATTGACAAAACGCAGGTGCACAGCCCCGACACCGCCGCGCTGCTGGCGTGGCTGTCCGGGCGGTCCATTGGGCCGGAACTCTCCTACTCCGGCGCGCGGCCCTCCCTGCCGCACTGGCTCTGACTCGAACGAGGCGAACTCATGACCATGACGCAAACGTCTCCACCAGACGACGTTCTCATTGTGGGAGGCGGGATCGGTGGCCTGACCACGGCCCTGTCCCTGCGCCGCAGCGGACGCGCGGTGCGCGTGCTGGAACGGGCACCGGCGTTCACTGAGGTGGGCGCGGGTATCCAGCTTGCCCCGAACGCCACTCGGACCCTCGATCGTCTCGGCGTGCTCGAGGACGCCATCGATGTCGGGGTCCTCCCACGCCGCCTGGTGCTGGCCGACGCGGTCGCGGGACGCGAACTCACCGCCCTGGACCTCACCGACTTCCGCCAGCGTTATGGCGCCCCCTACGTGGTGCTGCACCGCAGCGATCTCTTGGGCATCCTGCTCAAGGCGGGTGAGAACGAGGGTGTGGGCCTCGAAGTCAACGCCTCGGTTTCCGCCGTCGACGATGACGGCGACCGGGTTCGTGCCGTGTGCGCCGACGGTCGCGAGTTCTTCGGTTCGGTGCTGATCGGCGCGGACGGGCTGCGCTCGCACCTGCGGGCCCGCTTCGTGGACGACGACGTGGTCTGCTCGGGGTACGTCGCTTACCGTGGGGCGGTCCCGATCGAGCAGGTGGAACGACATGCCGATCTGCGCGACGTCGTGGCCTGGCTCGGCCCGGAGATGCACCTGGTGCAATACCCGTTGCGCTCAGGCGACCTGTACAACCAGGTGGCCGTGTTTCACAGCCCGTCCTTCGAACGCGGCGATCCGGACTGGGGAAACCCGAGCGAGCTGGCCGAGCGGTTTTCGGTGTGCTGTGAGCACGTACGGGAGTCGGTGCCCATGCTCGGGACCGACCACCGCTGGCCTATGTACGACCGTGTCCCGACGACCAAGTGGACCGAGGGCCGGGTGGCCCTGATGGGCGATGCGGCACATCCCATGCTCCAATACCTGGCTCAAGGTGCGTGCCAGGCCATGGAGGACGCGGCGGTGCTCACCGACGCCTTGGCCGGGAAGGACCTCACGAATGGGGATGCCGTTCGGGCCGGCCTCAGCCATTTTCGTGACGTGCGCGCACCCCGTACGGCCCGGGTGCAGACCTCGGCCCGCGTGTGGGGCGACATCTGGCACGTGGACGGCGTAGCCAAGTTGATGCGCGACGAACTGCTGCTCGACCGCGCCCCGGACGACCACCGTCACGTCGACTGGCTCTACGGCCCGGTGGGCTGATCGAAACGTCGCTCAGGGTCGCGATGCTCTCGCCAGAGCGGCATTCTGCTAAGCGGTAAGAGCCGGGATGGGCGCGTGTAGGGTCGCGAACACGGTCGTGTTGACGGCCGTCGATTCAGGAAGCGGGCAGGTGGACGTGGCCGAACCGGTGACCGCCGCACCGCAGTACCCAATCGAATCGGTCGGCAACGCGCTGAAGCTGCTGCTGATGTTTCGCTCGAAACCCTACGTCCGCCTGTCGGAGGCCCGGGACGAGCTCGGGGTGGCGCATTCCACGGCCCATCGCCTCATGTCGATGCTCGTCTACTACGGTTTCGTCCGACAGGACCCGATGTCGCGGGCGTACGTCGCCGGCCCGGCCCTGGTCGACGTGGGCCTGTCGGTCGTGCGGTCGTGGGACATCCGCGCCACCGCGCACGATCTGCTCGAACGGCTGCGTGACGAGTTGCACGAGACGGCCAACCTGGCTCAGCTCGACGGCCGAGAGGTGCGTTTCCTCGACTCGGTGGAGAGCAAGTTCGCACTGCGCGTGGCTAGTCGGACCGGAGTGCGGCTGCCGGCGTACTCGACCAGTATGGGCAAAGCGCTACTGGCCCAACTCGACCCGCCCGACCTCCTCGCCCTGTTCCCGGATGAACAGCTGGAGGATCGCCCAACGGCGAAGACCCTCGGTACTCGTACCGCCCTGGAAGCCGAACTCGCCCGCGTGCGCCGCCGGGGCTACGCCGTCAACACCGGCGAGAGCGAAGACGGCCTCAGCGCGATCGGCGTTGCGGTGGTGCATCCCGTCCGTGGAGCGGTGGCCGCGCTGAGCATCTCGGCCCCGGTGAGCCGGATGTCGCCGACGAACGTGCGCCAGGCCGCCCGATTGCTCAAGGAGTGCGCCGAGGAACTCACCCACCGACTGCTTTGACCGGTCGGTTCCGCGTCGGCCGCGGTCCGCACCGCGGGCCGAGGGCGACTGCGGTTACTCGGACCGCCGCGACAGGTAGGCGTAACCGGCGTTGATCTGACTGGGCGGCCACACCTCCAGCTGCTTGAGCTCGATTTCGTCTGCGTCGGACCAACGCCGGATCGGGCCGGCGGCCATGGCGTCCAACTGCACCCGGCACGCCCGGGCCAACAGGATCGCGCGCATGACGGCGGTGGCTGCGTCCGCGCCGACGGTGACGACACCGTGCTGCGGGATCAGAGCGCCAGGGCCGGCGCCGATGGTCGTAGCGAGCGCGATGCCGAGCTCGCGGGTGCGGATCAGGCTTCCGGTCCGCACGAACCGCGCGATCGGCGGATCGGCGAACAACACCCCGTCGTGCGACAGCGCCAGCAGAGGTTGGTCCAGGGCGGCAAACGAAACCGCCGCCGGCGGGTGGGTGTGCACCACGGCGTTGACGTCCGGACGGCTAGCCATGACTTCGGTGTGGATCGGGTACTCGATGTGGCGCGGTCCGTCACCGACCAGCACGGCACCGTCCCAGCCCACCAGCACCACCCGGTCCGGGGTGATCTCCTCGAACCCCCAACCCGCGGACTTCATCCAGCTGCCGCGACCGAGGGGGTCGCGCAGGGAGGCGTGGCCCCACACCATGTCCGCCTGGCCACCCGCACCCAGCGCCCGGTTGGCCGTCGCGGTGTCCGCCCGCATCCGGGCGTCAACCGTGCCCGTGTCGATTCCGGTCATCGTGCTCCTGCCTGATCGTTGGCCTGATCGTTGAGCCGGTGCCTATTCTGGTCCGCAGAATTGACGCCCCGGGTGTCGCCGGCGGGACTTTCTGCTCGCCAGAATCGACCCAGCCGCCCGGGTCGCGGCGCCGGCCGGCCTGCCTCAGCGATCCGACCAGTGCAAAGGAGCACGATGACCGAGACCGCAGTAGATCGCCCGGTCGCCACCCCGCCGCCCGAGTGCCGGCTGCACCTGGCGCTGATCGACGGTGCTCGGGTCGCCTCGGTGTCGGAGCGCACCTTGGAATCGATCGACCCGGCGACCAACCGCCTGATCGGCTACATACCGCGCTGCGACGAACGCGACGCCGACCTAGCCGTGGCGGCGGCCGTCCGGGCCGCGCCGGGATGGCGTGCGACGGAGACCGAGGAACGTGCGCGGCTGCTGTTCGCCTTCGCCGATGCCGTCGAAGCCCGGCGCGACGAACTCGCCCGACTGGACTCCACCGACAACGGCAGCCCGCTGAAGGACATGGGCAACGACGTCACGATCGCGGTGACCCAGATCCGGTACATGGCCGGCCTGGCCCTCGAGCTCAAGGGCGAAACGATGCCGGCTCGAGCCGGGCGCATCCATTACACCGTGCGCGAGCCCTACGGCGTGGTCGTGCGCATCATCGCGTTCAACCACCCACTCATGTTCTGCGCGGCAAAGCTGGCCGCGCCGCTGTTGGCCGGCAACACCGTGATCATGAAGCCGTCCGAACACACGTCGTTGTCCGCCCTGGCGATGGCGGATGACCTGGCGCGAATCTTCCCGCCCGGAGTCATCCAGATCCTGACCGGCCTGGGTGCTGAGGTCGGCGAGGCCCTCGTCCGCCACCGCGACGTGCGCCGGGTGGCGTTCATCGGCAGCGTCGCCACCGGTAAGCGCATCCAGACCAGCGCCGCGGCCAGTGATTCCATCAAGACGGTGACGCTCGAACTCGGCGGGAAGAACCCCATCGCCGTGTTCGCCGACGCCGACCTGGATCTCGCGGTGGACGGGATCGTGCGGGGCATGAACTTCACGTGGCAAGGACAGTCGTGCGGATCCACGTCGCGGCTGCTGGTGCAACGAGAGGTCTACGACGACATCATCGCCCGCGTGGCCGCGCGCATGAAGACCATGCGCACCGGTTCGCCCCTGGATCCGGACAACGACAGCGGGGCACTGGTCAACCGGGCCCAACTGGACAAGGTGATGTCCTACATCGGCATCGGACACGACGAGGGCGCTCGCCTGGTCGTCGGCGGCGAGCGGTTGACCGAAGGCGCGTTGGCCGACGGCAACTTCGTGAGCCCGACCCTGTTCGCCGACGTCGATCCCGCCGGACGGCTGGCCACCGAGGAAATCTTCGGCCCGGTGCTGTCGGCGATGGTGTTCGACGATTACGACGAAGCCGTCTCCATCGCGAACAGCGTCGATTTCGGCCTCACCGCCAGCGTGTTCACCCGTGATCTGCGCACGGCCATGGCGTTTGCTCGCGACGTCGAGTCCGGATACGTGTGGGTGAACGAGTCGGCGCGGCACTTCGGCGGTGCCCCGTACGGCGGATACAAGAACAGTGGCATCGGTCAGGACGAAGGCTTCTCCGAGATCGAGTCCTACGCGCAGGTCAAGACGGTCAACCTGCGCTTCGAGTCGTGAAGACACCGCCGCCGCGCTCCCGCGGCATGAGGCTGCTGTCGACGTGCCCCGTTGACGGCCGCTGCGACACGTTGCAGGTCATGCTGTGGCACGGGCACGCCTTCGTCACCCACCCGTTCAGCGGTGGGTTCAGCGTGGTGGACGTGTCCGACCCCAGGTTCCCGACCACGGTGGCCCACGTCCCTGCTCCCCCGGGCGCGCGCACGCTTCACCTGCAGCTGATCGACGGGATCCTCGTCGTGACCAGCGAGGCCGACATGTCGAGTCGGGCCAAATACCTCGACAAGAGCGCGTACTTCGGCTCCCAACTGGACTACGGCGCGGACGACACCGGGTTCGAGGTCGGCCTGCAGGTGTTCGACGTGTCGACCCCGTCCGCCCCGGTCGAGGTTCGGTTCATGCGCATTCCCGGCTTTGGCGTCCACCGGCTGTTCTGGGCCGGCGGCACGACTGCGGTGGCGTCGGAGATGCCGGTCGGGCGGAGTGACTTCATCCTGACCACGCTGGACATGTCCGAGCCGACGGATCCCCGGGTGGTGAGCCGGTGGGCGCCGGCGGCGATCGACGACGAGGCGGTGCTCCAGTACGGCCGCGTCGGGTTGCATCACGCGATTCTCGGCGGCGTCGGCGGAACGGTCGCTTACGGCGCCTGGCGTGGTGGCGGGTTACAGATCGTCGACGTGTCGACGGCCGAGCCGGCTCTAATCGGTGCGCTCGCTCCGTCCGCGTGGGGCGGCGGAAACACCCACACCACGCTACCGCTGAGTGGACGGAACTTGGTCGTGGTGGCGGACGAGTCGGTCATCGACCTCGGTGCTGACGGCGTGCGTCGGAACTGGCTCGTCGACGTGACCGATCCCAGCCGGCCCCGGGTCATCGGACCGCTCCCGGAGCCGGCCGAGCGGGACTTCCGCGCGGCCGGCGGGGTGTTCGGCCCGCACAACCTGCACGAGAACCGGCCGGGCACCTGGCAGAGCGAGGATCTCGTCTTCGGCACCTATCAGAACGCCGGCATCCGCGCATGGGACATCAGCGATCCGCACGCGCCGCGAGAGGTCGCCTACCTGGTGCCCCCACCACCGCGGGAGTGGCACGACCCGCGCGTGAGCGGTGGTCCGCTGGTCCCGCAGACCGCGGATGTCGTCGTATCCGCCGACGGCCTGGTGATCGCCAGCGATCTCAACGCGGGTCTGAGCATCATCCAGTTCGAGGGAACGTCATGGTGACCGAACCGGGTGCTGATCTCACCACGGTCGTCGTGGTGCTCAACATGCAGAACGAGATCGTGCACCCCGACGGTCACATCGGCGCCCGCGGTAATGCCGCCCGCGTCGAGCAGCGCGGTGTGCTGTCGAAAACCGCGGCGGTCCTGGCCGCCGCCCGTGCCGCCAGCCACCCGATCTTCTACATCGGCAACGGTTACGACGAGAACTACACCGGTCTGAACCGGAGCGTCGCGCTGTTCGCCGACCACGAACCGCGCCAAAGCATGCAGATCGGTTCCTGGAGCACCCAATTCCACGAGGCCATCGCGCCAGCCGCCGGTGACCAGATCGTCTACCACGCCGGCTTGGGCTCGTTCGCCAACTCTGCGATTGCCACGCTTCTGCCCGCGCCGCAGAACAGTCGCGTTTACCTGGCCGGAGTGTCCACCAGGCTGGTGGTCGAGGCGGCGACGTTCGAGTTCACTGACCGGGGATACCCGGTCACCGTGATCGAGGATTGCTGCGCGGCCGCAACGGTCGAGGCCCACGTCGAGGCGTTGAGCACTCTTTCGCTGTTTGCGGTCATCAGCAGTTCCGCCGACGTCATCGCGGCTTTCCATGCGACCGGCTGAGGTTCGACCGTGCCCAGGCGGGTCCGATCCCGGCCGACGTCGACACAGCCGACCACGATTCTGCACCGAAGAACTTGTCCATGCGGGTCGGTCGGGTGCCGACCCACGAACGTAACCTCCGGCTTACCTATTCGATGCCTGACTGAACACCCGGAGGACCAGTGAGCCGACGAACGTTGAAGACGAGCGTGGTGTCCGCGATCGTCGTCGCTATGGCGCTCACCGCCTGCAGTAGCGACAAGAAGACCCCCGCCGCCAGCAGCACTGGCGGGGAGACCTCGTCGGCCACCACCGCGGCATCGAGCGCGCCCAGCGTGACGTCGTCGGCCGCGGGCGGAACGTCGATCGCATACGACGGCCCCGAGCAGAATCTCCCGACGATCAAGGCACCCACGATCAAGGCCGGCACCAAGTGCAAGATCGGGTACCAGAACATCATCGCCTCGGTGCCGGCGCAGAAGGCCGAACAGGATGCCGCTGAAGCCGAGGCCAAGCGCCTGGGTTGTTCGTTCATCGCCGTCGACGACATGGTCACCCCCACCACCCAGGTCAACAACTTCAACCAGCTCATCACGCAGAAGGTGAACGCGATCATCGTGTTCCCCATCGTGTCCTCGGCGCTGACCCCCAGCCTGGCCAAGGCCAAGACGGCCGGCGTGTTCGTGCTGGGACAGAGTGCACCGATCGCGGCCGACGACAAGCCGATCGCCGGCTACGCCACCAACGCGTTGCACATGAGTGACTACGAGGCGTACCTGCGCGTCAAGAGCGTGGCCGCCGCCTCCCCCGGGGCCAACTTCGTGGAGATGGGCCTGGCCGCGCCGGTGGAGTTGCTCCAGTACTACGCCACCCGGACCAAGTACTGGGCGGCCAAGTTCGGCCTGCACTACCTCGGCCAGATCGACGCCGCCAACGACAACCCGGCGGGGTATTCCGCGGCCACGTCGGCCATCGTCGGCAAGTACCCGAAGATGCAGGCCTTGTTCACCTTCAGTGACAACTCGGCCGTCGGCGCGTCGGCGGTCCTGCAGTCCTCCGGCAAGAAGAACGTCTTGATCTCCGGTGGAGACGGGAGCAAGAACGCGATCGATGCCATCAAGGCCGGTAAGGTCTTCAACTCTCCGCAGCCGGACTTCCTGGCCACCGGGCGGTTGCTGGTCGACGCCGCCTACAACCTGATCACCAAGCAGAACCTGCCGCTTCCCGCTAGCTTCGGGGTAGCGGTGAAATTGATCGACAAGACGAATGCCGCGACCGCAACGGCAATCGGCTGATCCACGTGAATGACACCCGACCCGTCCGGATGGATTCCGGGCGGGTCGGGTGTCATTCCCAGGCGGGAGGTGAGCGATGACCGGGCCTCGATCGGCTCGGCCGGGAGGGTCGTCGGCGCATTCCGTCACCTCCGCCGCCGCGCTCGAGACCGGCGCCGTGCCGACGAAGCTCGAGTTGCGGGCCATCACCAAGCGTTACGGTGGCGTACACGCGCTGCGCGGGGCGGACTTCTCCGTCGATCTCAGCTCGGGCGTGATCCAGGGTCTGCTGGGTGAGAACGGGTCGGGCAAGTCGACGCTGCTCGGTGTGCTGTCCGGCCAAATCCGCCCGAACGAGGGCCAGATCTACCTCGCCGGTGAACCGGTGTCGTTCTCCGGGCCGTTGGACGCCCTGAAACACGGGATCGCCATGGTCGCCCAGGAGACGGCGGTGCTCCCACACCTGAGCGTGGCCGAGAACATCATGCTCGGACGCCGATCGTCGCGGGCAATGCTGGGAATCACCTGGTCCGACGTGCGTCGGCGAGCTGCGGAAGTTCTGGAGCGACTGAACCTCGACTACGACCTGGACGCTCACGTCGGTCGGCTCCGTCCCGATCAGCAGCAGATGGTCGAGATCGCTCGCGTACTCGCCACGGACGCCCGCGTCCTCATTCTCGACGAACCGACGAGTTCCCTCACCGATGACCAGGCCGAAGCGCTCTTCACCGTCATCCGCCGGCTCCGTGCGCAGGGGGTTGCCACCATCTTCGTCTCCCATCGTCTCGAGGAGGTGATGGGATTGGTCGACGAACTCACGATCCTGCGCGACGGGGTCACCGTCTGCAGCGAGCCGATCGGGAACTTCGGGCCGGAGCGGATCATCGAGGAAATGGTTGGGCACAAGGCCCTTCTGCTGCGCCGCTCAGCCGCGGCCAAAGCTCAAGCGACGGGTCGTCGAGTCGAGGCCGATGTCGTTCCTGCGCTGCGGGTACGGAACCTGTGCGTTCCCAAGCATGTCTTCGACGTCGACATCGACGTGAGCCCCGGTGAGATCGTAGGACTGGCCGGTCTGGTCGGCGCCGGCCGTTCGGAGATGCTGGAAGCCATCTTCGGCGCATCCCCGCGCAGCGCGGGAACGATCGAACTCTTCGGTGAGCCGATGACGGGCACCGATCCGCGCTCGAGCATCGCCGCCGGACTGGGCTACCTCCCACCGGACCGCAAGACGCAGGGACTCGTGCTGAGCATGACCGTGCGGGAGAACCTGGCCATGGTCACCACCCTGGACCGCCCCCGGATCAGTCGACCCCGCCTCGACGCCGAACGCGGGGTCATCGACACCGCGTTCCAAACCATGAAGTTGCGCGCGGCGTCGGCCAACGTGGGTGCGGGAACGCTCAGCGGCGGCAACCAGCAGAAGGTTGCTCTGGGCAAATGGCTCGGCCGCCAACCCAAGTGCCTGCTGCTGGACGAGCCCACCCGTGGGGTCGACGCCGGCGCCAAGGAGGAGATCCACCGCATCCTGCGCGCGTCGATGTCCACCGGCCTGGCCATGCTGGTCAGCTCATCGGAGTACGACGAGCTCATCGATCTATGTGATCGCATTCTGGTCGTCTTCCGCGGCCGGATCGCGGCGTCCCTGTCCCGGGACGAGGCCGACCAGGCCACCATCGCGCACTTCGCTGGAGGATATTCGTGACCGTCGAAGCCTCATCGCCACCGCGCACCACGGCGCAAACTCTGCGAGCCCTACCGGCCGCGGCCTGGCACGGAACTCGCCTGTATCGGCCCATTCTGCTCCTGACCGCGTTGTTGACGCTGGCGTTGGCGTTCACCCAGGACGGTTTCGCCACGTGGCAGAACACCCAGAACCTGCTCACCGGTATCTCCGGAACCTGGGTCATCGCGATGGGCATGACGTTCGTGCTCATCACCGCCGGAGCTGACCTGTCCGTCGGCGCCATCTCCGCTCTTACCGGGATCTTCCTGGCCAAGATCGTCTCCGCCGGCGTGCCCGGCTGGCCGGCCGTGGCGCTGACCCTCGTTTTCGGCGGGATCCTCGGCGCGGCGCTGAACGGAGCCCTGATCGGGCGGCTGCGGCTGTCGTTCTTCGTCGTGACGCTGGCGTCGGCGACCGCCCTGACTGGTGTCGTCAACATCTGGTCGGACACCCAGTCCTTCGCGGTGCCGTCGCCGGTCGTCGCGCAGATCGGGGTCAACAGCATCCTCGGCCTGCCCGCGCCGATCTGGATCATGCTCGTGATCTTCCTCATCAGCCTGTACGTCCAGCGCTGGACGTACTACGGCCGGGACGTCTTCGCCGTCGGCGGCAGCCTGGCCGCGGCCCGGCTCTCCGGGGTGCGGACGACCCGCACCCTCATCGTCGTCTACGGCATCTCGGCCGTCTGCGCGACGATTGCCGGCATCATCGCCGTCGGCCGGATCGGCGTGGCCGCACCCAACGTCGACGCCAACGTGCCGCTGGCCGCGATCGCCGCCGTGCTGCTGGGTGGTACCAGCCTGGCCGGCGGGCTGGGCGGGGTGGGAGGAACCGCGGTCGGCGTGCTCTTCCTCGGCGTGCTGTCCAACGGTTTGTCGATCGCCGGCGTGCCGAGCTTCTGGCAGCAGGTGGTCACCGGCGTCATCCTGGTGGTGGCGGTGCTCGGTGACCAGGTCGGCGTGGTCCGCGACCGGTTCCGGCGCAAACCCGCCGGGCCTGATGACCCGGCGGCGAGCGCAGCCGCCGCCGACCCGCGCGCGGACCCGGGCACCCCGGCTCCGTCCGACGTCACGGCCAAGCCGCTCCTCACCGCGAACGCTCAGGCCACCGGGCTGAGGTCTGGGTCCGCAGCCGGGCCGGGTTGACCGAGCCCGATGACGGGAAACCTCGCCCTGACGCTGGCCTGCGGAGACTACGACCGCACCCGGGGCCTGCACGACGGTTCGGTGCGCTGCGAAGGCATTGCCTTGAACACCGTCGCCCTGGAGCCGGAGGAGATCTTTTTCCGGATGATTCGGTTCCACGAGTTCGAGGTTGCCGAGCTTTCCCTGTCGACGTATGTCCTGACGCTGAACGCCGCCGGTGGATCGCCCTTCGTTGCCATCCCCGTCTTCCCGTCGCGCTCGTTTCGCCACTCCGGGATCTATGTCGCGACGGGTAACGGGATCGAGTCGCCCGCCGACCTCATCGGGCGCACCGTGGGCGTCGCGGAATACCAACTCACGGCCAACGTGTGGATCCGCGGCATCCTCGAAGATCACTACGGCGTGGCCGCGTCGTCGGTGCGATATCGCACCGGTGGGCTGCACGACGCGGGGCGTCAGGAGAAGGTTGCCCTGGCCCTGCCGGCCGAGATTGACATCGCCCCCATCGACGCGCAGACGACGCTGTCCGAACTCCTGCTGGCCGGCGAGATCGACGCCATCTACAGTCCCCGTACACCCGAGGCCTTCGAGCGCGGGGACTCCCGCATCGCCCGTCTGTTCCCGGATCATCGCCGCGTCGAGGCCGACTACTTTGCGCAGACCGGCGTGTTTCCGATCATGCACGTTGTGGTCGTTCGGCGAGACGTGTATGAACAGCATCGTTGGGTGGCGCGCTCGCTGACCAAGGCGTTCGACGCAGCCCGTCGTCAGGCCCTGGCCGGCATCGACGCGACCACGGCATTGCGCTTCACCCTGCCGTGGCTGGTGGCCGAGGTCGAACGCACCCGGGCCATCATGGGCAGGGATTTCTGGACCTACGGTCTCGACGCCGGCAACGTCGCCGCGCTGTCGACTTTCCTGCGCTATTCGCGAGCACAGGGCTTGGCCGAGGCCGACCTGCATCCACCCGAATTGTTCGCGCCGGAGACGCACGCCGCGGTCCTCATCTGACAGACCTTGAACCCGGCCCGCTTGCTACGACCGAGACGACCGCGGGCGCGAGGGCACAGATCGTTCCAGGATTTCGGCGCGGATGTCGTCGACCGTGCGCGCCAGTTCGGGCAGCAAACGGATGATGTCACCGTGATGGAACCGCACGATCGGGGCAGCGATCGATATGGCGGCGACCGTGGTCCCGGATGCGTCGCGCAGGGACTTGCCCATCGCAGTCACGCCACGTTCGCCTTCCGAGGTGACGATGGCGAAACCACGCCGGCGGGCCAGGGACAGCGCGCGTTGCAACGCGGTACGGGCGTCCTCGTCCGCGGCGAGGTCGGGGTAGAGCGCCGCCACCTGGTCGAACGGAAGCTCGGCCAGCAAGGCCTTGCCGACCGCCGTGCGTCGGGCGCTGAGACGTACACCCACCCGGCTGCCGACGTGCAGACACTGCTTTGCCTCGACCGAATCGATGATCTGCACGTCGGGACCTACCCGGACCGAGACCATCGCGGTTTCGTTCACTCGAGCCGCGAGCCGGGCCAGATGAGGCCGGGCGATACCAGCCACGGCCGACTCGGCGGTCGGTCCGCCGACCAGTCGGGCCAGTGCGGGTCCAGGGATGTACGTGCGGTCCTGCGCCTGTTCGACGTAGCCACGGAACCGCAGCATGGAAATCAGGCGGTGTGCGGTGGAACGGGCGACTTCGAGCTCGTCCGCCGCATCACTCACCCGCAGCACGCCGTCGCGGCGCAGAATCACCAGTAATTGCAGGGCGTTGTCGACGGACTGGATCGAGTACGCCGGAACGGCATTCTTCATGGCAGAACCGTATACCTAAGAGCAGCAATTGTCGCGGCACCGCTGACTGCCGGCGACCGCGAAATTTGCTGCCCGATTTCGGGTGGAGCTGTCGCCGCGCAACCCCGTGCTGCGAGCGGTCAGACGGGCACCGTGGCCTTGATTCCCAGGTCGCCCGGGTCGGTGCCCCTCTGGTTCCGCCCGCCTATCGCCGCGCCGACCGGGACCGAACCGGCTTCGTCGTGGACGTAGCGACCGCCCCGGAACAACGAGGCCACGGCACCGACCAGCGACATGGCGATGGCCACGGAGAACACGATGATCAGGCCGTGGTGGAACGGGCCCGAGATCAGGCGCGGGAAGAACTCCTTGCTGGTCAAGGTGGTCAGGTCCGCACCCCGGGTGGCCGAGGCCGGCAGCGCGCTCAGCGTCGTACCGATCGGGTTGTAACCGAGGAACGCGGCGAACAGGCTGCCCACCGGCGGCTGATGGCCGATGGTCGCAGCCGTGGCTGCCGGTACGCCGTGCGCACGCAGGCCGGACGTCAGCGCCTGCGGCAGGGTCGAGGACAACCCGATGATCATCATGGTGAAGAACACGCCGATCGACAGCGAGGTGCCGGCGTTGAAGAACGTGCCGCGCATGCCCGCCGCGGCCCCGCGCCGGTTGGCCGGCACGCTGTTCATGATCGCAGCGCTGTTGGGCGAGGAGAACAGACCTGAGCCGACGCCGTTCAACGCGAGCAGACCGGCGAACTCCCAGTAGTTGAAGTCCGTGGGCAGCAGCAGCAACCCGAGGAAGCTCAGCGCCACGAGGACCAGCCCGCCGGTGGCAAAGGCGCGGGCACCGAATCGGTCGGAGTAGAAGCCCGACAGCGGTCCGGCGACGAGGAAGGCAATCGTCAGCGGCAGCAGATAGATGCCCGCCCACAACGGCGTGCTGGAGAAGCTGTAGCCGTGCAAGGGCAGCCAGATGCCCTGCAGCCAGATGATGAGCATGAACTGCAGCCCGCCGCGGCTGACCGAGGCGAGCAACCCGGCCAGGTTGCCGGCCGAGAACGCCTTGATCTTGAACAGGGCCAGGTCGAACATGGGCTCGGCGATGCGACGCTCGACCAGACAGAACACGGCCAACATGGCCGTACCGCCGATCAGTCCGGCGAGAACCCACGGGTTGGTCCACCCCATGTTGTGACCGCCGTAGGGCTGGATGCCGTAGGTGATCGCGGCGAGCACGGCGGTCAGCCCACCGGCAAAGAGCAGGTTGCCCCACCAGTCGATGCGGGCCGGGGTCCGCGCGGACGTGTCGTGCAGTGAGCGGTAGGACCAGACCGTGCCGATGATCCCGAACGGCACCGAGATGAAGAAGACCAGCCGCCAGTCGATCGGGGCGAGCACGCCGCCCACGATCAGGCCGATGAACGATCCGGCGATCGCGGCCACCTGGTTGATGCCCAGGGCCAGACCGCGCTGGTTGGCCGGGAACGCATCGGTCAGAATGGCGGCCGAGTTCGCGAACAGCATGGCCGCGCCGACGCCCTGCCCGACCCGCCACAGGATCAACCACATCGCCCCGCCGCCCGCGGTGAACGGATCGAAGACCAGCGCGACCGAGCACAGCGTGAAGACGACGAAGCCGAGGTTGTAGATCTTCACCCGGCCGTAGATGTCACCCAGGCGCCCCAGCGTCACCACCAGGACCGCGGTGACGAGCAGGAACCCCATCAGCATCCACAGCAGGTAACTGACATTGCCCGGCTTCAGCGGGTCGAGCTTGATGCCGCGGAAGATGTCGGGCAGCGAGATGATGACGATCGACGCATTGAGCGTCGCCATCAGCACGCCGAGGGTCGTGTTCGACAGCGCCACCCACTTGTAGTGCGGGTGGTCGTGGTCGACGGTGAAGCGGGTACGGGCAGCGGACGGTGCAGTCACAGCGAAGGAACTCCTGGCTTCGGGCATTGTTAGCTTGCCTAACGATACTCCCCGGGCGCGGGCGGTGGAGCAGTGGGCATCCTCACGTCCACCCCGGGAATGTCGCGTTGGAATGGCCGGGGTGTGTGCCGATATCCACAGGCCGTTCGGGGCGACGCAACGACCCGGTTGGATGAAGCGCGTGACCGACCTGACGTCCTGGCTGGCCGCGCTCGACGAGGCGCGGCTGGCACGCGTACTCAGCCGCCGACCGGACGCCACCGCGGGATCGATCCCCCGCAACCTGTCCGAGCTGGCGCAGCGACTGTGCCATCCGGATTCCGTCGCTGCGGTGCTGGACGCCGCGCCCACCCCACTGCGCCAGGTGAGCGAAGCGCTGGTGGCCCTGGGCACGCCCGCACCGAGGCCAGGCTGCGGGATCTGCTGGTACGCACCGAGCCGGACCACGATGGCGCGGTAGCGCTCACCCTCGAACATCTCTACGACTGCGTCATCGCCTGGCCCGGCGCGGACGGCAGCATCGGCCTGGCCGCGGGGCTGGCCCAGGTGTTTCCGCGACCGCTGGGACTCGGTCCTGCGCTGCACTCCGCGCTGGAACGGATGCCCGGCACCAGCCTGGTCCGAGCGCTGCGCAACCTGGGCGAGCCCAAGCCTCCGACCCGCCGCGACGACGCCGCCGCGGCGTTGCAGCGGCGACTGACCGACCCGGCGGCCGTGCGGGCGATCGTCGCTGCGGCGCCGCCGTCCATCGCCGAGCAACTGCACGCCATCGCCGGCCGAGGTCGTGCTGACACCAGCGGCGCGCTCGGTCCAGCCGCGGTCGACGTGTTCGCGCCCGCCTTCGATGACGACGTATTTGATTTTCACGATGACTACTTCCCGGACAACCATTACTCCGCGGGCCGCGTTCACGATGCCTACGCTCGTGCCAACAACTACGGCCGGAACGCCGCACGCTTTGAAGCCGAGATCTGGGCCATCGAACGAGGGCTGATGAGCGGCACCACGTTCGGCGGTGAGACCTTCATGCCGGCCGAGATCGCGTCGGCGCTGCGCGGGACTACGTATCACGCACCGTTCAACCCCTATCCGCCGCCGGTTCCGTCGACGGACGTCGACCCGGCCACGGTCGAATCGGGTGCGGCCGGCGCGGCGACCGATTTCGCCGGCCAGGCCGTGGCCGTCCTCGACCTGATCGCCCGCGATCCGCTGACCCAGCTCAAGAGCGGTGGCATCGGCGCGCGCGACCTGGCCCGCGTGGCCAAAACCGTCGGCATGGACGAGTCGGCGGTCCGTCTGGCGGTCGAGCTGGCCGCCGAACTCCAATTGGTGGCCATGGACGTGGGGCTCCTGCGGACCACCGAGACCTACTTGCCCTGGCGGGAGCTGGATCCGGCGCCGGCCTACGCGATGCTGCTCGATGCGTGGCGGGCCATCCCGTTCACCCCGACCGCGGCAACGGAAATCGATGGTCAGGCCAAACGCATGCTGAAGCGACGTGGCTACTACGACGACGCTCCAGCAGCCCGCGACGTGCTCCTCACCGGGCTGGCCTCGCTGCCGCCGGGGCGGGCCACCACCCGGGCCGAGATGGCACCCGCGCTGGTCTGGTCGCGCCCGCACGTGCGCCAGATCCCGCAAGACGTCGAGACCCCGTACGCCACCGTCTGGGCCGAGGCCGACCGGCTGGGCATCATCGCCGCGGGCGCGCTCAGCCGGATCGGGCACGCCATCGCCGATCGGGACGGAGACCAGCTCGCCACCGTGCTGCGGGCCATGCTGCCGGCGAGCACGGATGCGGCCCGGTTCGGTTCGGATCTCACCGTCTTGGTGTCAGGATCGCCGTCGGCGCAGGTCAGCTCGCTGCTCGACCACGCCGCTGACCGGGAGAGCCGCGGCGCGGGAGTGACGTGGCGGTTCAGCCCGGCCAGCGTGCGCCGGGCCATCGACGACGGCGCCGATCCCGATGCGCTGCTGGCCGCCCTCGACGCCATCGCCGTCGGCGAGCTTCCGCAGCCGCTGCGTTACCTGATCAACGATGTCGCCCGCCGCCACGGGGAGGTACAGGTGGCGACGGCGCGCACGGTCATCCGCGGCGAGGACGTGGCGCTGCTCGCTCAGGTGGCCGCCGATCGCGGGCTGCGCGGGCTCGGCCTGCGGGTCATCGCCCCAACCGTCCTCACCAGCGCGAAGTCCGAGTCCGAGACCTTGGCGGCCTTGCTCGCAGCGGGCTACTTCCCGGTTCCCGAACCTGGCGATTCCGCCGCCGCGCCAGCGGCCACAGCCGCGGCTGCGCCCCGGATCCGGCAGCCGCCGTCGCGTACCCCGACCGGCCTGTCCCAGCTGCGCCCCGCCGGGGGCACCGTGGGACGTCCGGTCGGCGGGGCCGCCGTGTCGCTAGGCGCTCTGGCCGCGCACCTGCTGGCCACGCCCGCCGTGATTGCGGCGCACCCGGCCGACGCCGCCGATCGTGCCGACGCCGCCGCGACCACTGCGACCCCTGCGACGGCTGCGACGGAGAAGGTCGTGGGCCGGCTGAACCCTCGGCTCAGCGCGGACGAGATCCACCAGCTCGCCTACGCCATCGAGACCGGCGGCTCCGTGTCCATCACCTACGAGTCGACCTCAGGAGCGCGTACGCAACGGGTCATCGGCGACGCAAACCTCGGCGGTGGGATGCTGAACGCCTGGTGTTACCTGCGCGACGACGAGCGGTTCTTCCTGGTCGACCGGATCCTCTCGGTGGCGCCGGGGTCGCCGTGACCGATGCGCGCCAACCCAGGACCGGGAATGCCCGCCCGACGCCCGGGTTGAACCAACAGGCGCGCTTGCGCAATACGGCGCAACGTATGTGCAGCGCCATGATGGGAAAGGTGATTTCCGTGCCGGTTCCGCTGTCGATCCTCGACCTGGCCCCGATCCGGGCCGGTGAGACCGTGGGTGACAGCCTGGCCAACAGCGTCGCGCTGGCCCGGCAGGCCGAAAGCCACGGCTTCCAGCGCGTCTGGTACGCAGAGCACCACAACATGCCGAGCATCGCGTCGTCGGCCACCAGCGTCCTGATCGCCCATGTGGCCGCCCACACCACGACCATCCGCCTCGGCGCGGGCGGGGTGATGCTGCCCAACCACGCGCCGCTGACGATCGCCGAGCAGTTCGGGACGCTGGCCGCCCTGCACCCGGGGCGCATCGATCTCGGCCTCGGCCGGGCGCCCGGCTCGGACCAGAACACGATGTTCGCGCTGCGGCGCGATCCGTCCACCTCGGACCGTTTTCCCCAGGACGTGCTGGAACTGCAGGGGTATCTCACCGACCAGACGCGCGTGCCGGGGGTCAACGCCACGCCGGGCCGGGGCACCAACGTTCCTCTCTACATCCTCGGCTCGTCGCTGTTCGGCGCCCAGCTCGCGGCCGCCCTCGGGTTGCCGTACGCGTTCGCGTCGCACTTCTCCCCGCAGGCACTGACCGCGGCGGTCGAGCTGTACAGCCGCGAGTTCCGTCCGTCCGCCCAGCTCGACCAGCCCTACGTGATCGCCGGGGTCAACGCGATCGTCGCCGACTCCGACGAGGCCGCCCAGGCCCAGTTCCTGAGCGCGAAGCGCACGCGGGTCAACGCGTTGCTGGCCCGCGGCCGCACGCTCACCGACGACGAAGCCGACCTGGTGCTGGCCTCCCCCGAAGGTCGCCACATCGAGTCGATGGTCACGTACTCCGCGGTGGGTCGTCCGACCGAGGTGAAGGACTACCTCGACGGTTTCGCCAAGCACGCGGACGCCGATGAGCTGATCGTCGCCCTGCAGTCCCCCAGCGTCGACGAGCGCCTGCGCTCGGCCCAGCTGCTGGCCGAGGCCATGATCGTCCACGGGGCCGGCGTCTAGGGTCCCCCACCCAAACCGAATCGGGTGCACACAGGTCCAGCCTGTGAACCTCTGTGCACCCGATTCGCGTCCAGCGGCGAGTTTTCAGGCGTCGGCGTACATCTTCGATCCCGGCGTCGTCAGCACCTCGCCCGACTCCAGCCACGTCTTCAGCCCGGACAGGATCATCGGCCAGCCGCCGTAGATCTGGTTGTTGGCGTCCGCGGGCAGCTGATCGTGGGTGAGCAGCAGGCAGCAGGTGTCGTCGATCTGGCTGATCTCCCAGGTGACCCGGGTCGTGCCGGCCGCCCTCACCTCCTCGCCCCAGAGCGCGTTGAACGACACCACCAGCTTGTGCGGCGGGTCGGCTTCGAGCACCTCGCCCTCGCCCAGCGGGCCCGGCGCGCCGGCGTGTTCCATCACGTAGCGCGACCCGACGGCCCAGTCCGAGCTGACCGTCATGCCGAATTGGAAGTTCTGCCGCTCGTCGTGATCGGTGATCGCCTGCCACAGCCGCTCCGGCGTGGTGCGGATGTAGATCTCGTAGACCTTTTCCATCGTCGACTCCAGTCTTGTTTTGAGGTCGCTCAGTCCGGCGACCCACGGTTGTGCGTACTTGCTGACCCAGCGGTCGTGGACGAGCCGGATCGGTACCGGGTTGAGGAAGTGCAACTTCTCCCGCCCGCGGCGCCGGCTGACGACCAGGCGGGCGTCCTCCAGCACCTTCAGGTGCTTCATGACCCCGAAGCGGGTGATGTCGAAACGGGCTTCGAGCGCGCTCAGGGTCTGGCCGTCCGCGCGGAACAGCTCGTCGAGCAGGGCCCGGCGGGTCGGGTCAGCGAGCGCCCGGAACACCTCGTCCATGGCCTCGTCCACGTCCCGAACAATAGGTGACCATTCGGTCACGTGTCAAGACCGACGATCCCCCCGTTGGTGCCGGACGCCGACCCGCCTAACCTGTGTTCCGACGCTTCTCGTCCGTAACCATCCGCCGCGCACCGCGGCCGTCATGTGGGAGATTCGCTCATGCAGCTTGGAATGATCGGCCTCGGCCGGATGGGCGCGAACATCGTCCGTCGGATCATGCGCGACGGGCACGAAGCCGTCGTCTACGACGTCAGCGCGGATTCCATCAAGAGCCTGGAAGGTGAGGGGGCCAGCGGAGCGCCGACCCTGGAGGAGTTCGTCGCCAAGCTCGAGAAGCCCCGGGTGGCGTGGGTGATGATCCCGGCCGGCATCACCGGGCAGATGGTAGACAAGCTCGGGGAGTTGCTCGACGAGGGCGACATCATCATCGACGGCGGCAACTCCAACTATCGCGACGACGTGCGCCGGGCGGCCAAGCTGCGCAAGAAGGGCATCCACTACGTCGACATCGGCACCAGTGGTGGCGTGTTCGGCCTCGAGCGGGGCTACTGCCTGATGGTCGGCGGCGACGACGACGCGATCGAGGTCATCGAGCCGCTGCTGAAGACGATCGCGCCGGGACCCGGGGAGATCGACCGCACGCCCGGGCGTTCCGGCGACCTGGCCCCCGAGGAGCAGGGCTACCTGCACTGCGGTCCGTCGGGCGCCGGCCACTTCGTGAAGATGGTCCACAACGGCATCGAGTACGGCATCATGGCCGCCTTCGCCGAGGGCCTCAACATCCTGCACAACGCCGACGCGGGCATCAAGTCCGCCGAGCATTCGGCCGAGATCGCTCCCCTGGAGGAGCCGGAGTATTACCAGTTCGACGTCGACACGGCCAAGGTGGCCGAACTCTGGCGCCGCGGCTCGGTCATCTCGTCCTGGTTGCTCGACCTGACCGCGGCCGCGCTGGAAGCCAACCCAGGCTTGGACGGTCTGGCCGGACGGGTGTCGGACTCGGGCGAAGGTCGGTGGACGGTCAAGGCGGCGATCGACGTGGGCGTACCCGTGCCGGTGCTGGCCGCGTCCCTGTTCGAGCGGTTCGCATCTCGTGGCGAGGACCACTTCGCCAACCAGATCCTGTCGGCCATGCGCCGGCAGTTCGGTGGCCACAACGAACTGCCCGCCGGCGACTCGCTGGAAGCCGGTTCGGCCAAGGCCGACCACGGCAGCAAAGGCTGACGGTTTGTGGTGGCTCCTGAACCACCTGGGTGGGTCAGGAGCCACCACAAACGGGCAGGGGGTTATCCACAGGTGGCTGGTTTTGGGGGCGCTGGGGCGTGATCGGGCGGCACGGTTGCCCGTGTGAAGTTCGAGCGGGTACCGCCCGTCGCTGACGACCAGGCCGGGACGTTCACCCGGGATCAGGCCCGCGCCGCGGACTGGACGGCGCGCCAGGTGCGTCGGCGGCTGTCGGCCGGGCGCTGGCGTTACGTGGCCGGCGCGGCGCTTTGCTCAGCGCAGCAAGTGATCGGGCCCTGGCAGCTTTCGTTCGCGGTCACCCTCACCTGGCCCGATGCGGTCGTCAGCGACGAACTGGCCGGAGCGATCTACGGCTTCCCGGTGCAGCACGTTTGCGTCGGAACCGCCATCGTCAACATCCCGAATCACCGCGACACCGAGGGGTTGCGGACGAGGCGAGTCCCACTGCCGGCGTCTGACGTCTGGCGCTACGGCGGTGTGGCGATCACCACCCGCCGACGCACGGCCGTAGATCTACTGCGGATCCTGTCCTGGTCCGAGGCCCGATCGCTGTGGGCTTGGTTGAGCACTCGGCAGGTGCTGGCCCTGGCCGACGTCCAGAGCGAAGCGGAACACACGCCGGGCCGGCACGGCACGCCACAGCTGCGGCGCCTGGCCGAGGCGAGTGCTCACGGCTCGTTGAGCGCAGCCGAGGACGTGTTGCACGACATCCTGCGCTGCGGTCTCGTCACCGGTTGGCGGGCAAATGCACCAGTACTCGTGGACGGGCGCGTCATCGCGATCGCCGACGTGCTCTTCGAGGTCGCTCGCCTCGTCATCGAAGTCGACGGTTACGAGGCGCACAGCTCTCCGGAGGCCTTCCAGCAGGATCGGATCCGGCAGAACCAGATCGTCGGCGCCGGATACCAGGTGCTGCGGTTCACCTGGGTCGATCTGAACCGCCGACCGCTCGAGGTGTTGGCGTCCATCCGCGCTGCCCTGGGCCGATCAACCTGATCCAACCCCCGGTTTTGTGGTGGCTGTTGACCCACTCAAGTGGGTCAACAGCCACCACAAACCGGCCTTTAGCGGGCCAGGGCGACCTGGTTGCGGCGCGGGGTGGCTGGGGTTACGCGGCCCAGGCGGCGGGTGCCGACGACCGAGACCACGCAGCAGAGCACCTGCATGGCGATGAACCCGCCGGGCAGGCCGAGCCCGAGCATCAGTCCGGACAGACCCGGACCGACCGCGGTGGCCAACGTCTGCGCACCGTTCATCGCGGCGAGCGTGCGACCGGTGGCGCCGACCGGGGCCAGGGCGGCGGCCAGCGGCGACAGCACGGGCGCCAGCATCGTCTCGCCCACGCTGAACAGCGCGTACCCGGCGATGACGATGGCCGAGGCCGACCCGAGGTGCAGCAACGGCATGGCCAGCACAGCCCAGACCGCGATCCACGTCGCCGCACACGTGGCCAGCAGCACGGCCGGCGACACCGCCCGGGTGGCCTTGACCACCGGCGCGGTCATCAGCGCGACCAGGATGGCGTTGATGGCCACCGCGGTGCCGAGGACGGTCGGCTGCACGTTCAGCACGCTGAGCGCGTAGGCCGGCAGACCGGAGTCGTACTGGGCGTAGAACGCCAGGGTGAGCAGACCGGTAACGGCCAGCATCCACTTGACACCCGGGGCCCGGAACACGGTGCGGTAGTCGACCTCCTCGGCCGGCTCGGCCACGGAAACCTGCTCGCGCTCGATCCGGCGGCCGACCGAAACGACCATTGCGGCGCTGGCCACACTGGCCAGGCCGGCGAAGGCGTACGCCGGACGGGTGCCGATCGGGCTGCTGAGGTCGACCAGAAAACCGCCGACGAAACCGCCCACGGCCAGGGCCAGGTTCTGTCCGATGAACTGCCAGGCGAAGACCTCACGCCGCTTCTCGGGCGAGGTGATGCTGAGCACCATCACCGAGATGGCGGGCTGCAGGACGGCCAGCGCGGCACCGTCGGCCAGCGCGAAGACCCAGATCTCGAACGGATCGCGCGCGAACATCAGTCCAGCGATCGTGAAGACCATGGTCAACCGGGCGGCGGTAGCGACGACGACGGGACGCGCCCGGTCGGCCAGTTGGCCCGCCACCGGAGCAGCCAGCAGCGCGCCGAGGGCGAACGCGGTGAACGCGATGGCGGCGGCGGAAGGGCCCATGTGACGAGCGGTGGCAATGTCGGCGTAGAGGAAAGGAAGGACGGCTCCCCAGCCAATGGCACCCAGGGAGGATCCGATGATCAAAACCGCCAGCTGGCGGGTATCGCGGCGCACGGTAGTTCTCGCTTCTCAGTTGCAGTTAATTTCTTTTCGAACTTCGATATCGAAGATAACACGAGCCTGGCCCGCTTTGTTCCGGATAACCACGAGGTCCCCGTAGGGTGCAGCCATGTCTCCGCGGACGCCCTGGGCCGAATACGAGCGGGCCGTGCGCGTCTACACCGAGGCGGGCGCGGCCGAGACCGTGCAGCGCATCGTCACCGCCATGTCCCGGCTGTCCCGGCGTCTGGACGTCTTCTATCGCCGACGGTTCGACGCGCTCGACATCGCCCCGGGCGACTGGCCGGTGCTGCAGGCCCTGGCCATGGAGGGCCGCCGCGGCAGCTCCAATCCTTCCCGCCTGGCGGACGCCTCGGGCGTGTCCGCGTCGACCATGACCCACCGCCTGGACCGGATGGTCCAGCGCGGCCTGGTCGAGCGTTGCCCCGATCCGGCCAACCGGACCCGCATGGTCATCTCGCTCACCCGCGCCGGGTGGGACCTCTTCCGGGCCGCGGTACTGGACGCCGAGGCGGAGGAGGTCGACGTCTTTGCCCCGCTGACTGACGCCGAACGCGCCACGCTCGCCGGCTTGCTCGAGAAGGCCCTGGCCGCCCAGGACCCGCACGCCCGCCGTCACTGATCAGGCCGCTCCGGCCCTCAGGGGCGTTGGCCTCGGGGCAGTCGCTCGCTCGGCGTGTCGGCCAGCACAGAGGCCAACGCTCGGCAACGGGTGCGTGAGCTAGAGGCGGGCAGAGCCCCGCACGTTTACCGCGGGCATGACCAGATCCCCATACGCAGTGAGGGTCGCCGGCTTGGCGTCGTGCTGCAGGTACAGCGCGAACTGGTCCACGCCCAGGGCAGCCAACTCCTCCAGCCGGGCCACGTGCGCGTCCACCGGCCCGAGCAGGCAGAAGCGGTCGATCACCGCGTCGGGGACGAAGTCGGTATGCGTGTTACTCGCCTTGCCGTGGGAGTTGTAGTCGTACCCCTGCCGGCCGGCGATGTACTCGGACAGGGCCGGCGGGACCGCCGCCCCTTCGGAGCCGTAACGGGCGACGATGTCCGCGACGTGGTTGCCCACCATGCCGCCGAACCAGCGGCACTGGTCGCGCGCGTGCGCCAGTGCGTCCTCGGAACCGTCGGTGACGTAGGCCGGAGCGGCGACGCAGATCGAGATGGACGCCGGATCGCGACCGGCGTCCGCGGCGGCCTGGCGCACGGCGGCGATCGACCAGGCGGTGATGTCGGGGTCGGCCAACTGGAGGATGAAGCCGTCACCGACCTCCCCGGTCAGCGCCAGCGCGCGTGGTCCGTACGCCGCGACCCAGATCGGCAGCCGCGACTTGGTTCCCCACGGGAACCGCATCGGAGTGCCTTTGTAATCGGCGGTTTCGCCGTTGGCGAGCGCACGGATGACCCCGATGGCCTCGCGCAGCACGGCCAGCGTCACCGGCTTGCCGTTGATGACGCGTACGGCCGAGTCGCCCCGGCCGATCCCGCAGATCGTGCGGTTGCCGAACATGTCGTTCAGCGTGGCGAACAACGACGCCGTCACCGTCCAGTCCCGGGTGGCCGGGTTGGTGACCATCGGACCGACCATGACCTTGCGGGTCGCGGCCAGGATCTGGCTGTAGACGACGTAGGGCTCCTGCCACAGCAGGTGCGAGTCGAACGTCCAGACATGGCTGAACCCGAGGTTCTCCGCCTGCCGGGCGAAGTCGATCACCCTTGATGCGGGCGGATCGTTCTGCAGGACGACGCCGAAGTCCACGACGCGCCTCAGATCAGGTTCTGCGCGAGGCCGCGCTTGACGAACTGCCCGTGCCCGGCCCGGCCGATGTAGCCGGTCTCGTCGACGATGACCTCACCGCGGGACATGACCAGATCCACGTGACCGTCGATCTCGTAACCCTCCCAGGCCGAATAGTCCATGTTCATGTGGTGGGTCTTGCCCACCCCGATCGAGGTGTGCCCGTTCGGGTCGTAGACGACGATGTCGGCGTCCGCGCCGGGCGCGATGACGCCCTTCTTGCCGTACAAGCCGAACATGCGCGCCGGCGTCGTACAGCACACGTCCACCCAGCGTTCCAGGCTGATCCGCCCGTCGACCACGCCTTGGTACAGCAGGTCGATGCGGTGCTCGACGGAACCGATCCCGTTGGGGATCTTGGCGAAGTTGCCGATGCCCATGTCCTTCTGGTCCTTCATGCAGAACGGGCAGTGATCGGTGGACACGGTGGTCACGTCACCGGTACGGATGTAGCGCCACAGCTCGTCCTGGTGACCCTCGGCCCGCGCGCGCAACGGGGTCGAGCAGACCCACTTGGCGCCCTCGAAGTCGCCCCACTCCGCGCTCCGCGCGGCCAGGTTGTCCTCCAGCGACAGGTACAGGTACTGCGGACACGTCTCGCCGAAGACGTTCTGGCCGGCGTTGCGGGCCTCGGCGATGCGTGCGAGCGCCTGCTTGGCCGACACGTGCACGACGTAGAGCGGCGCGCCGGTCAGGTCGGCGAGCATGATCGCGCGGTGGGTGGCCTCCTGCTCGGCCTGCCAGGGACGGGTTACGCCGTGGAAGTAGGGGTCGGTGTCGCCGCGTTCGAGGGCCTGCTGCACGAGCACGTCGATGGCGCTGCCGTTCTCGGCGTGCATCATGATCAGGCCGCCGTTGCCGGCCGCTGTCTGCATGGCCCGCACGATCTGCCCGTCCGAGGACAGGAATACCCCGGGGTATGCCATGAACAGCTTGAAGCTGGTGATGCCCTCGCCGATGAGCTCGTCCATCGCCTTGAGGGACTCGTCGTTCACGTCACCGATGATCTGATGGAAGGCGTAGTCGACGGCGCAGTTGCCGCCGGCCTTCTCGTGCCAGGCGGCGACGGAATCCAGCACCCGCTGCCCGTGGGACTGGACGACGAAGTCGACGATCGTCGTCGTGCCGCCCCAGGCCGCGGCGCGGGTGCCGGTCTCGAACGTGTCGGAGGCGTTGGTGCCGCCGAAGGGCATCTCCATGTGGGTGTGGCCGTCGATGCCGCCGGGGATCACGTACTTGCCGGCGGCGTCGATCACCCGCTCGGCCGATGCGGCCAGGTCCACGCCCAGGGCGTTCGAACCGGGGGCGAGGACGGCGGCGATCGTCTCGCCGTCGACCAGGACGTCACCGGCGAAGGAGCCGGTGGACGTGACCACCGTGCCGTTGGCGATGAGGGTCGTCATGGACGCGGTGCCTTATGGCGCCGTGGTCTTGGCGTAGGACTCAGGGCGCCGATCACGATAGAACTGCCAGTCGTTGCGGGTATCGGTGATCTCGCTGAAGTCCAGGTCGCGCACGACCAGTTCCTCCTGGTCGGTCGAGGCGACCTCGCCGACGTAGTTGCCGCGCGGGTCGACGAAGTAGCTCGAACCGTAGAACTGGACCGCCTCGTCGCCGAACTCCTCGGTCTCCTTGCCGATCCGGTTGTTGGCGGCGATGAAGTACTGGTTGGCCGCGGCGGCGGCCGGCTGCTCCAGCTCCCACAGCCGGTTCGACAGGCCGGGCTTGGTCGCCGACGGGTTGAACACGAGCTGGGCGTTGTTCAGCCCGAGCTCGCGCCAGCCCTCGGGGAA
>CAXULW010000028.1:0-52206 GCA_964252015.1 uncultured Jatrophihabitantaceae bacterium | reverse complement strand
TTTCCATGCGCTTTCGTGGGGTGCAGGTCCGGAGCGACGGCGGACTGCGGGGTGCATGGTCGTCATCGCGACTCCGTCCGGGCGGGCTGGTCAGACTCGGTGGCGGCGGGTCGGGGCGCCGCGTCACCAGTGTGGACGTCGAGCCCGCTGGCGTCGCCGAGGGTCAGGTAGTCGGCCGCCGCCCGGACCCGGGCCCGCAGCGCGAGCCTGTCGGAGCCGGATGCGGTCACGTGGCCGACCTTGCGGCCCGGGCGGAACGCCTTCCCGTACAGGTGCAGTTTGACGTCCGGCCAGTGGGCCATGAAGTGGTGCACGCGCTCGTCGATGTCAGCGGGCTCCACGTGTTCGGGGCCGGCGAGCAGGTTGGCCATGACCGTGACCGGCGCGGTGGGCGTCGTCGCCCCGAGCGGGTAGTCCAGTACCGCGCGCAGGTGCTGTTCGAACTGGGACGTGCGGGCGCCCTCGATCGTCCAGTGGCCGCTGTTGTGCGGGCGCATGGCCAGCTCATTGACCAGAATCTCGCCCGTCGTCGTCTCGAACAGCTCTACCGCCATCACCCCGACGACGCCGAGTTCGTGCGCCAAACCCAAGGCCAGTGCCTCGGCCGCGGACGCGGTGTCCTCGGCCAGGTCCGGGGCCGGGGCGATCACCTCGACGCAGATGCCCGCTTCCTGGACCGTTTCCACCACGGGCCACGCCGCGCCCTGCCCGAACGGTGAGCGCGCGACCAGTACCGCCAGCTCGCGCTTGATGTCCACCGCCTGCTCCACCATCAGCGCCGTCCCCGAGGCCAGCACCGGGGCGGCGGCCGCAGGCGAGTCGACCAGCCACACGCCCTTGCCGTCGTAACCTCCCCGAGTGGCCTTGAGCACGACGGGCCAGCCGCCGTGCGCGTCGGCGAATGCGGTCAACACGGGCCCCGCCGCCGCGCCCGTCGGCAGCTCGGCCCAGGCCGGCCCGGCCACGCCGAGTGCACCCAGGCGGCGTCGCATCACCGCCTTGTCCTGCGCGTGCACCAGCGCATCAGCCGGCGGGTACACCGTTACTCCATCGGCGGCCAGAGCCCGGATGTGCTCACCGGGCACGTGCTCGTGGTCGAAGGTGATCACGTCGCAGCGGTCGACGAACGTGCGCAGATCGGCCAGGGAGCGGTAATCGCCGACGACCACATCGGCGGCGACCAGGGCCGCTCCGTCGTCGGCGCTCTCGGCCAGAACCCGCAGGGACTGTCCGAGCGCGATGGCGGCCTGATGCGTCATCCGGGCCAGCTGACCCGCGCCCACCATGCCGACGACGGGCAGTCCGGTGCGGGGGTCCACGATCGGGCAGCCTACGGGGCGGCTGCGCGGCGATGTCGGGGATGCGCGAATCACGCTGTTGGGCCGGCGGTCAGGTCGATCACGCAGGTCGGTCGGTCAGGTCCTCGGTCAGGTCCTCCGTCACAGGGACTTCACCGCTCGTCCCGGTACCGTTTACCTAATGCCAAGCACGTTCGTCGACCACCTGCGCGGCTCGTGGCGTTTGATCGCCAAAGAGGTGGCCGCGTTCGGTTTCATCGGGACGATCAGCTTCGTCGTCGACATCAGCCTGTTCAACCTGATGCTGCGCCACGGCCAGGGTCCGATCGAGGCGAAGACGGTCTCGACCACAGTCGCAACGACGTTCGCGTATTTCGGCAACCGGCACCTGTCGTTTTCGCACCGGGCGCGTTCGAGCCTGCGACGTGAGGCCGGCTTCTTCTTCCTGATCAACCTGCTGACCCTGGCCGGCTCGCTGCTGGTGCTTGCGCTGTTCGCCTATCCGCTGCATTTCAAGTCCGACAAATTCGTGATGAACATCGTCAACCTCGTGACGATCGGATTGGGCACGATCATCCGTTTCGACTTCTACAAAAGGTTCGTCTTCCTGCATCCGGACAAGGTTCACATCGTCGCCGGGACGACCGACGACGCGACCGACGAGGCGTTGGCGTAGAAAGCACTTATGCCCGAACTGCCCGAGGTCGAACGGGCCCGGGCCGCCATCGAGGCCGCTGGGCTCGGCCGGCGCATTGCCGACGTCGATGACACCGACACCTACGAATGCCGCCCGCACCAGCCCGGTGAGATCCGCCAGGCCCTGGTCGGACGCGCTCTCACCGCTACGCATCGGCGGGGCAAGACGATGTGGTGCGACACGTCTGGCCTGCGCCGGTCGCGTACACCGGGGCCGATCCTGGGTCTGCACCTGGGCATGTCCGGGCGCATCGTCATCAGCTCGGCCGCCGGGCGGGCGGGCCAATCGTCGCCGGCTGAGACGGTAGAAGGCGGCGATCCCCGTCCCTCGCGGGCGTTGCCGGGCGAGACCCGCTGGAACCGGTTCACGCTCTACTTCGCCGACGGTGGGTCGTTGGTGCTGCTGGACCCGCGCCGGCTCGGCCGGGTTCGTCTCGATCCGGTGGTAGACGTACTCGGCCCCGACGCGTTGACGGTCCCCGTCGGGCAGTTTCGGGTCGTCATGGCCCGAGGAACCGCACCGGTCAAGGCCCGCCTGCTCGACCAGACCGCGATCGCCGGCGTCGGCAACCTGCTCGCCGACGAGGCGCTCTGGCAGGCCCGCATCGACCCGCACCGCCCGGTCCGATCGCTCGGGCCGGACGAGGTCACCCGGTTGCACCGGGCCGTACGACGCTCGGTGGCGGCGGCGGTGCGCCTTGGCGGCGCGCATACCGGCGAGGTGATCTCCCACCGTCGTCCGGGCGGGCGGTGCCCCCGCTGCGGCACCGAACTGCGCCACGGCACCGTCGGCGGACGCTCCACCTGGTGGTGCCCGTTCGAACAGCTGTGATCAGAAGAAACGCCAAGACCACCCATCGTCGGCGCGCCCTTGCCTTACGAAGCAGCCCAGCGACACCGCAAGACGATGAGCATCGGCGGCCCGCCGGCGGGCGTTCAACCTCGCGGTACCCGCTCCACAAGTAAGCGCCGGTGCATTCGATCATGCGCGCGAAAGTTCGGGTTGACATTGCCGAACAGGTGTTCGACTATGGAGGAATGACCGCCAGCGCCTCGTCCATTGTGGCGCCGGAGGACCCCGGTTGCGCAAACGACCTCGACCCTGAACTCAACGACCGAGACTTTAGCCCCGGCCATGCCCACGACCATGCCCACGACCACGCCCACGCCCACGCCCACGCCCACGCCCACGACTATGGCGAACATGGCTACGCCAGCGACTTCGCCGCCTACTGCGACGGCAACCTCGACTATGCCGACCCTGACAATGCCGACCCTGACAATGCCCACCCTGACAATGCCAGCGACCCCGGTCATGCCCCCGACCGTCAGCGGGGCCGCTCCTCGGTGCTGGACTCCGGTGCCGTCGCCGCTGCCGACCTCGTCCGGCCGGCCGATGAGTTGGGCCGGCGCGCCGGGCCGGCGCTGCCGGTGCTGGAACCGTTGGGCACCGTGCTCCCGGAGGGACTGCGCCGGGGAAGCACGGTGAGCGTGACCAACTCGGTGTCCCTCCTGCTGGCCCTACTCGGTGGACCGTCCGCCGCCGGCGCCTGGTGCGCCACGGTCGGGTTGCCCGCGATCAGCGCCGAGGCCGCAGCCGAGTACGGCATCGACCTGGCCCGGCTGGCCATCGTCGCGGCGCCGGGAGCAGGGTGGCTGACCGCGGTCGGTGCCCTGCTCGACGCGGTGGATGTCGTGGTCGTCCGTCCACCGGCTCAGGTCAGCGACGGCGACCTGCGCCGGCTGGCCGCCCGCGCCCGCGGCCGCGACGCGGTGCTTATGCCGTATCTGGGTGGACGTCCACGCTGGCCACGCGCTGACATCGAGCTGGCCGCGCACACCGAGCGGTGGACGGGTCTGGGCGCAGGCCACGGCCGCCTGCACGCGCGGCAGGTCACCGTGGCGGCGACCGGGCGCGGCCGCGCGGCCCGGCCCCGTTCGGTCACCTGCTGGCTACCGGCGATCGCCGGCGGTATCGCCCCGATCGCCCGTCCCGCCGTACCGATGTCGGCGCCCGAACTGCGGCGGTCCGAACTGCACCCGCCCGAACTGCGGCGGTCCGAACTGCACCGGCCCGAGCTGCAGAGGGCCGGATTGCCGTTACCCGAACTGCAGTTGCCTGAACTGCGCGCCGGCTGATGACCGTGCAACCCGCGGTCCGCCCGTGATTACCGACTCGGTCCGGCCCGCTCGGATGATCGCGGTCTGGTGCCCGGACTGGCCCGTCGTCGCCGCTCACCACCACCATCGGCAAGCCGCCGTTAGCACCGGCACCGGCATCAGCACCGGCATCAGCGCCAGCACCGGCACCGCTGACGAGCCGATCGCGGTGATCACCGCCAACCTCGTCGTCGCCTGCTCGCACCCGGCGCGGATGGCCGGGGTACGGCGGGGCATGCGCCGACGGGAGGCGCAGAGCCGCTGCCCGGACCTGGTCGTGCTCCCCCGGGACGAGGTCGGTGAGGCCCGCGCGTTCGAGCCCGTCGTGTCCGCGATCGAGTCCATCGCTCCGGGCGTCGAGATCACCCGTCCGGGCCTGGCCGCGATCGGTGCGCAGGGCCCGACCCGGTACTTCGGTGGCGAGACCGCGGTGGTGCACGCCCTGTCCCGCCGCCTGAGTGAACTGAACGACGAACCCGCCGCGATCCCGGTAATGCGCCCGTCGGCCAGCGGGCCCGTCACGCCCGGCCTTTACGGCCGCCCGGCCGCAGACATGCACGTCGAAAACATGCACGTCGGGAACTCGCCGATCGGGGACGTGCTGATCGGGGCGGCCGACGGATCATTCGCGGCCGAACATGCCGCCCGGCGCGGGGTCATGGTGCCGCCCGGGCAGTCCGCGCGGTTCCTGGCCGACCTGCCGATCGAGACGGTTGACGCGGTCGAGCTGGTGGACCTGCTGCGCCGCTTGGGCATCCGCACCCTGGGCGCGTTCGCCGACCTGCCCGCGCGCGACGTGCTGGCCCGCTTCGGCCCGGCCGGAGCGTGGGTCCACCGTCAGTGCGGTGGCCGGGATGCCCGTCCGATCGCTGCGCGCAACCCGGCCACCGAGCACGTCGTCGACATCGTCTTCGAACCGGCGCTGGACCGGGTGGACGCGATCGCCTTCTCCGCCCGCACCGGCGCCGAACGCTTCATCGACGGGCTGGTCGCCCACGGTCTGGCCTGCACGTGCCTGGAGTTGATCGCCCAGACCGACAACGGCGAGGAGACGGTGCGCAGCTGGCGGCAGAACGGCGTGCTCACCAGCGTCGACGTGCTCGACCGCATCCGGTGGCAGCTGGAGGGGTGGCTGAACGGTGGATACGCCCCTGATCACCGTTCGGTGGGCGGCACCGACCGCCGCTCGGTCGGCGGGCCCGACCGTCCGACCGCGGGGGTGACGCTGCTCCGTCTGGTCGCGCTGCAGGTCATGCCCATCGGCGCGCACCAGCAATCGTTGTGGTCCGGCGCCGGAGCCGGTGACGAACGCGCACACCGCGCCCTGGCCCGGGTGCAGACGTTGCTCGGTCACGGCTCGGTCGTCACCGCCGTGGTCGACGGCGGTCGTGACCCGGCCACACGCACCCGCCTGGTGCCCTGGGGGGACGAACGGGGGCGTGACGAACGAGGGCGCGACGAGCTTCCCCCGACCCGCACCGCCCCGGTCGTCGACCACGCCGCACACCCGCCCTGGCCGGGGCACATTCCCGCTCCGGCGCCGTCGGTCCTGATCGATCCGCCCCGACCGGTACAGGTGCTCGACGCCGCCGGCCAACCGGTGACGATCACCGCCCGCGGCGCGGTGCCGACGGCGCCGACCCGGTTGGCGCTGGGCTCCGGCGCGCCAGTGGCGATCACGGCCTGGGCCGGTCCCTGGCCGGTGGATGACAGCTGGTGGAACCACACCCGCAACCAGTCCCGTCCCGTGGATCCGGGGAACAGCGACACCAGCCCTGCGGCGTTGCGGCGCCGCGCTCGCTTCCAGCTGGTGGACGTGCACGGACGCGCTTATCTGGTCACCTGCGCGGTGCCCCTCGTCCTGCCAATTGCCGACACCGACACCGATAGCGATGCCGATAACTGCTCGCCACGTTGGACGCTGGACGCTCTTTATGACTGAGCAATCCCAGTTTTAACGGGATTTGTCACCCGTGGTTGGTAACGGACGGGTCTCGATCATGTCGGTATGTGGACCGGATCGAACCGCTTAGGGGGTGAGCCCCGAACCCCTTGTGACCGTCACCGCGACGGGAAATCCCGGACCGTCACCTCGACGCCGCAAAGAAAAGGAACCTGACATGAGCGTTTTCAAGAAGGTCGCAATCGGCGTCACCGCCACCGCGATCCTGGCCCTGCCCCTGAGCGCCTGCTCCAGCAGCAGCAGCAGCAGCGACAAGAAGCCGATTGCCTCCGTCGCCGACCTGTCCAAGGGCAAGACCACCGCCGTCACCCTGGACGCCGGCTTCGTCGCCGCCCTGAAGAGCCTCAAGCTCACCCCGAGCCCGTTCGGCACCGCGACCATCTCAGCGGCCGGTGTGGCCACGTTCCCCATCACCGGCGGAAACGTTGACTACTACAAGCCCCACGGCCCGGTCGAGCCCTACGTCACCGGCAACATCCAGCACAACGGCTCAGGGCTGAACCTCACCGCCGGCGCCACCAAGGTCACCCTGTCGAACTTCGACATCGACCCGGGCGCCTCGAAGCTCTACGGCCAGGTCTCGGTCAACGGCAAGGTCGCCGTCGCCAAGGCTTACCTGTTCAACCTCAACGGCACCCCGTTGAAGCCGCTGCAGAAGTCCGGCACGGACGCCATCCTCGAAGGCACCATCGTCGAGATGTCCCCTGACGCCGCCAAGCTGCTCGACGACACCTTCAAGACCACCGCCGTCAAGGCCGGTCTGGTCATCGGTGTCGCCAAGATCACCATCGCCACTGCGTAAGGCACCTCCCGCACGACCGGACTCCCGCCCCACCTCACGGTGGGGCGGGAGTTCGTCCTTTCCGGATAAGCCCTTCACGAGTTGCGCGAGTAGAGCGCGACCACGTGTCGCCGGTGCGCGAAGCCCCCGGCCACACCCGGCGGGACGTCGGCAAAAGCGTCCTGCCGCAGGCCGGCATCGACATAGGCGTGCAGATCACGCAGGCGCAGGAACCAGGGCCGATCGGGGCGCGGCTCGTCGTCATTGCGAACACTGCACCGCACGAACAGCCGGCCGCCCGGCGCGACGGTGTGCGCAATCGCCCCCATGGCGAAGTCCTGCCGCTCGGGTGGTACGGACTGCACCGTGTGGATTTCGATGACGAGATCGAAAGCCTGCGCCCATCGCGGCGGCAACGCGAACAGATCGGCCACCTCGTAGCGCACCGGCGAGGACGGGAATCGCTTGTGGCACAGGGCAATCGCCGTCGGCGCGAAGTCGAAGGCGGTCACCTGGGCGCCGCGGCGGGCCAATTCCTCGGCGTCGTCGCCGACCCCGCAGCCGACGACCAGCACGCTGAGGCCGTCCACCTGCACCCCGTCCAGCCAAGCCAGCAACTGGACTGACGGCACGAGCCGGGTCCACGGCAACATGGTCAGATCGTCGCGCGCCCGCGCGTAGATGGACTCGAACGGTTCCGCGTCGGGGTCGGTCACCGACCGAGTATCACGCTGAGCGCAAGACCCTGGCATCGTTGCGGGGACGATCGAGTGAAGGAGGCGTCATGCCGTCCGGTGATGACGAGCCCGACCACCCGGCGTTCGTGCTGCACCACCACCTCAAGCCGCGTCCGCACTTCGACCTGCGCCTGGAGGAGAACGACGTGCTGCGGTCGTGGGCCGTGCCGCGCGGGATGCCGACCGGGACGAAGCCGCACCTGGCCGTCGCCGTGCCCGATCACGACATGGACCACCTGGGCTACACCGACGCCGACAAGTCCATCGCCGACACCGGCTGGTGGGAGGAGATCGACCGCAACGATCGGCGCATGGTGTTCGTCCTGCACGGCCGCGACGGCGCCACGCGTTACGCCCTCATCCACACCAGCGAGAACTGGCTGCTGCACAAGACCAAACAACAGCCGTAGTTCTCGGTGGCCCGATCGGTGGTCAGCCCCCGATCGAACCCTCGCTCAGAACGTCGAGGTGTCGATGACGAAGCGGTAGCGCACGTCGCTGGCCACGACGCGATCCCACGCCTCGTCGATCTGGTCGCCCGAGATGACCTCGATCTCGGCCCCAATGTGGTGCTCGGCGCAGAAGTCCAGCATTTCCTGCGTTTGCCGGATGCCGCCGATGCCCGAGCCGGCCCAGCTACGGCGCTGCGACATCAACGTGAAGACCGGAACCGCCATCGGGTCCGGCGGCGCACCCACGTTGACCATGGTTCCGTTCAGGCGCAACAGGGACAGGTACTTGTCCATCGGCAGCGTCGCCGACACCGTGTTGACGATGAGGTCGAACGTGTTCTCCAGCTCCGTGAAGGTCCGGTCGTCGCTGGTGGCGTAGTAGTGGTCGGCGCCCATGGCCAGGCCGTCGTCCTGTTTGCTCAGCGTCTGTGACAACACGGACACGTCGGCGCCGAGCGCGTGGGCGATCTTCACGCCCATGTGGCCCAGACCGCCGAGCCCGACGATGGCCACCTTCTTGCCCGGTCCGGCCCCCCAGTGCTGCAACGGCGAGTACAGCGTGATTCCGGCGCAGAGCAGCGGGGCCGCGACGTCGAGGCCGATGCCCTCGGGAATGCCGAGGACGAAAGCCTGGTCGACGACGACGTGGGTGCTGTACCCACCCTCGGTCGGGCGGCCGTCCTTGCCGATCGCGTTGTACGTGCCGACGTTGCCGTTCAGGCAGTACTGCTCCTCGCCCGCCTGGCAGTTCTCGCATTCGCGGCAGGAGTCGACCATGCAGCCGACGCCGACTCGGTCGCCGACGGCGTACCTGTCGACGTCGCTGCCGACCTCTTCGACCGTTCCGGCGATCTCGTGGCCCGGCACCAGCGGGAAGATCGCGTCGCCCCACTCCTCGCGCGCGGTGTGAATGTCGGAGTGGCAGATCCCGGCGTATGCGATCTTGATCAGCACGTCGTGCGGGCCGAGATCGCGACGCTGGATGGTGGTCTTCTCGAACGGGGCCTTGGCGGCCGGGGTCGCGTACGCGGTGACTGAGCGCATGGGTCGGGTTTCTCGTTTCGTCGGGGAGTCTGGTGGGAAGATTTCCAGCCTACGTCTTCGGGTCCGGTCTCCAGCTCTGGTCGAGAGTTGCTTACTTCGAACGAGAGTTCGATACTGGACGGATGGGATTCGGGAATCCGCCGATTCCGTGGAGCGAGTTGGAACGCCGGTTGTCCGGACGTCCCGTACCGCCCGCGGTGGCCGGCGACGGTGGCGACTCGCCGGCGTGGTCGCGCAAACGCGAGGCCTACGCCGCGACGGAGCCGACGACCCCGTTGCGGGCTGGGCGCACGCCCTACGCCGAGCTGCACGCCCACTCGTCGTTCAGTTTCCTGGACGGGGCGGCCACCCCCGAGCAGATGGCCGAGGAGGCGGTGCGACTCGGCCTGCAGGCGCTGGCCCTGACCGATCACGACGGCTTCTACGGCGTCGTCCGGTTCGCCGAGGCCGCGGACACCCTCGGCCTGCCCACCGTCTTCGGGGCCGAACTGTCGCTGGACGTCACCATCCCCGCGACGCAGGCCGAGCGGATGATCGCCGCCCGCGTCGGCGTCCCGGACCCGCCGCAGACGCACCTGCTCGTACTGGCCCGCGACCCGGCCGGCTACGCCGCGTTGGCCAGCACCATCAGCGAAGCCCAGCTGCGGGGCGGGTCGAAGGGTCGCCCGGTGTATGACCTCGACGAGCTCACCGCGGCCGCGGACGGGCACTGGCTGGTGCTCACCGGATGCCGTAAAGGCAGTGTGCGTAAGGCCATCAGCTCCGCCGGCCACGGCACGTTCGCCCTCGACCCGGCCCGTCGCGCGCTGGACGAACTCACCGCGCGGTTCGGTCGCGGCAACGTCGCGGTCGAGCTCACCCACGGCCTCGACCCGCTCACCGACGACCTGAACGACGCGCTGGCCACGTTGGCCGACGAGGCCGGGCTGCCCACCGTCGCCACGACGGCCGCGCACTACGCCCGTCCGGACCAGCGCCCGCTGGCCGAGACCGTGGCCGCGGTCCGGGCCCGCAGCACGCTCGAGGACATCGACGGCTGGTTGCCGTCGTGGGCCGGTGCCCACCTGCGTGACGGTGACGAGATGGCGGCCCGGTTCGCGCGCTGGCCCGGTGCGGTGGAGCGGGCTGGTGCGTTGGGGCTCGAGCTGGCCTTCCCGCTCAAGCTGATCGCGCCGGAACTCCCGCCGTTCCCGGTGCCGGCCGGCCACACCGAGATGACCTACCTGCGCGAGCTGGCCTTCGTGGGAGCGCGGGAAAGGTATGGAACCCGTACCGAAGCCGGTGACTGGGCCCGCCGGGAGGGACACGTTCATCCATACGAGCAGATCGAGCACGAGCTCCAGATCATCGAGGCGCTGAACTTTCCCGGCTATTTCCTGGTCGTCTGGGACATCGTGGGGTTCTGCCGCCGCCACGACATCCTCTGCCAGGGCCGCGGCAGCGCCGCCAACTCGGCCGTCTGCTTCGCCATCGGCATCACCGCCGTCGATGCCGTGCGCTACGGGCTGCTGTTCGAACGCTTCCTCTCCCCCGACCGCGACGGCCCGCCCGACATCGACCTCGACATCGAGTCCGACCGCCGCGAGGAGGCCATCCAGTACGTCTACGAGCGTTACGACCGGCGGCACACGGCGCAGGTCGCCAACGTGATCAGCTACCGGCCCAAGTCGGCGATCCGTGACGTGGCCAAGGCGTTGGGCTACTCGCCGGGGCAGCAGGACGCCTGGTCGAAGATGATCGAGCAGGGCTACTACTGGGCGCCCGAGATCCGCGCGTCGGCGCAGACCGCGGCCCAGCCGTCCACTCCCGAGATCACCAAGGCGTCCAGAACCGGACGGGCGAAGGACCTGACCAGCGCGGTCGATCTCGGCGACCTGGAAGTACCGCCGCTGGTGATGGAGCTGGCCGAGCAGCTGCAGAACGCACCCCGGCACCTGGGCATCCACTCCGGCGGCATGGTCATCTGCGACCGTCCGATCATCGAGGTGTGCCCGATCGAGTGGGGGCGGATGGCCAACCGGACCGTGCTGCAGTGGGACAAGGACGACTGCGCGGCCAGCGGCCTGGTCAAGTTCGACCTGCTCGGCCTCGGCATGCTGTCGGCGTTGAAGTACTGCTTCGACTTCATCGAGCAGTGGCACGGCATCCGCTACGGGCTGCACGAGCTGCCGCCCGAGGATCCGAAGGTGTACGACATGCTGTGCGCGGCCGACACGGTGGGCGTGTTCCAGGTCGAATCCCGCGCGCAGATGGCCACGTTGCCGCGGCTGAAACCACGGTGCTTCTACGACCTCGTCGTCGAGATCGCCCTCATCCGGCCCGGACCGATCCAAGGCGAGTCGGTGCACCCCTACATCCGCCGTCGCAACGGCGAGGAGCCGGTGACGTATCCCCATCCGTCGCTGGAGAAGGCGCTGAAGAAGACCCTCGGCATCCCGTTGTTCCAGGAACAGCTGATGCAACTGGCCATCGACGCGGCCGGCTGCACTCCCGTGGAAGCCGATCAACTGCGCCGGGCCATGGGCTCCAAACGTTCCGGGGAACGGATGGACGCGATGCGGGAGCGGCTGTACGCCGGCATGGACGCCCGCGGCATCACCGGCGCCGTGGCCGACGACGTCTACGTCAAGATCCGCGCGTTCGCTGCCTTCGGCTTCGCCGAGAGCCACTCGATCAGCTTCGCGTTCCTGGTCTACGCCTCGTCCTGGCTGAAGCTGTACCACCCGGCCGCGTTCTGCGCCGCGCTGCTCAATGCCCAGCCGATGGGCTTCTACTCACCGCAGTCGCTGGTCCAGGACGCCAAGCGCCACGGCGTCGAGGTCCGCGGGCCCGACCTCAACGCCTCGGGTGCCGGCGCCACCCTGGAACCGCCGGTCGCTTTTGGTCAGTTGCCCCCGCATACGCGGGTCAGCAGACCAAAAGTTTCCGGCTATACCGGGCCGGGGCCGGAGCAGCCGGTGCTGCGGCTCGGGCTGTCGAGCGTGCGCACCATCGGCGACGACCTGGCCGAGCAGATCGTGGCCGTGCGCGAGCAGGACGGGGTTTACACCTCGATGGCCGATCTGGTCCGGCGCACCGGCGTCACCACCGAGCAGGTCGAGGCGCTGGCCACTGCGGGCGCGTTCGAGTGCCTGGACCTGAGCCGGCGCGGGGCGCTGTGGGCGGCCGGGCCGGTGTCGACGATCCGGCTGGGCCAGCTACCCGTGGACACCGTCGACGAGCACGCCCCGCCCCCGCTGCCCGAGATGACCGAGCCCGAGCAGTTGCTGGCCGACTACTGGGCCACGTCGATCACCCGGGATTCCTACCCCACCGCCTACATCCGCGACCGGCTGGATGCGCTCGGCGTGGTCACCAACGTCGCGCTGAAGGCCATGCCTGACCGCACCCGGGTCCTGGTCGGCGGCATCGTCACGCACCGCCAACGTCCGGCCACCGCCCGCGGGATCATCTTCATCAACATGGAGGACGAGACCGGGATGGTGAACATCGTCTGCGACCCGGTGATCTGGGGCCGGCACCGGCGGGTGGCCCGGGAGTCCGGCGGCCTGCTGATCCGCGGCATGCTGGAGCGGGTGGACGGGGTGGTCAACGTGGTGGCCGAGCGGATCGAACGGCTCGACCTCGGCGTCCGGGCCGGCAGTCGCGATTTTCGCTAGCTCTGTGATCGAACATGTGATCTACTTGATTGGTGCGGTGGCGGCTGGCAGACGATGAGACCGACGGCCAGGCGGCGCTGTTCTCGGCCGAGGAGGTCGCTGGACCCGAGCGCGGTACGGGCCGGCTGTCCGGACTGGAGTTCCTGCCCGTGACCGCCCGTACGGTCCTGAACCGGGTGCCTGTGTCGTCGCAGATGCCGTTCCGCTGGACGATCAACGTCTACCGCGGCTGCAGCCACGCTTGCACCTACTGCTTCGCGCGGCCGACCCACGAATACCTGGGGCTCAACACCGGCGAAGACTTCGATCGCAAGATCGTCGTCAAGATCAACGCGGTGGAGAAGCTGCGCGTGGAGCTCCGCGACCCGCGCTGGACCGGCGAGATAATCGCCATGGGTACGAACACCGATCCGTATCAGCGCGCTGAGGGCAAGTACCGGCTGACTCGTGGCGTGGTCGAAGTACTCGGCGAACACGGCAATCCCTTCTCCATCCTGACCAAATCAGCGCTCGTCCTACGTGACCTCGAGCTGCTCAAGGTCGCGGCGTCGCGGGCTGACGTCTCGGTCAACTTCTCGGTCGGCACGCTGGACGAGCGGGTCTGGCGAGCGACCGAGCCGGGCACGCCGCACCCGCGACGGCGGATCGAGGCGATGCGCCGGCTCTCCGAGGCGGGCATTCGTACGGGCGCGCTGATCGCACCCGTCCTGCCCGGTCTGAGCGATGGGGTTGCGCAGCTGGCTGAGGTGGGCGCGGCGGTGCGGGCGGCGGGCGGGCGGGTGTTGAGCGTGCTGCCGCTGCACCTGCGCCCGGGTGTGCACGAACACTTCATGGCCTGGCTGGCCGAGTTCGATCCAGAGCTGTACGTCGATTACGAGCGTCGCTACGCCCGCCGCACCTACGCCCCGGGCGAATACACCGAGCGCCTGCGCCGGGCCGTCATGGAGCCGACCCCGCGGTCCGCGGTGGGCGTGTGAGGTACCGGCCGTTATCCACAGGCCCGCGCAGCGATATCCCGGCGAAACGGGCTTTGGGGTAGTTTTCGCGCATGCGATCCAGGCGGGAGGCGGTCTGCGCAGCCGTGCTCACGGCTGCGCTGGCCCTCGCCGCATGCACCGGCGGCGGGGGCGGCACCAAGTCAACAACGTCGGCCACCGTGCCGCCGCCGGCCACGACCAGCGCGGCGCCAACGACGCCGCCGCCGACAACCCCGAAACCAACGCCGGCGAAGACGACGGTCCCAGTAGACCAGATCCCACCCGGCAACCCCACCAGTTGGGTCCCCGCCGGCGTCCCCACCACCGCCAAATACAAAGAACCCGGCGACGTAGTCCCAAGATTTACCCGCACGATGTTTTCACAAAATGAAGAAGGCGCCTTAGCCTTAATGAATTATTACTATATAGCCATGAATTGGGATTCAGCAACTGGCTACGCACCTACCGCGTATACCATTATCTGCCCATCGGCATGCAGTCAGGAGGCCAACAATTCAGCAAGGCTGAGAAGCCGACATCAACATATATCGGGTGCGCGATTTTTAGTGCGACCGCCCGTTCTCGTAAGGGCCGGATCAAAAGCTAAGTCCGGCTGGAGCGGGCAGTTTGCAGTCACGGTAACCGCGGGCGCCGTGAGAAATAGTGCTAATAAGCTAGTCAAGAGGTTGGACGCCGTGCGCTTCACGCTGCAACTAGATGCGCAATGGACTGGGAAAATGTGGCAAATTGCACGGACGTACTATGTCCAGTAGAGCGATCAGGTTGCTACTGTCTCTGCTAATAATCGAACTCTTAACCGAGTCTACCGGTTATAGCATTGCGTTAGCGAATACGACACCCAAGCCGAGGGTAGAGATAGTCAAGAAATGCTACGTGGTCAAGAATGGCCTAGTATGCAAGTACATTAAGCGCACAATACGGCCCGGACCCGCAGCCAAGAACCCCCCACGGGTTTCTCCAGTGAATCCCTATGTGGAACTGGATTCCACGATCGTGTGTCCGGTCGTGGGCGTCGCAAATAATCCAGCCTGCGGATTTAACAAATTCTGCCCGACAAATCCGCTCAACCCCGCCGAGATATTGGTCACGAAACGGACTTTTTATTCGCGGGCCAGCGGCAAAATCGTAGAGATTAGGTACGCGTGCGGGAACACAATTGAACAAGCTGTTCAACTCCCAACTGGGGCTGACGTGTCCGCCGAAGTGACACGGCTAGCGCCGATTCCAATGACTCTGGCGGGAGGAACCGACTACCTGGTCCGAGCCGCGATCGTGTTCTATATGACTGGCCCTAATGGCGGTGCGGTCAAAGACGTGACCATCCCGCACTTCTCCCTTGGCGGTTACAACCTCACCGCGAAACTCAGCCTGGCCAAAACCGTATGGCGGTGGGGCGACGGGACCAGCACCACCGTTACCACAGGCAGCCTGACCGGGCAGCCCTACACGGACAGCATCCCGTGCGAATCAGCCACTGAGTGCCGCCACTACATCTCCCACGTCTACGCGACCCCAGCCGACCGAACTGTCACCGTGCAAGCGTTCTGGCACGTCACCGTGACCGTCGACGGCACCGGCGAGAAAATCCCCATCGTCGGCGACGTCTACCGCAGCGACCCCACCGGCAAGGACATCACCGTGCACCGAGCCCACGCCATCCTCGTGCCCAACCGCTGAACCCGGCCGCAACCTACCCCTAGCGGCCGTCGTGGCCTGGGTCGGACTGAGCCGAATGCCCGCGGTAATGACGCTGCGAATCCAGGTCGATGAGGCGGTTCAGGTTCTGCTGCACCCGCTCGGCGTGCGGCACGTTGACGAGCTTTTCCTGGCCCAGATCACCGGCTGATTCGATCGTCAGCGTGCCGGCACCGACGAGGCGGTCCCACAACGTCAGCACGAACCCAACGTCGTTGATCCGGGCCAGGCCGATGTCGCGGCCGGTGTGGCGCAGCACGCCCCGGCGAATCAGCACCCGCTGCGTGGTCACGACGTAGTGGGTCGTGCGCCAGCGGATCCACGGCGCGAGGGTCAGCCAACACAGCAGCAACACCGCAGCCACCAGGATCAGCAGGATGACCGGGGTATGGGCTTTGCCGTCCGGCGCGAACGCCATGCCGACCCCGCTCAGCACACAGATGAGTACCAGCCACAACGTGGCCGGCACCAGGGTGATCCAGTGGGGATGAAGATGTTCGACGATCTCCTCATCCTTGGTCAGCAGCTTGTCGGGGAAGGCCATCGGTCGATCCTCCCCCATATGCCGCCACAACCGGCGCCGCCACAACCGGCGACGAACAACAGGCGCCGCCACAAGCGGCGACGAACAACCGGCGCCGCCACAACCGGCGCCCATCAACGTCAACCGCGACAGCTACCGGTCCCGCGCGCGGATGTGGACGACATCGCCCGCCGATACCGTCACCGTTCGCCCGGTCGCGGTCTCGACGACGAGGGCGCCGCTCGCGTCCACGGCGACGGCGAGACCGACGTCCGTACGGTCGGGATGGCGTACCTCCACCTCTCGCCCGAGCGTGCCGCAGGCCCGCTCATAGGCGGTGCGCAGGCCGCTGCGCTCCGGGTCACCAGCCGCCTCCACCCACGCGCCGTAACGAGACGCGAACGCCGTCACCACGGCGGCAAGCAGGGCCCCACGGTCCACCGCCTGGGAGGCGAACATCCGCAGCGATCCCGCCTGGGCCGAGGGCAGTTCGGCTGCCCGGTGATCCACGTTGACGCCCACGCCGACGACGACCCAGCCCGCTCCGGCCTCGGCCAGGATGCCGGCGACCTTCTGCCCGGACGGCCCGAGCAGGAGGTCATTGGGCCACTTCAGGGAAACCTCGACCGGGACGAATCCGCGCACCGCGCCCGACAATGCCACTCCGGTGAGCAGCGGCAGCCATCCCCACTGCGACACCGGCACCTGCACCGGGCGCACCAGTACCGAGAACGTCAGTCCCGCCCGCGCCGGGGACGTCCACGTCCGGGTGAACCGACCGCGCCCAGCGCGTTGGAACTCGGCCACCAGCAGCGTGCCCTCGGGCGCCCCCGCCTGAGCGGCAGCCACGAGGTCGGCGTTCGTCGACGATGTCTGCGCCACGACATCGACCGAGGTGATGAAACCACAGACCAGGGCCGAACTCAGGGCCGCGGCGTCCAGCGGTGGGCGGTCGTCGGGCACGGACGACAACCCTATTGGGCGGCGGAGGTCGCGGCGCCCAACTAGACGATGAGGTGAAGAACGAGCACGCCCAGGAAGCCGACCACGGAGACAATCGTCTCCATCACCGACCAACTGGCCAGCGTCTGGCCGACGCTCATCCCGAAGTACTCCTTGACCAGCCAGAACCCGGCGTCGTTGACGTGGGAGAAGAACAACGAACCGCAACCGACGGCCAGCGCCAGCAACGACAACGTGGGCTTGTCCAACCCGGCGGCCAACGGGGAGACGATGCCCGCCGCGGTGATCGTGGCCACCGTGGCCGAACCCGTCGCCACGCGGATGCCGACGGCAACCAGCCAGCCCAGCAGCAACGGCGACAGCGACGCGCCCTTGGCCGCGTTGGCAATGACGTTGCCCACGCCGGCATCGACCAGCACCTGCTTGAACCCACCGCCCGCCGCGACGATCAGCAGGATCCCAGCGATCGGCGGCAGCGCACGCCCGGTCGTGTCGCCGACCTCGGCGCGACTGAACCCGTTGAAGTAACCGAGGACGAACATGGCCACGATCACGCCCACCGTCAGCGCGATCACCGGCGTGCCGAGCACGTCGAACACGGAGCGGGCGTGCGTGCCCTTCTTCAGCGTCAGCTCACCGACCGCGCCGACGAGCATCATCACGATCGGCACCAGGATCGTGCCCACCGCGGGCCAGAACGCCGGCGCCCGCCCCCGCGACGCTCCGCCGTCCGCGTCACGGCCCATCCGGGGCTCGCCACTGAGCCCGTCGTCGGCGCCGTCGTCAGAGCGGCCCTTGCCGACCGCGACCGGCGCCGGGATGTCGATGTAGCGCACGATGAACGACCCGAACACCGGCCCGGCGATGATCACCGTGGGCACGGCGATGATGAGCCCGAAGGCCAAGGTCAGGCCCAGGTCGGCGTGCAGGGCGCTAATCGCCGCCACCGGACCCGGGTGCGGCGGCACCAGACCGTGCAGTACCGACAGCCCGGCCAACGCGGGGATACCTACCCGCAGCACGGGGGTGCCGGCGCGGCGCGACACCAGCAGCACGACGGGCACGAGCAGGACGACGCCGATCTCGAAGAACAGCGGCAGCCCGATCAGGGCGGCCAGCCCGGCCATCGCCCATGGCAGTCGATGCTCTGAAACGTTTTCGGTGATGGTGTCGACGATCTTGGACGCCCCGCCGGATTCGGTCAGCAGGCCGCCGATCATGGCTCCGAGCGCGACCAGCAGACCCACCGATCCGGTGGTGTTGCCCACCCCGGTGGTGAAGCTGCCGGTCAACGTGCCGGCCAGGCCCAGTCCCGCGATGACGCCCATCGTCGTCGCGCCGAGGATCAGGGCCAGGAACGGGTGCACCTTGGCCACGGTGATCAGCACGACGACCACACCGATGCCGACCAGCGCGGCCGTGATCAGGCGCGGGTCGCCGGCCGAGGTCTTCGCGGCGGCAGCAGCCGCAGATGTCGTAGCGGCAGCAGCCGCAGATGTCGTAGCGGCGGCAAGCATCATCATCGGGACTCCTCGGGGGACGGGTCGGCTGAGGCGTTGTCGGATCGGATGGGTAGGCCGGGGGCCAGGCGACGCAACGAGGTGAAGGCCGGTATCAGCGCGTTATAGAGCTCGATGAACACCGGGCGCAGGTCGGCGTACACCGCAGCGGCAGCCGGATCTGGATGAACGGTCTGCTCGATCTGCACCAGGTCCGCGGCGATGTCGATCGAGGAGATCATCCCCAGCGCTTGCATGCCCAGCAGCGCCGCGCCGAAGCTGGAACCCTCGTGTCCGGCCGGAAAGCCCACGTCCAGACCGAGCACGTCGGCCAGCATCTGCCGCCACAGCGGGCTGCGCGCGAAGCCGCCGGTGGCCCGGATCTCGCGCACCTCGTTCCCGGCCGCGCGGACCGAGTTCAGCACGGTGGCCAGCTGCTGGCACACCCCTTCCAGCGCAGCGCGGACGAGGTGTTGCCGGCGGTGCTCCCGGGTCAGCCCGACGTACACCCCGCGCGGCAGCGAACTCCAGTGCGGCGCGCGCTCACTCTGCAGGTACGGCAGCATGATCAGCCCACCGCACCCGGCCGGCACGCTGGCCGCCATCTCCAGCAGTGCCTCGACCGGGTCGCGGTCAGGGTCAGCGGCCAGGTCGGGCGCGAGGGCGTCGCCGGCCCAGTTCAGCACCAGGCCCCCGTTGTTGATCGCCCCGCCGACCGCCCACCGCGACTCGGTCAGGGCGTAGCAGAAGACGCCGCCGAGCGGGTCGACGCGGGCGTCCTCGACCATCACCCGCATGGCGCCACTGGTGCCGATCGTGCACGAGACGACCCCGGGACGGACGGCGCCGGAGCCCAGGTTGGCCAGCGGGCCGTCGCCGGCGCCGATCACCAGGGGCGTGTCGGCGGCCAGGCCCAGTGCTGACGCCGCCTCGGCGGTCAACGGGGGCAGGATGTGCGTCGTCGGCACCAGCTCGGGCAGCTGCTCGGCCACGACGCCGGCCAGCCGCAGCGCCTCGTCGTCCCACCGCAGCGTGTGAATGTTCATCAGCCCCGTGCCGGAGGCCACCGAGTGGTCCATCAGCAGACCGTCGACGAGGTTCAGCAGCACGTATTCCTTGATGCCCACCCAGTGCGTCACCTTGCGGACCAGCGCCGGCTCCTGCTCGCGGAACCAGATGAGCTTGGTCAACGGCGACATGGGGTGGATGGGCGTGCCCGTGCGCCGATGCAACGGCAGGCCGACGGGGCCGCCGCGCAGCCGCTCGGCCTGCGCGCTGGCCCGCGAATCGGCCCAAGTGATCGACGGGGTGAGCGGCGCGCCGCTCTGATCGAGGCCGATCAGGCTGTGCATGGCCGTGCTGAACGACAGTCCGCGCACCTGTCCTTCGCACGCACCGGCGACGTGGGCGACGGTCTGGCGCACGGCGTCGAGGATGACGGCGGGATCCTGCTCGGCGTACCCCGGCGCGGGCTCGTGCAACGGGTAACCGACGGAGTGTTCGGCCACGGCCTCGCCGGTGACGGCGAAGGCGACCGACTTGGTGCTGGTCGTGCCGATGTCGACGCCGATGACGACCTCGGTCATCCCGCTGCTCACCGCCCGTGGGGGGACGCCGGTCCTCGCCCCCGGACCGTAGGGCCGGTGCCGGCCCCCGTGCAGTCAAGCACGTTGCCCGTGCGCGGCACAGAGGCAGTCAATTTTGGGCGAGCCGCGCCGGAAACCCATGGAGATAGGCTCCGGCCATGGCCGCCGAACCGATACCGCCCGCCGACGCACACACCACCGCGGGGAAGCTCGCCGGCCTGAACCAGCGTTACGACGAGGCCGTGCACGCCGGATCGGCCCGGGCGGTGGAGAAGCAGCACGCCCGCGGCAAGAAAACGGCCCGCGAACGCGTCGACCTGCTGCTGGATGAAGGTTCCTTCGTCGAGCTGGACGAATTGGCCCGGCACCGTTCGACCACGTTCGGGATGGAGAAGAACCGTCCGTACGGCGATGGCGTGGTCACCGGGTTCGGCACGGTCGACGGCCGCCCGGTGTGCGTGTTCAGCCAGGACGTGACCGTGTTCGGCGGCAGCCTGGGCCAGGTGTACGGCGAGAAGATCGTCAAGGTGCAGGAGATGGCGCTGCGTAACGGCTGCCCGCTGATTGGCATCAACGAAGGCGGCGGCGCGCGCATCCAGGAAGGCGTCGTTTCCCTCGGTCTGTACGGGGACATCTTCTACCGCAACGTGCAGGCCTCGGGCGTCATCCCGCAGATCTCGCTGATCATGGGCGCAGCCGCCGGCGGCCACGTCTACTCCCCCGCGCTCACCGACTTCATCGTCATGGTGGACAAGACGTCGCAGATGTTCATCACCGGCCCCGACGTGGTCAAGACGGTGACCGGCGAGGACGTCACGCTGGAGGAACTCGGCGGCGCCCGCACCCACAACACCGTCAGCGGCAACGCGCACTACCTGGCCCCCGACGAGCAGGACGCGATCGACTACGTCAAGGCGCTGTTGTCCTACCTGCCCAGCAACAACCTCGATCCGGCGCCGGTCTACGACGTCGACGTCGACACCGAGCCCGTCGCCGAGGACGAGTTCCTCAACTCGTTCATCCCCGACTCGGCCAACCAGCCCTACGACATGCACGAGGTGGTCACCCACCTGCTCGACGACGGCGAGTTCCTCGAGGTGCAGGCGCTGTTCGCGCCCAACATCCTCATCGGCTTCGGTCGCGTCGAGGGCCACCCGATCGGCATCGTGGCCAACCAGCCGACCCACTTCGCCGGCTGCCTGGACATCGACGCGTCCGAGAAGGCAGCGCGGTTCGTGCGCACGTGCGACGCGTTCAACGTGCCGGTATTGACGCTGGTGGACGTGCCCGGCTTCCTGCCCGGCACCGACCAGGAGTGGAACGGCATCATCCGCCGCGGGGCCAAGCTCATCTACGCCTACGGCGAGGCCACGGTTCCGAAGATCACCGTCATCACCCGCAAGGCCTTCGGCGGTGCGTATGACGTGATGGGTTCCAAGCACCTCGGCGCCGACCTGAACGTGGCCTGGCCGACGGCGCAGATCGCGGTCATGGGCGCGCAGGGAGCGGTGAACATCCTGTACCGCAAGGAACTCAAGGGCGCTGACGACGCCGAAGCCCGCCGGGCCGAGCTCGCTGACGACTACGAGGACACCCTGGTCAACCCGTACGTGGCGGCCGAACGCGGTTACATCGACTCGGTCATCCCGCCCGCGCACACCCGAGCCTACGTGGTGAAAGGCCTGCGGATGCTGCGGAACAAGCGGGTCGAGCTACCGCCCAAGAAGCACGGAAACATCCCGCTGTGACCGACGACCCGACGGTCACCGGATCGGGCGACGTCCGGCGGCGGGAGACCGCCGAACCCAGCGCGATCGGGTATCTGCAGGTGGTCCGCGGTGATCCGGCGCCGGAGGAATTGGCCGCGATCACCGCGGTGATCGCGGCGGCTTCCGGCTCGGCCGGTGACGTTGGCCGAGTTCCCGCCACCGGCCCGTGGGCGGCGTCCACGCGTCCGCGGCCGCGGACGCCCCGGGCCGGTCCGGGCGCCTGGGCGGCCTCAGCTCGGGGTTGACGACGTGGTTGAGACGGTGGCGCCGCTGACAACTACGCGGGGGCAGAAGTCGGCGTTGACGGCGCTGAAGCTGCCGCCGCCCGCCGGGCCCGCCAGGCGCTAGCGAGCAGGAGTGCCCCCGTGACCACGGCCGCGCCCGAGTAGACGATCCGGTGCGCCTGCACCCCGTCGGTGACCAGCAGCGCGCCGACCATGCTCAGCCCGGCGCCGAGCACCATCGGCAGCCATTCCACCCGTCCACTCAGGGCGACCAGCGCCAACAACATCAACGCGTACCAGCTGTAGACGGGCGTCGTCACCATCAGCACCACGCCGAACACGACCACGGCGGTGTTCTCGGGCGCGTGCGGATCGCTGCGCCGTACCGCCCACACCACGGTGGCCACGATGAGGACTACGGCCACGTCGAGCGCGAATCGTTTGGGTATGAACAGTGACAGCACCAGGAACCGTCCACCGCTGAGGTAGTTCTCCTGTTTGACGTAGTCGGGCAGGAAGCCGACCACAGCCGACCCGACCGCCGCCACGTGGGGCACGTAGCCCAGCAGGAACACCGCCGCCGCCGCGGTGATCACCCGGAGCGGATGTCGCCGCAGCAGGCTGGCTCCGATCAACGCCGGGTAGATCTTGGTGGCCACGGCCGCGCCCACCAGGGCTCCGGTGATCGTGGCCGGACGGCGACCGGCCGGCGCGTCGGCGATGCGGCGCGCGAACGTCAACGCCAGCACGGACAACAGCACGGCCAGCCAGTCGATGTGTGCGTTGTTGCCGAGCTCGATCACCGTCATCGGACACCACGCCCACACCGCCACCGTCCACGCCGGACGACGTCGCCGCCAGGCCCGAACCGCGAGCAGCCACGACAGCGCGGTCGCCCCCAGCGCGGCAAAGATCTGCATCGGCAGCGCCCCGTCGGTGCGGCCGAAGCTGACCACCCGGGCCAGCGTGAACGCGGCCTCGGCCACGGGCGGATAGATGGTGTGCACGGTGGGCCGGTTGATGCGGCTGCAGATGTCGTTGGGCAAGGGCCAGGCGCAGTGGCCGGTGTCGGGCGGGAAAAGCGAGTAGGAACGGAGCCGGTCCAGGTGCGGGTCCACCGGGGCGTAGGAGTACGGATCTATCCCCGCGAGTTGGACCTTGGCGTCCCAGCCGTAGCGGTAGGCGTCGTCGCTGGAGATCGGCGGGTTCATCAGGGCCAGGACCTGCAACACCGCGCCGATCGCAACCACGCCGATCAGCGCTCGACGAACGTTGATGGCGCTGTTGGCGAGCGCGATCAGGGCCAGGCCGAAGAGCGGAAAACTCACTGCGTAGAGCCAGAACGGGGCGCGGTGCCAGGTGCTGTGCACGCCGGCGACGACCGTGACCGCCTCGGCCAGCAGCGCGGAACCCAGCACGGCTCGCCACGCCCCGGTGGCCGCCCGCGAACGACGGTGGGCGGCACCGGGGGCGCCCGGCATGGAATCAGCCAAGCAGGAGCCGGCCAACGAACCTACCTGCCGCGCTGGTGACGGCGCGGGTGCGCCATCCTGGCCGGCCCACGTCCGACGCGACCCCGTTTGAAGTGCCGGTGTTCGACGCCGACCAGTTCGACGCCGACCCGTTCGACGCCGACCCGTTCGACGCCGGCCAGTTCGACGCGGGCCGGTTCGACGTCAGCTTCCCGGCTCGGTTCGCATGGAGAGACTCCGACATGACCCAGTTCGACGAAGTGCCGCTCGCCCACCGACCAGGTGGCCAGGACAGCGAAGCCGACGCGGGCCGCTCGAATGGTCAAGGCATCAGTGCCGATCACCGACCAGGCGAACCGCGGTCCGGTGGCGACGGCGCCGCGGGCGAAGCGCACTTGCAGCGTGCGGTCGGTCATGGCGTCGGGCACGGTCTCGATCACGGCGCGGCCGTCCGCGGCCAGCAGCTCGTCGAGACGCCGCAGCACCCGATCGACGTCGCCGCCGATGCCGATGTTGCCGTCGATGACGAGGGCGGTCGGCCACCGCCCCTGGCCCGGCACCCGCGCGAACAGGTCACGCAACAGCACGGACACGCCGCGACTGCGAGTCAGTTCGACCGCCATCGGCGCGATGTCCACGCCCAACGCGGCCATCCCCCGTTCGGCCAACGCGGCGACCATCCGGCCGGGTCCGCACCCGACGTCGAGGACGGGGCCACGGCACCGGTCGAGCACGGAGGAATCGGCGGCGTCCACCGCGGCCAGGTAGCGCTCGACATCGAGGGTGATGCTGTCACCGTCGTCGGCGAGCAGGGCCAGCGGTCCGGCTCCGGCCAGGCTCGTCTCATACGGGGCGAGGGCGCCGATCATCATGACGGAACCAGTCCCACGGGTGCGGGCACGGGGCCGAATTGGACGGGCATGTTAATGGTTCGCATCTCAGCCGCAACCCGGATTGATCTTGAGCCAGCAACGCCCGAACTGGGTGCGCGGGGCGGCCCGGGCGACGGTGCGGGCCTCGGCTGCGGTGTCGACGTCGATGAGCTCGTCGAGCAGTTGCAGGCTGAGCCCGGCGTGCCGGATCCGCTGGCATTGCCGAGCGCCGGTGTCGTCGCGGGACATGGGCACGCCGGGGATGACGCGGGCCGCATCGGCCGGGTCGGTGAATCCGATTGCCCAGAAGCCGCCGTCCGCAGCCAGTCCGATACATGCGTCGAACCGATCTGGGCGAAAAACCTTCAATTGGTGCGGACGGAACTGCGGCGTGTCCATCCCGACGAGCACGGTGGGCCCGGTCGCCTCCGCGAACGCCGCCGCGAGCCGCAGGTCGAGGCCACCGGGCACCTGGGCCACGACCTGCCACCCCGCCGGCACCCAGTCGCCCGGCGCGCCGTCGAGCACGAGCACGTACGCGTCCGCGGGCACCGCGTGCGCCGCAGCCAGGGTGTCGGCGATGGCCGCGGCGGCCAGATCGGCCGCCTGCGCGGGTGAGAACGGCGGCGTCAAACGCGTCTTCACCCGCCCCGGCAGTGGCTCCTTCGCGATGACGAGCACCGCGCCCAAACGGGTCCCGACGCCGTCCCGGACGACACCGCCAGCGCTGCCGGCGCTGCCGGCGCTGCCGGCGCTGCCGCGGACGATGCTGCCGGCACGGACGCTGCCGGCGCCGCCGCGGACGATGCTGCCGGCACTGGCGCGGACGGCACGGCCACGGACGGCATCGCCACGGACGACATCGGCCGGGGCGTTCGGGGCGGCGCGGTTGCTCGTGGGGGCGGCGCGGTTGCTCATCGGGCCAGCACCGCGGACATGTCGCGCACGGCCTGCCACGAGCCGCGCACCGTCCCGGTGACCTTGGACTTGCCGACCCGGGGGTGGTAGTCGACGTCGCACTCGCGCACGCGCCAACCGGCGTCGGCCGCGCCGACCAGCATCTCCAACGGGTAGCCGCTGCGCCGATCCGTCAAACCCAGCGCGAGCAACTCTGTGCGACGGGCCACCCGCAGCGGGCCGAGGTCGTGCAACGGCAGGCCGGTGCGGCGACGGATGCGCCGGGCCAACTCGAGGTTGGCCACCCGGGCCGTAACGGGGAACGCCCCGCGGGACACCGCGCGGCGGCGGCCGACCACGAGGTCGGCGCTGCCGTCGAAGACGAACTCGGCCAGCCGCAGCGCGTCGGCGGGATCGAGCGAGGCGTCGCAGTCGCAGAAGGCGACGACGTCGGCGGTCGCCGCGGCCAAGCCCGCGTGGCAGGCCGCGCCGTAACCCCGTCGCGTGGCGCTGACGACGAGCGCCCCGCGGGCGCGGGCGAGGTCGGGCGACCCGTCCGTCGACCCGTTGTCAACCACGATCGCCCGGGCTCCGGCGGGAATGCGGTCCAGCACCCAGGGCAGCGCGCCGGCCTCGTCCAGGCAGGGCAGCACGATGTCGAGTCCGCCTCTTTTGGTCAGTTGACCGGCGTATGCGGGGTCAGCTGACCAAGACCGGTCGGTGCTCGGGGGCGGGCTGGAGGTCACCTGGGGGTTCGTCCTCGGGGGAGTGGACGGTTTTCATTCACCTCCAGTGTCGACCCACTTTGTGTCATCGCCGCTACCCGCAACGCTTACCGGTTGCTAACGGGCCCCATCAGCGCCTCGTCCGCGGTTCGGAACACCTACTGTCGATCGGGTGGCGCGCGTGCTGGTCGTGGACGACGACGCGACCCTGGCTGAAGTCGTGGCCGGGTACCTGACCCGGGCCGGGCACGAGGTGGCCTGCGTGGCCGACGGCCGTCGCGCGCTGGATCACGTGACGGGTCGCGCCGCGCAGGGCGCGCCCCCGGAGCTGATCGTGCTCGACCTGATGCTGCCCGAGGTCAACGGCCTCGACGTGTGCCGCCGGGTCCGGGCGGAGCATCCGGACATCCTGGTGATCATCCTGACTGCGCTGGCCGAGGAGGACGACCGCATCGCCGGGCTCGAGACGGGCGCGGACGACTATCTGACCAAGCCGTTCTCCCCGCGCGAGCTGGTGCTGCGGGTCGACTCGTTGCTGCGCCGCGCGTCGCGGGCGGCCGACCCGGACCGTCCGGGGCCGCCGCTGCACGCGGGCCCGATCACGCTCGACCCGGCCGCCCGCCGTGCCAGCAAGGACGGCGTCGACCTGGCGTTGACCGTGCGGGAACTGGATCTGCTCGCGTTCCTGATGGCTCATCCCGGCGTGGCCTACAGCCGGGCCGAGCTGATGGCGCGAGTGTGGGGTTGGACGTTCGGCGACCACTCGACCGTGACCGTCCACGTTCGCCGGTTGCGTGAGAAAATCGAGGACGATCCGTCGAGCCCCGGGCTGATCCACACGGTGTGGGGTGTGGGCTACCGGTTGGAGGCGGGGTGATGCACACCAGCGGGCTGATCCTCGTTGCGGCCATGTGGGCCCTCGGCGCGGGCGCGCTGACCTGGCTGGCCACGATCCCGCTGCGCCGCAGTTTCGCCGGCCAGCTCGCCGCCCCGGTCCTGATCGCCACCTTTGCCTCATTGGCCGCGATCCTCGGTTCCGAGCACGCCATGTTCTACGCCTCGGGCGACTTCCGGGTGGCCGTCGTCGTCGCGCTCGCCGCCGGACTCATCGCCGCCGCCGCCGCGTTCGCCAGCGCGCACATGCTCGTGCGTGACACCCGCACGGTCACCCGGGCCGTCCAGGCCGTCGGCGAGGGCCGTCGGCCCGACGTGAGCACGGCCCGGATGTCCGGTGACCTGTCGCGGCTGCGGGCCGAGGTGGACGAGGCCGCCCGCCGCCTGAACGAGGCGGGCGAGCGCGAACGCAGCCTCGAGAACTCCCGGCGCGAGCTGATCGCCTGGGTATCGCACGACCTGCGCACCCCGCTCGCCGGCCTGCGGGCGATGGCCGAGGCGCTCGAGGACGGGCTGGTCGAGACGCCGGAGCGGTACTACAAGCAGATCCGCGTCGACGTCGACACGTTGACCGAGATGGTGGACGACCTGTTCGAGCTGTCCCGGATCCAGGCCGGGGCGCTGCGCCTGGGCACCGAGCTGATCAGCCTCGACGACATCGTCTCGGACTGCATCGCCGCGCTCGAACCGCTGTCCCGGGCGCACCAGGTCAGCCTGGTCGGCGCCGCCCACGGCGACTCGGTGGTCACCGGTGACGGCCGCGAGCTCAACCGGGCAATGACCAACCTGATCGTCAACGCCATCCGGCACACCCGTGATGACGGGACCGTCCAGGTCGACGTCCGACCGCGCCGTTCCGTCCCGTCCGACCCGTCCAGCGCGGCCGTCGGCGCCGTTGTCGACGGGGTCGAGGTCGCGGTCACCGACGAGTGCGGCGGCATCCCGGCCGACGAGTTGGCCCGGGTGTTCGACATCGGCTTCCGCGGTGAACCGGCCCGCACCCCCGACCCCGGCGTGCCGGGCGGGGCCGGTCTGGGTCTGGCCATCACGCGCGGCATCGTGGAAGCGCACCACGGCACGGTCGAGGTGAGCAACGTCGGTTCCGGTTGCCGGTTCACGATCCGCCTGCCGCGCTGACGTCCGGTCGCACTCTTGGTCAGCCGACCCCGCATAGGGGGGTCAACTGACCAAAACCGGCAGCCGCGTGCGATCAGGCGATGGCCGCGGCCAGTCCCGCCTCGAACTCGATCCGCGGGGCCCAGCCCAGTTCCGTCCCCAACCGCGCCGAGTCGGCCGTGATGTGGCGGACGTCGCCCAGGCGGAACTTGCCCGTGGTCTCGGGCGGCGGCCCGTTCGTCACCCGGGCCAGCGCGGCGGCCATGTCGCCAACGGTGCGCACCGTGCCCGAGCCGACGTTGTAGGCCCGCACCCCGTCCGGCGGATGTTCGCACGCGGTGACAGTGGCCGCGGCGACGTCGTCGACGTGGATGAAGTCGCGGCGCTGGCCACCGTCCTCGTACACCTGCGGCGCGCGGCCGGCCTCCAGCGCGGACAGAAAGATCGCGGCCACGCCGGCGTACGGGGTGTTGCGGGGCAGCCCGGGGCCGTAGACGTTGTGGTACCGCATGGCCGCCACCGACCCGCCGGTGGCGCGTGCCCACGACGCGGACAGGTGCTCCTGGGCCACCTTGCTGGCCGCGTAGGCGTTGCGGGGGTCCACGGCGGTGTCCTCGCCGACCAGCTCCGGCGCCAACGTCCGCCCGCAGCGCGGGCACGGCGGCTCGAACTGCCCGGCGGCCAGGTCGGCCTCGCGCCGCGGGCCGGGCACGACCGCGCCGTGCTCGGCACACCGGCCCAGGCCCTCGCCGTAGGCCACCATCGAGCTGGCCAGCGTCAACCGGCCCACGTCGGCGCGGGCCATCGCCGCCAGGAGCACGGCGGTGCCGAAGTCGTTCGACCCGGCGTAATCGGGCAGGTCGGCCACATCGACGCCGAGCCCGACCTTGGCCGCCAGGTGGCACACCGCGTCGATCCCGGCCAGCGCGGCGTGCACGGCGTCGGCATCGCGCACGTCGGCGTGGACGAAATCGACCCCGTCGGGCAGGACGGGCGCCCGACCGTGGTGCACGTCCGGGCGCAGCGAGTCGTACACCCGCACGTCGTGGCCGCGGCCGAGCAGGTCGGCCAGCACGCGAGCGCCGATGAACCCGGCCCCGCCCGTGAGCAGCACCTTCACGGCAGCTCGAACGACGGGTCGGTGTCGGCGTAGACCTGCCCGCACGGGCAGTCCGCCTGCGCGGTGGGCAGCGCGGCCACCGTCGCCACGAGCAGCTCGCGCAGCACGGGCAGGTTGGCCGCGAACTGCTCGAGGACCGCACCGTGGGTGACCCCGGCCCCGGCCTCGACGCCCGCGTCCAGGTCGGTCACCAGCGCCAGCACGCTGTAGCAGAGCGCCAGCTCCCGGGCCAGCACCGCCTCGGGCATGCCGGTCATGCCGATGATCGACCAGCCGTGGCTCTGGTATTCGAGCGATTCGGCCCGGGTCGAGAACCGCGGTCCGTTGATGACGACGAGCGTGGCCTCGTTCACCAACCGGCGATCGATCCGCGTCGCGGCCAAGACCGCCGCTGACCGGCCGCGGGGGCAGTACGGATCGGCGAAGGCGATGTGGGTCACCCCGTCCGTGCCGCTGAGGAAGCTGGCGTCGCGGCCGTACGTGCGGTCGACGACCTGGTCGGGCGATACCAGGGTGCCCGGGCCGTAGTCGGCGCGCAGCGACCCGACGGCGGACAGCGAGACGACCTGGCGCACCCCCACCGAGCGCAGCGCCCACAGGTTGGCCCGGTAGGGCACCCGGTGCGGGGCGAACCGGTGGCCGGCGCCGTGGCGGGGCAGGAATGCCACCGACCGCTCGCCGAGGCGGCCGAGCGCGAGCGCGTCGCTGGGCGGCCCGAACGGCGTCTCGACGACCACGGGCTCGGCGTCGGCGAGCAACGAGTAGAAGCCGGAACCGCCGATGATCCCGATGTCGGCGCTGGGGCGCGCGGGGTTGGTCACCCGCTCACGCTAGCCAATCAAGGCCGGCCCGCCCGCTGCCACGACCACCTGGTGCTCGGGGTCGTTGGCCGCCGACGACGCGGTGAGCACCCGCAGGTCGGCGCGGGCGGCGGTGCCGTCGGGGACGAAGAACGCGCGTTCCATGGCGAACCAGCGTCGCCACACGTCGAGGTGATCGTCGCCGTCGCGGCGCAGGCCACGCTCGATCCGCACCTGGTCCGGTGCCTCCACCCAGATCGCGTACGTCAGCGCGTAGGCGGCCGCGGCTCGGGTGCACGTCACCCCCTCGAGCACGACGAGCGGCGCCGGCCGGGCCGTCTTCCAGCCGCGCAACGACCGGCCGAACTCGTCGTGGATCCAGTCGCGCACCTGGTACCGCGCGGGGCGGCCGGCGAGCAGTGGGGTCAGCACCTGGGCGTCGAACCGCGGCCACCACTCGGTCAGGTCGTCCCAGGCCACGAAGTCGTCGATCCGGACGACGATCGCGCCGCCGACCCGAGCGGCCAGCCGGCCGGCCAGCGTCGACTTGCCCGACCCGCTCGGGCCGTCCACGCCGACGATGCGCGTTCCGTGGCGGGCGGGGCGGGCCATGATCGCGGCCACGACGTCGTCCAGGGCCAGCACGGTCACCGGTCCGTCATACCCGGGCGGCCGCACCCCGTCTTCCCGCGCCGCCATCGCGCCATCCTCGCTCATGCGGGCCTACCCTGGGTGAACCGCGGCCGCCACCCCTGGCCGCGGCCGACCGCCGCCACGGCCGTCCCCGCCGGTAATCCCAGCCGGGGCCTCCGCGGCGCCCCACGTGAGGACGAACGCATGGACCGCGACCACTACGACGACGATCACCTCGCGTTCGGGGAGGCGGTGCGAGCGTTCCTGGACAAGGAGGTCGTGCCGCACGTCGCCGACTGGGAGCGTGCCGGCGCGGCGCCGCGGGAGCTGTTCCGTTACGCCGGCGACAGCGGTTTCCTGGGTATGGCCGTGCCCGAGGAGTACGGCGGCGGCGGGGTCGAGGACTTCCGCTTCAACCAGATCATGGACGAGCAGCTCGCGGCCGCCGGCGCGAGCGGAGCCGGTCTCGGGCTGTCGTTGCACAACGACACCTGCCTGCCCTATTTCCTGACCTACGCCAACGAAGAGCAGCGGCAGCGGTGGCTGCCCGGCATCGTTTCGGGTGAGCTGATCACGGCGGTGGCCATGACCGAGCCGGGCGCGGGCAGCGACCTGGCCGGCATCAAGACCAGCGCGCGCCGCGTTTCCGATGGCGGCGGCGACGATTACGTCGTCAACGGGGCCAAGACGTTCATCACCAACGGCATCAACGCCGACCTCGTCATCACCGCCGTGCGCACCGGGCCCGACCGGTACCACGGGTTGTCGCTGATGGTCCTGGAACGCGGCATGCCCGGTTTCGAACGCGGCCGCAACCTGGGCAAGCTCGGCCAGCACTCGCAGGACACGGCCGAGCTCTCGTTCACCGATGTGCGGGTGCCCGCGGCCAACCTGCTCGGTGCCGAGAACGAGGGGTTCCTGCAGCTGGTGCGCAAGCTGCCCCAGGAGCGCGTGTCGATCGCCGTCGGCGCCCTGGCCGAGGCCCGCGCCGCGTTCGAGCACGCGGTGGCGTACGTGCGCGAGCGCACAGCGTTCGGCGCAACGATCGGGTCGTTCCAGAACACCCGCTTCGTGCTGGCCGAGATCGTCACCGAGCTCGACATCACCCAGACGTTCCTCGACCGGTGCGTCGTCCTGCTCAACGCGGGCACGCTGTCGGCCGACGACGCGGCCAAGGCCAAGTGGTGGGCCACCGAACTGCAGGGCCGGGTGGTCGACCGGTGCCTGCAACTGTTCGGCGGCTACGGCTACATGACGGAGTACCCGATTGCCCGCGCGTACGCCGACGCCCGGGTGACCCGGATCTACGGCGGTGCGACCGAGATCATGAAGGACCTGATCGGGCGCAACCTGCTCAAGTGAATTCCGATCACTCGCGCGCGAACGTTCCGGTGACGAGGCCGCCGGCCGGCTCGTTGGTGCCGATGACGACCCCGGTGGTGAGACGGTGCCGTCGACGAGCTTGAGCCCGGGCCGGGCCGGCGCCGTCGGCGAACCGGCGCTTGGTGGCGCTCCCGTGCACACGGAGTTGCGGGCCGTCGCTCTGCTTCGACGCCGCGATCCCCTCGGCCGCAGCGAGCGATCGGGCCGCACGACATGGGGTTCAGGCCGTGGCGGCGGCCAGCCTGGTGGCAAGTTTCCTTACCGCGTCTCGCAGCTCAGGCCCGTTCTTCACGGTGAACGGGTATGGGATCGGCGCCAGGTGTTCGGCGGCGTAGGCGCTCGGGTTGTTGGTGCTGCCGGTCAGGGTGCAGTGGGTGTCGTCCAGGAGTTTCAGGCCGCCGGCGGGCGCGGGCAAGTACGGCTGCACCTCGGCGAGCGGGGCGTCGAAGACGACGTGGACGGGGTAGGGCCAGCCGACGCCGAGGTGTCTCTCCAGCAGCGCAACAGGGTCGAGATCGTCCGGTGGCTGGAAGGTCTCCGCGAGGGGCACGACGCAGCGGAGCCGGTCGATCCGAAGGGTACGCACGGCCTTGGCGTCGTGAGCGAAGCAGAGCACGTACCAGCGCCCGTAGCGGACGACTACCGCCCAGGGGTCGATGTCGGTCTCCAACTCGCGGCCCGAAGCGGTGCGGTAGGTGATCCGGGTACGGCGGTGGGCGACGGCCGCGTCGACGAGGCCGCTCGTCATCGCCGCATCGGGACGGGCGGCGCTGCGGCTGGGTACCGCCACGGCGTGGGCACGCATGGTTGCGGCGGGCCGCCCGACCCCCGCGGGGAGGGCGCTGATCAATTTGCCGAGTGCCGCACCGACGGGGTCTTCGGCGTCGGCCGCGGCATGCTGCCCGTCGAGCACCGCCATCACCAGGCCCAGGCCTTCGGTGGCGGTGAAGACCAACGGCGGCAGCCGTAATCCGCGGCCGATCCGATAGCCGCCGTGCGGCCCGCGGCTGGACTCGACCTGCACACCGGATTCGCGCAGGATCGCGACGTAGCGGCGTGCGGCGCGGTCCGTGACGCCGAGGCGCGTGGCGAGTTGGTCAGCAGTGATGCCCGGGGTGCGCTGGAGCAGTTCCAGCGCCCGCAGCACCCGCGCCGTGGGGCTGATCTCGCCCCTCGTCACGGGCCCAGGATAAATCAGGACGTAGAACGTCCGGTACTGGCTTTACCGTGAGTTCCATGGATTTCATTCTCATCGCGGGGCTGTGGCTCGACGGTGCCGCCTGGAGCGGCGTGGCTGAGGAACTCGAGCGACTGGGGCACCGGGCGATCCCGCTGACCCTGCCCGGGCAAGGGGATGGGTCATCGGCCGCGACGCTCGATGACCAGGTGACGGCGACCGTTGCGGCCATCGATGCCGCGAGCACCCCGATCGTCGTCGGTCACTCGGCTGCGTGCAGTCTCGCCTGGCTCGCCGCCGACCGGCGTGCCAGCGCGGTTCGTCGCGTGGTGTTCGTCGGCGGCTTCCCGAACGGCAACGGTGCCGCGTACGCGGACTTCTTCGAGACGGTGGACGGGGCGATGCCCTTCCCGGGCTGGGACCCGTTCGCGGGGCCGGACTCGGCCGATCTCGACGAGGCGACGCGGCACCGGATTGCCGCCAACGCGATCGCCGTCCCGCAGACCGTCACGAAGGGCACTGTCCGCCTGCACGACGAGCGGCGATTCGACGTCCCGGTCACGGTCGTCTGTCCCGAGTTCGGGCCGGACGAGGCGAGGGGCTGGATCGGCAACGGCGACGTCCCGGAACTCGCCGCCGCGCGCGACGTCTCCTTCGTTGACATCGACTCCGGACATTGGCCGATGTTCACCCGCCCGGCCGAACTGGCCCGGCTGCTCGACCGGACGGCGCGAGAGGGGTGACGGCGACGAGTTACACCATCGGCTCGCTTGATGCCTCGACCTGGGACGCGTTCGCCGATCTGGTCGAGCGCAACAACGGGGTCTACGGCGGCTGCTGGTGCATCGCGTTCCATCTCGAACGCAAGACCCACCTCGACGCCCGCGCGAGCAAGGAGGAACTGGTCCGCTCCGGCCGCGCCCACGCCGCACTGGTCCTCGTCGGTGGTGTCGCCCAGGGGTGGGCCCAGTACGGCAGTCCGGCGGAGCTGCCTGGCATCAAGCACCGGCGCGAGTACGACAAGGACGCGCCGCCGCAGCCGGACTGGCGCATCACGTGCATCTTCGTCGACAAGAAGCACCGGGGCCGGGGGGTCGCCCGAGCCGCACTCGAGGGCGCTCTCGACCAGATCGCGGAGCAGGGTGGCGGGCTGGTCGAGGCCATCTCCGAGGTCAGCGCCGGGCGAGAAGCGCAGGGCCGCTTCCTGTTCAGCGCGACGGTCGAGCTGTTCGAGGACCTCGGCTTCGCGCGCGGCCGGCAGGTCGGCAAGCACGCTTGGATCGTGGCTCGCCGGGTGAAACCGGCACCGCGTTGACCGCTGAAGGTGGCTGCCCGGCGGCGCGGTTCACCACACCCGTTAGCGTTCCTGCCCATGCGCCTCGTTCTCGCGTCCGCCTCTGCGGCCCGCCTGGCCACCCTGCGTGCCGCCGGCGTCGCGCCCGAGGTGATCGTTAGCGGGGTGGACGAGGACGCGGTCCATGCCGATTCGGTGGCCGAACTCGTGCTCGCCCTGGCCAGCGCGAAAGCCGGGGCGGTAGCGGGGATGCTCACCGGCGACGCCGTCGTCATCGGCTGCGATTCCCTGTTGGAACTGGACGGTCAGCCGTTGGGCAAACCCGGTGACGCGGGGGCGGCAAAGGACCGGTGGCTGGCCATGCGCGGACGACGCGGTCTGCTGCACACCGGCCACGCCGTCCTGCGCCTCGGCAATCGCGACGGTACCGAGGGCCGGGTCGTCGGCGCCGCGGCCGAAACCGCGTCGACGGCGGTTCAGTTCGGCGACGTCAGTGACGCCGAGATCGATGCCTACATCGGCACGGGCGAACCACTGGCCGTGGCCGGGGCGTTCACCATCGACGGTCTCGGCGGGTGGTTCGTCGAGGCCATCGAAGGCGATCACCACAATGTGGTCGGCCTGTCGCTGCCGCTGGTGCGCCGCCTGCTCGGCCAGCTCGGCCTCGGCCTGGCCGACATCGGCTACCCCGACCGGGGTTGACGAGCGTGCCGTGAGCGGATCTCGATGACACCGGCGCACCGCGACGCCGTCGTCCAGGACGGACACCGCATCTCCTACCTGCACGCCGGCCCGACCGACGCGCCGGCGGTCCTGCTCGTGCACGGCCTGGTGTCGGACGCGACGACCTGGGACCGGGCCATGGGGGAGCTGGCTGGGCGGGGCCTGCGGGTGATCGCCCCCGACCTGCTCGGCCACGGCCGCTCGGGCAAGCCGGCCGGCGGCTACAGCCTGGTCAACTTCGGCGCGAGCATGAGCGCTCTGCTGCAGGCTCTGCAGGTGCCGGCGGCCACCGTCGTCGGGCATTCCTACGGCGGGGCGGTGGCCATGCAGGTCGCGCACGCCCATCCCGACCAGGTCGAGCGGCTGGTCCTGGTCGCCGCCGGCGGCCTGGGCCGGGCGGTGCATCCGATCCTGCGCGCGGCCAGCCTGCCCGGCGCGGACCGGGTGCTGCGTCTGGTCGTCAACCGGCAGACCGCGGTGCTGTACCGCGATCCGCGCCTGCACCGCGGGTTGCGGCTGAGCCCGGACGTGATCGCCAACCTGGCTCGCGCCGGCGGTGGCCTGGTCAACCCGAGCGGGCGGTCGGCGTTCTTCGCCACCCTGCGCACCGCGATCAACCCGCTGGGCCAGCTCGGTTCGATGCTGGAGCTCGACTACGTCGATCTCGACCTGCCCACGTTGATCGTCTGGTCCGCCCACGACCCGGTGCTGCCGGTGGCGCACGCGCACGCGACTCACGCGCACCTGCCGAACAGCCGGCTGGAGATCTTCCCCGGCACGACCCACCAACCGCACCATCATTCCGCGAAACGGTTCGCCGACGCGGTCGAGGACCTCATCCGCACCACCTGAGCGGTCCGTGCGGCCAGCGGTTTGCCCCGCGAATCGACGCGAACCGCGCCTCTGAACGTGCACCGGCGGGGCAGGGTCGTACCGTCGAAGGAGCACCGTCCACACGCACCCGAGGAGTACGGATCATGGCAACGCCGGCACTAGGTACCCGTCCGCAACGCGGGCCGCAGGCATGGGTCGGCGCGTTCACCGGCTTCTACCCGGCCCAGGCGTCGGAGTTCGCGCACCTGGACCCGATCACCCGGTTCCTGTACTCGGCGCGCAGCGTGATCCTGGTCATCTCGGCCCAGGCCGCGATCATCGCCGGGCTGCTCGCGGCCACCGATCGCCGCTTCCAGGTCGTGCCGTTCATCCTGGTGTTCGTCGCGTTCGTGGTGCTGCACGCGATCAGCAACCTGTCCAACGACTACTTCGGCCACCGACGTGGTCACGACACCGACGACTCTCCGCGCCGGCGCTACACGCTGCACCCGATCGCCAGCGGAGCGGTGAGCCCGCGGCTGCTGCTGGTCGGGCTGTCCGTCCTCACCGTCATCGCGCTGGCCATCGCGGTGTACTTCATCGCGCTGCGCGGTCAGGGCGCGGTGTGGTTCGCGGTCGCCGGCACGATCATGTTGTGGGCCTACGACGCGGCGCCGCGGGCGCTGAAGGAGCTCGGCCTGGGCGAGGTCGCCGCGTTCGCGGTGTGGGGCCCGCTGATGATCTGGGGCGGTTACTACGTCATCACCGGCGCACTGTCCGGGCTGGTGCTGATGGCCTCGATCCCCTACGGCCTGGGCGTGGCGTCCATCCTGATCGGCAAGCACATCGATCAGCGCGGCTTCGACACCGCGCAGCACCAGCGCACCTTGCCCGTGCTGCTCGGCGCGACCCGGGCCCGGCGGCTGAACCAGGGCGTGGTCCTGGGCATGTACGTCTTAGTCGTCGCCGGGATCGCGATCGGCGCGCTCACCCCGCTGGCCCTCGTCGTCGTGTTGGCGGCGCCGAAGGCCCGGCACGCGCTGCGGGTGATGAACGTGGCCGCTCCGGCCGAGCCGCCGGCCGGCTACATCGGTTGGCCACTCTGGTACCACCGCGTCTGCCTGGTGCACAACCGCTCGTTCGGCTGGCTGTTCATCGCCGGCCTGGCCGTCGGAGCGGTTTTCCCGGCTCTGCGGGTCGGCTGAGTCGATGGCGGACTTTGACTTGGACCGGTTCGTATCGGCCCAGGATCGAGGCGGCACCTACGACCGGGTCGTGGCCGAGCTGCACCGCGGATCGAAGACATCGCACTGGATGTGGTTCATCTTTCCGCAGGTGGCCGGCCTCGGCTACAGCGCCATGTCTCAGCGCTACGCGATCTCGTCCCTGGCCGAGGCCCAGGCCTACCTGGCCCACCCGGTGCTCGGCGCGCGCCTGCGTGAGTGCGCCGGAATCGTCGCCGCGACCACGGGCCGCTCGGCGGTACAGATCTTCGGCGGCATCGACGCCACCAAGTTGCACTCGTCCATGACGTTGTTCCACCAGGCCGATCCCGACGAAGCGGTGTTCACCCAGGTGCTGGACGACTACTTCGACGGCCACGGCGACGAGGCCACCCTCAGCCGGTTATAAGCGAACGAACCTTCACACCTTCGGCGGGTTGGCGTTGCGGAACAAGTAGATGCCGAGCACGACCCCCCGAACCGCGGTTGCCTCACCGGACATCATCACCCGCGCAGTCGAGGTCGTCCCGGTCTCGACGAACACGTAGCCAACGTTCTCCAGCCGCCAGCCGAACGCTTCGATCTGTCCAAGCAGATCCGGACGCGCGTTGTGGCGCATGGACGCGTTCGCCGCGCCGAAGGAGGCGTTTCCGTCGAGGCGGCTCACCTCGAGCTGGGTCTGGAAGAAGACGGCGCCGGCGGCCGCGGCCGCTTCGGCCTGTCCGATCGGCGAGGCCGCGTACTCGGCCGCCTGCTGCTGCAGAGCCGCTTCCGCCCGGCGTTGAGCCTCCTCAGCTGCCCGCCGCTGCTGCTCCGCCTGCTCCGCGGCCTTCTCATCCTCGCTCTTGCCCCACGCCATGTCAGTCGCCCTTTTCCCTGTGGTTGGTCATCAGCGAACCGCCGGCGCCGGGTCGCCTCGCAGGCGGCTGTAGACAACGAGGTCGTGCCACTGGCCGGCGCGGAACTGGCCGTGGCGGACCACGCCCTCGCGGTGGAAACCGGCCTTGGTCAGGGACCGCTGTTCGGCCACGTTGTCGACGTCCGTCGTGGCTTCGAGACGCTCGATCAGCGTGTTGCGGAACAGGTAATCGGCCAGGGCGGCCTGGGCGGCGGTGCCGTAACCGCGTCCGCGATGCGCGGGCAGCAGGGTGATGCCGACGTTGAACGCGCGGGACGACGGCGCCGGTCCGTGTTGCACCGTCGACCAGCCGGTGTGGCCGACCAGCTGACCGTTGGCCTCGATCGCGATGAGACCGAAGTCGTCGCCGACCAGGCCGTTTGCCGCGAACCGCTGCGCCAGCCCGTTCGTGGCCCGGAACCCGAAGAACTCGAACGGATCGGCCTCAGCAGTCTGCGGCGTGGACAGCGCGTCGAGGTCGTCCGACCGCACGGCGCGTAAGCGGACCTCAGGCATGGCCGCGACTCTATCGATGCGGCCGGAAGGCTTCGTCGGGTCCTGCGGCCGCACGGGCGGCCAGCCGGGTCCGCCGCCACCGTTCGTACCCGGAAGTAGCCGGACCCGGGCCGCACTGGGCCAGGGCGGCAAGCACGGCCGCGATCTCGTCCGGCGTGGGGCCCCCTGCGTTCTCCCGCGCCCGGCTCGGCTCGGCGGTCATACCGGCGGGACGCCGTGGTGCTTGGCCGGGCGGTGACGGGACTTGCCCACCAGCACCGCGAACCGGGCGATCACCTGGGCCCGCAGTTCTGGCGGCGTGATGATCGCGTCGACGACGAGGTCGGCGGCCAGGCGCAGCAGGTCGACGTCGGCCAGGTATTCGGCCCGCCGTTCGGCCACGTAGCCGTCACGTTCCGGCCCCTCGGCCAGGTCGGCGATCTTGTTTGCGTAGACGGCGTTCACCGCGGCTTCCGGTCCCATCACGGCGATCCGAGCGGTGGTCAGGGCGATGCACGCGTCGGGTTCGAAGCCGGGGCCGGCCATCGCATAGAGCCCGGCGCCGTAGGCCTTGCGCACGATCACGGACAGTTGCGGCACGGTGGCCTCGGAGACCGCGGTGATCATCTTGGCGCCGTGGCGGATGATGCCCTGACGCTCGACCTCGCTGCCGATCATGAAACCGGGCACGTCGGCCAGGTACACCAGCGGGACGTTGAACGCGTCGCACAGCCAGATGAACCGGGCCGCCTTGTCGGCCGAGTCGACGAAGAGCACCCCGCCGCGCACGGCGCTGTTGTTGGCTACGATGCCCACCGGCCGACCGTCGACGCGGGCCAACCCGACGACGAGTTCGGCGGCGAACAGGGGCTTGACCTCGAAGAACGAGCCGTCGTCGACCAGCCCGTCGATAAGCTCGTGCACGTCGAACGGCACCGACTCGGCCGCGGGCACAGCGTCGTCGGCCAGGTCGTACGCCGGCCCGGACGGCTGCACGTCGGGCGCGGGTTCGCGCCAGCAGGTGGGCAGGTAGGAGAAGAACTGCACCGCCTGCTCGATGGCGTCGGCGTCGTCCACGGCGAGGTTGTCACCGCACCCGGAGACGCTGGCGTGCATGCGGGCGCCGCCCATCTCCTCCAGGCTGACCTTCTCCCCCACCACCATCTCGGCCATCCGCGGCGAGCCCAGGTACATCGACGCGTTGCCCTCGACCATGATCACGATGTCGCAGAAGGCCGGGATGTAGGCGCCACCGGCGGCGGACGGGCCGAACAGGCAGCAGATCTGCGGCACCTTGCCCGACAGCTTGACCTGGTTGTGGAAGATGCGCCCGGCTCCGCGCCGGCCGGGGAACAGCGCGACCTGGTCGGTGATCCGTGCGCCCGCCGAGTCGATCAGCCAGAAGATCGGCAGCTCCTCGGTCAGCGCGCGCTCGGTGATCCGCACGATCTTCTCCACCGTGCGCGCGCCCCACGACCCGGCCTTGACGCTCGGGTCGTTGGCCACCACGAGCACTGGTCGCCCGTCCACCAGCCCTTGGCCGGTAACGACTCCGTCGGCCGGCAGTCCCGCCGCCAACGCGTTGGCCAGCTGACCGTCCTCAACGAACGTCCCCGCGTCGACGAGCAGCGCGATCCGGTCGCGGACGTAGAGCTTGCCCTGCACCGCCAGCTTGGCCGCCGCCCGTTCCGGCAGCGCCAACGTCGCCGCCCGCGCCGCCGCCACCCGTTCCGACTTCGCGCCCGCCAGGGACGCGCTGGACGCCTCGCCAGCGTCCCCGACGGGCGCGGAGTCGGGACTGGGCGCGGAGTGCAAGGCGGGTGCCGACTCCGCGCCCGGGAGGGACGCTACGGGCGCCTCGCCGGCGTCCCCAGCGGGCGCGGAGTCGGGGCTGGGCGCGGAGTCGAACGCTGGCATCAGGCGACCGGGAGGCCGAGGCCGCGGGCGATGACCATGCGCTGCACCTCGGACGTCCCTTCCCCGATTTCCAGGATCTTGGCGTCGCGGTAGAAGCGGGCCACCGGGTATTCCTCCATGAAGCCGGCCCCGCCGAAGACCTGCGTGGCGGTTCTGGTGGCGGCCACCGCGGCTTCCGAGGAGTACAGCTTGGCGATGGCCGCCGCCTGCTTGACTTCGGCCCGGGAGCGGTCGGCGTCCTTGAGCGCGGCCGCCTTGTAGGTCAGCAGCCGCGCGGCTTCGACGGCCACGGCCAGGTCGCTGAGCTGGAACGCGATGCCCTGCCGTGAGCCGATCGGCGCGCCGAACGTGTGCCGCACCTTGGCGTAGCGCACACACTCGTCCAGACACGCCTGGGCCAGCCCGACCGCGAGGGCGGAGATCGCGATCCGCCCGTCGTCGAGGATGGCCAGGAACTGCCGGAACCCCTCGCCCTGCGGCCCGAGCAGGTTGGCCGCCGGCACCCGCGCGGCCTCCAGGGTCAGCCCGTGTGTGTCGGAAATCCGCCAGCCGAGCTTGTCGTAGGGCGGTTCCACCGTCAGCCCGGGCGTGCCCGCGGGCACGAGCAGCGCCGAGATCTCGGGCCGCCCGTCGTCGCGGGTGCCGGTCCGGGCGGTCACGGTGATCACGGACGTGATCGGCGTGCCCGAGTTGGTGATGAACGATTTGCTGCCGTCGATCACCCACTCGGCACCGTCGCGAACGGCGCGGGTGCGGGTGGCCGCGGCGTCGGAGCCGGCTTCGGGCTCGGTCAGGCCGAATGCGGCCAGCGTCCGCCCGGCGACCAGATCGGGCAGCCAGGTCTGCTTCTGCTCTTCCGTGCCGAAGGTGAGGATGGGGTTGATACCGAGCCCGACTCCGGCCGACAGCGTGATCCCGACGGACTGGTCGACCCGGCCGAGCTCTTCGATGGCGACGCAAAGGCTGGTGAAGTCGCCGTCGGAGCCGCCGTACTCCTCGCCGACGACGAGCCCGAACAGCCCCAACTCGCCCATGATCGGGACGAGTTCAGCCGGGAAGTGGTGATCGCGGTCCCAGCGGGCCACGTGGGGCGCGACCTCCCGCTCGGCGAAGTCACGCACCACCTTGCGGAAGTCCTCGTGATCTTGCGACAGCTCGAATTCCATCGACGTCTCTCCCAGATGGCGGTTGACGTGAACGTCAACGTAAAGAGAGGATAGCGCCATGCCCCGCGCAACGAAAGGGACAACCGAAACGCGGACCTGGTCCGTGCGCGAGCTGGCGGACGAGTTCGGTGTCACCACCCGCACGTTGCGGTTCTACGAATCCGAAGGTTTGCTAGCGCCCGTCCGCGACGGCACCATGCGGGTCTACTCGGCCCGTGATCACGCGCGATTGCAGCTGATCCTGCGCGGGCGCCGTTTCGGGATGACCCTCACCGAGATCGCGGAGATCGTCACCATGTACGACGGTGCGGAAACGTCCGAGCGCCGCCAACTGACCACCCTGCTCGCCCGCCTGGCCGAGATCTCGGCCGACCTGCGTTCGCGGCAACGAGACCTGCGCCGGACCTTGGTCGAGGTGGACGACGTCACGGCGCGATGCCGTGAACGACTGGACCACCTCGACCAGGCCCGTTCCCCGTGACGCACCCCCCCAGGCGCACCCGGGACGACCGGTGCCGCACGCCCCGCTCGGCCGGTCGGGTCTTGACCCGGGCCGACGGGCGCAGACGGCCCCTATACGACCTCGTCGAGCTTGCCGGTGGCGACGTCGAACACGAACCCGCGGATCGAGTCCTTGTGCGGGACGAACGGGCTGGCCTTGATCCGGGCGATCGATTGACGCACATCCGTGGGCAGGTCGGTGAATGCTTCGGCCGCCCATTCCGGCTTGACGCCCAATTCGTCCTGGATGGACTTCTTGAAGTCGTCGTCGGTGAAGGTCAGCATCCCGCAGTCCGTGTGGTGGATGAGGATGACCTCAACGGTTCCCAGCAGCCGCTGGCTGATGGCCAGCGACCGGATCTCGTCCGCAGTGATGACGCCGCCGGCGTTGCGGATCACGTGTGCCTCACCTTCCTTCAGGCCCAGCACGCGGTAGACGTCGATACGTGCGTCCATGCACGCCACCACCGCGACGTGTTTGGCCGGCGGGAGCGGAAGCGGTCCGGTGAAGCCGCTCGCGTACGCCTCGTTGTTGGCCAGCAATTCGTCCGTGACCGTCATGTATCGCTCCTGTACGAGAGGTGGCGGCGACGTTGCTACCACCGCCGAAACTCTACTCAATCAGTGGACTATTGTCCTGCCAACCTCGCGCGCGACCCGGTCCGGCGGACGCCGAAGTGTAGGGTCCAGCCCGGTTGAGAGAGGTGCGTTCGTGCGCAAGATTTTGATTGCCAATCGGGGCGAAATCGCGGTCCGCGTCATCCGCGCCTGCCGGGACGCCGGGTACAGCTCAGTAGCTGTGTACGCCGAACCCGACCGCGAGGCCCGGCACGTCCGGATGGCCGACGAGGCGTTCGCCCTCGGTGGCCTCACCCCGGGCGACTCGTACCTGTCGGTCGACAAGGTCATCGACGCGTGCACCCGCTCCGGCGCGGACGCGGTGCATCCCGGCTACGGTTTCCTGTCCGAGAACGCCGACTTCGCCCAAGCCGTCATCGACGCCGGACTGACCTGGATCGGCCCGTCCCCGCAGGCCATTCGCGACCTCGGCGACAAAGTGACCGCTCGTCACATCGCGTTGCGCGCGGGCGCGCCGCTCGTGCCGGGCACCAAGGAACCGGTCAGCGGCCCGGACGAGGTCGTCACGTTCGCCCAGGAGCACGGGCTACCGGTGGCGATCAAGGCGGCGTTCGGCGGCGGCGGCCGTGGGCTGAAGATCGCGCGCACCATCGAGGAGATCCCGCACCTGTACGACAGCGCCGTCCGTGAGGCGGTCACGGCGTTCGGCCGGGGTGAGTGCTTCGTCGAGCGTTACCTGGACCGATCGCGCCACGTCGAGGCCCAGGTGCTGGCCGACCAGCACGGCAACGTGGTCGTCGTCGGCACCCGGGACTGCTCGCTGCAGCGGCGCAACCAGAAACTGGTCGAGGAGGCGCCGGCCCCGTTCCTCACCGACGACCAGCGCGAACGCATCCATTCCAGCGCCAAGGCCATCTGCCGCGAAGCCCACTATTCCGGCGCGGGCACGGTGGAGTATTTGGTCGGCTCGGACGGGGTGATCAGCTTCCTCGAGGTCAACACCCGCCTGCAGGTGGAGCACCCGGTCACCGAGGAAACCAGCGGGATCGACCTGGTGCGCGAGCAGTTCCGCATCGCCGAGGGCGAGGCGCTGCGGTTCACCGACGACCCGGCCCCGCGCGGGCACTCGATCGAATTCCGCATCAACGGTGAGGATCCGAGCCGCGGTTTCCTGCCCGCGCCCGGCACGGTGACCACCTACCTCGAGCCCGGTGGTCCCGGCGTCCGGGTCGACTCCGGCATCGGGCCCGACTCCGTCATCGGCGGGGCGTTCGACTCCCTGCTGGCCAAGCTCATCGTCACCGGCGAGACCCGCGACGAGGCCCTGGCCCGCTCGCGCCGGGCCCTGGACGAGTTCGTCATCGACGGCATGGCCACGGCGCTGCCGTTCCACCGCGCGGTCGTCCGCGATCCGGCGTTCGCCCCCGCCGACGGCGCCACGTTCACGATCTTCACCCAGTGGATCGAGACCGAGTTCGACAACCAGATCCCGGCGTTCGCCGGAGCAGCGGAGGCGAGTGCCGACGCCGAGCCGCGCGAGACCGTCGTGGTCGAGGTCAGCGGCAAGCGGCTGGAGGTCTCGCTGCCGGCCGGCTTCGGCGGCGGCTTCGGCGGCGGGGGCGGTTCGGCCCGCAAGGCCGCGCCCAGGCGTACCGCGGGCAAGCGCGCGACGGCCGCCGCTTCCGGCGACGCGCTGACCGCACCGATGCAGGGCACGCTGGTCAAGATCGCCGTGGCCGACGGAGACGTGGTCGCGGTGGGCGACATGATCGTCGTGCTCGAGGCCATGAAGATGGAGCAACCGATCACCGCCCACAAGGCCGGCACCGTGACCGGGCTGAGCGTCGAGGTCGGCGCGGTCGTCACCTCCGGCAGCGTCATCTGCGAGATCAAGGACTGACGTTCCACCGGTCTTGGTCAGTTAACCCCGCCATGCGGGGTTAACTGACCAAAACCGGGGCTGAGCGTCAGTTCTGCCTAGCCCGCAGGCGGTGGATCATCTCGATCCGCTTGCTGGCGATGGCGACCATCTCGCTGGCCCGGTGCCGGATCTGCTCAGCGTCCGAGCGGTGCGAGAACACCATCGCCCATCCGTCGCCCTCGAGCTTGGGCACCACCTCGACCAGTTGGGGCCGGGCCACCACGTGCGTTCCGGTGAACTGGTAGTCGGTGTCGACGACGGCGACCAGGACGTGTTCGAGCGGAAGATCGGGCGTCTGAGCCGCGATCACCTCGGCGTTCTCGGCGAAGACGGGCGCGGCCTTGACCGTGCGTTCGGCGCGGGCGACCGCGGCTGGGGTCAGGTCAGCCATGGGCACAATCTCCTTGTCAGCTAAGGGAATCAGTCGAGGTCGGTGTGGTGCATCAGGCGCCGAGCCGCCTCGGTGACCGAACCCGACAACGACGGGTACACGGTGAACGTCGAGGCCAGGTCGTCGACGGTCAGGCGTCGCTGGACGGCCAGCGCCACCGGCAGGATCAGCTCGGAGGCATCCGGGGCGACGATGACGCCGCCGATCACCACCCCCGTCTCCTCCCGGCAGTACAGCCGCACGAAGCCCTCGGTCTGCCGCGACATCTTGGCCCGGGCATTGCCGGCCAACGGCAACGTCACCACCCGAGAGCGCACCGTCGCGTCGACGGCGCTGTTACCGATGCCGACGGTGGCGATCTCGGGATGGGTGAAGACGTTGGCGGCAACCGTCTTCAGCCGCAGCGGGGTCACCGCCTCGCCGAGCGCGTGCCACATGGCGATCCGTCCCTGCATGGCTGCCACTGACGCCAGCGGCAGCACGCCGGTGCAGTCGCCGGCGGCGTAGATCCCCGACACGCTGGTGCGCGACACGCGGTCGACGGACAGGTACCCGCGATCGTCGAGGTCGAGGCCGACGTGCTCCAGGCCGAGCCCGTTCGTGTTCGGCACCGAGCCGACGCAGATCAGCGCGTGCGAGCCCGCCACGGTGCGCCCGTCGGTCAGCTCGACCGTGACCCCGCCGCTCGAACGTCCGCCGCCGGAAGCTTGGCCGCCGGAAGCGTCGCCGCCGGAAGCTTCGCCGCCGGAAACCCCGCCATCGGTGCGCGTCACGACGCTGGCGCGGGCCTGCTTGACCAGGGTGCCGCCGCGCTCGGTGAACACGCGCTCGATGACGTCGGCGGCGTCGGCGTCCTCGCCAGGCAGGACCCGGTCGCGACTGCTCACCAGCGTCACCGGCACGCCCAGCTCGCTGTACCCGCTGGCGAACTCGGCGCCGGTGACGCCTGAGCCGATGACGACCAGGTGCGCGGGCAGTTCGGTCAGGTTGTAGAGCTGGCGCCACGACAGGATCCGCTCGCCGTCGGGCGGGCTGCCGGCCAACTCACGTGGCACCGCTCCGGTGGCGAGCAGCACCACGTCGGCGACGACCTCATCGGCGACCGAACCCGCGGGGTCGAGCACCTCGACCCGGTAGGCCCGGCCGGTCTGGGCCGCCGCGAACCGGCCGTGTCCACTGAGCACGGTGACCCCGTCGCGGACGAGGCGCTGGCGGATGTCGGTGGACTGGGCGGTGGCCAGGGTCTTGATGCGGTGGTTGACCGCGTCCAGATCGACCCGCACGTCGACGCCGGAGCCGACCCCGAGGGCCGGTGAGTCGCGGTAGGCGGTGACCTTGTCGCTGATGGCGATCAGGGTCTTGCTCGGCACGCAGTCGAACAGCACGCACGCCCCGCCGACCCCGTCGGCCTCGATGAGCGTGACATCAGCACCCAGGGATGCGGCCACGAGCGCGGCCTCGTAGCCGGCCGGCCCCCCGCCCACGATGGCGATACGGGTGACCGTGGGCGTCGACACCGGGTCAGCTTAGTTGGCCGGCCCCGACCCTCGACGGCACGGAATCGTCCGGCGGGCCTGCTAGAAACGAGGGATGAAACGACCCCGCCGCCCGTTCGGACCGTCCGACGGCGACGGCAGTCGACATCATTTCGAGGCCCACGTCACCCCCGATTTCCGGCGGGCCGTGGTGTTCGGGGTGGTCGCACTGGCCGGGTTGGTGGCTGGGCACCGGGTCGGGCGCATCGACGCGGCGGGTCAGCGCGAACAGATCGCCGCGTGGCTCTGTGCGGTGGTGGTCCTCGTCTTCGGCGTCCTGTGCAGCCGTTCGGCCGCCGACGAGACCGATCGCATCATCACGTCCCGGTCCACCCAGGCAGTCGGGTCGTCGGTGCGACTGATCGTGCTGCTCACCGGGTACGTGATCGCGCTTGCGGCGGTGCTCGACCTGCTGGCGCTGCCGGTGAACTACTTCGCCGGCGGGACGGTGGCCGCGCTCGTCATCGGCATCGCCGCCCAGCAGGTGCTGGGCAACGTGTTCGCCGGGCTGGTGCTGCTGTTCGCCCGGCCGTACGTGCCGGGCGAGCGCGTGCGGGTGCACTCCGGGGCGTTGGGCGGTCCGCACGAAGGCCTGGTCACCTCGGTCGGGCTGATGTACACCACGGTCGTCGGCGACGAGGGTCCGATCCACATGCCGAACAGTGCGCTGCTCGCCTCGGCCGTCGGTCCGCTACCGGAGCCCGCCGAGGACGACGACGCCGAGCCCGACATCCGCCCCAGCTGAGCCCGCCCAGCCAAACCCGGTTTGTGGTGGGTCCTGACCCACCTAGCTGGGTCGATTGCCACCACAAATCGGGGGTTGGCTAGCGGGTGAGGGCTTCCAGGGCGGTGTGGGCCAGGAAGCGGGCGCCGATGGCGATGGCCCGCTCGTCGGCGGCGAACCCGCCCTGATGCAGATCCTGCATCGGGCCGTGGTCGTCCGGGGCGCGCACACCGAGTCGGGCCAGGGCACCGCTGCGGGCACCGACCAGCCAGCCGAAGTCCTCACCGCCCATGCTCTGCTCGGTGGGGCGGATGCCGTCCGGTCCCAGCGTGGTGACCACCGCGCGGCGTTGGACCTCGACCGCGCCGGCGTCGTTGACGACGGGCGGCACGCCCCGCTCGTAGTGGATGTCGACGACGGCCCCGGTGCCGGCGACCGCGGTCTCGACCAGCTCGCGGATGAGCTTCTCGGCGCCGTCCCACACGTCCCGATCGAGCATCCGGATCGTGCCCTTGACCGAGCCGGACTGCGGGATCGCGTTGCCGGCGGTGCCGGCCACCACGGCGCCCCATACCAACGACATCCCGGCCCGGGGATCGACGCGGCGCGACACCATGGCCGGCACCTCGACGATGACCTTGCCCAACGCGTAGACCAGATCGGTGGTCAGCTGCGGGCGCGCGGTGTGGCCGCCGGGGCCGGACAGGATGACCTCGATCGTGTCGCAGGCGGCGGTGATGGCCCCCGGGCGCAGCCCGATGTAACCCGTGCTCAGACGCGGGTCGCAGTGCAGGGTGAAGATCGACGACACGTGGTCGACGGCGCCGATCTCGACCGCTTCCAGAGCGCCGCCGGGCACCTGTTCCTCGGCCGGCTGGAAGATCAGGCGCACCCGTCCGGGCAGGTCACCGGCCGCGACCAGCGCGGACGCGGCGCCGACCAGAGCGGCGGTATGCACGTCGTGGCCGCAGGCGTGGCAAACGCCCACGTTGCGCGAGCGGTACGGCACGTCCTTGGTGTCGAAGATCGGCAGCGCGTCGATGTCTGCCCGCAGCGCCACCGCGCGATCGCCCGATCCGATGTCGCACACGATCCCGGTGCCGCTGGGGAAGTAGTTGGGCGTCAACCCGAGCCCCCGCAAATACTCGGCGATCTGCCGCGAGGTGCGGTACTCCTCGTGACCCAGCTCGGGGTGGGCGTGCAGGTCGCGGCGGAACTCGATCAGCTCGGGTTCGTGGTCCTGGAGGTAGGTGTCCACTGCGCGGGTGAGGTCGGCGGAAACGGTGGACATGTCAATCTCACGATATCCCGATCGTGTTACACGCGAGTCTCGAACGGGCGCGGGGCGGCGGCGCTCGGCCGGATCGCGCGCGTCCCTGACAGTGTTCGGGGCCCGCGATACTGTGGACTCGACACCGAAGTCGACACTGTGAACTCGCCCCGTGAGGTTCCTGCCCATTCCCCGAAAGGCCACAGATGAGCGACGTGAACGAGTCCTCGTCCACCGCGCCGGCGAAGGAACGCCGGTTCGGGCCACGTCAGATCCTCGCCTTGATCATCCTGGTCCTGCTCGTGGTGTTCGTCGCCGCGAACACCCAGAAGGTCAAGGTGCACTTCCTGGTCACGACCGTGAACGCCCCGCTCTATCAGGTGCTGGCCGCGATGGCCGTCGTCGGCGCGCTCATCGTGTTGCTGGTGCAGTTCCGGCGCCGGCACCACCGCTGACGTAGGCCAGCGCTCGGGCCAGGTTCACGTCCGGGTCGACAACGGAGTCGATGACCAGCCGTGGCTCGGTCCAGGCCTGCAGCGCTTGGCGGCGCGGTTCGAGCGACGCCCAGGTCGGTTCCGGGATCTCGGCCAACCCGCGCCGGCGCTGTTCCAGCTGCGCCCGATGACGGGTCGGATCGGAACACACGACCTCGACCAGATGCAGGTCGGCGCCGGTGCGTGCCGCCAGATCGCGCCACTGGGCGCGCGCCCTCGGGTCGTCGTTGACGGCGTCGACGACCACCCGTTGACCAGCGCATAGAGCCGGCTCGGCCAGCGCCTCGACCACCACGTACGCGGCCATGCCGGCCGGCTGGCTGCGGGCAATGCCGGCGCGGTACAGCGCGTCCTCGGCCGGATCGACCGACAGCACGAACGCGGGCCAGGCGGTGCGCAGGCCGTCGGCCAGCAGACTCTTGCCCGCCCCCGGCAGGCCGCTGAGCATGAGCAGACTGCCCGTCATGATCCCGCCTGAACGACGGACAGGATGTGGTCGGCGCCCTGGGCCGGGGTCAGCTCGCCGGCGCGGACCGCCGTCTCGGCTTCCGTGCGAGCCGCCCGCACGGGCGGGGTGTCCAGCCGGGCCAGCACACGTTCGCGCACCATGGCCCGCAGCCAGTCCACCGACTGCTCGGCGCGGCGGGCGTCGAGCGCTCCGTCCGTCAGCAACTGGGCCTGATGCGCCTCCACTGCCCGCCACACTGCGTCCACCCCGGAATCGTCGCGGCCGCTGCAGGTGAGCACGCGGGCCGGCCAGTCCCCGTCGTCACCGCGCAACAGCCGCAGCGCCGCGATGAGCTCCCGGGCCGCGTGTTTCGAGTCCGCTTCGGCCGGGCCGTCGGCCTTGTTGACCGCGATGACGTCGGCGACTTCGAGGATGCCGCGCTTCATGCCCTGCAACGAATCGCCGGTGCGGGCCAGGGTCAGCAGCAGCACCGTGTCGACCATTCCGGCCACCAAGAACTCGGACTGTCCGACGCCGACCGTCTCGATCAGGACCACGTCGTACCCGGCCGCCTCCATCACCAGGAGCGTCTCGCGGGTGGCCCGGGCGACCCCGCCGAGCGTCCCGGCGCTGGGTGATGGACGGACGAACGCGCCCGGATCAGCGGCCAGCCGCCCCATCCGGGTCCGGTCGCCGAGGATGCTGCCGCCGGAGCGCACCGAGGACGGGTCGATGGCGAGCACGGCCACCCGATGTCCGTGCTTGATCAGAGCCCGGCCCAGGGTGTCGATGAACGTGGACTTGCCGACGCCGGGTGCGCCGGTGATGCCGACGCGGACGGCGCCGCCGGTGTGGGGCAGCAACGCGGCCAGGAGCTGTTCAGCGCCCGCGCGGTGGCCCTCGTGGCGCGACTCGACCAGGGTGACCGCCTGGGCGACCGCCGCCCGCTCGCCGCCCAGGACCCGTTCGAGCAACCGGTTTTGGTCACCCACACTCGTATGCGGTGGCGGGTGACCAAAACCTTCAGGCATCGGCCAGCAGCGGCAGCAGCTCCAGCGCGGCCTCGGCCAGGACCGTCCCGGGGCCGAAGATGGCCGCTGCTCCGGCGGCTCGGAGCGCGTCGAAGTCCTGGGGCGGTATGACGCCGCCGACCACGATGAGGATGTCGCCGCGACCCTGCGCGGCCAGTTCGTCGCGCAGGGCGGGGACGAGGGTGCGGTGCCCGGCGGCCAGGGTGTTGACGCCGACGATGTGCACGTCGGCCTCCACCGCCTGGCGGGCGACCTCGGCCGGGGTCTGGAACAGCGGGCCGACATCGACGTCGAAGCCCAGGTCGGCGAAGGCGGTGGCGATCACCTTCTGGCCGCGGTCGTGGCCGTCCTGGCCCATCTTGGCCACCAGGATCCGTGGGCGCCGGCCGTGGGCTTCGGCGAACGTATCGGTGGCGGCGCGGGCGTCGTCGATCGAGACCACGGCTCCCGCCTCCTCCCGGTACACGCCGGAGATCGTGCGCACGGTGCCGGCGTGGCGACCGTAGACGATCTCGAGTGCGTCCGAGATCTCCCCGACCGTGGCGTGGGCCCGAGCGGCGTCCACGGCCAGCGCGAGCAGGTTGTCCTCCAGCCCGTCACCCGGACCGCCCGGCCCGGTCGCGCGGATGCCGTCCGGCCCGTCACCGCGGGTCCCGTCCGCCGCCGCCCGCGCCGCAGCGGTGAGCGCGGCCAGGGCGGCGCGGCAGGCGGCCTCGTCACGTTCGGCGCGTAGTCGGTCCAGCTTGGCCGCCTGGGCCGCGCGCACCGCGGTGTTGTCGACGCGGAGCACGTCGAGGTCGTCCTCGACGGCCAAGCGGTACTTGTTGACGCCGATCACCGGCTGCCGGCCGGAGTCGATGCGGGCCTGGGTGCGGGCCGCAGCTTCCTCGATGCGCAGCTTGGGCAGGCCCTCCTCGATCGCCTTGGCCATCCCGCCGGCGGCCTCGACCTCGCTGATGTGGGCCCAGGCCCGTTCGGCCAGGTCGTGGGTGAGCTTCTCGACGTAGAAGCTGCCGCCCCACGGGTCGATGGGCGTGGTCGTGCCCGACTCCTGCTGCAACAGCAACTGGGTGTTGCGCGCGATCCGGGCCGAGAACTCGCTCGGCAGCGCCAACGCCTCGTCCAGGGCGTTGGTGTGCAGCGACTGCGTCCCGCCCTGCGTCGCGGCCATCGCCTCTACGCAGGTGCGGACGACGTTGGTGTACACGTCCTGAGCGGTGAGCGACCACCCAGAGGTCTGGCAGTGCGCGCGCAGCATCGACGACTTGGCATTGGTCGGAGTGAACGGCGCCATCAGCCGCGCCCACAACAGCCGCGCCGCCCGTAGCTTGGCCACCTCCATGAAGAAGTTCATGCCGATGCCCCAGAAGAACGACAGTCGCGGCGCGAACTCGTCGACGTCCAGGCCCGCGGCCAACCCGGCCCGCACGTACTCCACCCCGTCGGCCAACGTGTAGGCCAGCTCGAGATCGGCCGTCGCCCCGGCCTCCTGGATGTGATAGCCCGAGATCGAGATCGAGTTGAACCGCGGCATCCGCGCCGCCGTGTAGCGGAAGATGTCCGACACGATCTGCATCGATGCCGCGGGCGGATAGATGTAGGTGTTGCGGACCATGAACTCCTTGAGGATGTCGTTCTGGATCGTCC
>CAXULW010000027.1:0-54357 GCA_964252015.1 uncultured Jatrophihabitantaceae bacterium | reverse complement strand
CGGGTATTCGCTAGGTTCTGGGCACGGGAAACACACAACTTCCGCGTGGCCCCGCGCCGCCCGGTGAGCGAGGAGACAGTCCGTGAGCGATTTCAACAGCCCGTCGGGGTCGGAAGGCGACGGTCCGCCCAGCGGCAGCTCGTCTGCCCTGCCGCCACCGCCGCCCAGCGGACCGCCGCCCAGCGGACCGCCGCCCAGCGGACCGCCGCCTTCGGGTGGCCAGCCGGGTGGTCCCGGGCAGTTCGGTGGACCCCCGCCGCCGCCGCCGTACGGCGGACCGCCACCTTCTGGTGGTCAGCCGGGTGGCCCGGGGCAGTTCGGTGGGCCCCCGCCTCCTCCTCCTTTCGGCGGACCGCCGCCTCCTCCTCCCTACGGCGGACCGCCTCCCGGTGGACCGCCGCCCGGTGGCCCGCAGCAGGGCGGCCAGTTCGGCGGACCCCCGCCCGGCCAGTTCGGCGGACCCCCGCCCGGCCAGTACGGCGGACCGCCGCCTGGCCAGTACGGCCCGCCGCCGGGACAGTACGCAGCACCCCAGAACTCGCCGTATGGCTCGCCCAGTAGTGGTGCGAAGTTCGACCCGAAGTCGGTCGACCCGCTGGATTGGGCGCTTTTCGCAGCCGGCGTGCTGACGGTGCTGTTCTCGTTCATCTCGTACTACCGGGCATCAGTGTCGGGAACAGGTGGGCTCGGGGGCGGTTCGCAGAGTTACTCCGCCTGGCACGACGTCTTCGGCGGCGGCTTCATCGGCTGGCTCGGCATCATCGCGGCGCTGGCCGGCACCGTCATTGTCGGGCTGATTCTGTTTGCCCCGCAGATCGCGATCCCGGGACCCGTCCCGCCGAGGCTTCTGGCGCTCTATCTCTTCGCGGCCGCGGCCGTACTCGAGATCCTGGCTCTGGTGCTGCATCCAAAGTTCGCCTCGGTCAGTTCAGTCGGGTTCAAGGTCAGCTTCGGACACGGTTTCGGCTACTGGGTCTGCCTCCTGCTGACGATCGCCGGGGCGGTGCTGGCATTCCTGCGGTTGCAGGCGACCGGCGGAAAGCTGCCCTGGGAGAAGAGCGGCGGCGGCGGCAACCCCCCGCAGCAGTGGCAACAGGGTGGGTATCCCCCCCAGCAGTAGTACCGCCCAGCAGTAGCAGTCCATCGGAAAACGCGCCGTCGCGGTACCCGTTCCCGGGTGCCGCGGCGGTTTCGTTTGCCGGCCGGCTTGCCCGCGGCGGACTCCGAACGCGGCGCGCCTGCCGCCGGGGCGTGCGCGGCCTTGACAGCCTGCTTGGGTGAGTACTCGTGCGTCGGTCACCGCCCCGCCGGGAGACGACCTCGAGGACACGCTCGAGGCCGGTGGCATCCCGTCGCTGTTCGCGGACCGAGCCCGGATGGCGGCGGTGTGGACCGGTTTCGGCGCTGCGGCCCTTGGTTTCTTCGTCTCCGTCGTCGTCGCGCTGGCCATGTGGGTTCCGGACGCCGCAGCCACCGGGACGTCCGGGTCCACCGTGCGCGGCGGCCTGCTCGCGTTCCTGGCCGCCCAGCACGGCGGGGTACGGATCGACGGCGTCGGCATCGGCTTCATCCCGCTCGGGCTGACCTGGTTCGCCGTGTACCTGAGCCGACGCTCGGGGCGGGTCCTCTGGGCGCTGCCGGCGGTCGTCGGGGCGCCCTCCGAAGGTGCGGTGGGGCGGCGGCGGGTGCTCGAACTGACGGCCGTCCAGATCGCCAGTTACGCCGTCACCACGACGCTGGTCAGCTTCTACGCCGTGGTCGGGCGCTCGTCCGCGTCGCCGGTCGCGGTGGCGCTGGGATCGGTGTCGGTGGGTCTGGTCGGCTTCGGTTCGGTGGCGTTGACGCTGACGCCGGTCGGGGCCCAGTACTGGCGAACACTCCCCGGGCCAGTGCGTGGTGCGGCCAAGGCCGGGGTGGCGGCGACCTGCGCCTTCCTGGCCGGCGGAGTGCTTCTGGCCCTGGGGTCGAGCGTGCTGCACCTTGGTCGCTTCCTGGACCTGACCCGGGGGATGGGACGGGGCCTGTCCGGGTTGCCGGTCGCGGTGGGTGACACGCTCGCCGCGCCCAACGCGGTGATGGCGGCAACGTCGTACCTGGCCGGACCGGGGTTCGCCGTCGGCGAGCACTCCACCTACGCCCCGTTCGGCGGGCACGGCGGACTGGTGCCGGCGTTCCCCGTGCTGGCCGGGTTGCCGGACGGTGAACACGCCTCGCTTACCGTCCTCGCCCTGCTGGCCCTGACCGTGCTCGGCGCCGGGGTTGCCGCCGGGGTCATCGCGGCCCGGGAGACGGTCGAACTGCGCTGGCCGGTCGCGCTCGGTACGGCGGTGGGCAGTGGCGCCGTCGCCGCCGTCGTTCTCGGCGTGCTCACCGCGCTCGCCGGTGGCCCGCTTGGCTCGCACCGTTTGCAGACGGTGGGCGCATCGCCCGTGCGGATCGGGCTAGCCGTGCTGGTCGAGGTCGCATTGGTGTCCGTGGCCACCGTCGGCGCGCGCCGGCTGTTCGCTCGCCACCGGGCCAAGGACGCCGGCCACCAGGCCACGGACGCCGGCCACCAAGCCAAGGACGCTGCCCGCCAGGCCACGGACGCCGGCCGCCAGGCCAAGGACGACAGCGTCCCCGACGCCGAAGGCCAGGACGAAACCGTTGCGCTGGACGACGCGGCCGGACCAGTGCCGTCCACCCGGCGGGCGCTGCGAGCGGTGGCGGGAGCACTGCGAAGTGCTGCGAGCAAGGAGGACCACGCGACCGAGGAGCCCGACCAACCCCAGGCCAACGCGTCCTGAGGTCGCGGCTTGCTCACGTGGCGGCCGGCCGCAGCGGGGTCGGTAGGGTCGGCGCTGTGCCCGCCCGGTTGGTCGTTCTGGCTTCGGGCAGCGGGACCACGGCCCAGGCCGTCCTGGACGCGCTCGGGTCCCGCGTGGTCGCCCTCGGTGCCGACCGGGACTGCGCCGCGCTGGGCCGGGCCACCGCGGCCGGGGTGGAGACGTTCGTCGTCCCGTTCGCCGAGTACACCGACCGCACCACGTGGAACCGGGCGTTCGAGGCGGCCCTGGCCGGTTACGAGCCGGACCTGGTCGTGCTGGCCGGCTTCATGCGATTGTTCGACGCCGGTCTGGTGGAACGGTTCCGCGTCGTCAACACCCACCCCGCGCTGCTGCCGTCGTTCCCGGGAGTAGGCGCACGGGCGGTGCGGGCCGCGTTGGACGCCGGGGTCAAGCTGGCCGGCGCCACCGTTCATCTGGTCGATGCCGGTATGGATTCCGGGCCGATCCTGGCCCAGGTCGCCGTGCCGGTCGAGGACGGCGACACCGTCGACACCCTGTTCGCCCGCATCCAGGCGGCCGAGAAACCGCTGTACGTCGAGACGCTGCGGCGTCTGATCGAGGAGATCGAACATGCCTGAGAACCGGATTGTCATCCGGCGCGCCCTGGTCAGTGTCTACGACAAGACCGGGCTGGAGGATTTGGCCCGCGGCCTGGCCGCCGCCGGCGTGGAGATCGTGTCCACCGGCTCGACCGCGGCCACCATCCGCGGCTTCGGCCTGGACGTCACCGCGGTCGAGGACGTCACCGGCTTCCCGGAGATCCTCGGCGGCCGGGTGAAGACGCTGCACCCGCACATCCACGCCGGCCTGCTGGCCGACCAGAGCGACGAGGCCCACCTGGACACCATTGCCGGCCTCGGCATAGACACGTTCCAGCTCGTCGTCTCCAACCTCTACCCGTTCCGCCAGACCGTGGCGGCGGGCGCGACGCAGGCCGAAGCCATCGAGCAGATCGACATCGGCGGGCCGTCCATGGTCCGGGCCAGCGCCAAGAACCACGGCTCGGTGGCCATCGTCGTCGAACCGGGCAGCTACGCCGCCGTCCTGGCCGCAGTGAGTTCCGGCGGGTTCGACCTGGCCGAGCGGCAGGCGCTGGCGGCGCGGGCGTTTCGGCACACGGCCAGCTACGACATCGCCGTGGCCGGCTGGCTCGGCTCGGCCGTCACCCCCGACGACGAGGGCAGCGGCTTCCCCGGCTGGCTCGGGCGAGACTGGGAACGCGCGGCCATCCTGCGCTACGGCGAGAACCCGCACCAGCGGGCCGCGCTCTACGTCGACCCCGAGGGCCGCGGGCTGGCCCAGGCCGAACAGCTCTCGGGCAAGGACATGAGCTTCAACAACTACGTGGACGCCGACGCCGCCTACCGGGCCGCCTACGACTTCGGGCCGGACGCGCCGTGCGTCGCGATCATCAAGCACGCCAACCCGTGCGGCATCGCGCTCGGCACGGACGTGGCCGACGCCCACGCCAAGGCCCACGCCTGCGACCCGGTCAGCGCCTTCGGTGGCGTCATCGCCACGAACGCCGAGGTGACGACGACGCTGGTCGACCAGCTGAGCGGCATCTTCACCGAGGTCATCGTCGCGCCCTCCTACGCGGACGGGGTGGCCGAGAAGCTGGCGGCCAAGAAGAACCTGCGCGTCCTGGTGGCGCCACCGCGGGATCTGGCTGCGCACGTAGAACTGCGCCAGATCTCCGGCGGGGTGCTGGCCCAGACGGCCGACCGCATCGACGCGCCCGGTGACGATCCGTCGACCTGGACATTGGCCGCAGGCCAGCCCGCCGACGACGCCACGTTGGCCGATCTGGTCTTCGCCTGGCGGGCCGTGCGGGCGGTGAAGTCCAACGCGATCCTGCTCGCCCACGACCGAGCCTCGGTGGGAGTGGGCATGGGCCAGGTCAACCGGGTGGACTCGTCCCGCCTGGCCGTGTCGCGGGCCGGCGAGCGCGCGGCCGGTTCGGTGGCGGCATCGGACGCGTTCTTCCCGTTCCCGGACGGCCTGGAGATCCTGCTCGACGCGGGCGTGCGCGCCGTCGTCCAGCCCGGCGGGTCGGTGCGCGACGACCTCGCTGTGGCCGCCGCCCAGAAGGCCGGCGTGGCGATGTACTTCACCGGCACCCGCCACTTCGCCCACTGAACCGGGCCGGCGCGGGAGGTTTGAAGGCCGCCGCGCCGGGTAGATCATCACGACCGAACGACCGGCGGGACGATCCCGCGCACTGATCTGGAGATTCCCGTGTCCAACTTCGTCACCCCACCGCCGCCCCCGCCCCAGGCGATGCCCGGCGCGGTAGCGGCCCAGCCCGGCCCGATCGGCTGGGTTCCGGTCGCGGCCGGCGTGCTGGGCCTGCTTGCCCTCGTGCTGCCCTGGTACTCGCCCAACCTGAGCAAGCCGATCGACGGCCGCACTGACCTCGGCACCAGCTACCACGCGTGGAGCGGCTTCTTCTTCCTCGTCGCGGCGCCGGTGCTGTTGATCCTGTTCGCGGTGCTGTGGTTCCAGGCCATGCGCGGCAAGCCCAACAGCCGCTTCGCTGGCTCGCCGAACCCGACGCGGGCGCTGGCCAGCCAGTCCATCGTGGCCGGGGCGATCGCCCTCGTGCTCGGTCTGCTTTCCTTCGTGCTGGTGACGCACCACTACAAGGACTGGGACGCCACGGCCAGGTTGGTCAAGACCCTCGGCGCGACGCTGCAGAAGAACCCGCAGCCGGGGCTGTACGCGCTGTTGCTCGGCGCCGTGCTGCTCGTCGCCGCCGGCGCTGTCGCCGTGCTCAAGCCCGGTGCGACCGCCGCACCCACCGCACCCACCGCCGCCGCACCCGTGCCGGAAGGCTTCGGCGCTGCGCCGGGTTACTACCCGCCGGTCAACCCGCCGCAGAGCTGACCGGTCGGAGCTGACCACAGTCCTGGAGGCCTAGCTGAGAGGATGGGGCCGTGCGCGCCACCATCCTCGACGGCAGGGCCACGCTGGCCACGATAAAACTCGAGCTCGCGGACCGTGTCCAGGCCCTGCGCGACCATGGTGTCGTGCCGGGCCTGGGCACGGTTCTGGTTGGTGACGACCCGGGCAGCCGGTGGTACGTCGCGGCCAAGCACAAGGACTGCGCCGAGATCGGCATCGCCAGCGTCCAGCGTGAGCTGCCGGCCACGACCACGCAGGCCGAGGTCGAGGCCGTCGTCGCCGAACTGAACGCGGACCCGGCCTGCACCGGATTCCTGGTCCAACTCCCGCTGCCGTCCGGGTTGGACGAGTACCGGGTGCTGGAGCTGGTCGAGCCGGGCAAGGACGTCGACGGTCTGCATCCGATGAACCTGGGCCGGCTCGTGCTCGGTGAGGACGCGCCGCTGCCCTGCACGCCGCACGGCATCGTCGAGCTGCTGCGTCGTTTCGATGTGCAGATGAACGGCGCCAACGTCGTCATCGTCGGCCGCGGCATCACGGTGGGCCGTCCGCTCGGGCTCATTCTCTCCCGCCGCAGCGAGAACGCGACCGTGACGTTGTGCCACACCGGCACCCGCGACCTGACGACCCACGTGCGCGCGGCCGACATCGTCGTGGCCGCGGCCGGCTCGCCCGGTCTGATCACCGCCGACATGGTCAAGCCCGGCGCCGCCGTGCTCGACGTCGGGGTCAGCCGCGTGAACGGAAAGATCGCCGGTGACGTCGCCGCCGCCGTGGCCGAGGTCGCCGGCTTCGTCGCGCCCAACCCGGGCGGCGTCGGGCCGATGACCCGGGCCATGTTGCTCACCAACGTCGTCGACATCGCCGAGCGCGCCGCCGGCCGGACGGCCTGAAATCCGATGGCTGATCTTTCGTGACGGCCTTTCGGACCCGGGACCTGCGCGACGCGCCGTTCCTGCTGGTGCTTCTGGTCGCTGCGGGCGGCCTCGCGTACGCCACGTTTCATTGGCGCCGGGGGGTCGAGGTGATCGGGCTGGCGGTGGTGCTGGGCGGGCTGTTGCGCGCAGCGGTGACCGAACGCCAGGCCGGCCTGCTGGCCGTGCGTCACCGCGGGTTCGACGTGTTCTGTTACCTGACGTTGGGCCTGGCCATCATGGTCGCCGGTCTGCTCCTGCCGAACGGCTGACCGCCCGCGCCACTACGCCGCCCCGGGCCGCCCACGCTTGCGCGGTAACGTGCCATTCCGGATGCCCACCGCATCTGTGCCCAACATGCAGGAGGATGTCGTGAGCGTGCAGCCGGTCAAAGTAGCGGTTACCGGAGCGGCGGGACAGATCGGCTACAGCCTGTTGTTCCGGATCGCGAGCGGCGAGATGCTCGGCCCGGACACGCCGATCCAGCTGCATCTGCTGGAGATCACCCCGGCGCTCAAGGCCCTCGACGGTGTGGTCATGGAGCTAGACGACTGCGCGTTCCCGTTGCTCACCGACGTCATCACCGGCGACGACGCGGCCACGGTGTTCGACGGAGTCAACCTGGCCCTGCTCGTTGGTGCGCGCCCGCGTACCAAGGGCATGGAGCGCGGCGATCTGCTCGAAGCCAACGGCGCGATCTTCACCGTCCAGGGCCAGGCGCTGGCCGAGAACGCCGCCGACGACCTGCGGGTGCTCGTGCCCGGCAACCCGGCCAACACCAACGCCCTGATCGCGGCCACCAACGCTCACGGCGTGCCGGCCGGCCGGTTCACGGCCATGATGCGGTTGGACCACAACCGGGCCAAGGGCCAGCTGGCCAAGAAGGCCGGCGTGGCCGTCACCGACATCACCCGGATGACGGTCTGGGGCAACCACTCGGCCACCCAGTACCCCGACATCACCCACGCGCAGATCAACGGGCGGGCGGCGGCCGAGGTCGTCGCCGACCAGAACTGGCTGGAGACCGACTTCATCCCCACCGTGCAGAAGCGCGGTGCCGCCATCATCGAGGCGCGTGGCGCCAGCTCCGCAGCCAGCGCGGCCAGCGCCGCGGTCGACCACGTGCGCGACTGGATGCTGGGCACGCCCGACGGTGACTGGGTCTCGATGGGCGTGCCGTCAGACGGTTCCTACGGCGTGCCCGAGGGCATCATCTCCTCGTTCCCGGTCACGACCAGCGGCGGTGACTGGCAGATCGTCCGGGGCCTGGAGATCGACGACTTCTCCCGTTCCCGCATCGACGCCAGCGCGGCCGAACTGGTCGAGGAACGCGACGCGGTGAAGGCACTCGGCCTGCTCGGCTGACCTCCGCCTCAGCTTCTAGGACGGCAACAGCGCGCGGGCGGCGGCTTCGATCTCGTCCTCGCCGAGCAGGACGAGGTCGGCCGCGTCGCCGAGCGGGATGAAGCTGTCCGCGCTGGACACCCGGGCCATCTCGCCGCGGAAACCGTTCTCCACCAGCGCGGTGAGCACCCCCTCGCCGACGCCGCCGGCGTGCCGGGTCTCGTCGACGACCAGCACCCGTCCGGTGGCGCGCGCGGCGTGCAGGATGTCCTCGACCGGCAGCGGTGCGATCCAGCGCAGGTCGAGCACCCGCACGCCGAACCCGTCCTCGGCCAACCGTTGCGCCACCCGCAGGCTCATCCGCAGCCCGTTGCCGAAGGTGATCAAGCTCAGATCGGGCCCGTCACCGTGCAGCCGGCCGCGCCCCACCGACGCGGTACCGGCGGTGGAGTAGGGCGCCAGCCAACCGCGATCGCCCGGCTCGTGCAGGTCACGTTCGTGGTAGAGCGCGATCGGTTCGAGGTAGACGGCCACCCGCCCGTCCGTGGCGGCCGCGTCGAGGCACGCCCGCAGTAGCGGCGCCGCGTCCTCGGGATGGGCGGGCACGGCCACGAGCAGGCCGGGGATGTCGCGCAGCACGGCCACCGCGTTGTCGTTGTGGAAGTGGCCGCCGAAGCCCTTCTGGTAGGCCAACCCGGCCAGACGCACCACCATCGGGTTCGTGTATGTGGCGGCGGAGAAGAAGCGCAGGCTGGCCGCCTCACCGCGGAGCTGGTCCTCGGCGTTGTGCAGGTAGGCCAGGTACTGGATCTCGGGAACCGGGAGCAGGCCGCTGAGCCCCAGCCCGAGCCCGAGGCCGAGGATCGTCTGCTCGTCGAGCAGCGTGTCGAACACCCGGGCTACGCCGAACCGCTGGGCCAGCGTCCGGGTGACCCCGTAGACGCCGCCCTTGCGCCCGACGTCCTCGCCGAAGACCAGCAGCTCGGGCCGGGCGGCCAGGGCGTCGGTCAGGGCGGCGTTGATGGTCTGGGCCAACGTCAATTCGCCCGCGTCCTCGGGCAGCCGCCCGCCGAACGCATCGCGGCGCTGGGACGGGCCTGCCAACGGTGCTGGCGCCGGATCGAGCGGCGCCTGATCGAACGCCGCCCCGACCAGCGGCGCCATCACCGCCGCCCGCGACGTCAACGTGGCCGCGCCGGTCAGGTCGTCGGCCAGGCCCGCGACCAGGGCGCCCACCTCGTCGTAACGACGGGCCAGGTCGACCGAACCCGGCGCCGCGCTCGCGGAACGGGCCAGGGCGACGATCGGGTCGCGCTCGAGGTCGGCCCGCAGCTCGGCCGGTAGCCGGTAGGTGCTCTCGACGTCGGTGCCGGCGTGGCCGAGGAAGCGCACCGTGCGCAGGTGCAGCAGCCCGGGGCGGCGGGTGGTGCGGATCTCTGCCACCAGGTCGTGCGCAACCTTCAGCACCGCGTCCGGATCGTCGCCGTCGGCGTAGGCGTAGCGCACCCCGGGACGTTGCGCCGCCTGCTCGACCCAACCCTGCGGTGAGGACACCGAGATGCCCAGCCCGTTGTCCTCGCAGACGAACAGGATCGGCAGGCCGAACCCGCTCTGCACGAAGTGGCCGGCCGCGTTGAGCGCGCCGACGGCGGTGGAGTGGTTCAGGCTGGCGTCGCCGAAGCTGGTCACCGCGATGGCGTCGGCCGCCCAGCGCGTGGGAAGGTCCAGGGCGCGGGCCCGGTCGATCGCGAACGCCACCCCGACCGCGCGGGGCAGGTGCGAGGCGATGGTGGAGGTCTGCGGAATGATGGCCAGCGCCGGGTTGCCGAACACCTTGTGCCGCCCGCCCGAGGCCGGGTCGATCACGGCGCCCATCATGCTGGCCAGCACGTCGCGCACCCCGTCAGCAAGCGGCCGCCCGGCCTGGCGGGACCGTTCCAGGTAGAACCCGCCGGAGCGGTAGTGCAGCAGGGCCGGGTCGCCCACCCGGGTGGCGGCGGCCACCAGTGCGTTGGACTCGTGCCCGGCCGAACCGATCGTGTAGTGCCCCTGCCCGCGGGCGCGCATCCGCCGGGCCTGCAGGTCCAGGTGCCGGCTCGCCGCCATCACCTCGAAACGGGCCAGCGCGTCCGACCCGGCTGCGGCGCTCAGCCCGGCCAGGACCTCGCGAACGCCCCGGTCGAGGTCGGCCGCGGCATCGGGGGGAGAGCTCACCCGCCCCATGATGCCGCAGCCGAAGCCACGCGCGACGCCCCGGCGCACGGCACCGGCGGCGTGACCCAGGCCCCTTCCCGACGACCGACGGCAACGGCCGTCCACGGTCTCGATAGGTTGTTCCCGGGAGATCGACCGAGATCGCCCGCCCCAGGAGGCCGCCCGTATGTCGAAGATCAAGGTCGAAGGCACCGTCGTCGAGATCGACGGTGACGAGATGACGCGCATCATCTGGCAGTTCATCAAGGACCGGCTGATCCATCCGTACCTCGACGTCGACCTCGAGTACTACGACCTGGGCATCGAGCACCGCGACGAGACCGACGACCAGGTGACGGTGGACGCGGCCAACGCGATCAAGCGGCACGGCGTCGGGGTCAAGTGCGCCACCATCACCCCGGACGAGGCCCGGGTCGAGGAGTTCGGCCTGAAGAGCATGTGGCGCTCGCCCAACGGCACGATCCGCAACATCCTCGGCGGCGTCGTCTTCCGCGAGCCGATCATCATGAGCAACGTCCCCCGCCTGGTGCCGGGTTGGACGAAACCGATCGTGATCGGACGGCACGCCTTCGGTGACCAGTACCGCGCGACCGACATGAAGGTGCCGGGCAAGGGCACGCTCACGTTGAAGTTCCAGCCCGAGGACGGCAGCGAGCCCATCGACCTGAACGTGTTCGAGTTCCCCGGCCCGGGCGTGGCCATGGCCATGTACAACCTGGACGACTCGATCCGCGACTTCGCCCGCGCCTCACTGCGCTACGGCCTCAACCGCAACTACCCGGTCTACCTCTCGACCAAGAACACGATCCTCAAGGGCTACGACGGCCGGTTCAAGGACATCTTCGCCGAGGTGTTCGCCGCTGAGTTCGAGGCCGACTTCGCCGCCGCCGGAATCACCTACGAGCACCGCCTGATCGACGACATGGTCGCCGCCGCGCTCAAGTGGGAGGGCGGCTACGTCTGGGCCTGCAAGAACTACGACGGCGACGTCCAGTCCGACACCGTGGCCCAGGGCTTCGGTTCGCTCGGGCTGATGACCTCGGTGCTGATGACGCCCGACGGCAAGACCGTGGAGGCCGAGGCCGCCCATGGCACCGTCACCCGCCACTTCCGCCAGCACCAGGCCGGCCAGCCCACGTCGACCAACCCGATCGCGTCGATCTTCGCCTGGACCGGCGGGCTGAAGCACCGCGGACTGCTGGACGGCACGCCTGAGGTCACCGCGTTCGCCGAGACCCTGGAGCGGGTCTGCGTGGAGACGGTGGAGAGCGGGCAGATGACCAAGGATCTGGCCCTGCTCATCAGCCGCGACGCGCCCTGGCTGACCACCGAGGACTTCCTGGCCGCGATCGACGCCAATCTGAGCAAGGCGGTGTCGGCGTAACCGCCACAGCAGCGCTCGCGCGGGAGATCGGCGACTACCCGGCCCGGGTCGAGCGGATCCGGGCCGAGCTGGCCGCCCTCGCGCCCGGCACGAAGGTGCGCCTTCGCAAGCAGACGTCCAACCTGTTCCGCCCGCGCGAGAAGTCGCCGGGCACGCTCGATGCCGCGCTGTTCGACGGCGTCATCAGCATCGACACCGCCGCCCGCACCGCGGACGTCGGCGGCATGACCACCTACGAGGACCTGGTTGCGGCCACCCTCGCGCACGGGCTGATGCCATTGGTCGTGCCCCAGCTCAAGACCATCACCCTGGGCGGCGCGGTCACCGGCCTGGGCATCGAGTCGACGTCGTTCCGCAACGGCTGCCCGCACGAGTCGGTGATCGAGCTGGACATCCTCACCGGCGGCGGGGAGGTCGTCACCGCCCGGGCCGACAACGAGCATCGGGAGCTGTTCTTCGCGTTCCCCAACAGCTTTGGCAGCCTGGGTTACGCGTTGCGGTTGCGGATCGAGCTCGAACCGGTGCCGGGCTTCGTCCACCTGAGGCACCTGCGCTTCGCCGACGCCGAGTCCGCTACGACCGCACTGGCCGACATCTGCGCTGCGCGCAGCCACGACGGCGAGCAGGTCGATTTCGTAGACGGCACCTGGTTCAGCGGCGACGAGGTCTACCTGAGCCTGGCTGCGTTCGCCCAGACCGCGCCCTACGTCTCGGACTACACCGGCCAGCAGATCTTCTACCGCTCGATCCAGGCCGCGGACGATGCTGGAACCAAGCACGACTGGCTGACCACGTCCGACTACCTGTGGCGCTGGGACACCGACTGGTTCTGGTGCTCGCGCGCGTTCGGGGCGCAGAACCCCCGGCTGCGCCGGATCTGGCCGGGCCGGTGGCGCCGTTCGGACTTCTACTGGAAGCTCATCGCCCTGAACCGCCGGGTCCGCTTCGCCGAGCGGCTGGAGCGCTGGCACGGGCGCCCCGAGCGCGAGGAGGTCGTCCAGGACATCGAGGTGCCGATCGACCGGGTGCCCGAGTTCTTGCGGTTCCTGGACGCCACGACCGGGATCGAGCCGGTCTGGATGTGCCCGTTGCGCCAGCGCGATCCCGACGTCACATGGAGCCTGTATCCGCTGGACCCGGCCGTCACGTACGTCAACATCGGCTTCTGGTCCAGCGTGGCCCTGCCGCTCGGCGAACGTGACGGGTTCCACAATCGGGCCATAGAGCGTAAAGTCGCCGCGCTCGGGGGAAGAAAATCGCTCTATTCCACGTCTTATTACCCGCCGGAGGAATTCTGGTCGACGTACGGGGGTGATACCTATTCCCGTGTGCGCGCGACCTATGATCCCGACGGCCGCCTGCTCGATCTCTACGACAAAACGGTTGCCCGGAGGTAGTTGGCCCCATGGCTAGAGCACTCGCTGATGTCCTGCACAGAGCCATTGGCCACGCCCCGCTCGGGATCAGGGCCTACGACGGGAGTTCCGCGGGCCCGGCCGACCCGGTGGCCACGGTGGTGGTGCGCAGCCCGAAGGCGCTGTCCTACCTGATCACCGCACCGGGTTCGCTCGGCCTGGCCCGCGGATACGTCGCCGGCGAGCTCGATCTCGAGGGCGACATCTACACTGCGTTGAGCGCGATGTGGTCGGACAACATCGCCCAGATCTCCTGGCGCGACAAGCTCGACACCGTGCGCAACCTCGATCCGCTGGCGCTGCGGTGGGTGCCGCCGCCGGAGATCGAATACGGTCGCCGGCGCGTTCTCAACGGCTTCCGGCACTCCAAGTCGCGGGACGCGGAAGCGATCAGCCACCACTACGACGTCTCGAACGAGTTCTACGAGAAGGTCCTCGGCCCGTCGATGACCTACACCTGCGCGTGCTACCCCACCGCGGACGCGACGCTGGAGGAGGCCCAGGACCACAAGTACGACCTGGTCTGCCGCAAGCTCGGTCTGCAACCGGGCATGCGCCTGCTCGACGTCGGCTGCGGCTGGGGCGGCATGGTCCGCCACGCGGTACGCCACTACGGCGTCACCGCGCTCGGGGTCACGTTGTCGCAACGGCAGGCCGAATGGGCGGCCAAGGAGATCGCCCAGCAGAACATGGCCGACCGGGCCGAGGTGCGCTATCAGGACTACCGCGACGTCACCGAGGAAGGCTTCGACGCGGTGTCCTCCATCGGGCTGACCGAGCACATCGGAGCCAAGGCGCTACCGGACTACTTCTCGTTCCTGTACGGCAAGCTCGTCCCGCACGGCCGCCTGCTCAACCACTGCATCACCCGTCCGACCACTACCGAAGGCGTCAAGAGCAAGGGCTTCATCGACCGCTACGTCTTTCCTGACGGCGAGCTCGAGGCTGCAGGCGTGATCACCTCGGCCATGCAGGACGCGGGCTTCGAGGTACGCCACGAGGAGAACCTGCGTGAGCACTACGCGAAGACGCTGGCCGGCTGGGGCGAGAACCTGGACGCCACCTGGGACGACGCGGTCCGCGAGGTCGGTGAGCCCCGGGCCCGGGTCTGGCGGCTGTACATGGCCGGCTCCCGTCTCGGCTTCGAGCGCCGAGCCATCGAGCTGCACCAGATCCTCGGCGTCCGCGTCGGCGACCACGGTGACGCTCACATGCCCCTGCGCCCCAACTGGGGCGTCTAGGCGGCGCCAGGATCACGGGGGGCGGCGTTGTCGTCGTCGGCGGTACAAACCCGGTACCGCTCTCCTCCTCCGCCTTGCCCGCCGCGATCCTGATCACCGCCTTCGCCGACGCCAGGATCACGGGCGGCGTTGTCGTCGTCGGCGGTACAAACCCGGTACCGCTCTCCTCCTCCGCCTGGGCCATCGTTGTCGTCGCCGGGCGCGGAGTTCGTGCTCACCGAGCAGCACCCGGCCTACCGCGCCCCGCAAACCGGCGAGCTGTTCTGTTGCAACCGCGGCACGTTGTTGATCTCCGGCGTGACCAAGTCGGTGTGGGCAGCGCAAGGGGCGCGCCCCGCCCACGACGCCAACAACGAAATCGACTTCGGGCACATCGACGCCCTCAGCAGAGTTGGGCTCGGTTTGGGTCAGTTGACCCCGCATACGCGGGCCAACTGACCAAAACCTTCGTCCGGAACCGGCTGTCTGCGCCGCCCGTAGAATTCGAGAGGTGACTCCTGGTCGACATACCGGCGCGCGATGAGTTCCGTCGTCGTGAATGTGCTCATCGTGCTCGGCCTGATCGTGGTCGAGGGCATCTTCGTGGCGGGCGAGATCTCGTTGATCTCCTTGCGCGAGGGCCAGGTCCGGGCGATGGCCGAGCAGAGCAAGCGCGGTCGCGCGGTGGCCCGGCTGGTGAGCAATCCCAACCGGTTCCTGGCCACCGTCCAGATCGGCGTCACCTCCACCGCCCTGCTGTCCAGCGCGTTCGGCGCGGTCACCCTGTCCGACAGCGCCAAGGAATCCCTGATCGAGCACGGGATGGGGTCGGGACTGGCCAGCGCCGTGGGCATCATCGGGGTCACGTTGATCATCTCGTTCGTCACGTTGGTCGTCGGCGAGCTGGCCCCGAAACGGCTCGGCCTGCAACGTCCCGAGTCCGCGGCCAAGTTGCTCGCACCTGCCCTGGGCCGGCTGGCGTCGTTCTTCCGCCCGGTCATCTGGCTGCTGTCACTGTCCACCGACCTCGTCGTACGCATGCTCGGTGGTGACCCGAACGCCGGCAAGACCGCGATCAGCGAGGACGAACTGCGCGGGCTGGTCGCCGCGCACGAGTCGCTGTCCAACGACGAGCGCCGGCTGATCGACGACGTGTTCGCCGCGGGCGAGCGCACCATCAGCGAGGTCATGCTGCCGCGCACCGAGGTCGTGTTCCTCGAGGCCGGGCTGTCCGTCGGCCGCGCGGTGAAGACGCTGCTCGACTCCCCGCACTCCCGCTACCCCGTCATCGACGGCAGCCAGGACGACGTCATCGGCTTCGTGCACATCCGCGATCTGGTGCTGGCAGAAGGCGACCGCTCCCGAACCGTGCGCGACCACATGCGCGAGGTGGCCCGGCTGCCCGGTACGAAGCACGTGCTGATCGCGCTGTCGGAAATGCGCCGCGGCGGTGACCACCTGGCCATCGTGGTGGACGAGTACGGCGGCACGGACGGCATCGTCACCCTCGAGGACCTGATCGAAGAAGTCATCGGAGACATCCGCGATGAGTACGACGAGGACAAGGTGCGCTTGCGCCGCCTGGCCGGTGGCGAGGTCGAGGTGGACGCGCGGAGCAACCTCGACGAATTCGCCGAGCACACCGGGCAGAGCCTGCCGCCCGGGCCCTACGAGACGGCCGGTGGTTACGTCATGGCCCGCCTCGGTCGCCTGCCCAACGTGGGCGATGTGGCCGAGGGCGAGGGCTTCACCCTCACCGTCACCACGGTCGACGGGCGCCGCGCCGGGCGGCTGCAGTTCCGTTCCAACCCCAAGCCGGGGGGCAACGGCGGCCGGCAGGCATCGCCCGAAGCCAGCCCGGAAGGCGCCCACGGCGACCCCGGCACCGACGCGCGAAACCCGGTGGAGCCGGCGCCATCCCCAGCCAAGGCGACGCCGGTTCGCGCCGATCGGTGAAGATGCCAGAATCCCTGATCGTGGAACCCGAACTGAGCGCAGCGGTCATCCAACCGGCGGCTCCCCCCGAACCATCGGCCCGCCCGCGGGTGCTGTCCGGCATCCAGCCGACGGCCGATTCCCTGCATCTGGGCAACTATCTCGGCGCGGTCCGGCAGTGGGTCGGGCTGCAGGACAGCCATGAAGCGTTTTACTGCGTCGTCGATCTGCATGCGCTGACCCTCGAGACGCCCGACCCGGCCGAGCTCAGGCAGCGCACGCGGGCGGCCGTGGCCCAGCTACTCGCCGCCGGGCTCGATCCCGACCGGTGCACCCTGTTCATCCAGAGCCACGTGCCCGCCCACCCCCAGCTGTCGTGGATCCTCGAGTGCTTGACCGGCTTCGGCGAGGCCGGTCGGATGATCCAGTTCAAGGACAAGTCGGCGCGCGCGGGGAGCGAACACGTCGGCGTCGGCCTCTTCACCTACCCGATCCTGCAGGCAGCCGACATCCTCGTGTACCAGGCCGATCGGGTGCCGGTGGGCGAGGACCAGCGCCAACACCTGGAACTGACCCGGACGCTGGCGGAACGTTTCAACCACCGCTACGGCCCGCTGTTCACCGTGCCCGACGCGTTCATCCCGGCCGAGACGGCCAAGATCCTCGACCTGCAGGATCCCAGCGCCAAGATGAGCAAGTCGCGTCCGGACGCAGGCACGTTGTGGTTGCTGGACGATCCGGGCGTGATCACCAAGAAGCTGCGGCGCGCGGTCACCGACACCGAGACCGAGATCCGCTACGACCCGCAGGCGAAGCCGGGCGTGTCCAACCTGCTGTCGATCCTGGGCGCCGTGACCGACCGATCGCCGGAGCAGGCCGCCGCTGCACTCGACGGGCAGGGTTACGGCACGCTCAAGGTCACCACGGCCGAGGCCATGGTCGAGTTCGCCACCCCGGTCGCCCGGCGCACCCGCGAATTCCTCGACGACCCGGGTGAGGTCGACCGCATCCTGGCCCGCGGGGCCGAGCGGGCCAACGAGGTGGCCGACGCCACCCTGCGGCAGGCCTACGACGCGGTGGGCCTGCTGCCCCCAGCGGCCACCCCGATCCGGCCATGAGCCGCCCCACACCGGGTTCGGTGACGGTCGGCGTCGTCATCGACCTGCCCGAACCGCACGCCAGCGTCATCCGCGGGTGGCGCGGACGCACCGGCGACGTACATGGCGCGGTCATCCCGCCGCACGTGACGCTGCTGCCTCCCACGTCCGTGCGCCGCGATGCTCTCGACGACGCCATCGCCCACCTGAGCGAGGTCGCCACCGAGGCCGAGCCGTTCACGATGCAATTGGGGGGTACGGATTCGTTCCGGCCGACGTCGCAGGTCGTGTTCGTCCAGGTGGTCAACGGCATGGTCGAGTGCAAGCAGTTGGAGTCCGCGATCCGGCGGGGCCCTCTCGACCGGCCCCGCGAGTTTCCCTTCCATCCGCACGTCACCGTCGCCCATGATGTCGACGAGGCCGCGCTGGACGCCGCCTGCGACGGTTTGAGCGAGTTCGTGGCCCAGTTCCGGGTGAACGAATTCGCGCTGTTCACACGGGAAGACGGCGCATGGACCGAACAGCAGAAGTTCGACCTGGGGCACCGGTGACGGCGGGGGGCGCGGCATGAGTGCAGTCGATGAGGCCAAGGACAAGGCGGTCGAGGCCAAGGACGAAGCGCAGTCCACCTGGCAGAAGCAGCGGGCCAACCGACCCTGGCTGGATCACGCCGTACGCGCCTACCAGCAGCTGGGCAACACCAACGGCTCCCTACTCGCCGGCGCGTTGACGTTCATCAGCTTCCTGGCCCTGATCCCGCTGCTGCTCCTGGCCGTCTCGGTCGGGGCCTTCGTGCTGCGATCCCACCCGCAAACGCTGCAGGATCTGCTGGACAAGATCCAGAAACAGGCTCCCGGTCAGCTGGGCACCACGCTCCAGGGAGCGGTGACCACGGCGACCAAAAACGCCGGCAGCCTCGGCATCGTCGGCCTAGTCAGCGCAGCCCTGACCGGTCTCGGCTGGGTCAACAACTTACGCACCGCGACCGAGCAGGTCTGGGAGCATCCGCCCCTTAAGCGTAACTTCGTCAAGGCCAAACTCGCCGACCTGGTGGTGCTGGTCGTGCTGGGCCTGGGCATCGTCCTCTCCGTGGCACTGAGTTCGGTCGGCTCGGCCCTCACCGGACCCATCATCAAGCTGTTGTCGTTCAGCGGCGGGACAGTCGTCACCGTTCTGACTCGGGTCGCCGCGATCGCTGTGGCCATCTTTGCCTTTTCACTCGTGTTCGGATTCTTGTTGATCCGGCTGCCCCGCGCGCACGTACCGCGGGGAACGGCTATCCGGGCGGCTTTGATGGCCGCCATCGGAGTAGAGCTGCTGACGTTGGTGGCCAACACCTATATCGCTCGGGTCTCGAAGAGTCCGACCGCCGGTCCGTTCGCCGGGCTGGTGGGCGTGCTTGTCTTCATCAACCTGGTTTTCCGGTTCCTGCTCTACTGCACCGCGTGGACGGCGACCGGTACGCCGGACGATCCGCTGGCCGCCAGCGATAAGGTGCCCACGCCCGACTCGGGCGCGAGCAAGACCGCCGATCCCGCGGCACCCCATTCGCAGGCCTCGATTGCGGCCTCCGGGCGGTCCGATCAGCCGGCGTCGTCGACCCGTTCGCGCGGGCTGGCCTTGGCCCTGACCATCGGCGCGTTGGCCCGCAAACGCAAGAGCAGCTAGTGCCGTGCGCGCCGGCGGCGTCGGCCGTAGGCGCCCGTGAGTACCGCCAACACGCCCAGGATCGCGACCGCAACCCACAGCGGGGCGAACGTCCACCCCTCGGCGTGATGTTGGCGTGCTACCGCCCTGCCGCTTGAGACGCGTGAACCGCTCGCAGCCGACGACAAGGTTTGCGTCGCCCCGGCCGCGGTGTCACCGGTGGCCGACGGTGCAACGCTGGGATTCGGTCCGGACGCGGGCGCGGCCGCGCCCAGGTGTCCGACCGGAACCGTCGATCGCGGCAGGGCGAAGGCCCAGTTCAGCAACTCCCCTGCCTGCTGGTACTGATCGAGCGGGCGCCGTTGATTGCGCAGGAACACCACGCCGATGCGACGTCCCCCGCGTTCGGCCGCGCAGACGTAGGTGTGCTGCGCGGCACCGGTGAAGCCGGTCTTGGCCAGTATCGCGCCGGGCACCGTGGCGAAGAAGTTGTCCGACTCGTTGAACAGTGGCACCGCGCCCCACTTGCGCTTGCCCACCTTCTGCGCGGGCAGTCGGGCCGTGCGCGCCTCGTCGTAGGCGAGCAGTCGCGGCGTGTTCACGGCGGCGCGCAGGATCAGGGTCAGGTCGTAGGCACTGGTCAGCTGCGTCCACCCGTCCAGCCCGGACGGGGTCTGCACGACGGTGTCGTACGCGCCCAGCCGGCGGGCGTAGGCGTTCATCTCGGCCACGGTCCGCGCCGGGCCACCGTTGGCCAGCGCCAACGCCATGGCCGCGTCGTTGCCGGACATCAGGTAGAGCGACCTGAACAGGGTGTCGACGGTGTAGCGGCCACCGGGCACCAGCCCGACGGCGGAACCCTCGGCGTTGGCGGCTTGCGCCGTGGCGGTGATGACGCGGGTGCCGGGAAGCTTGGGCAGCATCACCAGCCCGGCCAGCAGCTTGAGCACGCTGGCCGGTTGGTAACGCCCGTGCGGGTCGCGGGCAGCTAGCACGGCTCCGGTGTCCAGGTCGGTGACCATCCAGGCGCTGGCGGTGAGCTGCTTGGGCAACGCAGGCGCCGTGGCGGGCAGGATGAAACCCCGCTGGCGCAAGGCGGATCCGCCCACCGGCGTGCCGTTCGGAGCGAGGCCGCCGAGCGGCGGGTTCGGGTTGGGCACGGCCGGCGAGCGCCCGACCCGGGCCACATAGGCCCTCACCGCGGCCGACCGGGCCGCCGCGCTGGCGCTGGCACTCGCGCGGGCCGCCGCCGAACTGTCTGGTTTCGGCGCAGCTTCAGCCGCCGGAGCAGAAAGAACGCGGCCGAGACCCACAGAGCTGAGACCAACGCCGAGCAGAACGGCGGCCGCGGCGGCGATCGCGCGGGGCATCGACGCTCGGCTCACGCGTTGCAGCCTAAGCGGGAACCAACGCCGGTCCGGGCGCCCGCGCGGGCGGCTGAGCGGAAGAATCGCATACTGATCGGCATGGTCGTCTCCCGTCGTATCGCCTGGCTGCTGGTCGCGTTCGGCGTCTGGAGTTGGCTCATCTGGCCCACGTTCCTGCGCAACATCTGGCGCGACCCGCGTTCCTGGCACGACGGCATGACCGCGTTCTTCGCCGTCCACCTCGTCCTGACCATGATCTCGCTCGTGGCCGGCACCCTCATCGGATGCCTCGGCGTCGCCGGCGTACGACGCGTCCAACCCACCCGCACGGGCTGACCCGGCGGGTACTCAGCTTTTTGGGCAAGAGACAAATTTTGCTTCTGGTTTGTTTCGGCTGTGGGTCGTAACGTCTGGTGCGGACCCGGCCCCCGCGCCCGTGTGGGTTCGCTGCCTTGGGTTCGAGCCGTCTGATCGTCACGAGCGTCTGTTGCTGTCCCAACGGGAGGATGCATGAGCGAGAACGAAGACCGGGCGATCCAACCCCCGGGCGGCATCGTCGGCGAAGTACTCGCCGAAGCCGCCGGGACGATGATTCTGATCTTGTTCGGTACCGGCGTGGTCGCCCAGGTCGTAGCAGGCGGTATCGGCGATCACGACAGCATCGCGTGGTCGTGGGGGCTCGGGGTCACCCTCGGCGTCTACGTAGCGGGACGGATCAGCGGTGCGCACCTCAACCCGGCCGTCACCATCGCGCTCGCCGCGTTCCAGGGCTTCGAGTGGCGCAAGGTCGGCCCGTACATCGGTGGGCAGTTCGTCGGCGCGTTCGTGGCCGCCCTGATCGTGCGCTGGAACTACACCGAGGTCATCCACAAGATGGATCCCGGTCACACGCTGAAGACCCAGGGCATCTTCTCGACGTTGCCCGGCAACGGAAACGCGGCAACGGGGGTGCACGAATTCGGTGCGCTGCGCGACCAGATCATCGGCACGGCCATCCTGGTCTTCCTCATCCTGGCCATCACGTCGGTGCGGGCGACGCCGCCGCTGGCCAACCTGGCTCCGGTCGTCATCGGTCTGCTCGTCGTGGCCATCGGGATGGCGTGGGGCACGAACGCGGGCTACGCCATCAACCCGGCGCGTGACCTCGGTCCGCGCCTGGCTGAATGGCTCACCGGCTACAGCCACGCGTGGAGTGACCAGTACGGCAACCAGTACTGGTGGGTTCCCGTTGTCGGCCCGATCATCGGCGGTCTCGTGGGCGGCGCGCTCTACAAGTACCTGATCGAGAATTACCTGCCGGCGCAAGACGAAGCCGGGGGCGGCCCGGCTGAGGTGGGTGAACTGCCCGAAACCGACACCAGCCGGCGCACCGTCTGACGTTGCAAACCCAGTTGTGCGGCGCCCGCGCGTCGCGACCGCACTCTCGACCGACCTCCAAGGAGAAGACGTGGCTGAATTCGTAGGCGCTATCGACCAGGGCACGACCTCGACCCGGTTCATGATTTTCGACCACAGCGGCAAGGAGGTCGGTCGGCACCAACTCGAGCACGAGCAGATCCTGCCCCAGGCCGGCTGGGTCGAGCACAACCCGGTGGAGATCTGGGAGCGCTCCACCTCGGTCATGCAGACCGCGCTCAACAACGCCAAGCTGGGTCCGGAAGACCTCGTCGCGATGGGCATCACCAACCAGCGCGAGACCACGGTGGTGTGGGACAAGAACACCGGGCGCCCCTACTACAACGCCATCGTCTGGCAGGACACCCGCACCGACCGGATCGCCAGCGCGCTCGAACGCGACGGCCACGGCGACACGATCCGGCACAAGGCGGGCCTGCCGCCGGCCACCTATTTCTCCGGCGGCAAGATCAAGTGGATTCTGGACAACGTGGACGGGGTCCGCGAGGCGGCCGAGAAGGGCGACGCCATCTTCGGCAACACCGACGCCTGGCTGATCTGGAACCTCACCGGCGGGCGCGACGGCGGTCGGCACCTGACCGACGTCACCAACGCCAGCCGCACGATGTTGATGAACCTGGAAACCCTGGACTGGGACGACGAGCTGCTCCAGATCTTCGACATCCCGCGTTCGATGCTCCCTGAGATCTGCTCGTCGTCGCATGCCGACGCGTTCGGCGAACTGGCCCGACCAAGCGGGCTGAAGGGCCTCAAGATCACCGGGGTGCTCGGTGACCAGCAGGCGGCGATGGTCGGCCAGGTCTGTCTGGCTCCCGGCGAGGCCAAGAACACCTACGGCACCGGCAACTTCCTGCTGCTCAACACGGGCAAGGAACTCGTCCGCAGCGAGAACGGCCTGCTCAGCACCGTCTGCTACAAGTTCGGCGACGACGACCCGGTGTACGCGCTCGAAGGCTCGATCGCCGTCACCGGATCGGCCGTGCAGTGGCTGCGCGACCAGCTCGGCATCATCTCGGGAGCGTCCGAAATCGAGAACCTGGCCAAGCAGGTCAAGGACAACGGCGGGATGTACTTCGTACCGGCGTTCTCCGGTCTGTTCGCGCCGTACTGGCGCAGTGACGCCCGCGGCGCCATCGTCGGGCTGTCGCGGTTCAACACCAACGCCCACCTGGCCCGGGCCACGCTGGAAGCAATCTGCTACCAGAGCCGTGACGTTTCCGAGGCGATGGAGCACGACTCGAAGGTGCACGTCGAGGTGCTGAAGGTGGACGGTGGCGTTACCGCCAACGACCTGTGCATGCAGATGCAGGCCGATATCCTCGGCGTTCCGGTCAGTCGCCCGGTCGTGGCCGAGACCACCGCCCTCGGTTCGGCATACGCTGCAGGTCTGGCTGTCGGGTTCTGGTCGAACACCGACGAGATGCGCGAGAACTGGCAGGAGTCCAAGCGGTGGGAGCCGCAGTGGGACGACGACCAGCGAGCCGCGGGTTACGCCGGATGGAAGAAAGCCGTCGAACGCACCCTGGACTGGGTAGAAGTGGACTAACTGATGCCGGTAACCGCACTCTCCCCGTCCGCCCGCACGGCCGCACTGGCGGCGATGACCGAACGCGAGCTCGACGTTCTCGTCATCGGCGGTGGGGTGGTCGGTGCCGGTAGTGCGCTGGACGCGGTCACCCGCGGGCTCTCGACCGCTCTCGTCGAGGCCCGCGACTGGGCCAGCGGCACCTCGTCGCGCTCGAGCAAGCTCATCCACGGTGGCCTGCGCTACCTGGAGATGCTCGACTTCGCGTTGGTCAAGGAAGCGCTGCACGAGCGGTCGCTGATGCTGGACCGGACGGCGCCGCACCTGGTCCGTCCGGTGCCGTTCCTGTACCCGCTCACGCACCGGGTATGGGAACGGCCCTACGTCGGCTCCGGCATCCTGCTGTACGACATCATGGCCAACGCCACCCGCCGGGGCGCGCACGTGCCGCACCACCGGCACATGAGCAAGCGCCGCGCCCGGCGGGAGGCGCCGTGTCTGGATCCGGCGTCGTTCACCGGTGCCGTGCAGTACTGGGACGCCCAGGTCGACGACGCCCGGCACGTGGCCACCATTGTTCGTACCGCGGCTTCGTACGGCGCGCTGGTAGTCAACCGCACCCGGGTCGTGTCGCTGCTGCGCGAGGGCGAACGCGTCACCGGCGCCGAGGTCGAGGACCTGGAGACCGGCAATCACTTCAAGGTGCGGGCCCGGCAGGTCATCAACGCCACCGGCGTTTGGACCGACGACACCCAGGCCATGGCCGACACCCGCGGGCAGTTCCACGTCCGGGCGTCGAAGGGCATTCACCTGGTCGTTCCGCGCGACCGGCTGCAGTCCAACACCGGGATGATCCTGCGCACCGAGAAGAGCGTGCTGTTCATCATCCCGTGGGGACGGCACTGGATCATCGGCACGACCGACACCGACTGGCAGTTGGACAAGGCCCATCCGGCCGCGTCGTCGGCGGATATCGACTACGTGCTCGAACACGTCAACTCGGTGCTGTCGTCCAAGCTCAGCCGCGCTGACGTCGAGGGCGTCTACGCCGGCCTGCGCCCCTTGCTGTCGGGGGAGTCGGAGTCCACGTCCAAGCTCTCCCGTGAGCACGTGGTCGGGCACCCGGTGCCCGGTCTCGTCGTGGTCGCCGGCGGCAAGTACACGACGTACCGGGTCATGGCCAAGGACGCGGTGGACGAGGCCGTGCGCACGATGGACTCGAAGGTGCCCGAGTCGGTGACCGAAGACGTCCCGCTGGTCGGCGCGGACGGGTTCGACGCGATGTACAACCGCCGCCACGAGTTGGCCACGGCGTCGGGCCTGCACGTGTCGCGCATCGAGCACCTGCTGGGCCGGTTCGGGTCCAACATCGGCGAGCTACTCGACCTGATCGCGGCGGAGCCGTCGTTGGCCGACCCGCTGCCGGGCGCGGACGACTACCTGGCCGTGGAGGCGCTGTATGCGGTCACCCATGAGGGCGCGCTGCACCTGGACGACGTCCTGGCCCGTCGTACCCGCATGTCGATCGAGTCGTGGTCGCGCGGCACCGAGGCGGCCGAGACGGTGGCCAAGCTGATGGCCGGCCCGCTCGGCTGGGATGCCACCACCACTGATGACGAGATCGCGTTCTACCTCGAACGGGTCCGGGCCGAGCGGGCGTCGCAGGAAGAGCCCGACGACGCCAGCGCCGACCGCGTCCGCCTCGAAGCCCCCGACATCGTCAAAACCAGCTGAGGCGATGGTTTGGTAGCCGAATTGGTTGCTAGCGCGACCAATCCCTATACCAAAGCGAGAGCCCGGCGCAGTTGATCCGCGACGAGTGCAGGTTCGGTACGGATCAACGCGGACGGAAACCGAAGCATAGGCACCCCACCCAGCATCAGTTCGTTCTGCCTGAGCTGATCTGACCACCACTGCCGCTGTTCCAGGTGCAGCGCTCCATCTATCTCCGCGCCGATGAGCCGGCCGTCGGGCAGCCGCCAGGCCGCGTCCAAGTATCGCCGGCGCCCTCGTGGGTCGTGTCTGACCGCCTGGCGCACCGGCGGCGGCAGCTGGTACAGCTGGCATAACCGGCCGAAGTCGATCTCGCTGAGTGCCTGCGCGCCCATGCCGATGTCGCCGACAATCGCACGCAATAGCGGGCGATGCCGGGTGCGGCGGGCAGCGGTGAGTGCGCGGTCCAGATCGGTTGCTGTCGTCAAGCGCTGCTGAACCGCGGCGGCCAGCAGACCGCAGGCCTTGCGGGGGTTCGTCATCAGCCCGGTCGCCAGGACCAGCGACGGCGCGATCCGATGCAAACGCCGGCTGACGTTCACCTCGAGCTCTATTGGTCGGCGGGTTCGGTGGACCCAGATCGCGAGCCCGGGCACCCGCGGAGTTGGGATGCCGTCCGGGACCAGAACATGGATCGAGTGTGTTGGCCAGCCGGACAGGCCCCAGCGGTGGGCCGAGGTCAACCCGGTGTGGACGGACCGCGGACCGCAATTGATCAATGCCGCCTGCTGCTGTTGTGCCAAGCTCAGCGCGCCGTTGTGCATGGCGATTGCGCGGCCTACCCGCTGCCATCGGCCCGCAGCGACCGCGGCACCGACCTGGCCGCGCGAAGCGCCGAGGCGGATCAGGTCTGCGGCGCTCAACACGGCGTCCCCACTGTCCAACCGCGCGGGGTCGATCGTCCCAACCGCCAGGTCAGTCAACGATAAAGCCGCAGCGGTGAGCACCCGCCAACTATCGCGGCTGTACCTGCTCGGCCGGCGGTTCTGAACGCACCTGTGGACAGCGTTCTCGCCTGTGGAAATGAGGCTGGCCGAGTCCCTGTACTGAGTTATGACCCAGACGGCATGATCTGAGCATGCGGGGGCTACGCGGGTTGCTGGGCACGGTTTTGTGCATGGCGAGCCTGCTGACCGCGGTACAACCAGCGGCGGCCGAGCCGGCTTCGCTACGGGTCGGTGCGGTGTCGCTGCACCGTTGCGACCTCGGTATCGACGCCGGCGTGACCTGGTGCGGATCCATCCAGGTGCCACTGGACTACACCGATCCCGGGGCGGCCGACATCACGGTCGGCTTCGGCTGGCACCCGGCCACCGCGGCCGCTGACCGCACCACCAGGGCCGCAAACCGCGCAGACGGCGGCACGATCGTGGCCCAGGAAGGCGGGCCCGGGTACCCCTCCACCGGCACGGCGGCCGACTACGCCGACATGCTCGGCTCGTTGGTGAACAGCCGCAACCTGCTCGTCGTCGATGCCCGCGGCACCGGCCGGTCGACGCCGTTGGACTGCCAACCCCTGCAGTCGCTCGACCCCGTCACGCCGACCGGCCCGTTCGAACGGGCGGTGGCCGCGTGTGGCGCCCAGCTCGACCACACCTTCCGCAACCGCACCGGCGGTTACGTGCACGCCTCGGACCTGTTCACCACGGCCAACTCGGCCCGTGACCTCGCGGCCGTCCTGCGCGCTCTGGGCACCGGGCCGGTCGACCTCTACGGCGACTCCTACGGCACCTACTTCGCCCAGTCGTTCCTGAGCCGTTACCCCCGCTTGCTCCGCAGCGTCGTGCTCGACTCCGCGTACGAAGCCCGCGACCTCGACCCCTGGTACCGCACCACGGTCACCACGGCGCGGCGCAGCTTCGACTCCGTCTGCGCGGACGCGGCCGGGTGCCGGCAGGCCACCGGCGCGATGGCGGGGGCGGCATGGTCGCGGATCGGCGAACTGGCCCGGCTGCTGCGCGCCCACCCGATCACGGCTACGGCGCCCGGTGTCGACGCAGCGCCGACGACGGTGCGGATCGACGTCACCGCGCTGGTCAACATCGTCAACGACGCCGGCTACGACCCGGATCCGTACCGACAACTGGACGCGGCCGCGCGTGCCTACCTGGACCATCGCGACGCCACGCCGCTGGCCCGGCTCTACGCCCAGGACGTCGGCTTCGACTACTCCGACTACCAGGCCGACGCGGCCTACTACTCCGATGGCCTCTACCTGGCCGTGGCCTGCACCGACTACCCGCAGCTGTTCGACATGCGCTCGGGTCTGTCGGCGCGCCGGGCTCAGTTGGACCAGGCCATCGCCGCGCTGCCGGTGAACACCTTCGCCCCGTTCACCACCCGGCAATGGCTGCAGGTGCTGCCCTACACGGAGACCTACACCGGCTGCCTCAGTTGGCCGAAACCCACCCACCCGGTCGACCCGCCGGTCCCCGCGCACGCCACGATGGACGCCACCGACGTGCCCGTGCTCATCCTCAACGGCGCGTTGGATTCGCTCACCCCCGCGGCGGGCGGTGCCCACATCCAGCGCCAGATCGGCGCGGCCGCGCGGCACATCGTCGTGCCGGGCATGGTGCATCTGGTCGGGCTCTACGACCGTTACGGCTGCGGTTCGTCGCTGGTGCAACAGTTCCTGCAGGCGCACTCCTGGCGCGATCTCGACACCGCGTGCGTGGCGCAGGTGCCGGAGATTCACGCGGTCGGCTCTTTCCCAGCCACGGTCGCCCAGGCTCTCCCGGCCGCGGGTCCGGCGACGGCCACCCTGCGCCGGCAGGCCTCGGTCGCGCTGGCGGCGGTGGGCGATGCGGTCATCCGCTACAACTACGTGGACGGCGCCCGCGATCTCGGCCTGCGCGGTGGGCGCGTCTCCTACCGGGTGGACGCCGGCGGCAGCGTCATCGCAACGCTGCGTGCCGTGCGCTGGACCACCGACGCGACGGTGGCCGGCACCGTTCGTGCGAACGCCACCGGCCTGGCCGCTACGGCCGAAGTGACGTTGACGCCGACCAGTGGCCGTCCGGTCACGTTCCGGATCCGGTGGGACACCCGCGCCCGCAACGCCCGCGCCACCATCGGCGACGGCGCCGTTGTGCTGAAAGCCCCGGCGCCGTAGGGGTTTTGAGTATCGATACTCACGACCGGGGCCGGATCCGCTGCCAAGGTTGGACGCATGACGAACCCACCCAGCAAGACCACGTCCGCCTTCTTCGCCCAGGCCGGCATCGCCTTCGGCCTCGCTGTCGTCGGTGTCGTCGGCGGTGAGATCTACCTGCCGGTCGACGCTTGGCCCCGCGCCTTCCTCGTGCTCGGCACGATCTTCCTCGTCACCTCGTCGTTCACGCTGGCCAAGGTCATCCGTGATGCCCAGGAGGGTGGCAGCGTGGTCAACCGACTCGACCAGGCCCGGCTGGAACGGCTGCTGGCCGAGTTCGACCCGTACAAGATCCCCGAGCTGCCCCGGCCGTCCGGTCCGCCCAATGTGACGCCGCCGCCGATGCCACCGACTGGATACGGCCCGAACGGGCCGGCCGGCGGCCCCGGGCCGCACCAGGCCCGGCCGTACCCACAAGCTGCCTGACCCACCCATCCGCCGCCCCGGCCCGCAATCAGCGGGTCGGGGCGCCGTCATGTCCGCACGCGCTCGTTCGCTCTGCCCCGGCGGTACGGGCCAGCCGCCATCGCCGCCGCGGCTCATGTGATCACCACTACCGTCGGCATCGTGCGCAGCAGCCCGACGGTCACCGGCGCGCGATTGTCCCTCTGGCGCGCGGCGGCCCTGTTCCGGGTCGTCAGCCTGTTGTTCTGCCTGGCGCTCGTCGTCAAGTGGCGCAATCGCTACGCGCACCTGCCCGTGGCCTACCTCGTCCTGGCCCTGATGGTCGTCGTGACCGGCGTCGTGTGCGCACTCGCCCTGACCGGACGGGCGCACCGATGGTGGGTGGTCGTGGTGGACGCCGGCGTCACCGCCGTCCTGACCTGGGCCACGGTGTGGGCCCAGACGAGTTATGACTATCGGGGCGGTCATCTGGCCACCCTGACCACCGTCTGGGCCGCCGGCCCGGCGATCGAAGCGGCCTTGCTCGGCGGTTGGGTCGGTGGGGTGGCCTTCGGCCTGGTCCAGTTCGCCGCCGCGCTCGCGGTGCGACACGGGTACGACGGGCACACCATCTACAGCGGCGCTCTGCTCGTGATCGTCGGCGGCGTGATCGGCTACGTCGCCTCGCTCGTGGTGCGCACTGAGCAGGAGTTGGCCGAGGCGGTGGCCGCCCAGTCCGCGGCGGCCGAACGCGAGCGGCTGGCCCGCTCCATCCACGACGGCGTGCTGCAGGTCCTGGGCCTGGTGCACCGGACCGGGCGCGACGCCGGCGGTCGGTGGGCCGAACTGGCCGCCGAGGCCGCGACCCAGGAGGCGATGCTTCGGGCGCTGATCACCTCTCGACCGGCGGCGCCGGTGGCTGTGGGGGTCACCGATCTGAGCGACGACCTGCGGGCCCTCGGCCGCGACCGCATCACCGTCTCCGCCCCGGCCGAGCCGGTTCTGCTCGACGCGCTGCGGACCGCGGAGATCACTGCGGCGGTGCGGGCGGCGCTGCACAACATCGCCGAGCACAACGGACCCGACGTGCGAGCCTGGGTGCTGCTCGAGGATCTCGACGACGCATTGGAGATCACCGTGCGTGACGATGGTGCCGGGTTCGGCCCGGAGCGGTTGGCTGTCGCCGAAGCCGGCGGTCGCCTCGGCGTGAGCAGCTCCATCCGGGCCCGCGTCGCCGAGCTCGGCGGTCGGGCCACGGTCACGTCGACGCCGGGGGCCGGCACCACCGTGCACATTTCCCTTCCCCGGCCCGAGCGGAGCCCCACGTGAGCGAACCGTCCGGGCGCGTCATGATCGTCGACGACCATCCGATCTGGCGCGACGCCCTGGAACGAGACCTGGTCGATGCGGGCTGGACGGTCGTCGGTGCCTTCGCTGACGGCGAGTCCGCGGTTCGGGTGGCACCGGCCGTACGTCCCGAGGTGGTGCTGATGGACCTGCAGCTGCCCGGGATGTCCGGGGTCGAGGCCGCGGGGGCGTTGGTGGCGCTGGATCCGTCGGTGCGCGTGCTGATGTTCTCCTCCTCCGGGGAGGACGCAGATGTGCTCGCGGCGGTCAAGGTCGGTGCGCTCGGCTACCTGGTCAAGTCGGCCGCCCGGGCCGATCTGCTCGAGGCCGTTGCCCGTTCCGCCGCGGGCCGGGCGACGTTCTCGCCCGGGCTGGCGGCGCTGGTGCTCGGGGAATACCGCCGCGTCGGTCGCGACGAACCTGACCCGGCCGCCGTGCTCACCCAGCGCGAGACCGAGATCCTGCGCATGGTCTCAACCGGGCTGAGCTCGCGCCAAATCGCGGCGAGCCTGGTCGTGTCCCACCGCACCGTCGAGAACCACATCCAGAACACCCTGCGCAAACTGCAACTGCACAACCGGGTCGAGCTCACCCGCTGGGCCGTCGACCGGGGCTTGACCGAGTAGCGCAGGCCGAGCGCGTCGAGGGTGTACAGCGTTTTCGGCGCCATAGCGCTCAAAACGCTATACATCTTGCGGGGGCCGTCGCCTGGCCGGGCGGGCACGTTGAGGTCCGCAGCGTTTTCGGCGCCATAGCGCTCAAAACGCTACACATTCGCGGTTGTCCACAGGGGTGCGGCCGGGGTCGCCGTTTCAGGGGAGGCTTCTCGGCGTGTACACGCAGGCCGCCGCTCGCTCGATGCGCGTGGGAGACACTGAGCTCGGCGTGTTCACCCGCGCCGAGCTGGTGCGCCGCGGGTTCAGCCGTGATGCGATCAGGGCGCAGCTGGCCGCGCGGCGATGGGACCGCGTGGGGCGGGCCATCATCATGCGTCCCGGCGCGCTGGACCGGCGGCAACGATGGTCGGTGGCCCTGATCAACGCGGGGGTTTCCGCCGTCCTCACCGCGTTTTCGGCCGCCGAATCGTTCGGGCTCACCGGGTGGGAACGCGACGGGGTGCACGTGCTGGTTCCCGCCGGAGTGCGGGTGCGGCTCGTCGACCGGGTCCAGATAATCGTGCACCGAGCCCGAGAGCGGTCGACCATGTTCGTGCATCCGAGCGGGTGGCGGCAGCGGCTGGCGCCTGCACTACTCGTGGCTGCCGCGACCTTCAGTGAGCCGCGCCCAGCGTGTGGTCTGCTCGCTGCCGCCGTTCAACAGCGGTTGCTTCGGCCCGAAGAACTGCAGACGGCGCTTGCGGCCGCGCCGACCGTGCGACACCGCCGCATCCTGGTGAGCGCCGCGGACGACATTGCCATGGGTGCGCAGGCCTTGAGCGAGATCGACTTCATGCGTTTGTGCCGCGCGTATCGGCTGCCGCCGCCCGTTCATCAGGTCGTTCGAGGCGGGCCGGGCGGCCGACGACGCTATCTGGATGCCGAATGGGTCCGGGCCGACGGCCGCCGGGTGGTGGCCGAGGTCGACGGGGCGCTCCACCTCGAGCCGCTCAACTGGATCGACGACCAGGTGCGGCAGAACGAGGTGAGCCTGGGAGACTCCATCGTGCTGCGGTTCCCCGCCATCCTGGTTCGCACGGGACCGGCGTCGGTCGCCGATCAGCTCCGTCGGGCCCTCCAGCTCCCGAAGCTGTAAAGCGTTTTGGGGGTTATAGCGCGCACAACGCCGCACATTCGCCGGCGCTCGCGGTCAGATGTATAGCGTTTTAGGCGCCATAGCGCATAAAACGCTATACATCCTCCGACGGCCGGGCCGGATCGTCAGAAACGGCGGAAGATGAGGGCGCGCTTGACTTCCTGAATGGCCTTGGTGACCTCGATGCCGCGGGGGCAGGCCTCGGTGCAGTTGAAGGTGGTGCGGCAGCGCCAGACGCCTTCACGATCGTTGAGGATCTCAAGGCGTTCCTCGGCGCCGGAGTCGCGGCTGTCGAAGATGAACCGGTGTGCGTTGACGATCGCGGCCGGCCCGAAGTACGAGCCGTCGGTCCAGTACACCGGGCACGAGGTCGTGCAGGCCGCGCACAGGATGCACTTGGTCGTGTCGTCGAACCGCTCCCGGTCCTCCTGGGATTGGATGCGCTCCCGGGTCGGCTCATGACCCGACGTCATCAGGAACGGTTTCACCGACCGGTAGGCCTCGAAGAATGGTTCCATGTCGACGATGAGGTCCTTCTCCACCGGCAGACCCTTGATGGCCTCGATGGTGATCTCGTCGGGCATGTCCCGCACCAACACCTTGCAGGCCAGCCGGTTCACGCCGTTGATGCGCATCGCGTCCGAGCCGCAGACGCCGTGCGCGCACGAGCGGCGGAACGACAGCGAGCCGTCCGCGTACCACTTGATCTGGTGCAGCAGGTTCAGCACGCGGTCGCCGGGCAGCGACTCGACCTCGAACGTCTGCCAGTGCGGCTCGTCGTCGACCTCGGGGTTGAAGCGCCGGATCTTCACCGACATCATCCGCGTCTGCAGCGCCGGATCCTGCACGTTCCCCCCAGCCGGCGAACGCTCCTCGGTAACCGTCATCGACAGATCTTCCTTCCGAGGGCATGTGTCGCGACGAGAGGTGACAGTTCCAGCATCAGTATTTTCTCTCCATAGGCTGGTAGCGCGTAACGACGACGGGTTTGTAGTCCAAGCGGATCTCGCCGTCGTCCTCGCGGTAGGCCATGGTGTGGCGCATGAAGTTGACGTCGTCACGGTTGGGGTAATCCTCCCGGGCATGGCCGCCGCGGGACTCGTTACGGGCCAGCGCGCCTTCGACGAGCACCTCGGCCAGGTCGATCAGGAACCCGAGCTCGATCGCCTCCAGCAGATCCAGGTTGTAGCGCTTGCCCTTGTCACCGATCGCGACGTTCGCATAACGCTCACGGAGCCCGGCCACGTCGTGCTTGGCCTGCTTGAGCGTGGCCTCGGTGCGGTACACCTGAGCGTTGAGGTCCATCGTCTCCTGCAGCGCGGTGCGCAAAGTGGCCACCCGCTCCGTGCCGGTGGAGGCCATCAACGCGGCCACCATCGACACCACCCGCGACTCGGGCGCCGCCGGTAGGTCGGCCAGGTCGGCACCGACGGCGTACTCGGCCGCGGCCACACCGGCGCGCCGGCCGAACACGTTGATGTCCAGCAGCGAATTCGTCCCCAGCCGGTTGGCGCCGTGCACGGACACGCACGCGACCTCGCCGGCCGCGTACAACCCGGGGACGACGTGGTCGTTGTCGCGCAGGACCTCGCCCTCGATGTTGGTCGGCACGCCGCCCATGGCGTAGTGCGCGGTGGGGTAGACGGGCACGGGCTCGGTGTAGGGCTCGACGCCGAGGTAGGTACGCGCGAACTCGGTGATGTCGGGCAGCTTGGCGTCGATGTGCGCCGGCTCGAGGTGGGTCAGGTCGAGCAGGATGTAGTCCTTGTTCGGCCCGGCGCCGCGGCCGTCGCGGACCTCCATCGACATGTACCGGGCGACCATGTCGCGCGGGGCCAGGTCCTTCATTGTCGGGGCGTAGCGCTCCATGAACCGTTCGCCCTCGGAGTTGCGCAGGATCGCGCCCTCCCCGCGGGCGGCCTCGGACAGCAGGATGCCCAGCCCGGCCAGACCGGTGGGGTGGAACTGGTAGAACTCCATGTCCTCCAGCGGCAGCCCGCGCCGCCACACGATGCCCATCCCGTCGCCGGTCAGGGTGTGCGCGTTCGACGTGGTCTTGAAGACCTTGCCGAAACCGCCGGTGGCCAGGATGACCGATTTGGCGTTGAAGACGTGGATCTCGCCGGTGGCCAGCTCGTAGGCGACGACGCCGGACGCAACCGGGTTTCCGTCCGGGCCGGGCGTGAGCAGCAGGTCGAGCACGTAGAACTCGTTGTAGAACTCGACGTCCTGCTTGACGCAGTTCTGGTACAGCGTCTGCAGGATCATGTGCCCGGTGCGGTCGGCGGCGAAGCACGAGCGGCGCACCGGGTTCTTGCCGTGGTCGCGGGTGTGCCCACCGAAGCGGCGCTGGTCGATCTTGCCGTCGGGCGTGCGGTTGAACGGCAGGCCCATCTTCTCCAGGTCGAGCACGGCGTCGATCGCCTCACGGCACATGACCTCGGCCGCGTCCTGGTCGACCAGGTAGTCGCCGCCCTTGATCGTGTCGAAGGTGTGCCACTCCCAGTTGTCTTCCTCGACGTTGGCCAACGCGGCGCACATGCCGCCCTGGGCCGCGCCGGTGTGGGAACGGGTCGGGTAGAGCTTGGTCAGCACGGCCGTACGCGCACGGGTGGACGATTCCAGCGCCGCGCGCATACCGGCGCCGCCGGCTCCGACGATGACCACGTCGTACTTGTGCGTCTGCATTGGCGAGGACGTCCTTAGATGCTCGGGTCGAAGGTGAAGATGACCAGGGTGCCGAGCGCGATGACGATGGCCGAGGCCGCATAGAGCAGCATCTTGAGCCAGAACCGGCTGGCGTCGCGTTTGGTGTAGTCGTTGACGATGGTGCGCAGGCCGTTGGTGCCGTGGATCATCGCCAGCCACAGCATGAGCAGGTCCCACACCTGCCAGAACGGCGACGCCCACCGACCAGCCACGAAGCCGAAGTTGATCCGCTGTACGCCGCCATCGAGGATGTTCATGATGAACAGGTGCCCGAGCACCAGCACCACGAGCAGCACGCCCGAAACGCGCATGAAGATCCACGAGTAGAGCTCGAAGTTGCTGCGGGCCCGCCGCCGGGTCACCGTCCGTGGCGTCCGGGGGGCCTCGATCCGCACCCCGTCGTCCGTTCCCATAGTCATGAGCGGTCCATCATTTAGACCCGAACAGGGTGGCGACGGTGTGCTCGAGCATGAAGTACGTGCCCGGGATCATGACGACGACCCACAACCCGACGATGGTCCAGAGCATCTGGCGTTGGTAGCGCGGGCCCTTTTCCCAGAAGTCGACGGCGATGATCCGCAGGCCGTTGAGCGCGTGGTAGAGCACCGCGCCGACCAGGCCGACCTCCATCAGGTTGACGAACGGGTTCTTGTAGGTATCGATAACGGTGTCGTAGGACTCGGGCGAGACCCGCACCAGCGCGGTGTCGAGAACGTGCGCGAACAGGAAGAAGAACGTCAGTACGCCGGTAATCCGGTGCGCCACCCACGACCACATGCCCTCGCGGCCGCGGTAGAGAGTGCCACCGGGGCGGATACCTCGGCTGGTGGAGCCCGGTTCGTTGGGTGCCGCCCGGCGTCCGGACGTCGCGCCCGAGGTCGCCGGGCCGGCGCTCGTCGTGGTCACCCGGGCTCCTTTGCGGTCGGTCGACTGGTTCACGTCAGACGACGGGCCGGGCAGCGTGCACCGCGACGAAATCCCGGTGAAACCCGGCTACGAATAGTCTGCTTTGGACTCTAGCTGCGCCTCACCCGCGCCCGAGCGCCCAGAGGTGTGACGGTGCGGACAGTGCGAAAGCTGCATCGATTCGAGCATCCCTACGAGTGCGAACCGGCCGACCCGACCGCCGCGACTTCGGTCACGGATCCCAACGGATCGCGCCCTGGCGTTACGGTGACCCCATCGGTCCGCCACCCGGCGGGCAACAATGAAATGCGCTCGACCCCTAGGACCTCGAAATGACGTCCGACCGACAAATGACGAAGGAGCAACAGTGCAGTTGAAGCGGACAACGGCGGTTATCGCCGGAATCTCGTGTCTGGCCCTGGCCCTGGCCGGCTGTGGCAGTAAGAAATCCGGCGGCACCGCGAGCAGTGGTTCCGCGACCACCGGCGCCGGCGCCACCACATCCTCTGGCGGGGCCACCACGACGACGAGCGCCGCGGCGCAGGCCGCCTCGTACGTGGCGTGCATGGTCACCGACACCGGCGGTATCAACGACAAGTCCTTCAACCAGTCGGCCTGGGCCGGTATGCAGGCCGCGCAGAAGGCCGGCAAGGCCACGGTCAGCTACCTGCCGTCGAACACGGCCAGCGACTACACCAAGAACATCGCCGCCCTCGAGGCCAAGAAGTGCTCGATGATCGTCACGGTCGGCTTCAACCTGGCCACGGCGACGACGAACGCGGCCAAGGCCAAGCCGACGCAGCACTTCGCCATCGTCGACAACGCTGGCAACGGCAAGAACATCGAGGGCCTGCTGTTCAACACGGCCCAGGCCGGGTTCCAGGCCGGATACCTGGCCGCCGGGTACTCCAAGTCGGGCAAGGTCGCGACCTACGGTGGGCTCAAGTTCCCCAGCGTCACGGTCTACATGGACGGCTTCTGGGAGGGCGTCCAGTACTACAACAAGATCAAGAGCAAGAAGGTCCAGGTCCTCGGCTGGAGTGAGAAGACCCAGAATGGCAGCTTCGCCGGGTCCTTCACCGACCAGACCAAGGGCCAGCAGCTGGCCAAGAACTTCATGCAGCAGGGTGCCGACGTGATCTTCCCGGTCGCCGGTGGCACCGGCCTGGGTACGGCCGCCGCGGTCAAGGCCGCCGGCAAGGCGGTCGTCATCTGGGTCGACACCGACGGTTGCGTGGCCGCGCCGCAGTACTGCACGGTCTTCCTGACCACGACCTTCAAGGGCATCGCCACGGCCGTGCAGAAATCGATCACCGACGCCTCGGCCGGCACGTACGCCACCAAGGACTACGTGGGCACGCTCGCCAATGGCGGCACCGGTCTCTCGCCCTACCACGACTTCGCCACCAAGGTTCCGGCGTCGTTGCAGGCCGAGGTGACCCAGGTGGGCAAGGACATCGTGTCCGGCAAGATCAAGCTGACCTCGAAGTCGCAGCCGTAGCGCGACTTTGACGTGAGCGTGAGCGATTAGCTCTAAGGGCCTCGTGGCGCCGCCGGTTGACGAGACCGGTGGGCGCCGCGAGGCTCTTTGCTCGACCGCGTGGTCCGCAATTGCTCGTTGGTGTCCCGTTGCCGTGCATTGCCGTCGGGAGGATCTGAGACCGATGAAGCTGGAACTGCCGTGCTAGTCGAATTGGGCGTGAAAGCCGAACTGCGGTGAAGCTGGAACTGCAGGCCATCACGAAACGCTTCGGTCCGTTGGTCGCCAACGACTCGATCGACCTCACGGTCGAACCCGGCGAGATCCACGCCTTGCTCGGCGAGAACGGGGCCGGCAAGTCGACCCTGATGAACGTCCTGTACGGGCTGTATCAGCCCGACGAGGGTGAGATCCGCATCGATGGCACCGCGCGCAAGTTCGCCGGCCCGGGCGCCGCGATCGCCGCCGGCATCGGCATGGTGCACCAGCATTTCATGCTCGTGCCGGTGTTCACGGTGGCCGAGAACGTCATGCTGGGACACGAGGAGACCACCGGTCCGTTCGGCCGGTTGTCGCGCAAATCAGCGTCGGCCAAGGTGCAGGAGCTGTCCGAGCGCTATGGCCTGGACGTCGACCCGGACGCGCTGGTCGAGGATCTACCCGTCGGCGTCCAGCAGCGGGTGGAGATCATCAAGGCGCTGACCCGCAACGCCGGCGTGCTGATCCTGGACGAGCCCACCGCCGTCCTCACCCCACGCGAGATCGACGACCTCATCCGCGTCATGCGGGAACTGCGTGACGGGGGCACGTCCATCGTGTTCATCACCCACAAGCTGCGCGAGGTCAAGACGGTGGCCGACCGCATCACCGTCATCCGGCGGGGCAAAGTCGTCGGTGAGGCCTCGCCCCAGGCGGGTGAGTCCGAGCTGGCCGCGATGATGGTCGGGCGCGATGTGCAACTGGTCGTCGACAAGGCCCCGGCCCAGCCCGGTGACGTGGCCCTGCGGCTGGCCGGGGTGTCGGTCGCCGACGACCGGGGACAGCTCACGGTCGAGAACCTCGACCTGGAGGTCCATTCGGGCGAGATCGTTGCCCTGGCCGGTGTCCAGGGCAACGGGCAGGAGGAACTGGCCGAGGCGTTGCTGGGGCTGCGGCCGGTCACCGCCGGTCAGATCGAGCTCTTCGGCGATTCGCTGGTCGGCCGCCGACCCAGTGACGTGTTGGCGCTCGGGGTCGGCTTCGTCCCCGAGGACCGGCAGCACGACGGTCTGGTCGGGGGATTCTCGGTGGCCGAGAACCTGGTGCTCGACCGGTTCGCGGACGAGGAGTTCGCCCGCGGACCGTCGCTCAGGCTGGCCAAGATCCGCGCCAACGCCCAGGCCCGGGTGGACGAGTTCGACATCCGCACGTCCGGTCCGGAAGCCCCGGCCGGCACGCTCTCGGGCGGCAACCAGCAGAAGGTCGTCCTCGCCCGGGAGATGTCGCGGCCGCTCAAGCTGTTCATCGCCTCGCAGCCCACCCGCGGGGTGGACGTCGGCGCCCAGGAGTTCATCCACCGCCGCATCGTCGTCGAGCGCGACCGGTCCACCCCGGTCCTGATCATCTCCACCGAGCTCGACGAGGTGCTGGCCCTGGCCGACCGGATCGCGGTCATGTACCGCGGCTCGATCATCGGCATCCTGCCGGGCGGGTCGTCCCGGGACGAGGTGGGGTTGATGATGGCCGGCGTGCCCGCTGATCAGGCCCACGTCGAGGCCGAGGAACATCCCAGCGAACTCACCCAGGCCGGGGCGGCCGCCGGCGCTGCACCCGGCTCGACCGCTGTGAACGCGCGCGCCAAGGAGGTGTCATGAGCACCGATGTAGCGACGCCAGTGGCGGCCGAGCCGGACGCCACCCCGGCGGAGCAGCCCGCCTCCCGCGTGCGGGGGGACAGCTGGCTGGTGACGTTGCTGGCCATCGTGATGGCGCTGGTCATCGGCGGCATCCTGATGGCGCTGGCCGACGCCACCGTGCGCTCGGACCTGGGCTACTTCTTCCAGCACCCGACGGACACGCTGTCCGACTCCTGGTACACCATGCGCGACGCCTACGAGGCGCTGTTCAAGGGTGCGATCTTCGATCCGAGTAACGACGGATCAACCAACGGCATCTTCGGCCCGATCACCAACACGATCTACACGGCCGGGCCGCTGATCTGCGCCGGGCTGGGCATCACGCTGGCGTTCCGATCCGGTCTGTTCAACATCGGTGGCCAGGGGCAGGTGCTGGCCGGGGCGATGGCGTCGGCCTACGTCGGTTTCGCCGTGTCGATGCCGCCGTTCGTGCACGTGGTCGCGGCCGTCATCGCCGGCGTGATCGCCGGCGGGTTGTGGGGCCTGATCGCCGGCGCCCTCAAGGCACGCACGGGGGCCCACGAGGTCATCACCACGATCATGCTCAACTACGTCGCGGTCTACGGCCTGCTGTTCCTGCTCGGGGTGCACGGCATCCAGAACCCGACCGACCCGCAGAACAGCAAGATCATCCCCGGGAACGCGCGGTTGCCGCACCTGTTCGGCGCCTCGTTGCCGGTCGACGCCGGGATCATCCTGGCGCTGGCCGCGGCCGGCGGCGTCTGGTGGCTGCTGAGCCGCAGCACGCTCGGCTTCCAGCTGCGGGCGGTCGGGCTGAACCCGGCCGCCGCGCAGACCGCGGGCATGAACGTCAGCACGGTGACCATGATCGCGATGACGCTGGCCGGCGCGCTGGCCGGTCTCGGCGGCACGCTGCTCGCCCTCGGCGGGGCAACGTCGTACGAGGTCACCCCGGGCATCGACTCGAACGTGGGTTTCGACGCGATCACCGTGGCCCTGCTCGGCCGGACGAACCCGTGGGGCACGGTCGCGGCCGGGTTGCTGCTCGGCGGCCTGCGCGCGGGCGCGCCCACCATGCAGACCCAGGCCGGCGTGTCCGGCGACATCGTCACCGTCATCCAGGCCCTGATCGTCATGTTCGTGGCCGCGCCGCGGCTGGTCCGGGCCGTGTTCCGGCTGAAGGGTCGCGGCAGTGGCGTGCACGGGGTGAGCACCAGCCTGGCCGTCACGGTGAGTGCGGTGCGCTCGGCCCGTTACCCGCGCCACGTCGTCAGTGGAGTGGCCGAGATCGTGCTCGGCGTCCTCGGCCTCGTCGTGTTCGGCCTCGGCTCGCGCTCACGACATCAGGCCACGTTCCAGCTCTCGCTCCCCGGTGACCGTTTCGACCTGGGCAGCGTCACCATGACTGCACGCCCGGCGGTGGTCGTGCTCAGCCTGATCGTCATTGCCGCCGGGGTTTTGCGACTGACCCAACGCCTGGCCGCGCGCTGGTGCGCCAGCCTGACCATCTTCGGGCTGCTGCTGTCGTTCATGATCTGGTCGGTGGCCGGCAGCCCGTCCGGGCTCAACGTGGTGTCGTTGCTGCAGGGGGCGCTCTTCCCCGCCGCCATCCCGTTGATCCTCGGCGCCATGGCCGGCGTGATCGGTGAGCGTTCCGGCGTGGTCAACGTCGCGCTGGAGGCGCAGTTGCTGCTTGGCGCGTTCGTGGCCGCCTTCATCGCGTCGGTCGCGCACAACATCTGGATCGGGCTCATCGGCGCGGCCCTGGGCGGGATGCTCGTGGCCGGCCTGCTGTCGGTGCTGGCCATCCGCTACCTGGTGGACCAGGTGATCATCGGCGTCGTGCTCAACGTGTTCGTCCTCGGCACGACGAACTTCCTGTTCAACCAGATCCTGGCCCAGGACCAGTCCGGCGACAACAACCCCGGCTATTTCACGACGTGGAAGATCCCGGTTCTCGGCGACATCCCGGTCATCGGGGCGGTCCTGTTCGACGGCACCATCTTTCTGTACGGGACGTATGTCATTGTCGCCGTGGTCAACTTCGCGTTGTTCAAGACCAGGTGGGGTCTGCGGGTGCGCGCCGTCGGGGAGCACCCCCGGGCGGCCGACACCGTCGGTATCAAGGTCAACCGGACCCGGTACCGGGCCATGCTGGTGGCCGGCCTGATCGCGGGTCTGGCCGGTGCGTTCCTGGTGATGGGCGAGGGATCGTCGGGCACGTTCACGACCAACATGTCCTCGGGCAAGGGCTACATCGCGCTCGCCGCGGTCATCTTCGGACGCTGGACGCCGAAGGGCGCCGTCCTGGCCGCGTTGCTGTTCGGGTTCGCCGACCAGTTGCAGAGCCTGCTGTCCCAGGCCGACTCACCGATCAGCCCCAACCTGCTGCTGACGTTGCCCTACGTCGCCACGCTGTTCGCGGTAGCCGGCTTCGTCGGTCGGGTGCGTGCCCCCGCCGCGGACGGCCAGCCCTACTCGGTCGGCTCATGAGAGCGCCCAAACCGGGCAGGGCGTTGGCCGCCGTGCAGGCGGACACGCGGGCGCGGCGACGGCAGAGGGGCCAACGGTGACCGAGATCGACTGGGACGGTTTGACCGAGGCCGCCCGGGAGGCGATGCGGCACGCCTACGCGCCGTACTCGAACTTTCCCGTTGGCGCGGCCGCGCTGGTTGACGACGGGCGGACGATCAGCGGCTGCAACGTCGAGAACGGCTCGTACGGGCTGGGCCTGTGCGCCGAGTGCGGGCTGGTGTCGGCGCTGCACCTGGGTGGCGGTGGCCGGCTGATCGCGTTCGTCTGCGTAGACGGAGCCGGAGCGATACTGACCCCGTGCGGGCGCTGCCGCCAGCTGCTGTGGGAACACGGCGGGGCTGAGCTGCTGGTGCTGACCGACGAAGGCCCGGTGCCGATGACGACGCTCCTGCCCGGCGCGTTCACCCTCTAACTCCCGATCGTGCAACATCCACCCCCTCAGCGGGGGCCGATGTTGCACGATCGGGGACCGATTAGGGTCGCGGGATGAGCTCGGAACCGTTCGATGCCGTCTCGGTGATCGCGGCCAAGCGCGACCGGCACCGGATCCCGGACGAGCAGATCGACTGGGTGATCGACGCGTACACCCGCGGTACGGTAGCCGACGAGCAGATGGCGGCGCTGGCGATGGCCATCCTGCTCAACGGGATGGCGCCCGCCGAGCTCGCCCGTTGGACCGCGGCCATGATCGCGTCGGGGGAGCGGCTGGACCTGTCCGGGGTAACGCGGCCCACCGTCGACAAGCACTCCACCGGCGGCGTCGGGGACAAGATCACCCTGCCGTTGGCGCCCCTGGTCGCGGCGTGTGGCGCCGCGGTGCCCCAGCTGTCGGGCCGCGGGCTCGGTCACACCGGCGGCACCCTGGACAAGCTGGAATCGATCCCGGGCTGGCGCGCAGACGTCAGCAACGCCGACTTCCGCCGCCAGCTCGACGAGGTCGGCGCGGTCGTGTGCGCCGCCGGAGCGGAACTGGCCCCGGCGGACAAGAAGCTCTACGCGCTGCGTGACGTGACCGCCACAGTGGAATCCATCCCGCTGATCGCCAGCTCGATCATGAGCAAGAAGATCGCTGAAGGTTCCTCGGCCCTGGTGCTGGACGTCAAGGTCGGCAGCGGCGCGTTCATGAAGAACCTCGACGACGCCCGGGCGCTGGCCCAGGCCATGGTCGAGCTCGGCGCGGCCCACGGCACCCGCACCAGCGCGCTGATCACCGACATGTCCACGCCGCTGGGCCGCACGGCCGGCAACGCCCTCGAAGTGGTCGAGTCGATCGAGGTGCTGGCCGGCGGTGGGCCGCCCGATGTGGTCGAACTGACCCTCGCCCTGGCTCGGGAGATGCTCGCCGCGGCCGGGTTGGATGCGGACCCGGCCACGGCGCTGAAGGACGGCCGGGCCATGGACGCCTGGCGGGCCATGATCGGTGCTCAGGGCGGCGACCCGGACGCCGACCTGCCGATCGCGCAGGAGAAGCACGTGATCAACGCCGCGGCCGACGGCGTGCTCACCCGGCTCGACGCACTGGCGGTGGGCATCGCCGCCTGGCGCCTCGGGGCCGGGCGGGCCCGCAAGGAGGACGCGGTGTCGGCCGGGGCCGGCGTCGTCATGCTGGCCAAACCCGGTGACCGCGTGCGCGCCGGCCAGCCGTTGTTCGAGCTGTACGCCGATGACGTCGCCCGGTTCGCTCGCGCGGAGGAGGCCCTCGTCGGTGCGGTCGACATCGCCCCGGTCGGTGATGGCGCCGGGGCCGAGTTCACGCCCACGCCGTTGATCATCGACCGCGTGTCCGCCTGAGCAGTGGCCGGACCACAGGCCGACCCGAGCGCGGGGTTCGACGAGGTCCCGCCTGACGCGCGCCGGGTCACGATCGGCTTCGACCGCGCGGATCGTTGGCTGGCCGGGGTGGTCGAGCGGCACGGCCCGCTGCACTGGACGGCGACGACGACCTGGCTGCGGGCCCGGGCCGAGGACGAAACGCGGCTGTGGATCGAGGTGCCGTTCCCGCCGCTGGCCTTGCCCACAGCCGTTGCCCCGGTAGCCGTTGCCCCGGTAGCCGTTGCTGCCACCGACCCGCCGGCGACCGACCCGCTGGCCACCGACCTGCCGGCGGCGTTGCTCGCCCACATCGGCCGGCCACGGCGAATCGGGCTCGTTCTCGTCCGGCGCGGTGGCTACGGGGTGGCCGTCTTCCAGGGCTCCGAACTTGTGGCGTCCAAGGTCGGCTCGTCCTACGTGCAGGGCACGACCAAGGCCGGCGGGTGGTCGCAGCAACGTTTCGCCCGCCGCCGGGACAACCAGGCCCGGTCGGCCTTCGCCACGGCTGCGGACGAGGCCGTTCGGGTCGTCCTGCCCGAGGCCGCCCGGCTGGACGCGTTGGTGTGCGGAGGTGACCGGGCCGCGGTGGACGCCGTCCTCGACGATCCCCGCCTTGGTGCGCTGCGGGCCAAGCGAACGGGGCCGTGGTTGGCCGTTCCCGACCCCCGCCGCGCCGTGGTCCTGCAGACCCCGAAGCAGTTTCTGGCCGTGGCGATCCGTATCCATCCCTGACGCCTGGCCACGTCCGCCGCGAAAGTGATCTTGGTACAACCCCCTGTCCTGGCCGGGCGTGGGTAAGATCATTTTGTGCCACTCTGACGGGCCCCGCTGGCTCAGCGGTGTGAACGAGGGCTGCGACGTTGCCTCCGCGATGTTGCCTTCGCAGTTTCGTTGGGAGTCATGGCATGACGTTTCGTCGTAGGTATTTCGCTGCGCTGGTGTCCGTGGGTGCGGTGATCGGCGGGGCCACCGTAGGGGCCCAGGTCGGTGCCATCCAGTCGGCGCAGGCGGGGCCGGTGCAGTCCCAGGTCGTCAGTGCGGTGCCGGCGGCGTACACACCGAACATCAACGACGGCCACGTGAACACGATCACCCAGGTCGGCACCCGGATCATCGTCGGCGGGACGTTCACCAACATGACCGGACACGGCTCGACGGCCGTGGTGCGCCAGCCGTATCTGTTCGCGTTCAACGCGGCGACCGGACTGCTCGACCGCGGGTTTGCGCCGGTGCTCAGTGGCGCCGCCAACAGCGTCGAACCGGGGCCGAGCGCGGATACGGTCTACGTCGCGGGCGGTTTCCAGACGGTGAACGGCAAGCCGAACCGGGCCATCGTCCTGCTGAGCACCGTCACCGGGGCGGTGGTGAGCCCGTTCAGATCGTCGGTCTCCAACGGCATCGGCAACACGGTCGTACTGACCGGCGGGCGGTTGCTGGTCGGTGGCACGTTCACCAGCGTCGGCGGCGTCGCCCACGGCGGTCTGGTCAGCCTGAACCCCACGACGGGCGCGCTCGAGGTGTTCCTGAACATCCAGCTCTCCGGACATCACAACTACAACGGTTCCGGGGCGACCGGCGCGGTTGGCGCCGTGGCGATGGACGTTTCGCCGGACGGCCGGCAACTGGTCGTCATCGGGAACTTCAAGAACGCCAACGGGGTACAGCACGACCAGATCGTCAAGGTCGACCTGACCGGGACCGCGGCGGCGATCAATCCGAGCTGGAACACGTTGCAGTACACGGCCGCTTGCGACAACAGCAACTACGACGCTTACGTGCGTGGGGTGGATTGGTCGCCGGACGGTTCCTACTTCGTGGTCGCCGCCACCGGCGGCGAGGGCACGAACTCCGACGGCACGCGCGGCCTGTGTGACAGCGCCGTGCGCTGGTCCGGCGCCGACACCGGAACCAACGTTGCGCCCACCTGGGTGGACTACACCGGCAGTGACAGCCTGTACTCCGTCGCCGTGACCGGGACCGCGATCTACGTCGGCGGCCACCAGCGCTGGCTGAACAACGCCAACCAGAAGGACTTCAACGGAACGGGTTCGGTGCCGCGCCCGGGTCTGGCTGCGTTGGACCCGGTCAACGGTTTGCCGCTGGCCTGGAACCCGGGACGTAATCCGCGCGGCGCCGGCGCGTATGCGATCTTCGCCTCGGCCGGTGGCCTGTACGTCGGCTCCGATACCAACTTTTTCGGCGACCGCAAGTACGAGCGACGCAAAATCGGCTTCTTCCCCCTGACCGGTGGCTACGTTCCGGCGTCGGCGGCCGTGCCGGCGTTGCCGGCCAACATCTACGAGGCCGGCCCGACCAACTCGACCCACGCGGGCGTGGACGATCTCGCCTACCGCTCCTACGCGCCGCCGGTGTACGGCCCGCAGACGGTCGTCGCCGGAACCGGTATTACCTGGTCCAACACCCGCGGCGCCTTCGTGCTCGGCTCGACGCTGTTCTACGGGCTCAGCGACGGGACGTTCCACAAAGCCAGCTTCGACGGCACCACGATCGGCGCGTCGAGCGTGGTCGATCCCTACAGCGACCCGGTCTGGGCCAACGTCCAGACCGGCTCCGGGCAGACCTATCGCGGGACGCCGTCGGGTTACTACGCCGAGCTGAGTACCGTCACCGGAGCGTTCTACTCGGACGGGCGGCTCTATTACTCGCAGACGAACCGCGCGGGCCTGCACTGGCGCTATTTCACTCCTGACAGCGGCATCGTGGGAACGACCGAGTTCTCCGTCCCGGGCGGGATATTCGCCAACGTGGCCGGAGTCTTCCAGTCCGGCGCCACGATCTACTACGCCACGACCGCCAGCGGTTCCCTGCATTCGGTCGGTTTCACCGACGGCGGCAGCAACGGCGCCAATCCGGCGGTGGACATCTCCACGGACCGGGTCATCTCCAGCCCGAGCCTGGACGGCCGCGACTGGCGTTCGCGGGGCATGTTCCTCTACGCGCCCAAGTGACGCCGGTTTTGGTCGGTTGACCCCGCTATAGCGGGGTCAACCGACCAAAAGCGGCGGCGGTTACGGTGGACGCATGTCCGTCGAACTGTCCCCGGAAGCAATCCGCTCGGCCCCCAAGGTGCTGCTGCACGACCATCTGGACGGGGGTTTGCGCCCGCAGACGGTGATCGAGCTGGCCGAGCGCAGCGGTTACGGCGACCTGCCAACCACGGACACCGCCGAGCTGGCGGCCTGGTTCGACGAGGCGTCGTCGTCAGGATCGTTGGTGCGGTACCTGGAAACGTTCGCCCACACGGTCGGGGTGATGCAGTCGGCCGAAAGCCTGCGCCGGGTGGCCCGCGAGGCCGTCGAGGACCTCAGCAACGACGGGGTGATCTACGCCGAGATCCGGTGGGCACCGGAGCAGCATCTGGAGGGTGGCCTGAGCCTGGACGAGGTGGTCGAGGCCACCGTGGCCGGGTTCCGTGAGGGCGAGGCCGAGTCGGCCCAGCGGGGACGTCCGATCCGGATCGGGGCGATCCTCACCGCGATGCGCCACGCCGCCCGGTCCCGCGAGATCGCCGAGCTGGCCGTGCGGCACCGTGACCGCGGCGTCGTCGGTTTCGACATCGCCGGCGCTGAAGCGGGGTTCCCGCCCAGCCGCCACCTCGACGCGTTCGAGTACCTGCGCCGGGAGAACTTCCACTTCACCATCCACGCCGGCGAGGCGTTCGGGCTGCCGTCGATCTGGGAGGCGTTGCAGTACTGCGGCACCGACCGGCTCGGGCACGGGGTCCGCATCGTCGACGACATCTTCGGGGCCGAAGGCGCGTCAACGCCGACCCATGGAGCGGCAACCGCTCGGCTGGGCCGCCTGGCCGGTTACGTGCGTGACAAGCGCATCCCGCTGGAGATGGCGCCGTCATCCAACGTGCAGACCGGCGCGGCCGCTTCTATCGCCGCCCACCCGATCGGGTTGCTGCGCGCGCTGCAGTTCCGCGTCACGGTGAACACCGACAACCGGCTGATGAGCAACACCTCGATGAGCCGGGAGATGGAACTGTTGGCCACCGCGTTCGACTACGGCTGGGACGACCTGTCGTGGTTCACGATCAACGCGATGAAGAGCGCGTTCATACCGTTCGACGATCGCCTGGACCTGATCAACCGGGTGATCAAGCCGGGCTATCGCGCCCTCTACGCCTGAGCCGCCGCCAAGGCGATGCCGCCCAACCCGTCCATCCAGCTCACAACCACGTCTGGGCCAGCACGCAAGTGCTACGCCCTCGGCACCGCCGTCCGGCCGATCAGCGACCAGCACGTGGTCCCGCAACCGCAAATGGTCGTCACCCTCGACCGCTGACCGAGCGCAGCGTCAGTCGTCCTGGTCGAGGCAGCTGGCCACCTCGTCCACCAGCGCGTCCCAGGCGTCGCGGTTGATCGGGTCATCGTCCAGGAAGTCGGCGTCGGCCTCCAGGTCGAGGAAGTCGGCCAGCTCGTGCAGCAGTTCGGCGCCGGCCTCGGACGGTTCGGTCAGGTCGAAGCTGTCCGAGGTCGTCGGCACGAACGCCTCGTCGTCGGCCTTACTCAGATCGGCCCAGAACTCGAGATGGGTCAGCTCGTGTTCGGTGGCCGTGCGGCAGAATTCGGCCAGGTCCTCGGGCTCCTCGAACACCTCGATCTGGCCGTCCTCGCCGAGGAAGACGACCTCGTCGTCGATCTCGCCCCGCACGGTGAGCACGACCAGGTCATCGGGCAGCACCAACTCGATCGGACGGGCGTTGATGCGCGACCAGACCTCGTCGAGTTCGTCGTCGTCCTCGGGGCCGAGGTCGTCGTGCTCGCCGACCTCGGGGAAGTCCCCGCGCCATTCCAGCCATTGCGCCACCCGGCGCAGCGCCCGTTCCCAGGTGTCGGCGATGACGTCGCCGAGCTCGCTCCACGCCTTGGCCCCTTCGCGGCCGGTGTAACCCTCGTCGCCGTTCATCAGGTCGGCGTACTCGGGTGTCGCACCGATCAGGCGGCGCAAAGCACCGTCGTCGCAGGCCTCGCCGATGCGCAGCACCATCTCCACGACGTTGGCCAGCGAGGACTCCGTGGCCGGGTCGGGGTCGCCGGCGGCCCATTCGTAGACGCCCTCGAGGTCGTAACGGTTGTCCTCGGCCGGGCGCAGCTGCGCGGGGGTCAGCTTGGTGATCGCCGGCCAGCCCGGGTGATCGGACAGGTCGTTCTCGTCGCTGGTGGCGATGAACTCGAACAGCTCGTCCACGTTCGGGAACATGATGATCTTGGCGCCGTCACCGAGGAAGCCCTGCCACTCGTCGCCGTCGTCGTCGGTCCACGGCGGGGCCCACAGGGTGACGCCGGTGCGTTCGTCCAGGGTGAGCTGGATGGTGATGATCGAACCGCTCGGCGCAGTCATGAGCAGGCCTCTGTCGTAGGGGTCATGGAGATGACGCTACCGAACCTCGGGTGGGTCTCGGGCCACGGCGCCGGTCCGGCAGACTGCGGCCGTGGAGTTCACCGACGTCGTGCGCCGCCGGCGGATGGTCCGCCGCTACGACCCGGACCGGCCGGTCGAACCGAGCACCGTGGACGAGTTGCTGCGACTGGCCGTGCGCGCCCCGTCGGCCGGGTTCAGCCAGGGTTGGCACTTCCTGGTGCTCCGAACCGCGGGCGAGCGAGACCGCTTCTGGGCGGCCACCACTCGGGCCGACGAGCCGCCGGACGCCTGGTTCGCGGGTATGCGTACCGCGCCGGTGCTCGTCATAGCGCTGTCGGACAAGGACGCCTACCTCGACCGTTACGCCGAACCCGACAAGGGCTGGACCGACCGGGACGAGGCGCGCTGGCCCGTGCCCTACTGGGACATCGACACCGGGATGGCCTCACTGCTGGTCCTGCTGGGGGCAGTGGATCGCGGTCTGGCCGGCTGCTTCTTCGGCGTCCCGCCCGAGTTCAGCGAGGCAACGAGGACCGCGTTCGACATCCCGCCGCGCCTACGCTTCGTCGGGGTGATCAGCCTGGGTTACCCGGTGCCCGATCAGCGTTCGCCGTCACTGCGACGGGGTCGGCGCGAAATAGGTGACGTCGTGTCCTACGGCCGCTTCGGCGACACCTTCGGCCCGCCGGCGTAGCCGATCAGCGTAGGCCGGCGAACAGGTCGTCCTCCCGGTCCTCGGACGGTGCATCGACCCGGACGAACGTCTCGATGCCCATCATCTCGGTGAACTTCTCCTTGCCCATCCGCAGGAAGAAGATGTTCTCGCTCTGGCTGGCGTGCGCGGCGAGAGCGTCGAACTTCTGGCCGCCGTAGGCCCGGGTGTCCACCCACGCCGTGATCTCGTCGTCGGGCAGACCCATGGGCTCGTCACCGCCCGAACCGGCACCGTCCGAACCACCGTCCGAACCAGCACGGTCCGGGCCGGCCGCGTCGGGCTCGTCCCAGTCCGCGCCGTACTCCCGCATGACGCGGCGGAACTCGGCCATGTGCGAGCGTGGCGCCGTGGTCCAGTAGACCTTGGCCGGGGTCGTCGTCCGTTCGATCGCCGCCATGGTGACGCGGTGGGTCTGGATGTGGTCGGGGTGGCCGTAAAAGCCGTTGGCGTCGTAGGTTACGAGGACGTCGGGTTGGTATTGCTCGATCAGCGTCGCCAGCCGGGCCGCCGCCGCATCAACCGGGGTCTTCCAGAACGAGTTGGGCGCGTCGTTGGTGGCCCAGCCCATCATCCCGGAATCGGCGTATCCGAGCAGTTCCAGGTGGCTGACCTTCAGCACGGCACAGCTGGCCTCGAGCTCGGCCCGGCGCATGGCGACCACCTGCGCCGGGTCGTGACCGGGCTCGCCCGGCTTGACGCCACCGGGGCCGTCACCGCAGCCACCGTCGGTGCACGTGACGAGCACCGTCTGCATCCCCTCGGCCGCGTACTTGGCCAGCACGCCGCCGGTACCGGTGGCCTCGTCGTCGGGATGGGCATGCACAGCCATCAGGGTCAGGGTTCGGTCGGCCACCGGGCCAGCGTAAGGGTCACCACCGACACACCGGATCGACGCGGGCTCGGCATCACAGGCACTCGCAGGGGCTGAGGACGGCGGCGTTAAGCTGCGTTCCCCAACGCCGGATCGACTGGAGCGGACGTGCCCGCACGCGAAGCGCATCTCGTCGGAAGCCTGCCCGGGCGCACACCCGCCGAGGCCATGGCCACCGCTCTGGACATCCTCGGCCCGTTTCTGCAGTCGCTGCCCGACGGCGAGACCGGGGAACGGCGCAACTGGATCATCTCGATCGTCGAGGGCCTGCGCACCCATCCCGCGCTCGAGCTGCGCAAGCCCGGTGATTGGTCGGACTACGACAAGGTTCCGGTGATGCGCATCCGCAAGGGCCGTCGCCTGTACGGGGCGACGCTCGACTTCGGTCACGCCGCGGCGGTCCGGGAGAGTTTCCCGCAGTTCGAACGGGCCCGTTCCGCGGCGGCCGAGCCGCAACTGCGGTTCCAGCAAGGCGTGCCCGGCGATTTCGACCTGGCCATGTTCACGCTCGGCCCGGCCGGCGCGCTGCGCCACCGCACCCCGTTCACCGAGGCCACGCTGCGCGAGATCAACGAGGTTACCGCCCTTACCGGCCCGGGGACGCTGTTTCAGATCGAGGTCCCGGCCGAGCTCGTGCTGCTGGCCAAGGCTCCACCGCCGGCGCGTGCGGTGCTGGCCCGGATGCTGTCGCGGTCCATCACCGGCCTGGCCGCAGCCGCTCCGGTGGGGACGCGCTTCGCGGTCCATCTGTGCCTGGGCGACATGAACAACCGTGCGTTCGGCACGATGAACGATGTGAGACCGCTCGTCCTGCTGGCCAACGCCATCACCGGGTCCTGGCCGATCGGACGGCCGTTGGACCTGCTGCACGCCCCGTTCGCTGCCGCGGATCAACCGGCCACGACCGACCCGTCTTTCTACGAACCGCTGCGCGAGCTGGAGATCGGGCCGTCGATGCGGTTCGCGGCCGGCTTCGTGCACGAGTCACAGCCGTTCGCCGACCAACTGGCCATCCGCTCCATCATCGAAGACCGCCTGGACCGGGAGGTGGTCATCGCCGCTGCCTGCGGCCTGGGCCGGCGCACCGAGACCGCCGGGCGGGCCGTACTCGAACGCACCGCGGAACTCTGCACGACCTGAGGCCCGCGCTGAGCCCATCGTGGATAATTGGGCCATGAGGGGGCAGGGCTTCGAGAACATGGCCACCGTGCTGGTAGATCCGCATGTGCTGGGCGACTTCGAGCTCGACCTGATGGCGCACGATTTCCGGGTGTGGACCGTGCACACGGCCCCAATCTTCGCCGATCCGGTGCGGGTGGCGTTCCAGATTCGACGGTCGCTGATCGACTGGAGCAACGGACGGTGGGCCGTCGCCGCCGACTGGACGTTGGTGTGGGTCACCTTCGGCCCGAGCTGGCTGGACGGCGAGGAGCCGATCCCGTGGCCGGCCCACGCCGCGCTCTGGGACAAGCTGGGCGAATACCGCGACAGTGTGCGCTACAACCTCGGGCTCGGCGGGGTACCCCGCCTCGGCATACCGCACGAATCCCGCTGACCGGTTGTGGCCTGACCCGGTCTGCTTCAGCCCTCGGACGCGGCCGAGGGGCTCGGCCTCGGATGCGTCCGGGGTCGGCCTGCGGGGTCGGCCCGCGGGTCGGCCTGCGGGGTCGGCCTGCGGGGTCAGCCTGCGGGGTCAGCGGACGGGTGGGCCAGGGCGCGCTGGGTGACCGGATCGAAGGCGTGGGCCCGGGCGGCGTCGACACCGACCGTCACGCGGTCGCCGGTGCGCACCTGCGTCCGGCCGCTGAACCGGGCCCATAGACGTTGCCCGTCCACCGCGATCATCACCGTCGCGTGCTGGCCGGTGACCTCCATCCAGGTGACGATGCCGGTGACGGTGCCGTGCTCCGGGCGCGGATGCTCGTGCACGTCCTCCGGACGCAGACCGAGCAGTATCGCCCGATCGGTTCCGCCCGCCAGCCCAGCCGGCGGCGCCGTCCACGTGGGCAACGTGCGATTGCCAACGCGGTAACCGGCCATCGCGCCGGAAACGACGACGTGCGCCGGCACCAAACCCATCGGCAACGCGCCGACGAACCCGGCGACGAACGTGTCCACCGGCTCGTCGTAGAGCTCGGTCGACGTACCCACCTGGACGAGCGCGCCGTCGTTGATGACGGCGATGCGGTCGCCGATGGCCAGCGCCTCGGTCTGTTCATGGCTCACATAGAACGTGGTGACGCCGGCCTGCTTGACCACCTCGCGCAGGTGCTGGCGCATCCGCACCCGCTCGCCGGCATCGAAATGGGCCAGCGGCTCGTCGAGCAGGAAAGCCTTGGGGGTGCGAACGAGCGCCCGGCCGAGACCGACCCGGGCCTGCTCCCCCCGCGACAGGGTCTCGGGCTTGCGCGGAAGCAGGCGGGTGAGCCGGAGTCCGCGGGCGCGTTCCTCGACCCGGGCGCGGGTTTCCTCTGGCGCGGCTTTGGTGAGATCGAGGCCGAAGGACATGTTGCGCGCCACATCGAGGAACGGCACGAGTGCGGTTTCCTCGAACACCATGGACACGCCCCGGTACTGCGCCTGCGCCGAGGTGGGGACCCCGTCGATGAGCACGCGCCCGCTGGTGAGTTTGGTCAGCCCGGCGATCGAACGCAGCAGGGTCGACTTGCCACTGCCCGACGGACCGACGATGGCCAGCAGCTCCCCGGGCTGAGCCAGCAGGGTCACGTCGCGCAACGCCGTCGTGCCGTCCTTGTAGACGACGCTGGCGTGCTCGACGCCGGTGACGGAGCTGCGGGTCGGTTCTGAATCGGTCACAACGGGCACCCCCTGTGCTCACCAACGTAATAGCGCACGACGTCACTCCCCAGTCGTGGCCCAGAGGTGTAAAGCATTTTGTGCGCCATGACGCGCGAAACGCTTCACATCTGCCAGGCTCGTGACTCTTGACGGGCTGGCGACTGCGACCGGTGGTCAGCTATGGTCGCGGACGTTCGACCGCCGGCTCGAAACGGGGGAGGGCCCGCTGTGCCGATGCCGCAGAAACCCCTGTCACGGCTGGGGTTCCTCACCATCGGCCTGTTCGACGGTGCCGATCCCGGTCCCGGTCACGAGTCCACCCTGGCGATCATCGAACTCGGCGAGCAGCTCGGCTTCGACAGCGCGTGGGTGCGTCATCGGCATCTGCAGTACGGCATTTCTTCGCCCGTCGCCGTCCTGGCCGCGGCGTCGCAGCGAACCCGCCGGATCGATCTCGGCACCGCGGTGATCCCGCTCGGTTGGGAGAACCCGCTGCGGCTGGCGGAGGATCTGGCCACGGTCGACCTGCTGTCCGGCGGGCGCCTCAACCCGGGCATCAGCGTAGGGCCTCCGATGCAGTACGACCGCGTCAGGTCGGCGCTGTACCCGGACACGGCCGACGCCGAGGACTTCAGCTATGAGCGGGTGGAGCGCCTGCTGCGGTTCATCCGCGGCGAGCCCGCCACGGACTTCGCCGGCACGGTCGGCATGGAGGCGTTCTCCGACCGCGTGGAGCCACACTCGGTGGGTCTGGCCGCGCGGATGTGGTACGGCGGGGCCAGCCTGCGTTCGGCGCAATGGGCCGGTGAACACGGCATGAACCTGCTGACCAGCAGCGTGGTCAAGGCCGAACAGTCCGAAGACTTCGCGACGATTCAGCTCTCCCATATAGCCGCCTACCGGTCGTCCCTTCAGCCCGGGGCTGCCGGCCGGGTGTCCCAGGGGCTCGTGGTCATCCCGACGGACACGGCCTCGGCTGATCAACGTGACCGCTACGAGCGGTACGCGCAGTCCCGGTTGGCTCGGACCGCGACGCCGCAAGGCCCGGCGCGGATGCTGTTCGCACCCGACCTGGTCGGTTCCTCGGCCGAGATCGCGGAACGCCTGTACGCCCACGCGGCCTTTCGCGAGGTCGACGAGGTCGCGTTCGCGCTGCCGTTCAGTTTCGAACACGTTGATTACGTTCAGATTCTTACTGACCTGGCGGAACGGCTCGGACCTGCGTTGGGGTGGCAGCCGCGCGGCTGAGCTTCTGGCTCGAGGGTTGCTGTGGGGTAGGTCAAGGGCGGCTTCGACGAGGGGGTTGGTCTCCTGGTGTTGCTGCGTTGTCGGCTTGCGGTCTTGTTGGGCAAAGTCAAGGGCGGCATCGACGAGGGAGTTTGGTCTCCTGGTGCTGCTGCGTTGTCGGCTTGCGGTTCGCTCTTGCTTGATCGACTGCGGTTCTCGACGGGTCACCTCTCTCGCGTTCGCTGACTTTGGATTGACCCTTGACTCTCGAACATAGATACGATACCATGGAGTCATGACCTCGACCGCCCGCCGCGTCTACGACGCCCTGGTCTGCGACGACGCGGTCACCGCCTCCCTCGGTGGGGATAGTGCGTGGGACGAGATTCTGGGTGGTGCGGTGCCGGTGACGCCCGCGTTCGACTCCGCCTCCCAGG
>CAXULW010000026.1:28317-56238 GCA_964252015.1 uncultured Jatrophihabitantaceae bacterium | reverse complement strand
GGTTGAACACGAGCTGGGCGTTGTTCAGCCCGAGCTCGCGCCAGCCCTCGGGGAAATGCCGGTCGTAACAGATGTAGACGCCGACACGGCCGACGGCGGTGTTGAAGACCGGGTAGCCCAGGTTGCCCGGGCGGAAGTAGAACTTCTCCCAGAACTGGGGCAGGTTGGGAATGTGGTGCTTGCGGTACTTGCCCAGTAGCGACCCGTCCGCGTCGATCACCGCGGCGGTGTTGTAGTACTCGCCCTCGTTCTCGACCTCGTAGATCGGCAGCACGATGACCATGCCGAGCTCCTTGGCCAGCGCCTGGAAGCGCTCGACCGTCGGGCCCGGGATCGACTCGACGTAGTCGTAGTACTTCTGGTCCTGGACGATGCCGAAGTACGGGCCGTAGAACAGCTCCTGGAAGCAGATGACCTGCACCCCGTCCGCCGCCGCGCGCCGAGTGAGTTCCTCGTGCTTGGCGATCATGGAGTCCTTGTCACCGGTCCACGCGACCTGGGTGATGGCGGCACGCACTGTCGTCACGATGAGCCTCTTTCGCAAGCGTTGGGGCAAAGCTCGAAGTTACTGGTTCGGTAACACGATTGCATTACCCTGCCCCCACCCGGTTTCCCCCGTGTGAAAGGGCGGCGCGAGATGGCGACGATGTTCAGTTGGAAGCTCGTCTACGACGGCAAGACTCCCCCGGTCGGCGAGGTCGTCCGTCCTGGCGAGCGGCTGTCCACCCCCCGCATGCTCGGCCTCGGGGCCCAGCACGTCGTGGCCATGTTCGGGGCCACGTTCGTCTTCCCGGCCATCATGGGGCTGAACCCCAACCTGGCCGTGCTGACCTCGGGCGTGGCCACGATCGCGTTCCTGCTCATGGTCAAGAACAAGATCCCGAGCTACGTGGGCACCTCGGCGTCGTTCGTGGCCGCGGTGACGGCGATCCGCGCCCAGGGCGGCGATTCGGCCGACGTCACCGGCGCCATTCTTGTCGCCGGCGTGATCCTGGCGTTGATCGGTGCCGCCGTCCATTTCGGCGGCTCGCACTACGTCCGGGTGGCCTTGCCGCCGGTGATCACCGGCGCGGTGGTCATGCTCATCGGCTTCAACCTGGCCACCGTGGCCACGACGACCTACTTCCCGGCCGAGCAGTGGATCGGCCTGCTCACCGCGGCGTTCGTCATCGGTGTGTCGGTGCTCGGGCGCGGTTTCATCAGCCGGATCGCCATCTTCCTCGGGCTGGTGTTCGGGTTCGCGGCCAGCTGGGTCGCGGACCGGATCAACGACGTCCCCGTCTGCTCCAAGACCGTGGTCAGCGCCTGCACGGCCACCGGCCATCGCCTGGACTGGAGCGCCGTGCAGAGCGCGTCGTGGTTCGGCCTGCCGAAGACGATCACCAGCCCCACGTTCGGTCAGCTCACCGGCCCGCACCTGCCCGCGTTCCGGTTCACCTTCATCCTGCTGATCATCCCGTCGGTGATCGCGCTGCTGGCCGAGAACGCGGGCCACGTCAAGGCCGTTTCCGAGATGACCGGCGACGACCTCGACCCCTACCTCGGCCGGGCGTTCATCGGTGACGGGGTCGGCACCGCGGTGGCGTCACTGGTCGGCGGATCGCCCACGACGACCTACGCCGAGAACATCGGGGTCATGGCCGCGACCCGGATCTACTCGACGTTGGCCTACTACATCGCGGCGGCGGTGGCGATCGTCTTCGGCTTCTGCCCCAAGTTCGGTGCGGTGGTCGCGTCCGTGCCCGGTGGCGTGCTCGGCGGGATCACCCTGGTGTTGTACGGGATGGTGGGCCTGCTGGGCGCGAAGATCTGGGTGCAGAACGGCGTCGACTTCGGCAACCCGCTGAACCTGGTGCCGTTGGCGGCCGGGATCATCGCCGGTATCGGCAACCTGTCGATCAAGATCACCCACAACTTCTCGATCACCGGCATCGCCGCCGGCACGCTCATCGCCATCGTGGCCTACCACGTGTGCCGGGCGTTCGCGCCCGCGCACCTCAAGGACGACGGCGACCTGACGTCAACCGACACCGCCGCCGGTCCGCCGCAGACACGCGCGGCGCAGCGGCGTTGACGTTCACGTGCGGACGAGGCGGTTGAGCGCGAGCTGAGCCACCGGGGCGTAGCCGAGGACGACCGGCGCGAGGCCCGAGATGCGCAACACCGTGGACGAGCCGGTCGGCTCCTCGTGCACCTCGTGCTGCAGGGTGAGGGTCACCGGGCCGAACCGCGGGCGCCACGTCCAGGTGCGGGCGGTGTCGTCGACCGCGGTGACCACGAACGGGATGCGCAGACCCACCGGACCGTGCACGGTCCCGCGCAGCCCGGGCTCGAGGTGGTCAGCGCTGGCCTGCACCGAGCGGATCGGGGGCGACCAGGTCGGCCAGAGCGACGGGCGCGCGTAGCGCAACCAGGCCACGTCGACCGCCGCCGACCCGTTCGCCCGAAGGGTGATCGTCGTCATCGGCTCATTGTCGGCTCCCGGGGGTCTTGATTGCCGTCCGTTACAGGGCGCGTCCGCGCCGGCCATCAGGGCGCGTCCGCGCCGCGGGCCTGCTCCTGCTCGACCAGGGCGTCCAGGTCGGCCAGCCGGTTGAGCCCGGCCAGGGGTTGGGACAGCCGGTGGTTGCCGGCGAGCTGGGCTCGGTTGCGTTCCAGGAACCACCAGTAGCCGGCCGTGAACGGGCAGGCATCCGCACCGACGCGCACCTTGGGGTCGTAGCGGCACGGACCGCAGTAGTCGCTCATCCGGTTCACATACGCACCCCCGCCGGCGTAGGGCTTCGTGGCCATCACGCCCCCGTCGCCGTACTGCGACATGCCGATGGCGTTGGGCACCATGACCCAGTCGTAGCCGTCGACGAAGCAGCGGTGGAACCAGTCGAGCACGTCGCCCGGGCGCCACCCGCGCTGCATCGCGTAATTGCCCAGGATCATCAACCGCGGGATGTGGTGGACCCAGCCGTGGTCGCGCAGATCCCGCAACGTGGACGACAGACAGTTCGCGTCCACCGCGTCGGCGTCGAGGTCGGCGAACCACTTCGGCAGCCGGGTCGTGGCGTGCAATGCGTTGCCCTTGCGGTAGCTCTCGCCCTGGTGCCAGTACAGGTTCCACACGTAGTCGCGCCAGCCGATCACCTGGCGGACGAAGCCTTCCACCGACGCCAAGGGCGCGGTGCCGTCGCGGTAGGACCGCTCGGCCCGCTGGGCCACCTCGAGCGGATCGAGCAGACCGAGGTTCATCGGCGCCGACAGCAGCGAGTGCGCCATCCACGGGTCGTCGGACAGCATCGCGTCCTCGTGCGGCCCGAACGCGCCCAGGCGGTGCTCGACGAAGTGCGCCAAGGCCGATTCCGCCTCGCCCCGGGTGGCCGCGAACCGGCGCGGACCGTCGCGGCCCACGAAGCTCACGTCACCCTCGCGTTCCCAGCGGTCCAAGTCGTGGCGGACCTCGTCGTCGATCTCGTCCTCGACCGGCCACCACGGCGGGTCAACGCCCAGGGACGTCACGCCCCTGGGCGGTGGCTCGCGGTTGTCGGCGTCGAAGTTCCACCGGCCCCCGCTCGGCTCGCCGTCGTCCATCAGGATGTCGTGACGCCGGCGGACGTCGCGGTAGAAGTCCTCCATGATCAACCGCCGCCGCCCGCCGGCCCAGGTGGCGAACTCGGCCTGGGAGGTGACGAATCCGCGCGGCGGCAGCACCTCGACCCCGGGCCGGGCCTGCACGAAACGCAATGCGGCGAACGACGTCGGATGACAGACGCTCAGGCCGGGCCCCGACGTCCCCCTGCGGTCGAGTGCCTCGGCGTAGGAGTCGGTGCGCAGGTAGCGGCACTGATCGCCGAGCTCGGCGGCCCGGTGGCGCATGGCCGACAGCACCAGGTGGGCCTTCTGCCGGTGGAACCGGCGCCGGCGGAACACCCCCCGCGACTCGATCAGGACGGCCGGCTGGTCGGCGTCGTCGAGAAAATGGGGCCCGAGCGGACATGTGACGAACGCTACTCGAAAGCGGTTAACCCCCCGTATTACTGGGCCTCCAACCGCACCAGCCCGCAGATGGCACCGTTCTCGCTACCAAGTCGTGACAATCTGGTTATCCATTCGTTACCCTTACCCCGCGCTTAGCTTTCGCGGCGCCGGCAGCCGGTCCGTTCAGCCTCGTCCATCGGCTCCCGCTCGTGAGTACCTCCGGACGAGGACGGGGAAACCAACATCCGGCGCCGTTGTGCGCCTGGGGTAAAGCCGCGCCACGGGCGCGACCGGGCACCGATTGCCCGCACCCGACAGCTAACCCCGCAGACGGAGAATCGGAGGATCCATGTTCGAGTCCCACCGCTATTCCGGCTCGCATCGCGCCGAGGTCCACTCCTCGACCGCGACGATGATCAAGGCCGGTTCGATTGTGGCCACCACGGCCGCCGTCTCCCTGGCCACCATCGGCGTGGCCGATGCCTCACCGAGCCACAACTGGGACGGCGTGGCCGCGTGTGAGTCCGGTGGCAACTGGCACATCAACACGGGCAACGGGTTCTACGGTGGCGTTCAGTTCAGCGCCAGCACCTGGCGGGCCTACGGCGGCACCAAGTACGCGAGCCGCGCCGACCTGGCCAGCAAGTCCGAGCAGATCGCTATTGCCGAGAAGGTGCTCGTCGGCCAGGGCCGCGGCGCGTGGCCCGTCTGTGGGCGACACCTGACCGGCGGGAGTTCCAGCCCGGCCAAGTCGACGAAGTCCACGAAGTCCACCAAGAAGAAGGTCGTGCGGCACACGTCCAAGAAGGTCGTGAAGAAGGCCGTGAAGCACACGGTCGTGAAGCACGCGCCGGTGCATCACAACACCGTGACCCCGGCCAAGGGCACCGGCCACACCTACACGGTGCGAACGGGTGACACCCTCTCCCGGATCGCAGCGACGCACAAGACCCAGGGAGGCTGGCACACGTTGGCCCAGCTGAACAAGGCCACCATCAAGAACCCCAACCTGATCTACCCGGCACAGAAGATCAAGGTCTGACGGCCGCTGCGAAGGCAGGCGCCGATGCGATGGCCCGCGACCGTTACGACGGTTGCGGGCCATCGCTATTCCTGAGCGAGTGGTACGACCTGCCGCGCGCTTGCGCACGCTGTGGGTCGAACAACTCGGCTGGGTAGGTGTGGGCCAGCGCCACCTATGCATATTCAGCAGAACCAGCGGTCGTCGGCCCGCGCGCCGCAGAATAGCGCGGTGGAAATGACGGCCAACCTCAGCACCGAACCCGGATACGACCCCGGTCTGTTCGGACCCGATTCGGTCACCTGGCGCATCCACGGCGATCCGTCGATGGTGGTCGGCGGGTTCCGGGCCCTGATGTTGCAGGCCGTCCATCCGCTGGTCATGGCCGGTTTCGACGACAATTCCCTGTTCCGCGGTGATCCGTGGGGCCGGCTGCAGCGCACCGGTGAGTGGGTGGCCACGGTGACGTTCGGCTCGACCGAAGCCGCCGAGCGGGCCGGCGCCCGGCTGCGTGGGGTGCACCGCAAGCTGGCCCCGGGAATCGAGCCCGAGACGGGAAGGTCGTATCGCGTCGACGATCCCGAGCTGTTGCTCTGGGTGCACTGCACCGAGGTCGAGTCGTTCCTGGACGCGTTCCGGCGTAGCGGCGGCCGGCTGGCCCGGGGCGACGGCGACCGCTACGTGGACGAGATGCGCGAGTCCGCCCGTCTGGTCGGCCTCGACCCGGCCACCGTGCCCGGCACGGAGGCCGAGATCGCGCAGTACTACCGCGACGTTCGCCCGCAACTTCACGTCACTTCGGTGGCGCGCCGCAACGTCCTCTGGGGGTTCGCGCCGCCCATGCCACGCTGGGTCGTGCTCGCTACGCCGGCCCGCCCCGCGTGGGCCGGTTTGATCGCGGTGGCCGCCGGCATGTTGCCCCGGTGGGCGCGGCGGCTGTACGGATTGCCCGCCCTGCCGACCACCGACCTGGCCGCGACGCTCAGCGCTCGGGTCGTGCGCCGAACCGCGCTGACCGTACCCGGCCGCTGGCGGCAGGGACCGGCGCACCGGGCCGCTCTCGACGCCGCGGCCGAGGCGGAGCCGGCGTCACCACCGGTGCAGAACCTTTGCGGGCCGGTCCCGGCCCGCTCCGGCCGAGCTGTGATGAACGCCGAGCTGTGATGAACGCGGCGCACCCCCCACCCCCCCGTCTCGTAGACTGAGAGACGATTCGCCCGGCTTGAACACACAGGACGGTGCATCAGGCGGCCTGGCCGCAGGTGTTGACCGCGGTGGTGGCCGTTGTGGATCGGTGTCCATCGGCTGCTGCCCCTACTGGCTGCTGGAAGGTGGACCGAACGTGGGAACGTGCGCGTGAGGCCACTACGGCCGTTGCGGATCGGTTTGATTGCCTCGTCGCGATTTCCCATCGCCCAACCGTTCGTCGGTGGGCTGGAAGCCCACATCTGGGCCCTGGCCCGTGCGCTGACCGGTCGTGGTCACCAGGTAACGCTCTTCGCAGCCGTTGGCTCCGACGAGACCGTGGCCCACCGGCTGGTCCCCTTCTCGGACATCGGTCGCGGTCATGCAGGACGCCGAGATGTGTCCGAGAACCGCCAGCTGGTCGAGGCCGAGAACGCCGCGTACCGCCGGGTCATGACCGGACTGATCACCGACGGCGGCGCCCGCCTCGACGTCCTGCACAACCATTCCCCGCATCCAAGCCCGCTCACCGCCGTCCGGCGTCTGGGCGTACCCATGATCTCGACATTTCACACCCCGCCCCTGCCGCGCCTGACCGACGTGCTCTCGCGCGAAGCTGCGGGCAACCTTTGCCTGGTTGCGGTGAGCCGCCACGTCGCCCAGTCCTGGTCGCCCCTGGCCGGCGAGGTGCACGTGGTGCACAACGGCGTCGACACAGTCGATTGGCCGGCCGGTCCGGGTGGCGGACGCGCAGTGTGGTTCGGCCGGCTGGTGCCCGAGAAGGGGGCCGAGCTCGCCATCGACGCGGCCCGGCTGGCCGGTCGTGGGCTCGACCTGGCCGGGCCGGTGGTGGACGAGGATTACTTCCGCAGCATGATCGAGCCCCGGCTCGGGGTCGACGTGCGCTATCTCGGTCACCTCGAACACGGTGCGCTGGCCCGGGTCGTCGGGCGGGCCGAAGTGGCGCTGGTGACGCCCCGGTGGGACGAGCCGTACGGGCTGGTCGTCGCCGAGGCCCTGGCCTGCGGCACCCCGGTGGCGGCCTTTGCCCGCGGCGGCATACCGGAGATCGTCGACGCCCGCGCCGGTCGGCTCGCTCCGGCGGACGACGTTCCCGCGCTGGCCACGGCCGTGCGCCAGGCCGCCGGACTGGACCGGCGGGAGGTGCGGCGCCACGCCGAGGAGCACTGCTCGATGACCCGCATGGTCAGCGCCTACGAGGACATCTACCGCAGCCACGTCCACAGCCACGTTCGCGAGCGCTCGGGCAGCCGGCCGCACGGGGTGACGGTGATGCGTCACACCCACGACCACGCCGGCCGACCCGGGCACGACACTCCCTTCCGGCACGGACAGGACAGCACCGTCCGGCACGGACAGGACAGCACCGTCCGGCACGGACACGACCCTCTGTCCACGCGCCAGGACAGCCCGGTGACGCACGGGTTGGGCGTGTCCGTCGGCTCGACGTGATCGGCTGGTACATCCACCACCAGGGCCGGGGTCACCTGGCCCGGGCTGCATCGGTGCGGGCACACCTGGACGAGCCGGTCGTGGCGTTGTCATCGCTGCCCGAGCCCGCGGCGCACCCGTTCGCCGGTTGGGTGCAGCTCGCGCGCGACGATGGCGGTAAGCCGCCAGTGGACCCGAGCGCGCACGGCCGGTTGCACTGGGTGCCGCTCGGCCACCACGGATTGGCCCGGCGCGGCGCCGAAATCACCGGCTGGCTGGCCGCGAACCGGCCGCGGGTGATGGTGGTCGACGTGTCGGTCGAGGTCACGCTCCTGGCCCGGCTGAGTGGGGTGCCGGTTGTCGTCATGGCCATGCCGGGCGGGCGGGAGGACGCGGCGCACCAGCTGGCCTACGACGTGGCCGAACGCATCGTGGCCGCGTGGGCGGCACCGGTGTACGACCCACCGTTCCTGCACCGCCACGCGGCCAAGACCGCCTACGTGGGCGCGTTCTCGCGCTTCGACGGGGTCGCCCCAGCCGGGGAGCCCTCGGAGACCGTGCTGGTGCTGAACGGGGCGGGCGGGACGACGGTGCACCGCCGCGACGTCGACGCCGCCCAGGCCGCCGTCCCCAGCCTGCGCTGGACCGGGGTCGGCGTGCCCGGCCAGGAATGGACCCGTGACGTGTGGTCGTCCCTGTCGCGGGCGGCGGTCGTCGTCACCCACGCCGGTCAGAACGCCCTGGCCGAGGTGGCCGCAGCCGCCCGTCCGGCGATCGTCGTGGCCCAGGACCGCCCATTCGGCGAACAGCATGCGGTGACCGAAGCCTTGCGGTCCCGCGGCATCGCGGTCGGGCTGGACTCGTGGCCCGACGCGGCGGCCTGGCCGGCGCTCATCGAGACCGCACGCGACCTCGGCGGGGCCGGCTGGCGACGGTGGTCGACCGGTCACGGTGCCGCCGACGCCGCCGCCGTGATCGCGTCGGTCGGCACCGTCCCTTCGGTCGGCCCGTGAATACCGGAATCGTGAGTACACCAGTGCGGACGCACCGATGAGGACCGCAGTGGTGACGATCGCGCACGGCCGCCACGAACACCTGCGACGGCAGCTCGACGGGTTGGACCGCACGGACCCCGCGCCGGATCTGCATGTCGTCGTCGCGCTGGCCGACCCGGACCTGCGGGCCCTGGTCGGCGCGCGGGCCCAGGTCGTCGACTTCGGCGGTGACATCGAGGGCGCCGACGACGAGCTGCCCCTGGCCGCCGGGCGCAACGCCGGCGCGGACGCGGCCGTTGCCGCCGGGGCCGAGCTGCTGGTCTTCCTCGACGTCGACTGCATCCCGGCCCCGGACCTGGTCGGGCGATACGCCGCCGCGGGGGCAGATCCGGTCCACGCCGGCGCCGTGCTCTGCGGTCCGGTCGCGTACCTGCCCGCGCCCGGCCCGGGCGGGTACGACCTGGCCCGCCTGGGCGAGCTCGCCACCCCCCACGCGGCTCGTCCCGACCCCGAGCCGGGCGTGGTGCAGCTGGCCCATGACCGACGGTTGTTCTGGTCGTTGTCGTTCGCGGTCACGGCGGCGACGTGGCACCGGATCGGCGGTTTCCATCCCGGCTACGTCGGCTACGGCGGGGAAGACACCGACTTCATCGAGGCGGCGCATGCGGTCGGCGTCGGCATGCGCTGGGTCGGTGGCGCGAACGCGTTCCACCAACACCACCCCGTGTCCGTGCCTCCGGTCGAGCACCTGGACGCCATCGTGCGCAACGCCCACGTGTTCCACCGGCGCTGGGGATGGTGGCCGATGGCCGGATGGCTGGCCGCGTTCGCCGACCTCGGGCTGGCCGGCTACGACCCCCGCTACGGCTGGCGGGTCACGGCGACGACACCGGCGTGAGCATCGCCACGAGCGGCAGCGAGCGAAGGGCGCTGCGGGTGGCCACCGTGCCCGACAGCCATCCGTACATCGACGCGGTGCGCCCGGGCTTGGTGCGCCACGTCCGGTTCACGCCCGCAACGGCGACCGGATGGGAGCCCAGCCCGCTGCTGGAGCCGTCTGCGCTGCTGGCGGACCTGGCCCAGCTGGACGTCGTGCACGTGCACTTCGGGTACGAGGCCTGCTCCCCGGCCCAGCTCGAGAGGTTCGTGGCGGCCATTCGGACCGCCGGGTCGGCCCTCGTGGTGACGGTGCACGATCTGCGTAACCCGCACGACCGCGACCCGTCCCGACACCTGGACCACCTGCGCATTCTCGTCACGGCGGCCGATGCGGTGCTGACGTTGACCCCGGGGGCCGCGGCTGAGGTGGCTCGGCGGTGGGCCCGAACGGCGACCGTCGTGCCCCATCCGACCTTGCTGACCCCGTCGGCCGAACGGGACGGATCGACCGCAGCGCCGGACCGGTCCGGCTCGCCCCGCGTGGTCGGCATCCACCTGAAGAGCCTGCGCACCAACGTCGTCGAGCCCGTGACGGTGGTGACCGCGGCCGCGGCGGGAGCGGCCGACGCCGGGGCCGTCCTGCGGGTGGACGTGCACGATCACGGCATGGACGACGCGGTGCTGGCCGACCTGCATCAGCTGGCCGCCCGGGGGGCCATCGACCTGCGCCAACACGGCTACTTCTCCGACGACGAGCTGGTGGCCTACCTGCGCGGTCTCGACGTCAGCGTATTGCCCTACCGCTTCGGCACCCACTCGGGCTGGCTGGAGCTCTGCCGTGACCTCGGCGTGGCCGTCGTCGCGCCCGACTGCGGCTTCTACGCCGAGCAGTGGACCGGCGTCACCACGTACGCCAACAACGAGAGCACCGGCCTGGACCCCGGTTCGTTGCGGCGGGCCGTTCGAGTCGCGGTCGGCGCCACCCGACCCGACCCGGCCGACCCGCGTCAGCGCCGAGCCGAGCGGGCGCAGGTTCAGGACGCGCACGCGCGGGTGTACGCCGAGGCGATCCGGGCCAGCCGACCGGTGCGCGTATGAGTACCGCCTGGCTGATCGTGGGACCGGCCGATCACGGCTGCGTCATCCTGGCCGAGCAGGTGGTGCAACGCCAGATGGCGCACAACGACGACTTGCCGGTTGTGCTCCGCGCCGACGACGCCGCCGGGCTGCGGAGCCGGCTCGAACCGTTCCGCGGCGACGTCGATGTCGCGCACGTGCACTTCACCGACCAGCTGTTCGGGGCGGACTGCGACGCTGCGGCCGAGGCTTACGTCGAGCTGGCCGAGCGGCTGGGCGAACACGGAGCCCGCCTGGCGGTGACCTTGCACGACCTGCCCATCGACCCGGACGATCCCGGGCGCTATCAGCGCCGGGCGCGCGCTTACGCCGGAGTGGTCGCGGCCACCACGGCAGCGGTGATCGTCAGCAGCGCCTATGAAGCCGACCTGCTCGCCGCGTTCTGCCCCGGCGCCCGCCCGGTCGTCATCCCGCTGCCGATCGATGCCGCTCCCCCGGCCGCGGCCACGGCCACGCTCACGGCCGCCAAGGTCGAACCGTCCGCGGACGTCACCGTCTTCGGCTATCTCTATCCCGGCAAGGGCCACCGGGCCGCCCTCGAGGCCATGGCCACGCTGCCGCCCGAGGTGGGGCTGACCGTGCTCGGGCGCGTTGCCGACGGCCACGCCGACCTGGCCGAGGACCTGCGCGTCCGCGCGGCCGCCCTCGATAGACGCGTCACCATCACCGGCTGGTTGGACGACGCCAGCGTCCCACTGCGCCTGCGGGCGGCGGGCATCCCGCTGGTCGGCCACGAACGGATGTCGGCGTCGGGATCGATCGGATCGTGGCTGTCAGCCGGCCGGCGGCCGTTGGTTCCCGACGTCCCCTACACCCGCGAACTGGCCGAGCGGTGCCCAGGAGCGGTGATCACGTACCCCCCGTCCGTGGCCGGGCTGGCCGCGGCTCTGGCCGGCGCCGCGGCCGACCCGGCGCGCACCTGGCTCGCTCCCGACGTCACGCTCGGACCGTCGTCAGATGCGGTAGCGGTGGCCTACCGCGACGCCGTGGCCGCGGAACCGTCCCGGTGACCGCCCGGACCACCCCGCTGGCCCGGCCGGACGGTCGCTTCGCGGTTCCCGGTAACCGGTGGGATCTGCTCGACGGGATGACGCCGCGCCGGCCCCCGTCGGTATCGGTGATCGTGGCCTACTACGACGGCCAGCGCAGGCTCGATCGGATGCTGTCGGCACTGGCCGTGCAGACCCACCCCCTCGACCGGCTGGAGGTGATCGTCGCCGACGACGGATCGCCGACGCCGCCGGTGATCCGGGCCGTCCCCGGTCTGCGGGTCCAGCTCGTGCGCCAGGACGACCGCGGCTTCCGGGCCGCCGCGGCCCGCAACCTCGGGGCCGCCGCCGCTCAGGGCGAGGTGTTGTGCTTCCTCGACGACGACACGCTGCCCGAACCGGGCTACCTCACCGCGCTCACCCGCCTGCCCGCGCTGGTGCCGGATGCGCTCGTCACCGGGCGGCGCCGCCACGTCGACCTGGACGGGCTGGCCGACGCTCAGATCTCCGCTTGGTTAGCTGGCGCCGATCGGCCGGCGGAGCGTGAGCTGCCCGAGCCGCAGTGGCTGGTGGACGAGCATCGGCGCAGCGCCAACCTGCTGCGCATCGGCCCGGACTCGCACCGGTACGTCATCAGTGCCGTACTCGCCTGCCACCGCGTGCTGTTCGACGCCGTCGGCGGGTTCGACCCCGGCTTCGACCGCTACGGCGGCGAGGACTGGGAGTTCGCCCATCGCGCCCTGTGCGCCGGCGCCGTCCTCGCCCACGAGCCCGCGGCGGTCGCGTGGCACGACGGGCCGAGCTGGGCCGAACGTGGGGACGCCGACGGGCGCCGACGGCAGAAGAACGCCGAAACGGCCGCGCTGCTCGGTCTCATCCCGCCAGCGCGTGGGCGCGGGCTGAGCTGGACGGGCCGGCCGAACGTGGTGGTCGAGATCGGCACCGACGCAGAGGACGACGCCGCGGTGATCGTCGCGGTGGGCTCGGCTCTGGCCGCGGACATCGACGCCGGGGTGTGGTTTCGTGGCGAGCCCGGACGCGCGGTGGCTGAGCGGTATTTCGGCGGCGATCCCCGGGTCAACGTCGGTCCGGTGGACGACGTGGCCAGCCGGAGTGCCCGGGTGCAGGTGACCTGCAGCCGGCCGTTGCGGGTGGCGACAACGGCCTGGACCCCGCTCCTGGACGCCCTCGGTCAATCCGAGGAGGGCGACGGAGACGGGCCCGGTCGGATCGTGCTCACCACCGCCGACGGCGAGATGGTGATCACCCGCACGGCCGCGCGCAGCCGGGCCCGGCGGTGGGCGTCAGCCGCGCCCGGGCAGGATCTGGTCCACGAGCTGTTCGGGCACATCGACCTCGAACCGGGCGAGGTCGGGGTGTCGCCGGTGGCGCGCGACCCCGATCTGCCCCACGAGCTCAAACACCTGCGCGATCCGCAGTGATGACTCAGCTGGTGCGGCGTTCGTAGACCCCGACCTCGGTGCCCTGCCACGAGTCGCCGATGCCGGGGAACGCGGCCATGACCCGCTCGTGGTTCCAGTCGTCGACGACGTGTTCCTCGTGATGGTTGCCCTCGATGTGCCCCTGCGGGTAGTGCACGATCGGGATCGACAGGTACACCGCGACCTGAGCCGCGGCGGACGCCTTGTCCCACAAGGCCAACGCGTCGTCTTCGCTCATGTGCTCGGCCACATCGCCGAGGATCACGATGTCGGCGTCCGGGAAATCGGTCGTGCGGGCGTCGCCGACGATGACCTCGTCGTAGTACTGGGCCAAGCGGTACGTGTGGACGTAGGGCTCGAAGATCTCGATGCAGGTGAGCCGGCCGACCTGGGGACCGGCCAGCAGTTTGGCGTAGGTGCCGACCCCGGGGCCGATGTCGAGCACGTCGAGCGGTGCGTCGGCCCCGGCCGCGTGGACGCGATCACGGATCCAGGTCTTGCCTTCGGCGGAACTCTGCGGCATCAACCCAGCTTGCCACGTGCGCAGGGACCTCAGACCTCGAGCCAGTGCTCCCCGGCGAGGACCCGTTGCACCGGGCCCGTAACGGCAGCGCCGAGCAGGGTGGCCACCGCGAACTGGGCGGCGAGGCCGTCGAATTCGGCGTGGTGGCGCAGCATGGCGTGCTTGCCGCCCCGGATGGTGATGTAGCCGACGTCGGCGGTGCGATCCAGCGCCCGGGCGACCGCGGCCGAATTGGCCGGGCGGGCGATCCGGTCCTGGGCGCCGTGCACGATGAGCACCCGCCGACCGGACAGGTCGCGGTCGCCGTCGTTCGGGTAGACCCACGGCGCCAGCGCGACGACGCTGCGCACTTCGGGCTGCGTCGCGGCCAGGATCGCGGCCCGGCCCCCGAGCGAATGACCGACCAGACCGACCAGCAGGTTGCGCCCGAACCGTTCCCGGAGCTGGCCGAGGGCCCACCGGACGTCGTCGACCGGCGTGTGGGTGGTGTCCCAACCGCGCCGGGAATTGAGCAGCCGGTAGACGGCCAGGCGCCGGCCACCGCTGCGCGCCAGCCGGGCCGCGATCGGGATCATCCGCAGTACCGACAACTGTGTCGGGCTGACCATCATGTTGCCCGAGCGGCCGGCCCCACCGTGCAGCACGAGCACGGCCGCCTCGGGGTCGGCGGGCACGTGGGTGTCGATCAGACGCGGTTCGAGCTGCACCGGTGCCAGTCTGCCTGGGCCGCCCGATCCGCGCCCCCTGAAGAACCCGGTCCGCGAACCTCGGTCACCGGTCGACGGTGCGCGGGCGGATCAGCTGGGTGACGATGCCCCGGCCGACCCGGGCGGTGATCCCCCCGCGGGCCAGGGCCAGGGCGGCGATGTCGTCGAACACGCGCTGGTCGCCCGCCGCCGAGCGCAACCCGGCCTCCAGCAACGTGGCCCGACCGCTCAACGCCGACATGACCGCGACGTGACGATGGTGCCGCCCGAACGTCTGCGCCATCGCGCGGCGGTAACGTTCCGCCGCGGTCGCCGGCTCGATGGCGGCGGCGCCGGCGAGCAGGCCGGAATGGATCGCGTAGTAGATCCCCTCTCCGGTAAGGGGATTGACCAGACTGGCCGCGTCACCGACCAGCAGCACGCGCCCGGCGGCCACGGCCTGCCGACTGGTCGACAGGGGCAGCCGGGCGGCGCGCATCGTTGCGGCTTCCACCTCCAGGCCCGGCAACAACCGGTGCATCGACGCGGCCAGGGCATCCCGGCTGCTGACCTGCCCGTCGCGCAACAGGTGGCCGTACCCGACGTTGGCCCGGCCGTCGTCGCTGGGAAAGCGCCAGGCGTAGGCCAGGCCGCGCCGATCGTCGAGCACCATCCGGGAGGTGTGATCGTCAGTGCCGACGTCGTAGCCGCGCAGCGCGATCGCGACCTGGCGCCGGTCGCGCCCCCCGACGGCCCGGCGGGCCACCGACTCGGCCCCGTCCGCTCCGACGATCACCCGTGCGGATAGGGGTTCGGGGCCGCCGGCGTCGACTTCGACGTGCGTACCCAGGTCGCGCACACCCCGCACGGCGAGACGCCGCGATTCGGCACCCGCGGCCAGCGCGGCGTCACGGAGACGCGCGTCGAACACCCGGCGCGGCAGCACCGTCATCGAATCGGTCAGCGGCCGCGCCACCGTCGTGCCCCCGGCCGAGGTCAGGCGCAGGTGGTGTTCCGGACCGAAGCCGGCGGTCAAGGCCGCGGTATCCACGCCGTACTCGGCCAGGCGCTCGAACGCGGTACCGAGCACGGCGTCGCCGCAGGTCTTGTCGCGGGGGAACTCGTGGCGGTCGAGCAGCAGCACCGACGACGTCGGATCGGTGCGCCGGGCGCCGATGGCCGCCGCGGCCCCGCCCGGGCCGGACCCGACGACGAGCACGTCCCACATCATGTCCGCCCCGGTTGGTCCGCCCGCCACGCAATCAGCTTTCCGTGCCGGGACCTCTCGGCGCCACCGGCGCCCGGTTCCGGCGGTAGATAGGCGACGATGGGTGGATGACCCCCTCCCTACCGGCCGCGACGGACCGCTCGGTCCGCGGGCCCGTCTCCGGCCCCGAGCAGGTCGTCCTGTGCGGACCGGACGGCGCGGCGATCGGCACCGCGGACAAGGTGGACGTGCACGGCCCGGACACCCCGTTGCACCTGGCGTTCTCGTGCTACGTCTTCGACGCGGCCGGGCGCACCCTCGTCACCCGCCGGGCCTACGACAAGCGCACCTTTCCCGGCTTGCGCACGAACAGCTGCTGTGGCCATCCGGCTCCGGGCGAGACGATCGACGACGCGGTGCGGCGTCGCGTGGGGGACGAGCTCGGCCTCGTCCTCGACGAGATCACCCTGATTTTGCCGAGGTTTCGCTACCGCGCGGTGGCCGCGGACGGCGTGGTCGAGAACGAGTTGTGCCCGGTGTTTCGCGCCGTGGTCGACGAACCCCAGGTGCACCCCGACCCGGTCGAGGTCGCCGAGGCGTGGTGGGTGCCATGGGCCGAATTCGCGTCCCTGGCCGGCGACGCCGAGCCCGACGATGGGCGCGCGGACGGCCGAATCGCCGATCCGCTGTCCAAGTGGGGTCGCGAGCAGCTGGCCGAGCTGGCCCAGCTCGGCCCCGATCCGATGAGCTGGCCCGTGGCGGACCCGGGTGACCTACCGTTGGCCGCGCGGATCCGCAGCGGACCACGGCGCAGCTGACCGATCTGGGTCGACCCGCCAGAGACGGACGTGGCGGCACAGGAACGCGGCCACGCCGAGCAGCCACACCGAGACCACCAGGGCCCGCGCCCGCTCGGCCAGCCCGAACGGCCCGTGCGCCACGAGCAGGCCCATGTCCACCAGGCCGACCCCGGCCAGGACGATGCCCGTCGCGATCGACGCCGTACCCCAGGCCATCGCCCGCTCCCGGACCATGAGACCCAGCAGCACCATCCCGCCGGCGGCGCCGAGAAATCCCACCAGACCGGACAGCGTGTGCGCCTCCAGGGTTTGGCCGAGCAGGCCCGTCACGGTGTCGTCCCGCGCCCGGCAGGCCGCGCTCAACGACGGTGCGCACGCCATAGTGGTGGCCCCGTCGGTCACCGAGGCGGCTCCAGCCGCGGCCAGCAGCACCCCACCCGGCCAGCGGCGCCGGCTCACCTCACCGAGCCGGTAGACCCCCACGATCGTCAGGATGATCAGCACGCCGCTGACCGCATCGGCCAGCCGGAACCAACCGCTGTCCGGCTGGCCGGTGGCCTCCAGTTCGCTCGGGAAACTCGTCGCGACGGGCAGTCGCGAAGGCCCGAACGACGCGAACAGGAACGCGCTGTAGGTGACCGCGCCGAGGACCGCGGCGGCCACCGTCGCCAGGCGACGGGCGCGCTCGGACCGGAAACGGCCTGAGCGGACGTCCTGCGCGCGAGCGGTCATGCTCGGCGTCGGGCCAGCACGGCGCGGGCCGCGCCCGGACCGGCCACGGCCAGCCGGCGCGCGTTCCCGACCCGGACCCGCCGGTCGAGCACCCGGTAGTCGCTGCGCTCGATCTCGTCGAGGATGCCGCCGTAGAGGCGCAGCGCGGTCCGGACGCAGTCGCGTGAGGTGGGGTGCAGCATCCGCACGCCGACCGCGGCCGAGCGGTACAGCTCACGCGTGCGGGCGATCTCGTCGGCCAGCAGCCGGCGGACCGGGCCGTCGACCACACCGCGTTCCAGCCGGGCCCGGTCGACGCCGTGATGGCGCAACGACTCCATCGGCAGGTAGATCCGGCCGCGGCGCAGGTCGTCGCCCACATCGCGCAGGAAGTTGGTGAGCTGGAACGCCACCCCGAGGTCGACGGCATACGGCGCGGCGATGGCCAGCGGCGTGACCGGCTCGAGCACGGGCAACATCTGCAGGCCGATCACCGCGGCCGAGCCCCACATGTACCGCTCGAGATCGGCGTAGGTCTCGTACTCGGTGATGCTCAGATCCATCCGCATCGAGGCCAGGAAGTCGACGAAGTGGGACATCGGGATCTGCCAGCGTTCCATGGCATCGCGCAGGGCGACGACCACGGGCGGCGTCGACCCGCCCTGGCCGTCGGGGTGCTCGAGCCGCGCCTGCACGTCGTCGATCAGCGCCTCCTGCGCGGCCACGGTGACCGGTCCGGTGCCTTCGTCGACGACGTCGTCCACCCACCGGGCAAAGCCGTACAGCGCGTGCACGGCCGGGCGCTTGGCCGGCGGCAGCAACAGCGTGGCCAGGTAGTAGGTCTTGCCGTGGCGGGCGTTCAGGGCCCGGCAGTCGAGGTAGGCCGCGCGCAGCTGCGCCGCGTGGATGCCGGCCGCGTCCAGCTCACGCGCGGCGATGCGACCGGTCACCGCAGCGCGCCCCGGGTCGCACCGGCCGCCACGCCGGTGATGCGTTCCGCGGCCAGCCGCCCGGACAGCAGCACCATCGGCACGCCGACCCCAGGCTGGGTGTTCGACCCGCAGAACACCAGGTTCTCGATGCGGCGGTCCAACGTCGGCGCCCGGAACGGCCCCGACTGGAACAGGCTGTGCGCGGCCGCGAACGGCGCCCCCGCCTCCAGCCCGCCGGCGCCCCAGTCGGCCGGCGTCACGGCCCGCTCGACCTCGATGGCGTCGGTGAAACCGCTCAACCCACGCGCCTCCAGCGTGGCCAGCACCTCGTCGCGATAGCGCGGCCCGATCACGTCCCAATCCAGGTCGGCGGTCAGGTTGGGCGTCGGGAACAGCACGTAGTACGTGGCCGCACCGGATGGTGCGAGTGCCGGGTCGGTCAGGCTCGGGCTACTGACCAGGAACGAAGGATCGCTCATCAGCTCACCGGTGTCGATGATCTGGCGGAACGTCTGCTCCCACGCCTGCCCGAACGAGATGGTGTGGTGGGTCAGGTCGGGATAGGTGGTGCGAGCGCCGGCGTGGATCAGGAAGCACGACGGGGAATAGGCCAGCCGGTCGAGCCGGCGCGGGCGGTAGCGCTCGGGCAGCAGCTCGCGGTAGGCCACCGGCAGGTCGGCGTTGACCACCACCGCGTCGGTCCCGATGCGTTCGCCGGTGTCGGTGATGACGGCGGTGGCGCGGTCGTGCGTGACCTCGATGCTGGCGGCGGCGGTCGCGTAACGGAACCGCACGCCGTGATCCGCCGCGGCGCCGGCCAGCGCGAGCGGCACCTCGTGCATGCCGCCGCGCGGGAAGTACACCCCGGCCACCGTGTCCATGTAGGAGATGACCGCGTAGATGGCCAGCGCGTCCTGCGGGGCCAGCCCGGCGTACATGGCCTGGAATGAGAAGACGCGCCGCAACCGGTCGTCATGCAGGAACTGCCCGACCTTGGGCGCCAGGCGTCGTAATCCCCCCATGGCCAACAGCCGGGCCGCCGCCGGGCTGGCCAGCTGCAACGGGGAATCCAAATTGCGGTCGATGAACGAGGTGCGCTCGAGCTCGTACAGCCGGCGCAGGTAGGTGACGAAGCGCCGGTAACCGTCCACGTCGCGCCCGGAACAGGTGCGCGCGATCTCGTCGGCCATCGCGTCCGGATCGGTGTGGATGTCGATGGCCGAGCCGTCGGCGAACTGAGCCCGGTAGGCCGGGGTGAGCGGGATCAGTTCCAGCCGGTCGGCAATGGTCTCGCCGACGCAGGCCAGCGCGTCCTCGATCAGCTCGGGCATGGTCAGCACGGTCGGGCCGGTGTCGAACCGGTAGCCGCCCAGATCGAGCCGCCCGGCCCGCCCACCGGGGGCGTCGCCACGCTCGAGAACGGTCACCTCCCGGCCCGCCGCAGCCAACCGCAGCGCCGCCGACAGACCGCCCAGACCGGCCCCGACGATGACGACGCGGTCGGTGCGTCCGGGAACTGTCCGCAGCTTCACCGGCCCGGCCCGGGCCGGCTGCGCTCGGATCGGTCGGGCTGGAATCGGCCGGGTTCGGATCCGCAGCGTCCCCGCGCGGTCGCGGCGAATCCGTACCGTGGATGAAGACGGGGCGACATCCTTCGAAACTACGGATATCCGGGCCTCGTCGTTCGGTCGACCAATTTTCGCGCAGTTTTCCCCGCCGGCAGGAGCTCACGGAAACTATGCAGTTGCAGAACGGGCCGATACCGGACCACCCGGTGCATGTCCCGGGATGGGGCATTGCCGCGGCCCACCGGGCCGCCGTGGACAGCGCCCTGCTCGACGCCGTGCTCCGGTTGGCGCCGACGTTGGCCGGTCCGGCGGCCCGGGTGTCGAGCGGCGGCAAACGGCTGCGGCCGGCCGTGACCATCGCCGCCGCCGGGCACCACACGGGCACCGTGCCGCGCGACGTCCTGACCGGCGCCACCGCGGTCGAGCTGCTGCACTGGGCCACCCTCGTCCACGATGACGTCATCGACGGCGCTCGCTCCCGCCACGGGCAGCCCACGGTCAACGCGCGGGAAGGCCTCGGACAGGCCATCGTCACCGGCGACCTGCTCATCGGCGCCGCGTTCGAACTCGGCGGCCGGGTCGGCACGGACACCGTGCAGTGCCTGGCCCAAACGCTGGCTGACCTCTGCGTCGGGCAGACCCGCGAGGACTCCCACCGTTTCGATATCGGCGTCAACGAGGACGACGTGCTCGCGGTGGCCAGCGGCAAGACCGGCAGCCTGCTCGCGGCCGCGGCCCGCATCGGCGGCCACTGTGCCGCGGCCGACGAACCCGTGCTGGACGCGCTGAGCCAGTTCGGCCTGGCGTTCGGCATCAGCCTGCAGCTGCTGGACGACGTGCTGGACCTGGTCTCGTCCGCCGCGCTGCTGGGCAAGCCGGTGGGATCCGACTTCGCCAACGGCACGATCACCCTGCCCGCGGTGGTGTCTCTGCGCTCGAACCCGGAGCTGCAGGAGCTGGTGCGACCGGGCCTGACCGCCGCCGAAGCCGACCGCGCCCTGGACCTGTTGCGCAACCCGGAGGCGGTGCGGCACACGCTGCATCAGGCCTGCCACCACGCCGAACGGGCCGGTGCCATCCTCACGGCGGTGGCCGATCCGGACCTTGAGCGACTGGCCGGCTGGCCCGTCGCCTATCTGAACCACCAGCTCGCGACCAAGGTCGCCCCGCTGTGGCGACCACTGCTCGAGGGCAGGCGCGTCCGTCGACGGCTCGCGGTGTGATCGCGGCCGTGGACCGCTTCTGTTGCTGCGATCTTGACGGTCGAGATCGCTGTGCCCCAACCGCTGGGGGGTGGAGCTGATGGCGCCTGAGCGGGGCGACGTCATCCGGTTCGGCCTGGACCGCCTGGTCCGGGGCGGGGTCCGCGGCGTCTGGGTGCGCGGGTCCCTGCCCCGCGGGCCGGTGGTCTGGGCGGGCAATCACCACAGCTGGTGGGACGGTTTCGCCGCTGCGTCCGTGTTGCGCGCGGCCGAGCGGGTGCCGGCACTGTTGATGGACGGCGACAACCTGGGCGACTACGCATTTCTGCGTCGCGCCGGCGTCATCCCGGCCACGGAACCGCGGGCGGCCCTGGCGGCGTTGCGCCAGGATCGGGTGCTCATCGTGTTCCCCGAAGGCGAGCTGCGCCCGGCCGGCCCGCTCGGGCCGCTGCTGCCCGGCGCGCAGTGGCTGGCCCGCCGGGCGCCGGCGGCGTTGGTGGCGGTCGCCCTGCGGGTGGCCAACCGCGGGCACCAGTCGGCCGAGGTCTACTTCGACCTGAACGTGGTGCCGGTCGGCGGTTCGCTCGCCGACGCCATGTCCGCCGGCCTGGCTCGACTCGACGCCGACCTGCTGGCCGCGGATCCGCGCGAGCCGCTGCCTGGCTTCCTGCTCACCGTCCCCGGCAAGTCCAGCTGGGACGAGCGCATCGCCCGGTGGAGTTCGGTACTGCACCGATGACCTGGTGCTGCCGATGACCTGGTTGCGCCGGGGCATCCTCGTCTTCCTGGGGGTCAAACTGGCCAACCTGGTCGTCAACCTGTTCTGCTTCCCCCGCTTACGGCCGGCCGCGCCGGACGACACTGCCCGCGTCTCGCTGCTCATCCCGGTGCGCGACGAGGCCGAGCGCCTGCCCCTCACCTTGCCCGGGCTACTGGGGCAGAACATGGCCGAGGTGCTCTTCCTGGACGACGTCTCCAGCGACGACTCGGCCGCAGCCCTGCAGCACGCGATCGATGCCCGCGGAACGGACAGCGGCGTGGCGCGCGTGGTGACCGGCGCTCCGACGCCCCCGGGGTGGGCCGGTAAGACCTGGGCGCTGCACCAGCTCGGCGCGGCCGCGACCGGTGACGTGCTGGTGTTCTGTGACGCCGACGTGCGGCTCGCGCCCGGGGCCATCGACGCCGTCCGCGCCGAGATGCAACGCCAGCGCGCCGACGTGTTCTCCGTCTTCCCCGGCCAGATCACCGCGACGCTCGGTGAGCACCTGCTGGTGCCGCTGATCGACGACGTGCTGCTCTGCTTCCTGCCGTTCCCGCTGCTCGGCGCGCCGGTGCCGGCTGCAGCCACGGCCAACGGTTCGCTGATCGCGTTTACCCGCCGCGCGTTCCAGGATCTCGACGGGTTCGCCGCCGTGCGCGCGGCCGTGGTGGAAGACGTGGCCATCGCCCGGCACACGCGTCGGCGTGGTTACCAGCTCGGTCTCGCGCTCGGCGGCGATCTGGTGCAGACCCGCATGTACGACAGCTGGGCCGGTCTGGTCACCGGCTTCGCCCGCGGGTTGCGTCCGGTCGTGGGCGGATCACGGGCCGCGGTGATCGTCGGCTGGATCGGTCACCTCATCGTCTACACCGGGCCGATCGTCGCCCTGGCCAGCACCCGGCGCGGGCGCTGGCTGCTGCCCACCTCCCTGGCGCTGACGGAACGGCTGCTGGTCGAGGCCAAGACCGGGCGCAGGCGCTGGGCCCAGGCCGCGCTCACCCCGCTCAGCCCGATCGCGGCCACGCCGGTGGTATGGCGCGCGCTGCGTCGGGAGCAGGTCTGGAAGGGCCGGACGTACCGATGACGTTCCCGGCTCCCAGGACCCAACCGCTGGTCGGACACCTCGGCCGGTGGGGCACCGATCCGCTCGCGCTGCTGGAGGAAGGCGCGTCGTTGGCACCGGTGTTCCGGCTGCGGCTGTGGCGTACGGCCGTGGTCGGTTCGTCCCCGGCGTGGAACCGGTTCGTGCTCGGCGACCTGGACACGTTCCGCAGCCGCGGCAGCCTGAGCGGGCTCAGCCCGTACCTGGCCGGCGGCGTCGTGCGTAGCGACCTGCCCGCCCATCGCACGCTGCGGGCCAAGCTGAACCCCGGCTTCCACCGGCGCGCGATCGCCACCATGACGTCGGCGCTGCGCGGGGTGGTCGACCAGAACCTGCCCACCGGCGAGTTCGACACCGTGGCGTGGAGCGCCGCGCTCACCCAGGAGTTGTTGGCCGTCGCGTTCTTCGGCGGCACCTTCCCGCGTGACCTGCTCAAGGCTTTCGTCGAGCCGCTCGACACCAAGCCGCCCGGGCCGTTCGTCCGCCGGCCCCGGCTGTTCGCCAAGATGAACCGGGCCATCACGGCGGCGCTGCTGCACGCCGAGGACACCTCGTTGGCGGCCACGTTCGCAACCATGAACGACGGCGTGGAGGAGGCGCGCGTGGCCCTGAGCGCGGCGTACGACACCACCGCGCACACCCTGGCCTGGCTGCTGTGGCACCTGGCCGACCGGCCGGCGTTGCGGGCACCGGACGACATTGAGCACCTGGTGTCCGAGACCCTGCGCCTGTACCCGTCGGGATGGTTGGGCAGCCGGGTGGCCGCCCGCGACGCCGAGTTTGCCGGCACGACGATTCCCGCGGGAACGCTCGTCTTCTACAGCCCGTACCTCACGCATCGTGACGCGCAACTCTGGCCCGACCCGCTGACGTTCAGACCTGAACGGTTCGCGGAACCCTTGCCGGCGTGGGGATATCTGCCCTTCTCGGCCGGCGCCCGCACCTGCCTGGGGGCCAGCCTGGCCACGTTGATCCTGCGCACGGTTGCCGAGGCACTCACCGGACAGCTCACCCGCGTCACCACCGAACAGACGGTTCGCGCCGGGCTCACGCTGGCCCCGGCCGGGCCGATCATCGTGAGCTCTGCAGAACGTCCGGCCCGGAAGGCCGCCGCTGCCGCACACGTTGTCCCGGTATGAGTACGAGTACCGCACCCGCCGACGTTTCCGCCGAGGTTGTCGGCCCGTCCGCGGCCCGGCACTGGGTGCCACGTCACGTCCTGGTCACCCGCTCCGCGGCCGAGTTCCCGCACACGGCGCAAATCCTGCGCCGCTGCGAGGCCGCCGGCGTCCAGGACGTCACGCTGCTGACCAACGACCGCCTGGTCGGACTGCGCGCCGGGTCGGACCGAGAGATCTACGCGCGGGCCAAGCAGACGATGGCCGTCGTCGTCGCGCCGCCGAGCGCCCTTCGGCCGCAGCCCATTCCGCCCAGCGCCGACTGGCGCATCGACCTGGCCAAGGGCTGCCCCGCGCACTGCCAGTACTGCTACCTGGCCGGTTCGCTGGCCGGGCCGCCGATCACCCGCGTCTACGCCAACCTCGACGACGTGCTCGCCCCGATCGCCACCCACAGCGGCCGCGGCACGGTCACCAGCGGCACGACCGCGCGCGGCCACGAAGGGACGACGTTCGAACTGTCCTGCTACACCGATCCACTCGGCATCGAGCGGGTGACCGGGTCGCTGGCCGCGGCCATCAGTCGGGTCGGTACCGGCGACTACGGCCCGGACGCATCTTTGCGGTTCACGACCAAGTTCGACGACGTCGACGAGCTGCTGACGGTGCCCCACGGCGGACGAACGCGGGTGCGCTTCTCGGTGAACTCGGCCACCGTGGCCGGCCGGTTCGAGGGCGGGACGGCCCGCGTCGGCGCCCGCATCACCGCCCTGGCCCGGATGGCCCGGCCCGGCTATCCGGTCGGGTTGACCATTGCCCCGGTGATGCCATTACCCGACTGGGCGGACGAATACGGCCAACTCCTCGACGACGTGGCCACGGCGCTGGCCGACCAACCCAACGTCGACCTCACGGTCGAGCTCATCACCCACCGTTTCACCGAGGCGAGCAAGGCCGTCCTGCTCGGCTGGTACCCGCGCACCCGCCTCGACCTGGACGAAAACCACCGCGCCCGCAAGCGTTCCAAGTTCGGCGGGGTCAAATACGTCTACCCGGCCCCGTTGATGCGCGAGATGCGCGCCTGGTTCGAGCCCGCCTTGCGCGAACGGCTCCCCGCGGCCCAGGTTCTGTACTGGACGTGACGCCGCGCCCCGGTCCCTGACCGCAGTTCGGCAACGTCAAACCCCTCATCGGCGTCGACATCATTCGACGGGGATGCAGCAAGAGATTTTCCGATCGCCCGGCGAAGACTGATCAGACGACTGCAGTCCGTGCTGCTGTTCATAATTCGCGGCGAAAGTTAACCCGAACCTGGGCCCCGGTCGTAGAGGGCATGGACCGGGCAATGCACGGGCGGGACCTGCGGGTCGCACCCGAACGCGCTCTCCGGACTCGCCTTCGAATCAGAGCTTGGCCGTTCGAGGGTCCGCATCTGCAACAGCCCCGCTCGGGTTTCGATGCCGAATCGGCCGGTCGCTCATTGCCGCGGCAGTTCCGCTCGGAGCATTGGGTGACGATGTTCTGCCGTCAGCAGACCTCCTTCCAGGAAGTGATCGCGGCAATGCGGTCATCCCGGGCATCGGCGCGGTCGGCTCCCATGACGATGTTGTTCGGGCCGAAGTCGTTATGCACCAGCACCACTCCGGCATCATCGACGTCGGTGTACACGCGCGCGGGTCTACGGACCGGACGAGCCTCAGCAGCCGGCCGCAAGCGGTGAGCACTTCTGCGGCGCCCCCGGCGGCAATAGCCTCTTGCGCGGGCACCCCGGCTATGAAGCTGCGGTGCTGGTGCCGGGGGGCGAGCGGAGCGCCCGTTCCTCACGTTCCTGCCTGGCCGCACGAGCCGGTCCCGCATACGTCTTCACCACTACACGCCCGTCCTGCGCGCCCTTGCCCGGTCAGCCGACCTGACGCGCAATGCCCGGCGCGATCAGCGCTTGTTCAGGCCAGGTGAAGTTCGACGCGGTCCTCGACCCGGACGTAGCCGAGTTCCTGGTAGATGTGGTTCGACGTCGCGTTGGCCAGATCGGTGAACAACACCGGCACCGCGCCGTCGTTGAGGACGTCCTGGGTCGCGGCAGCGGTGACGGCCGAGCCGTAGCCACGTCCCCGGTATTCGACGGGGGTGTACACGGGCCCAATCCGCGCGCTGCCCGCGACGGCGGCGCGACGCCACGCCGTGGATACAGCGGTTCCGGGCGGGTCGCACCACAGCCACGCGCCGCCGCCGCTGATGGCCCGCTCCACGGCATGCCGGGGAGCCTGGCCGAAACCGCCGGCCTCCGCGTGGAAGGCGGCCACCCACGCTTCCAGCACCTCCTGGTCTTGGTCGCCGGCGCGGCGGGGGGAACCAGTCACCGCCGTCGGCGCGACCAGCGTGGTGAGGCGGAACAGCCTCAGCTCGGTGCGATCGAGCACCGGCGGAAGTTCAGGCAGCAGCGCCGTCACCTGATCGACCGGTCCACTCATGCCGGCCAGACCGGGCAACGCCCGCAGCTCAGCCGCCAGCTCCTCGAGCCCGGCCACGCCCCACAGACCGTCCAACAAGACCGGATAGGCCGTGTCCGAACGGACGGCCAAGGCTCGGCCGTCGGGGGTCCACGCGCACCAGGCGCCAACGTTGAGCGAGTCACGGACGGTCCCGAGCACCGTCCCGCGAACCGGATCCATGCTCAGACGAATCTCGAGCTGAGCGGCGATCACATCATGGTCAGTCGTCGTCTGCAGGCTCACGCCACGATCATCGTGAGCGCGTCGAGCCAATTCGCCGGGTGACCGACCGCGGGAAGCGCGCCAGCTTCCGTGGTCGCACAGTCTTACATCCCGCACCGGCTGAGAAGCTGACTGGTAAAGCATTGCTTGCGAACACCGTCCACCCGCGGTTCGCCCCACGGCGAGCAGCGTGATCTCGGCCGGCGAGCGACGACAGGCGCCGCCGGGTTAGATGCTGCTGCGGTTTCGTCATTCCAGACTCGCGAGGCGGATGAGCGTGACCTCGTTAATGGTTCATCGAGAGGTCCTGGAGCCATTGGTCGAAGGTTGTCGGACCGATCCGCACGGACGCGGATGGAAGCATCACATCGCCGGCGAACTCGAGGCCGAACACTCCGTTGTGCCAGGAGGGCCGAAGTCGTGTGGTCGAGTGACGCGCGGCTAGCACTCGTCGGCTCATGTCGACGAGGTCTTGGGGGTCCGGCCCGGCGAGTTCAGTGATCGTCCGGTTCGCCGGACCGGTGGCAATCTCGACCAGCACCTCGGCGACATCGGCCACGGCGACTGGCTGCATGAGTAGTGGTGGGACCGCCGCGACGCCGTCGTAGGTGGTCCAGGCCACTGCCTGCTCGGCGAAGTCGAAGAATTGCGTCGCGCGCAGGATCGACCAGGGGACCGACCCGGAACGTGTCAGTTGCTCCTGCCGCCGCTTGCCAGCGTAGTGCCCGTTTTCCTGCACGAGGTCGACGTTCACGATCGACAGGGTGACCAAATGAGAGACTCCAGCCTCGACGGCTGCGCTCTGGATGTTTGAGGTGGTTGCGGAGAAGAACGACTCCGCGCCGGCGGCGTCAGTTTCCTCGGTGTTCAGCACGTCGATGATTGCCTCGACGCCGCTGAGAGCGTTCGCGACGCCATGTCCTGTCAGCAGATCGGTTCCGACGGACCGCGCAAGAGCGACTGGTTCGTGACCCTGTCCGATCAGTACCTGCGTCACGAGGCGGCCGACTAAGCCCGTGGCCCCGACCACGGCGATACGCATGTGCGCAGGATACAAGCCTCCGCAGGGGCCTCCTGGGACGACGTCCGGTGCATCCTCTCATCCTTGACAGGTCCGAAACTGCCTTGGCTAGTGCGTGCCGGATGCCGCAGCATCGTGGCCGGTGACCTAGAGCTCAGCGGGGCTAGTCGAGGACAGCGTGCGTTTCGCGGAGCTCGTAGTACACCGGGTCGAAGGAGGTCGCGATGTTGGCCGCATCGCGCATGTGCTGCACCGCCGCGGGGTCGCGCATCATGGCGTCCAGGTCTTGCTGGCTGCGCCATTGCGCGTAGTTGGCAACGTGAGTTTTGTCCTGGCTGAGGTGCAGGTTGGCTGAGACGAAGCCGGGCAGGTGGCGCATGCCGCTCTCGGTGGCTGCGGACAGGTTCGCGAGCAGTTCCTCGGCCTGGTCAGGTTCGACGATGAAGGTGTTGATCAGCACGACGTAGCCGGCTGAGGAGTCGAGTGTGGTGGTCATTGAATGATCCTT
>CAXULW010000026.1:0-28217 GCA_964252015.1 uncultured Jatrophihabitantaceae bacterium | reverse complement strand
TCAGCACGACGTAGCCGGCTGAGGAGTCGAGTGTGGTGGTCATTGAATGATCCTTCGTCGGAGGAGCGAGGTCGTTCAGGGGTTGCTGTCTCGCGTCGGGGTGTGGCCGGCGACTTCGTGGGTGCGTTGCTCGCGTAGGGCGCGGAGGTAGACGGTGGCCCAGGTATTCTTTCGGTGCATGTCAGAACGTTGACATGCTCATTATGTGTCAGGGTACTGACATGCGTCAAGTGGAGACCATCGGTCCAGCGCTGGCCGGGCCGCCGATCACCCGCTACTGCGCGCGGGCGGCAACGTCACCCCGTCACCGGTGTCGATCTTGCTCGACGGGGATGCCGAGCTGGTAACGTGAAATTCACCGCTCGAGAGGCGCTGCGACGGACTTGGTCCGCCACGCTCGACTGAAATCGGTCAAGGGCGACTCCGACGGAAAGCGAGATCGTGGCGTCGAATACCCATCCGGACACCGGCTCGCTGGTGGGCACGGTAACAGCGCTGTGGCGGTACCCGGTGAAGTCGATGGCGGCCGAACCGCTCGCCAGTGCCCAGGTTTCCTGGTCCGGCGTGGCCGGAGATCGTCGGTGGGCCTTCGTCCGTTCCGGATCGGAGCGCAACGGTTTCCCCTGGCACACGATCCGGCAGAGCCCGCTCATGTGCCGCTACGTCCCGCGGCTGGTCGACCCGGAACGCCCGGACAAGTCCGAGGTGGACGTCGATACACCCGGCGGGGCCACGTTTCGCGTCCACGATCCCGCCCTCGCGGCTGAGCTGGGACCGGGCGTGCGGGTCGTGAGACTGGGCCGGGGCACGTTCGACGCCATGCCGGTGTCGCTCATCACCACTCGAACGGTGTCGGATCTGTGCGAGCTGACGCAGGTGCCGAGCAACGAGCTGCGCTTCCGCCCCAACGTCGTCATCACCCCGACCGAAGATCGGCCCTTCGTCGAGGACGAGTGGGTGGGGTCGGTGCTGCAGATCGGCGACGCGGCTGTACGGGTGGACGCGCGGGACAGCCGGTGCATCGTCGTGAACGTCGATCCCGAATCCGGGCGACCGGACGCCCAGTTGCTGAAAAGGATCGGGCAACAGCGCCAGGCCCGGGCCGGGGTGTACGGCAGCATCGTCCGGCCAGGCCTGATTCGAGTCGACGACCCCGTGCGCGTAGCCGGCTGAGGGCACGCCCAGTCAGAGCGGGAGGTGGTCGGCGTAGACGATGCGGGTGCCGGTCCGCGGCACACCCACGACGCCGACGATCGGCAGAACGTACGAGCTGTCCGGGACGGGGTCGGCGCGCAGGTGCTCCCACTCCTCGACCACGACGCGCCAGTCGCCGTTGTCGCCGGGGCGCTGCGGCGCGATGGGCGTGGGTAGGGCGAGTTCGCCCTCCCACGACACCATCGTGGCGTTGACCCCGCCCACGGGCAGTTCGGTCGCCGCCACCGTCGTCCAGCCGAGGTCGGTGGCGATGGACGGGTCGCGATTCTCCAATCGCGCGTGCATCGTGCGGCTGGCCACGACCTGGTCCGGGAACGTCTGGCGCCCGAATCCGCCCGGCACACCGACCGGGCCGGTGATGACCACCCGCGCATGCCCGGCGTCAGGGCGCGACAGCAGAGCCGTGCGCTGCGGGAGGACCTGGACGAAGTCGCAGTTCACCAGCGGCGACAGCATCAACCCGGCGATCGAGTTGGGCTGGTACCGGGCCAGGGTCAGCCGCAGGAACGGCCAGAACGCCGTGCCGGGATCGATGGCGATGTCGACGAACCACATGCCCCGCTCGGGTGAGAACTCAGGCCGATATCCCAGCACCGTCGCCGCGGGCTGGCCGGGCACGTCCACCAGGGCCACGGTGGCCGGCAGCGTCACCGGCCGGGCCGTCTCGGTCCGATCGTCCAGACCGCTCAGGTGCAACAGGTCCGACAGCGGCACGGCACCGCGGGCGGCCGGCCCGTCCTGGGCGAACACCGGGTCGCCACCCCACTGGCTCACCCAGTCGCCGGCGGATGCGTCCGACCCGTGCTGGAGCACGACGCCGAGCAGTTCGTCGTCGCCGCTGGAGAACCACGGCCGGTCGAGGTAGATGCGCACACCGCCGAGACGGGAACGGCTCAGCCCGAACGGCTGCCCCTCCTCCGACTCGGAATGCCAGCGCAGCAAGGGAATCACGTCGCGGACCAGCGGCTTGGCCGGCCGCGCCGAGCTGAGCACGTTGGCCGTCTGCACCGGCCCCACCACCGAGATGTCGTCGATCGACGGCACCAGGTGCGGATCGAAGTACTCGCGGAAACGCGACGTTCCGCGCAGGCGGTAGTCGATCGTGCGGTGCCGGGTGTCGCCCAGGTGATGCAGCGCGGCGTGCACGGTGATCGAGGTTCCGTCGGGCAGGGGCACGACCTCGTCGTCGCCGGCCAGCACGACCAGATCTTCATCCACCGCGACCTCGGTGTGCGCGACCGCGGCGGTGACGTCGATCCGTTGCGGAGCGGGTTTGGTCACGTCATCCACCCACTCGCTCCAGGTCGCCTCGATGTCGAGACGATCGGTGCTGGGGCCATGCAGGTCGACGCCGGCGAACAGGGTCACGGTGGTCGACCCCACCCCGCGGCTCGGGCGCAGCAGCGTGAACCGGGGCGCCTCGAGCGGACGCGGCACGGCGTGCACGAGGCGCAGCTGGGTCGCCGGCGTGAGCCACCACAGCCAGCCGTCGGAGGCCGCTTCGAGCAACAACTGGTTGGTGCGCATCGCGTCCGGCAACGAATGCCACAGTCCGAGCAGGTCGAGCTGGTCGGCTCGCACCGAACTGCTCAGCCGCATACGCAGCTGGTGGCCGGCCGGCAGACCCAAGGTCACCACGCCGTCCTCGGCGTCGGCCGCGAGCCGGTCGCCGGCGCTGAGCACCAACCGCCACGGCGCCCGGTCGGGCCACGTGCCGGGATAGGGCAGGTGCGTCCCCTCCACGGCCAACAGCCCGGTGAGCTCGGTGCCACGGCCGCCGTCGGGGAACACGAACGAGACGCCGTCGGCCAGCGGATCGGGCAGGTAGGGCGTGCGCAGGGAGTCCACGTCGTGGATCGCGTACTGACCGCGGCTCAGGCCGTCACCGCGCGGGATGGTGTCGGGGTCGGTGTGGGTCGGGTCGTCCGCGGTGGGCCCGGTGACCAGCGATACCCCGGGCTGGGCGATGCGGGCGCCGGGTGTGTCCGGGTCGGCGATCGTGGTGTCGAGCAGGGTGCCGGATTCCCGCAACGCCACCGCCAGCGCGGCCTTGATCTGCGCCGGGTCACCCGAGCCGAACGCCTGGTCGAACAGCCCGTGCAGCTCGCATTCGTACTGGCTGGTCTTGGGCGGGACGAGGTGACGCTGCGAATCAACGTGCCACTGCAGGTCCAGTTCCGGGTGCGCGGCGAGCACGGCGGGCACGTACGTGTCCGGGGCGACCACGGTCATGGTCACACCGTCCGGCCCCGGACCCTCCACGCCGGAGCGAATCACCAGCGTTATCAGGGATTCCCCCTCCGTGTAGGCGTGGCGCGGCACGACGGTGGGCTCGAGCACGGGTTCCCAGCGCAGGAACGGACGCGGGGTGGTGACGACGTCGAGCAGGTCGGGCAGCAGCGTGACCAGGCCGGCACTGGACAGGCCGGGGTGGGCCAGTGCTGCAGCCGACAGGGCCGACGCGAAGACGGTCGGCGCCACGCGCGTATCGGTGCGCTGCAGGATGGCGCTCGTGGCCGGGGCCAGCCGGTCGACGGCCTGTTCGATCCGCGCCTGCCTCGGCGCGGCCACCGTCGGCGCGGCCAGAGCCCGGTTCACCACGAGCCGGTCGAGGTCGCCGACGCCGGTCACCGACACCGTGCTCGGGTCGATGCCGCGAGCGCCGATGCCCTGGGGCCCGACCGGAGGCGCCGGGCGCAGCGAGGCCAACTGCCCGCGCAGCACGGGCACCCCGGCCGCCGCGATCGGGGCCGCGGCCCCGGGGAACCTGATCGCGTCGGGATCGATCGCGCTCAGGTGCTGCTGGGCGATGGCCGCCGCCCGGCCGGTGACCGCCGGATCCGGCGGCACCTCGAGGGTCGACGGCGTCGGGCCGCTCACGCCCCCGTCGCCGCCGTCGACCGGTCCGGCGACGGTGTGGGGCGAGCTGTTGCCGGCCAGGTCGACCGCCCAGGCCCGGAAGGCGTAGTTGCGCCCGTACCGCAGCCGCGGCAACGTCCCCGGTTCGACGGCGGTGACGGTGGCCACCGGGTGCTCGGCGTCCGGGTTCGGTGCCGGGGGGTCCTCGAGCTTCTCGTGCGGGTCGGCGTGCGCCTCGTGCACGGGACCACCGTTCAGGGCCTGATCGTGGACGATCCGCTTACCCGGCCGGGGCGCGGACAGCGACCAGCCTTCCCAGCCGGCCAGCACCTCGTGCGCGTTGACCGGTGCGTTGTCGACGCCGTCGGCCCGGGTCAGCGACGCGCCCTGCAGGAAGCCCGTGTCGGGAACGTCGGTCAACACGTCGCCACCGTCGACCACATCGACGGTCAACCGGCGCCGGTGCAGCGAGTGCCACGTCGTCGAGACGTCGTCCCACACCTCCAGGCGCACGCCCCGGGCCACGTCCTCCAGGTGCAGCGGGGCGGACTGGCCCGCCATCACCTGGGCGTCGCGGCTGGGGGCGTCGCTGAGCTGGTCGTGCAGCTGCGCGGCCCGATCGTTGCGGGCAAAGGAGAACCCGGTCGACCGCAGGGTGGACGGAGCCGCGCTGCCGGTGTCGCCGTTGTTCTCGACCGCAGCCATACGCGGCACGTTGCGGACGTACTGCTCGAGCTTGAGCCCCTGCGCGTCGGGGTCCAGGTCGAGCACGGTGAACGAATCTTCGTTACCGAGCTGCAGCATGCCCTGGGTGTAGTCACCGGTGGCCGACCCGGCCGCGAACGAGGTTCCGTCCACGACACAGGCGATGCGGGGCTGGCTGGCCACCGGGTTGGTCAGTCCGGGCACGTCCAGCGTGGCCGAGATCTCGGTCAGCCCGGCCATCAGCGTGACATCGTCCACCCGCACGTCGATGATGAGGCCGAGCCGGCGCAGCAACGGCGACAGGTCCCCGAGCAGCGACGCCCGGCGGTGGAAGTCCGGGGGCGCTTGTACGACCGGCGGTGTGGCCGACCCGTTCGGGGTTGGGGCGTACTCGCGTTGCTCCTCCGGACGCTGGTAGTAGCGCCGGGCCAGGTGCGCGTCGCCGGCCAGCAAGACCGTTGCCGGCGGCGCGGCCGGCGCCGTGAGCATCCCGGACGTCAGACCTGGGCCGGTTCGCTCGTCCAGCATCGCGCTCACCCGGCGGTCGATGTCCGCCATGTGCTCGAGCACGAAGTCCACACTGACCCGCCGGTTGTTGCCGTCCGCGCCGCCTCTGGTGGGTAGGTCGAACAGGGACTGCAGCAGCGAGTTGGCCAGCACGCTCTCGCTGGCCAACGGCGGGCTGACCGGCGAGGACAGCAGGCTGAGCCCGTGCACGAGCAGGCTCTGGGCCTGCATCCGGTGGGCCGGGAACGTCCGCCACGGCACGGCGGTCGGATCCGGGGTCTGCCAGGGCAGGACGACCAGATCGGCCGGGAACACGCGCGGCCACAGGCCGGGCTCGAGCACGTCCAGCAACGGCGTCACCGGAATGGACACCGGAGCGGTGCCGACCCGTCCGGACACGGTGATGGTGGCGCCGGCCAGTTCGGACGTCCAGTCGCGTACGTGGGCGAAGTCGCCGACCACGCCCTGCGCGCCGTCCGGGGTCAGCCGGTGGGTGATGAACAGCGACAGGTGCCGCGGCGAGGCCGGGTCAGCCGAGTACGGCAGGGTCGTCACCAGGAACGATTCGATGGACATGGCTCATACCCCCGCGAATGCTGCGCAGTAGTCGGTCCAGGCCGGCACGCCGCCGTCCGGGGCACCCGGGATCGGCACGGTGCCGTCGTCGGCGATGCCAAGGAATTGACCGAACGTCGGATCGGAATTGGCCCCGGCCAGCTTGCGTTCGCACGACACGGAAACCGAGAACGAGAACATGAAGACGGACACCTCGACGTCGACCGTGGCCCGGCCGATCATCTTGCCGCTTCCGAAGTCGTAGGTCAGCGACAGCTCGAGGGTGATCGACGCCGAGATGAGCCCGAGGACGTCGACCTCGCCGCGGATGCGGAAGTAGCCGGTGAGCGAACCGTCGTTGCCTTCCAACCGCAAATAGATGCCGACCGAGATCGACACCGACCCCGACGCGACCCCCAGATCGATGGCCAGCTGGGCGCACGCCTCCAGCGACATCTCCAGCAGCACCAGCCCCTTGGGGGAAAGGCGTATCCCGACGAAGCCGCCGCCGCCGACGCACATGACCGTGAGCCGGAACGGCTTGTCCCGCGTGCAGAAGTTGAACCCGACGGTGACCGCGTCGCCGAGGAACGGGATCGACACATCCGCGCCCAGGGACATGTTCTCCAGGCTGAACACCCCGACGGCCAGGCTGGGCAGGGCCAGGTCGAAGCCGGCCTTGATGCCGCTCGGGGCCACGTCCACGTAGGGCGGATCGGAGAACCCGTCCATCGGGATCAGCTCTTCCAGGGTCTGGACGAAGGCCAGGACGCCCTGCCATTGCATGTCGTTCATGACCACGTCGACCTCGGGCTTGCGCCCGTTCGAGGATCGGAACGACAGCCGGTCGATGCCGATCTTCATCAGGCTCGCGCCCGGGAACAGGTTGAGGCCGAAGTTGGACAGCTGGGCCAGCACGTCCACGCCGACGCCGTCGGCGCCCGAGGCCCGGGCCTCGATCGACAGCAACAGGCCCTTCGGATCGATGTAGAACAGGGCGTCGTCCGGATCGGGCACGTCGGGGAAGTTGTGCAGCACCGGCTGCCAGGTGAAGCTGGCCTTGATCGACAGGTTGGTCGGATCGAGCCCCTTGACGAAGTTGGTGATGTCGGCCAGCTTCTGCGCCAGCGCCGCCGCGTCGGTGAGCAGCGTCTTCAACGGCGCCAGCGCGGCGACCAGCCGTTCCAGTTGCGCCTTCAACACCGGCGGCAGGCTCAACGTCGGGATGGCCGTCGACAACGTGGTGATCGCCTGGGCCAGTGACTTCAGGGCGGCGGTCGCGGCGGTCTCGAACGTGCTTACGTCGCCGGACGTGAGCGCGGTGATGGCGGCAGTGAGCTGATCCGAGCCGGTGCTGACCGCGCTCGCCACCGGTATGAAGGCCGCTTCGGCCTGCGCCGCCGCCTGCTTGAGTGGCGCCGTGGCGGCATTCGCGGCGTCGTTGGCCAGCCCGGGTAAGCCGTCGGAGAGCACCTGCTCCAAGGCGTGCACGTCGGCGAGCAGCCCGGCGATCTCGTCGAGGGTCTCGGTGACGAACTTGGGCGCCGCGGCCAGGATGGCCGGGCTGAGGATGTCGACCAGGGAGAACAAGCCGAACAGCTTGGGCAACACGCCGCTGAGGAACTGGGTCGGGTCGAACGCGTTACCACCCGGCGCGGCCACCAGGCTGTCTACGTCGCCGACCGGGCCCAGAACCCGCGACAGACCGCGCACCGGGATGTCGGGCTGCAGGAAGCCCCCCGACTTCTCCGTCGTGCCCCCGGGAACGCTGCTGGCAAAGGAGATTTGCGCCATCGTGTCGAGGGCCAGGAACACCTGGGCGTCGGCGTTGACGTCGGCGAAGCCGTGCTGCAGGTAGGGGTCGGCGTAGTGCACGTCGATCGAATCGGCCTGCGGCGCCAGGCGTTTCATCGCGGGCACGACCACCGTGGCGCCGCTCAGGTGCGGCGTCGACGTCAGCTGGTGCGGATCGCCCGGATCGCCGGTGAACCGCAAGGCCGCCGTCTCGAACGCGGTGTCGCCCGGCTTGGCCGACGCGGCCAAGGCCACAGTCTGGGACGCGGCGGGAATCGCCCGCGGCGAGGAACCGCTGTCGGGCGTCGTGTACAGCGCGCGGACGATGTCCTTGTCCGCGGCCGTAGATCCACGTGAGGTTCCCACGAACACCAGCGGCGCGTGCAGGGTGACCTTGACCCCGGCCCGGTCGAACGTGTCCAGCGCGAACTCGAACTTCGCCCCGGCCACCGTGGGCCAGAACAGGGTCTCATCGACGATGGGGTCGAGCTTGGGGGTGACCAACGTGCGGAACTGGACCTGCGTCAACGGCATGGTCAGGTCGCCGTAGCTCTTGATCGGCTCCCGCACCACGATGAAGAAGCGCTGGTACAGGTAGCCCTCGGGTTGGGTGCTGGCGTCGATGCGGCGTTCGGTCACCTTGATCAGGGAGGCCTTGTGCCCGAACGGGAACAGGTAGCCCGGGTAGCTGACCTTGACGTACTGGTCGCGACCCATGCCGGCGATGTGGTCCCACGAGTCGATCGGCTCGGGCATCGAATACGGCGTGGTGTCCCACGCCCCGTGCAGCCCCAGCCAGGCGCCCTGGCTGGACAGGTAGAGACGCTTGGCGTCCACCGGCTGTGGCACTGCGACCGACGCGTCGCTGCTCTCGGTCACCAGCGTCGTACGGTCCGAGCCTTGCAGTGACGTCCGGAACGGGGTCGTGATGTCCGAGGCGACGGGTTGGGCGCCGTCCTGGTCACGACTCCAGACCGCCCGCACGATCTTCTGCGGGTCGTCACGTTCGTCCACGGTGACGGTGCCGTCGTCGGCAACGTCACGGACCCCGAGCCGGCTGTGCCAGAGCTCGATGTGTTCGGCGTCGCTCGGCGCCGCCTGCGGCGTGGTGGCGTGCGCGAACCCTTCCAGGACGCTCGGCGAGAGGATCAGGCGCCACGGGGCCTCGATGGCGGTCTCGTCCGGCCGCGGGCGCCGTGGCCGTTGCCGCACCGGCCGGATCGGCACGGCCGGCCGGGTGCTGATGCCACCGACGGTCGTCACCGGATGGGCGGCCGCACCGGTAGTCAGTCCCGTGGCCGCCTCACCGGCCAGCAAGGTGCGGACCAGCTTCATGGCCGCCGACGCCTGGATGAGGGAACCGGCCACGGCCGCCGAGTCGAGCTTGCCCGCTCGGACCCGTCCGGCCGCTTTGGTGAACGCCAGCCCGGCCGCGCCACGGGTCAGTTCCAGGCCGCCGGGCAGCGTTGTGATCGGTGCGCCATAGCCGCCGGGCAGTCGCCGGAACACCCGTCGCGCCGTAGCCAACGGCACGACCCGCAGCGGCAGCCGCGACATCGCGTCGAGCACACCCTGACTGCTGTACGGGATCTGCGTGTCCGCGGGCACGTCGAAGGCCAGCCGCGACGGCTCGGCCACCAACGCCGCCACCGGGTTGAACGGTGTCTCGGTGGTCGCGGGTGACTCGGTTTCCAGGAACGCCTGCTCGGCGATGTGCTGGAAGGTGTAGCCGACGACCAGGTACGCCCCGTCGCCCGACGGGGCGAGTACGGCCGCGCTGTCGACCTGGGTCAGCTTCAGGCCGAAACAGGACACGTCGAGCACGACCAGGTCATCGGGGCGCACGATGCGAAACTCGTAGTCCGGCGCCGGCGCGGGATCGGCCGGCGGGCCCAGTCCGGTACCGCCGAGAGAGCCGATGCTGCCGAGAGAGCCGACGAGCCGACCGGGATCCGGCGCGAACGCGGCGATGGCCGCGGCAGCTCTGGCCGATCTTCTCGCCGGCGCCTTCTTGGCCGGCGCCTTTTTGGCCGGCACAGCCTTCTTGGCCGGCGCCTTCTTGGCCGGCGGCACCTTCTTGGCGGCCGCCTTCGGGGCTGGCGTTGCTGTGGTCGCGCGGCGTCTCGGTGGCATCGTGCACCCCGTTCTCGAGGTGACCTGGATCGACACACCACCCAGCGCGTCGAGCCGTGGTCAGGACGGCTTAACGTCGCCCGGGCGCGTAGACAAGTGCTATCGCTCGCCCCCCGCGCGACTCACTGGGAGGAGCGTCCTGCGAGCATGGCGATACGTCAATGCCCAAAACCCGCGCTTGATTATCGTCAGCTGACCGCTACGGGCCGCCAAGGTCGGCACGTGGCCGCGCGGGTCAGACCCGAGCGTTGGCCGCCTTCACGATGACGTCGGCGCTGGCGGTCACGGCCAGGCCCTGCAAATCCACCGGCCGCCCGCGATCCGGTGTGAATGCGAACCCCACGTAGGTATCGATGCCACCGACGGCCAGACGCGCCCGCATCTGCAGGCCCAGTAGGTCGGCGAGCATCTCCCCGCCCGAGCCGGAGACCAGGATGGAAAACCCCTCCGACGTCCGCCCGATCAGGTCTTCCGGACGTACTGACTCGCGCAGGATGGCCGCACATTCCGCCAGCCGGACGGCAGTCCCATCGGCCACCACCAGCTGGAACAGCACCGCTTCCCGGCTCTGCGCCAGGCGTAGCACGCCGAGCGCATTCCAGGCTCGGGCGCTCAGGACGCCGGTCTCGGCGTCGAACGTGCTCGGCTGGCGGATCGACATGCTCAACGCTAGATACTGCACGCCGATAAGGACCGGAACCACCGCGACGGTGGCCAGCAGGTGCCACTGGAACAAGGTGGCCGCGGCCCAGCCGAGCACCAGCGTGCCGACTTCGAAGCCCTGCTGGCGCAGGCTCGCCATCCGCAGCACCGCCCGTGCGTTACCGGATACGACGAGAACTGCCGCCACCAGCGCCATGTTCACCGCGAGCAGGACCGCACCGGCGAGGATGGGCCCGTCCACGAGCTGGGAGCAGCGCACCGCGACGACGACGGTGGCCGCGTTGAACACGTAACGGTGCGGTCGGCCGGCGTGCACTTTGTGTTCCGCCTGCCACTGCAGCAGGTACACGATCGCGACCACGGCGATGGCCCAGACGTGATCGAGGGTCAAGGCGGCGGCAAAGGTCCACGTGGCCACGAGGTTGGGGGCGTTCTCCGCCTCGATGAACTTGCGGGCGCGCTCCATACGTACGCAGGCCAGAACGCACAGGCTGGCGACAGCGCCCAGAACGAGGAAGCGGCGCAGCTCACCGGTCCCGCCGGGTTGGAACGGCAGCAGGCACAGCGCAGCGGCGACGTACACGGCGCAGAGGGCAACGACAAACGACCGGGGATTGCGCCACAGCGCCCAGCCACGCGGGGCGAGCGGGTTCGTCATGTCCACCAAAACCTCTACCGCTCTCGTTGCGACCAGCCGTGACCCGTGCCCGATTTGGGCACATCGCTACGTTCGCCCAGGCCAGCGTGGGGCTTGCCGAAGATCATTCCACAGGCCTGTGCGGCGCGCACCACGGAGTCCGTGGTACCTGCTTCGCTGCGACAGTAACAATTGAGAAGATGGATTGCTCTGATCCTGGATTGGGCTATTTAGCCGTCGATTGATTTAGAGACCTGCCACGACGAAAGGACCGCCATGAGCCTGCACTGGGGAATCTGAACTTCCCACAAGCGACACATCACCCGAAAGGATCGGCAATGAGCCTGCACTGGGGAATCTGAGTACCTGCCGCCGATACAACACCCGAAAGGATCGCCATGGGCCTGCATTGGGGAATCTGAGTCATTCACGCAATTACGGTGATGTACCGAAACACGACAAGCTCGAAAGACTCTGACCCGGCCAGCACATGTGGCTGCCCGTCGTCAACGAACACACGCAGGGAGGACCCCGTCGCCGATCCCACAAACCGCCCACTCGTAGCGACCACGGTGCGACCGCAAGCGCGGGAAATGAGAGGGAGCAGGTGGAGGGCGAACCTAACGCCCTCCACCTGCCCCCGCGGTCTGCACCGGGTCCGACGTCAGCTCACGTGGGGCTGATGTCGAACCCGGCGGCGCGCTGTGCGCGCGCGACCGTTGTTTCCAACGCCGAACCGAAACCGGCCATCACGGCGCTGACAGCGTCGATCAGGCTCCGCACGGTGTCGGCGCTCGAGTCGTCCCCGCGCCGAAGCATGGCTTCGTGCACAGCGGACAACTTGGTGATGGCTGACGAAAGATCGATCAGCTCTTGCGCCGATGGGATCGCGCCTAGTCCCCCGACACGCGCGATCTCGGCCTGCTGCTCAACCTCTCCCGTATCGCCGCCATCACCAATCCGATCCAGAGTGCCGATCTCGACTCGTAACGCGATCTCAATGCCGCGCCGAGTGAGGTCGTTCGGCCAGTTACGGCCGGTCTCCAGATTGCGGATCGTCTTTACATCTCGGACCCCGGCCGCTAAGGCGACATCCGATTGCGTCAAATTCAAATCTTCCCGGCGCTGCCGCGCATATTCCGCGGCGCGAAGGCGACCATGAATCGCGTCACGCGTCGTTCCGGGAACCATAGCGGGGAACGTTACCGGGAACTTCCCCGGTTCACAACGGCGCCCCGATCTATGGATGTGGGAACCGCGGGCCGGCTGCGCCTTTACCCACCGCAACCACGTTCACCGACGGCCGCACCGACGCCGGGCCTGTGACCAGATCCACATTTCGCGGTGTCGTGCGGTCACGCGAATTGCGGTGGTTGTGGCTGGCCGGCGCGCAATCGTTGCTCGGTGATCAGCTGGCACGTGTCGCGCTGGCCATCCTCGTCTATGACCGGACCAGTTCTGGGCTCGCGACCGCAGCGGTCTACGCACTCACGTTCCTGCCGGCCCTGGTCGGCAACATTGCCCTGGGCCCGGTGGTGGATCGCCTGCGGCCTCGGTTCGTGCTGGTCAGCGGTGACCTCGTGCGGGCCGGGCTCCTGGCGGTCATGGCGCTACCGCACGTTCCGCTCACCGGGCTGATGGTCCTGCTCACACTCGCGGTGTTCATCGGATCGCCGTGGCAATCCGTGGAGACGGCGCTCGTGGCCGAGCTGGTGGCGGAACGGGATCTGGCGTTGGGTCTGGGTCTGCGCACGGCCACGCTGCAGGCGGCGCAACTGGTCGGGTTCGCCGTCGGCGGCGCCGCCGTGGGCCTGCTCGGGGCCCCAACCGCATTGGCTCTCGACGCGGTGACGTTTCTGATCTCTGCGGTCGTCATCCGCGTCGGCGTCCGCTCGCGACCGGCGGCAACCTACCGGTCCGCTACGGGCGGCACCGAGACCGCCGACGCCGTCACCACCGATGCCGTCACCACCGATGCCGTCACCACCGATGCCGGCGGGTCGGAGCAGTGGTTCGCCGCGGTCACGGTCGTCCTGGCGGACCGCCGGCTGCGAACGCTGCTCGGCTTTTCGTGCTTGCTGGGCCTGCTCGTCGTGCCCGAGGGCCTGGCCGCGCCCTACGCCCACGGGCTGCAGGTCGGGCCATTCGCGGTGGGCCTGCTGCTGGCCGCCGGCCCCACCGGGGTGTTGGTCGGCTCGCTCGCCTTCTCCCGTTTGACGCTCCCGGCCACCCGCGTGCGCCTGGTCGGGCCGTTGGCCATCGCGTCGGGGCTGCCGCTGGTGGCGAGCTCGTTCACCGCCCAGCTACCCGTGGTCCTGGCACTGTGGGCGCTGACCGGAGCGGCCACGGCCTATCACGTGCAGACCATCACCGAGTACGTCCACGCCGTCAGTCCCGGTCGTCGGGCCCAGGCCATCGGACTGGCCTCGGCGTGCCTGTTGACCGCCCAGGGCGTCGGGCTGCTCACCGGCGGCGCGTTGTCGCTCTGGGTCGGACCGCCCGCCGCCATCGCCACGGCCGGTGCGTGCGCGAGCGCTGCGGCCACCTTCCTGGCGGTAGCCCGCTGGCGCGATGAGAGCGTTGTTCGACCGTCCGCGGGTCTGGACGCGCGGACGGTCGAACAACCTGGGTGATCAGCAGGCTAGACGCGCCGGCCCGGAGCCTCGGCGCGAATGCCGGCGGCGAAGCCCGACCCGAAGTGGGCGGATGATCGTCCGGTGCGCTCGCTGCGGCCCGGTGCGTCGGCGCGGATCGCGGCGGCGAAGTCAGCGGCCGGGTTGACGTCAGTGTCGTGGCTGTTCTTCGCGGCGCGGAACCGGGCCGGTAGGGGCGCGTTCATCGTCTCGAGCGTGAACCTGTCGACGGCCCGCCACCAGCGCCGCGGGCCAGTGATCTTCGTCCGGGCAGCGTCGGCGGTCGAGCCGGCGGTGGCTGAAGTCAACGTGTTCGAGTTCGTCTGGGTCATTTCGATGGTCCCCTCAAGAATGCGGTCGAGCCGATTGCTTGACTCGCCTTGTGGCGCATGAACGAGTCTGGTCAGTCGGTGGCCAGGGGGCCAATAGCGAGCGGTTCCGCCAGGATAACCAAGCGTTATAACCATTGTGGAACAAAGGGTTCAGCGTCGTCGCGACGGCCCAGGTGTGGTCGGACCCACAGCTCGTCCGACGTTATAGGCCGTCTCGGGCCGGGTCGGACCCCACCGGCGCGGAAGCCGGCATCCGGTCGCGGGCCACCCGCACGGCGTACGCCGCCAGCGTGAGCACGGCGATGACGGCCAGGATGATCGTCAGGTTGGCGGTGAAGTTCTGCCGCAGGATTGCCTTGTTCGCCGGCCCGATCTTCTGACGGTGAATCATCGGCAACGCGATGACGGTGACCAATCCGCCGGCGATGAGCGCGAATTGCAGGTAGCGACGGCCCCGCGGCGGTACGACCCGGGCCAGGACCCAGCTGACCGAGACCACCAGCGGCGACAGGATCCCGTCGTGGATGACCAGGGCGCCGACGAGCCAGAACCCGAGGACGAGCAGCTTGGCGTGAGGCACGTCGGTCACCAGGCGGAACACTCCGAAGGACCCAAGCAATAACCCAACTGCGGCGAGCGCGATACGGAGCCGCATCACAGCACCTCTACCGAGGCGAGCCACTTGGTGTTCAGGACGCCGGGACGATTGGGGGCGATCAGTCGCAGCGGATAACCGTGGTCGAGGATCAGCCGTTCACCGTTGAGGTGGGTGGCCAACAGGGCGTGCTCGAGCTGCGGACCTTCCACGAAGGACGTGTGGTACGAGCCGCCCTTCTCCAGCGACATCAGCTTGATCCGCGAGTCGGAGTTCCCACCGGCGCGGGTGATCACGTCGATCAGACGCAGGCCGCGCCACTGCGCACCGACACTCCATCCCTCCACGCAGGAGATCGGGAAGTGCGCCTCGTGCTCGGCCATGGCCTCGACGTCGGCCAGGCTGAGCGAATACGGTTTCGGCCCGCCCACCTTGAGCTGCCAACTGGCCGCGGTGGCCATCTTGACCTTGGCCTGCGACGCGGTCCGGTTGACCGGTACCTTCTGCGGGCCCTTTTTCGACTGCCGGATGGCCAGTAGCCCGACCGGTTGCAGCGGCGTCACCGTCTGCCCGACCGACGTGATCACGACGACACCGATACCGGCACCGGCCGCAGTGAGCACCCCCCGTCGCGAAAGGCCCGTCGGCGGCGGTGGTTCCTTCAGCCCGACGTTGCTGTGCGAGTCCGGGTTCTCGTCCCACGGAATCTCGGTGAGAACGTCCCCGTCAGCCACCGTGGAACTGAGGCCGTATTTGATGTCGGGCAGCTTGACCGCAATATGCAGCAGGATCGACCCGATCACGACATAAGCCAGGTAGCGGTGCACGGAGACGAAGTCCCACGGCCAGGGATACCAGTTCAACGCATTGAAGAAGCCGGTGAACAGCTCGACCAGGGCCGACGCAACCAGCACGGCCACCGAGGCCCGTTCCAGCCCGTTCTTCATTGATTTGACCGGCGGCCAGCGGAACAGGTTCGGGTAGACCGACCACAGCTTGACCAGCAGCAACGGGATGGACGCGGTGCCGGTGGCGACGTGCACACCCTGGGTCAGCCGGTAGGCCCACAACGGGCTCGCGGGTTCCGGCAGCCAGGACCAGGGGCCGTACTGGTAGTGGCTGAGCATGCCGGTGACGAAACAGATGCCGAACGAGATTCCGAGCAGCCGGCCCAACCGTGCGGTCACCGCGGTGGAACGTAGAGGGCTCTCGAACTTGGGCCAGACTTTCGGCTTGTCGGGGAACTGCAGTCTCGGCACCTGACCAGTGTTACTCAAAGATCACCTACGGCGCCTTACGAACGGCTTAATGCTCCCAATACCGCACCGCGGGTTTATGGCTGAGGTCTTTTCACCGGCCGGGGCTTCCGCTTCAATTCCGCCATGTGGTTCGGGGTACTGGGGACGCCACGCTGGCACGGGCCGGCGACGCGCGACCGCGCCGTAACGTGACCACCTATGAGCGCTCCAGCACCCACCGATCTCGCCACTGCGCAGCCGTTCTGGCGGGCCGCCGAGCGGCATCTGGTGCGGTACTCGGGCGCCGGCGGGTTCACCCACGAGATCATCGAATCGGCGGCCGGGAGCTTCCTGACCACGGCCGACGGCCGGCGAATCCTGGATTTCACGTCGGGTCAGATGAGCGCGATCCTCGGCCACTCGCATCCGGACATCGTCGCCACGGTCCGGGAACGCATCGGCTCGCTCGATCACCTGTTCAGCGGGATGCTCAGCCGGCCGGTGGTCGAATTGGCCGAGCGCCTCGCCGACTCGCTGCCTGACCCGCTGGAAAAAGTGCTGCTGCTCAGCACCGGCGCCGAAGCGAACGAAGCCGCGATCCGGATGGCCAAGCTCGTCACGGGCAAGCACGAGATCGTGTCGTTCGCGCGCTCGTGGCACGGCATGACCCAGGCCGCCGCCGGCGCCACGTACAGCTCCGGACGCAAGGGGTACGGGCCGGGCGCACCCGGCAACTTCGCGATCCCGACCCCGAACACGTACCGCCCCGACTTCGTCACGCCGGACGGGTCGCTGGACTGGCGGCGCCAGCTCGACTTCGGCTTCGACCTCATCGACGCGCAATCGGTGGGCAGCCTGGCCGCGTGCATCGTCGAGCCGATCCTCAGCTCGGGCGGCGTGCTCGAGCCGCCGCCGGGCTACTTCGCCGCCCTGGCCGGCAAGTGTCGGGAGCGGGGCATGCTGTTGATCGTGGACGAGGCCCAGACCGGGCTGTGCCGCACCGGCACCTGGTACGCCTTCGAGCGCGACGGCGTCGTCCCGGACATCCTCACGCTCTCCAAGACCCTCGGGGCCGGGCTCCCCCTCGCCGCCATGATCACGTCGGCCGAGATCGAACAGACCGCGCACGACCGTGGCTTCCTGTTCTTCACCACGCACGTCTCCGACCCGCTCGTGGCTGCGGTCGGCAACACCGTCCTCGACGTCCTGGAGCGCGACGCTCTCGACCGGCGCGCCCGGGAGTTGGGCGGCCTGCTGGTGGGCGGCCTGCGCGAACTGGCGTCCCGTCACTCGGTGATCGGTGACGTCCGCGGACGCGGGCTGCTCGTCGGGCTCGAACTGGTCGTCGACCGGGAGACCAAGCAGAGCTCCGACTCCATGGGCGCCGCCGTCACCCGGCGCTGTCTCGAGCTGGGCCTGCACATGAACGTGGTCCAACTCCCCGGCATGGGCGGGGTCTTTCGCATCGCGCCGCCGCTGACCGCGACGAACGACGAGATCGCGCTGGGCCTCAGCATTCTCGACGCCGCGATCTCGGACGTCACCGCCCGCAGCTGAGCCCCGAGCGTTCCGCCCGACTGCACAGGGGCCAACGCCCGTGGCTCGGGTAATCCAGCGAACGGGCTACCGACGAGGCCGTCACCAGCGCTCGTGCACCAGCGGGCGGATGTGCCGGTCGTAGAGGTCGCGCACGGTCGCCCGGGCGGGCTCGTCCAACGGGGCCAGGTCGGCTGCGGCGGCATTGCCCTGGGCCTGTTCGACGTTGCGCGCCCCGGGTATCACCGCGGTCACGCCGGGCTGGTCGATGATCCACCGCAGGGCGAGCGCGGCCGGCGGCGGTGAGCCCGGTTCCGACTGCGCGAGCGCGGCGAACTGGTGCGCGGCGTCGACGCCGGTCTCGAAGTCGACCCCGGCGAACGTCTCCCCCACGTCGAACGCCTCACCGTGCCGGTTGAAATTGCGGTGATCGGTCTCGGCGAAGGAGGTGTCCTTGGTGTAGCGCCCCGACAGCAGGCCCGACGCCAGTGGCACCCGGGCGAGGATGCCGACCCCCGCAGCCTCGGCCGCGGGCAGCACCTGCTCGAGCGGCTTCTGTCGAAAGGCGTTCAGGATGATCTGCACGCTGGCCACGTGCGGGCGGGCGATGGCGGTGAGCGCCTCGGCCGCGGTCTCGACACTCACCCCGTAGTGCTCGATGCGACCTTCCTCGACCATGGTGTCCAGCGCGTCGAACACCTCGTCGCGGCTGTACACCGAGGTCGGCGGGCAGTGCAGCTGGACGAGATCGAGACGCTCGACGCCGAGGTTGCGCCGGGAACGGTCGTTCCACTCCCGGAAGTTGGCCAGGACGTAGTTCTGTTCCAGCTGTTCGACCCGCCGGCCCATCTTGGTCGCGACCAGGACACCGGCGCCGGGATGCGCGCTCAAGAAGCGGCCGATCAACTGCTCGCTGTGCCCGTCCCCGTAGACGTCGGCGGTGTCGAACAAGGTGACCCCGGACTGCGCCGCGGCGGCCAGGACGGACATGGCGTCGTCGTCACCGACCGCTCCCCAGTCGCCGCCGAGTTGCCAGGTACCGAGACCGACGACTGACACCGCGCGGCCAATTCGGCCGAGAATCCGCTGCTCCATGCCCTGACCGTATCCCGGGCCGGGCCGATCCCGGCCAACGCCAGGACCGGGCCGCCGAGGTTGCGCTCGGCTTGCGGTGGCCGCACGGACTTGGCATGATCATCTTGTCCGGCTGCCTCCCCCCGTGGGCAGCCGGACCTTTGCTGTCCGTGCCGCCGACCGACCGGCTCAGCTCAGGTCGGCGTCGCCACCGACGCCACCGAGCGACCGGCCCGCTCCTCGGCCGACAACCCGCCCCAGACCCCGTGCCTCTCGCCGACGCTCATCGCCCAGTCGAGGCATTTCGCGGTGACGGGGCACACGGCGCACACGGCCTTGGCCTGGGTCTCCCGGGCGCTTTTACGCGAGCGGGGCTCGTCGTCGGCCTTGAAGAACAGGTCGGTGCTCAGGCCGCGGCACGCCGCCTGTACCTGCCATTGCCAGTTGTCGAGCATCGGCGGGGGCAACGTGGATGCGTCACGAGGCGGACGGGGCCGAAAGTCCAACGTTCCGGACACGGGTCTCCTCTGAAGCCTGGCCCGACATGGCGCCGAGCGGTTCGAACCCCGTGATCATCATTCTAAGGAGGTCACGTTTCCCGCCGGTGAATTTCCCAGCGCCCGGCAACGCCGTCAGTTGGCGACGGCGAGTGCCCGCCGGTCGTTGCTTCGCGCCCGCCGTGCGTTACGCAGCGCGTGTCGCTCGTCGGCGCTCTTGCCACCCCAGACGCCGTACGGCTCGTTGACGTCCATCGCCCACTTCAGGCACTGCTGCATCACCGGACACGTCGCGCACACGGCTTTGGCGTTTGCTTCGCGGATGCGCTTGGACCTTCCTCGTTCGCTGTCCAGGTTGAAGAACAGGTCGACGCCGGCGCCTCGGCACGCAGCGTTCACCTGCCAGTCCCAGTTTTCGGAGATCAGCGCGGGAAGAGCAGCAACGTCGGCCATCGGTCCACCTCGGGTCGGGATAAGCGGGTTACGAAGTGAGGACCGTGGGCATCAGTCGGCGTGACGGTGAATCCGCGGGAATTTCCCAACGCCGGCCGCGGGCTCTTCGCTAACCCACCGAAGTTCCCAACCGCGAAGATGTACCGAACGGGCGATTCGGTTTGTGATGAACCCTCAACAGTCCTAGGTTCGGGCTGGCTAAACCAAGCCACCCCTGGACGGTCACCATCCCCGCAGGCGTCCCGGATCGCGGCGGTCCTCCCCCAGGGATCCCATGCTCACGTCCGTTCCGGCCGCAACCGCCAATCCCTGCTCGCCCGGCCCGGCCACCGTCTGGTTCGACCCCGGGGCCGCCCCGCGCCGCATCGACGCCATCGAGATGCGGTTACGCCGCCTGGTCGACTCATCCGAACCAGCTGTGGTCTTCGCGAGCCTGGTCCGGCTGTGTGTGCCCGCGTTCAGCGATGCCTGCTCGGTGGACATCGTCGAGGGTGGCCGGGTGCGGTATCGAGTCAGCTACCCGCAGCCATCGATCGGCGCGGCCCCACCGGCGGCAGACGCGCAGAGCTCCGTCGTCACCGCATTCGAGTCCCATCTGCCGGGCTGGGCGTCATACACGGGAGTGATGACCAGCCTCTGGCACACCCGCAGCCCCACCGGCGCGGACGAGGAACGCGCCGCGGTCATCGTCGACCATGCAATCCGGATGATTCGCCGCGAGCGACTGGCCGACCCGGTTCGCTCGAGGATGGCGCCGGCTCCCGGCCGTGCCGTTCGGGCCCAGCTGCGCTCTTGTTGACGCCGCTTCGCTGACCGCCGATCCGCTGGCCTGGTGGGCCAGCGATCGGTTGGGGTGCACCAATCGCAGCTGGCCACCGTTTCGAGTTGCGCGCCACCGTGATCGGCGACAAGATCATCTTGTCCGGCTGCCTCCCCCCGTGGGCAGCCGGACTTTCCCGTGTCCGGGGCCGATGCGCGACGGGTACGGTGTGGCCGTGGCTGGGCTCGACGCGGTGTGCCTCGGCGAGACGATGGCGCTACTGGCCCCGGAACCGGGAACGCGGCTCAGTCGGGCCGAGTCCGTCCGGCTGACCCACGGTGGTGCGGAATCCAACGTCGCGGTCTCCCTGGCCCGGCTCGGCGACCGGGTGGCGTGGTGCAGCCGCCTCGGCGCCGACCCGCTCGGCGACCGCGTCGTGGCCGATCTGGCCGCGGCCGGAGTCGACACCTCGCGGGCGACCCGGGTCGGCGACGCTCCGACCGGGCTGTACCTCAAGGATCCCGCGCCGGACGGCACGACGGTCTGGTACTACCGCGCCGGCTCGGCCGCGTCGGGCATGGACCGCACCGACGTCGACCGGGCGCGGGCCGGTTCACCGCGACTGCTGCACCTGTCCGGCATCACTGCCGCCCTGTCGGCCAGCTGTGCCGACGCCGTGTCCTACGCGCTGGCCGATGCCCCCGCGAGCACCAGCTTCGACGTCAACTACCGCTCCTCGCTGTGGCCCTCGGTGGACCAGGCGGCCAGCACGTTGCTCGACCTGTCCCGCCGAGCTGACATCGTGTTCGTCGGGCTGGACGAGGCACATGCACTGTGGCGCACGAGCACGGCGGAGCAGGTGCGCGAACTCCTGCCGCAGCCGCAGTGGCTGGTGGTCAAGGACGGTGCGGTGCGGGCGAGTGCGTTCGGCTCCTCGTCGGTGACCCACGCGGCCACGCCGGCAGCGGACGTGGTCGAAGCGGTGGGCGCCGGCGACGCCTTCGCCGCCGGCTGGCTGCACGGCTGGTTGCACGACCTGCCCGGCGCCGCCCGGCTGCACCTGGGTCACCTCGTGGCCGCCACTTCGATGAGCTCACCGACGGACCACGGGGTCTTTCCCACCGATCCCGGCGAGTTGGTCCACCGCGCCGTCGCCCTGGCCGCCGGGCCCGAAACCAGCCCCTGATGACCGCCATCACCGCCGAGACGGCGACCGAGTTCTTCACCGCGCACCTCACCCGTCGCGTCATGGTCATCCTGCGCGGGACGGGCGCAGGCACGGTCGAGCTGTGCGAACGGGCCTGGTCGGCCGGCGTCGAGCTGGTCGAGGTGCCAGTACAGAGCGAGACCGACCTGGCGGCCCTGCGCGCGGCGGTGACCGCGGGTGCCGGTGCCGGGCGGCTGGTCGGCGCCGGGACGATCGTCACCGCCGACCTGGTCGACGCCGTGGCCGCGGCCGGCGCCGCGTTCACCGTTGCCCCCGGCCTGGACCCGGTGATCGCCGCGGCCAGCTGGGCCCGTGGCCTGCCGCACCTGCCAGGGGTCGCGACACCGACCGACGTCCACACCGCGCTGCGGCTGGGCCTGCCGTGGCAGAAGGCCTTCCCGGCCTCGGTGCTCGGCCCGGCGTGGATACGGGCGGTGCTCGGCCCGTTCCCCGAGGTGCGCTTCGTCGCCACCGGCGGGATCAAAGTGACCAACGCGCGCGACTTCCTCGACGCCGGCTGCCGCGCCGTGTCGCTCGGTGCGTCGTTCGCCGACGCGCCCGTCGACGCCGTCCGATCGCTGGTTCTTCCCGAGGTAACCGGATGAGCCGGTACGCATCGAGGACCAGTGGCAGACGATGACAAGGAGAGCTTCTACCGGGCGACGTCGCCGCCGTAATCGGCGCCGCCGAACTGTTCGACGGCTGGCGTACGCCGCGGTGGCAGCACCCGGGATGGCTCCTTCGCCCGGCGTCGCTCAGAGGTTGAGCATGCTGGCCGGCGCGACGTACCCGTTCGGGTCCAGCGCCACGTCCTGGGCCAGCGCGGCCGACCGGACCTCGGGCGCCCAGTCGATATAGACCCGGCTCTCGCCACTGGTGATCACCGCGACCAGAACGGGTTCGTCGCCGATCGTCTCGAACTGGCGCCAGGCGCCGGCGGGAACGGACAGCGTGTCGTAAGGCCCGAGCTCGGTCGACACCGGGTCGTCGGCGTTCAGCGTCACCCGTAGCCGCCCGTCCTTGACGATCAGCACCTCGGATTCGGTGAGGCGATGGCGGTTCACGCCCTGTCCCGGGCCGCCCCGCAGCCACGCCACGGTGAGGCCGTGCGGATCGGCCAGCCGGGGGGTCTGGAGGCGATCCTCGGTGAGCCCGTAACCCACGACGGTGGCCAGCTCGGCCCCGCCGCCCGGAAGCGTGGAGTCGAGGAATGGCGCGGCGGACCAGGTCAGGTCGCCGGGCTGCGCCAGCCGCTCCCGCATCTGTTCGGGGCTGACTTTGCGCAGCGTGCTCAGCTGGGCGTCGGTGAGTGGCGCGCGCAACTGCACGCCTTGCGGGATCTCGCCCGGCGCGGTCTCGATGAGCGTGTTGTCGATGCGCAGGTGGTTGCCGTAGCGCGCCGACTTCTCGATCACCGAGGGCGCCCAGATGAGCCCGCCACTGACATCACGACCCAGGGCCGTGTACAGCCAGGCATCGTCGGTCAGGCTGGTGAAACCCCGGAAGATCCACGTCGGAATGGAGATGACATCGCCGGCCTTGACGATCGCGTCACCGTCTTTGCCTTCGACGCCCCAGCGGAACTGCCATTCGCCCGCGAAGCACAAGAAAACCTCGGCCGTGAAGTGCAGGTGCAGGTTGTTGACGACGCCGGCCGGCATCACCGCCCCACCGAGGTTGAATCCGTGCGGTTCGGTCACCGGGACGACCTGCTCGGCGTTCTCGGAGACCCCGGGGCCGATGAGGGGATAGTTGATCTTGTTCTCGGAACCGGGGATCTTCGTGTCGAGGAACGCGGCCCGATCGGCCCGAAGATCCTTGCGCAGGATCGTCCGGCTGACGAGCTGGTCGTCGGTGACGACAACGTCCGTGGTCATGGTTCTCCTGATCGCCTACGGTGTGGGTATACGTATGCACACGCTGAGGAGAATGGTGGTCATCGCGCGCACCGTTGTCAACCAGCCCTCGGTTTCTGGGGCTTACTCGGGCTCGTCGACGGTGTGGGTGAGGGCGATGAGTTGACGCAGGCAGTGATCGCGCAGCGGGGCCGGGAAGTCGGCGGCCAGGCGGTTGAACACGACCCGGCCGTCCTTACGGGTGACGACGAGCCCGGCCGTACGCAGCAGGCGCAGGGCGTAGGACACCGAGTCCTCGCTCACGCCAAGGGCTAGCGCGAGGTCACCCACGCACAGCTCTTCGACGATGTCGAGGGCGTAGATCAGGCGCAGCCGGACCGGGTCGGCCATCAGGCTGAGCAGGCCGGTCAGGCGCGCGGCGTCGTCAGCGCTCGGTAACCGGGTGCGGGCGTGGGCAACCCGGTCCGGGTCGACCGGATGCAGGTGGTCGGTGCCGCTCACTGGGTGGCTCCGGGTATCCCGGTGGCGGGGGTGACGGGCCGTCCGCGCCGGTCGGCCGGGCTGACGGTGGCGTCGGTGAACCGGTGCCGGCAATGGTCGCAGCAGAACCAGTACTCGACGCCGTCGACGGTGGCGGTGGCGGGCGCGTGCAGTTTCTCGACCTGCATGCCACAGACCGGGTCCTTGGCGTAGCGGTGGGCGCCGGCGGTGTCACGGTGCCGGTACAACCAGTACAGCCCGGCGAAGCCGATCAGCGCGATCACGTTGAGGAACGTGGTGTAGTTCCAGTGGAATCCGGTGGGCGCGACGAGGCCGGGCCGCCCCGGGTCGGCGATGCGCAGGGCCTGGAACAGGTACTCCACGCTCAGACCGGCGATGCTCATGGTGGCCCAGAACACGGCCAGGATCCGCACGGTGATCGCGGTGCCGAAATACGTCCGGTAGATCGACAGCAGCGGCAACGTGATCAGGTCGGCGAACACGAAGCTGACCACGCCGCCGAAGCTGATGCCGCCCTGCCAGAGCGTCGCGGCCAACGGGACGTTGCCGATCGAGCAGACGAAGCTGACGACGGCCAGCACCGGGCCCAGGACCACGTTCTCCACGCTGGACGCGAAGCCGTGCCCGGTCCAGAACAGCGACCGCCAGAAATCCGCCGGCACCAGCGCGGACAGGAACCCGGCCACCCCGAACCCGATCAGCAGTTCCTTGCGCACCATGGTCAGGTCGCTGATGGTGTAGCCCGAGGCGTCACCCCAGCCGCGTCGACTTCGGAGTCGCTGCGGCAACGGTTGTGCGTCGTCGGGAGCGGGTTCGGTACCGGCCGTCTGATCGTGGGCGAGCTGGTCGCGGGCGAGCTGGTCGCGGGCGAGCCGGTGGCGAGCTTCGGTGATCCACGCCTCGGGGATCACCCGGGGCAGGACCAGTCCGATGAGCACGATCATGATCGCGCCGCCGACGAACTCGGCCAGCGCGAACTGCCACCCGATCAGCAGCCACAACACGATGCCCAGCTCCACCACCAGGTTGGTCGAGGCGATCATGAACACCATCGCCGCGGTGAAGTCCGCGCCGCGCGCGAACAGGCTCTTGGCCAGCGCAGACGAGGCGTACGAGCACGACGAACTGATCACGCCGAAGAACGACGCCCGGCCGAGCGTCGCCGGGCGATGATCACCCAGCGCGCGTCGCATCTCGCCGCGGGACACGAACGCCTGCACCGCCCCGGACAGGGCGAAGCCCAGGACCAGCGCCCACAGCGTCTGCCAGAACATGAAGAACCCCTCGTCGAGACCATGCCCGACCCCGGCCAGAAAGCTCACCACACACCCCTCCACATCCGTACAGGTTCACGGATGTCTCGGTCAGGTCTACTCCGCACAACTCTCGGCGGCAAGTCCGTACGGATACACGGACACCGCCGACATTGGAAGATGTATCACATCTGCGCACTCTTGTGATACGTTGCTTCGTATGAAGAGTCTGCGACTGGACCCCGACCTGGAGAGCAGGCTGCAGCGCGCTGCTGCAGCGGCAGGAGAGTCCCTGTCCGAGTTCATCCGCCAGGCCGCGGCGCAGCGCGCCGACACGGTGCTGGATGCCGGTGGCCGTGAAGGTTTCGCCGATGTGCTGGGAGTCGTCCATGGCGGTGGCGGGCGCGCCCGCCGCACGGGCGGAGCGTTCGCCGAGGCACTGGTCGAGGCGAAACGGGACGGGTGACTCTCACCGACGCAGGCCCGCTGGTCGCGCTGATCGATGCCGACGAAGCTGATCACGAGACCTGCGTGCAGTCCCTGCAGACGCTGACGTTGCCGCTACTCACCACCTGGCCCGCGTTTACCGAAGCGATGTACCTGCTGGGCCGGGCAGGCGGGTCGGTGGGTCAACAAGCCCTGTGGAAACTCCACGCGAACAGGCGCCTGGAGGTCGCCGAGCTGTCATCGGACGCAGTCGGGCGCAGTGCTGTGCTGATGGCCAAGTACGCCGACCGTCCCATGGATCTTGCCGACGCCACGCTCGTTGCACTGGCCGAAGAACGCGGCCTCAAACAGATCTTCACCCTCGATGACGACTTCCGGATCTACCGCATCCACGGACGCACCACCTTCGAGACAATCCCTGCGCTACGTACTCGTTAGGCGCCCCACCCGAAGATCAGAGTCCCGGCTGCGGGTCCCTCTTCGGACGCAACGGTGGGCGATTCGGGGCCTGGACGAGGACGTGAAGGCGCGGTTGCGGGTCCCCGTTCGCGATGAACCCGCCCGGGCAGCACAACTCGACCAATGACCGGGGTGGGTAGGTGATCGTGCTGGACACCAACGTGGTGTCCGAGCTGGCTCGCCCGGCACCGAGTCAGGCGGTGGTCGAATGGGTCGACGCCCAGGACTTCGCGGATCTGGCCATCACCGCGGTGACTGCGGCCGAGATCCGGGCCGGAGTCTCGTTGCTGCCGAGCGGTCGCCGTCAGCGTGAGATCGGGCAGCGGATGGAGGCCCTGATCACCGACACCTTCGCCGGGCACGTGCTCGCTTTCGACGTCGACTCGTCCCTCTACTGCGCGGGGATCCTCGCCATCCGGACCCGAGCGGGACGGCCGATCGGCGGACTGGATGCGCAGATCGCTGCCGTCTGCGCCCAGCACGATGCGACGCTGGCCACCCGCAACACCGCCGACTTCGACGGCATCGGCTTTGCATGTAATTGATCCGTAGGGGCAATCTCGATCCACGCCCGGACCATGACCTCGGGAGGAGGACGACCGGGACGGCGGGGCAACTGACGCACCGAGGATCTGGCCCACCCACGCCGCGGCCAATGTCGCCGACGCGCGCAACGGAAACCGCACCCAATCGTCGCCGTCAGGTGGTGAGCCACGTTCGCAGGTGTGCGGCCAAGGCGGTGGGCTGCTCCAAAGGGGCCAGGTGACCCGCGTCGGCCATGGTGATCAGCCGGGCCTGCGGGCAGTGCGCGTGCAGCTCGGCCTGGCGTTCGGGTGGGCAGACGTCGTCCAGGCCCCCGCTGACGATCAGCACGGGCACCGCGAAGCGGGCGCTGTCGTCGAGGTAGGACGTGCGGGCCTGCTGGGCGCGTAGCTGGCGGCGCATGCCGTCCGCGGCCACGGCGAAGGCCATGCGCTGGTTGGTCTCGACCAGCTCGGCGTCGTCGCGGCGGTGCGGGGCCAGGGTGGCGCGGGCGAGCTCGGCCGCGATCTCGCTGAAGTGTCCGGTCTCCAGGCGGGTGATGGTAGCCGCCCAAGCCGCCTGCTGCTCCGGCGACGGACCGCGGCCGCTGGCGTTGACCAGGGCCAGCCGGGTGACGCGCTCCGGGGCCTGGCGCATGATCTCGAGCGCGACGATGGCGCCGAGCGAATGCCCGGCCAGCGCGAACCGTCGCGGGGCTGTGGCCAGCACTGACGCGGCCATCTCGGTGATCGAGTCGTCCAGGTCGATCCGGGCGAACTGGGGGGCCGCGACGTCGAGCAGCTCCGCGGCCACCCCGTCCCACACGGTGGCGTCACCGAGCATGCCCGGCACCAGGACCAGCTTCTCGCGTTCCGACCGCGACGAGGCCAGACCAGGAGCGCCCACGCCGGAGGACCCCGCGTCGGCCGCCTGTGGATCGAACACGGGCCGGGCCGCGACCAGCCCGGTGAACAACTGCCCGAGCAGGAGCTGGACGTTGTACATCACCGCGGTGTCGCCGGCCGCGAAGGCGCGAGCGGCCGCTTCGATCGAACCGACGATCGACACCGCGGCGACCCCGGCCGCGCGCGCGGTGTCGCGTACCGCCGCGGCGGCGGCCACGACGCGGGGGTCGTCCAGACGACCGACCACGCCCAGTTCGCAGGCGTAGTCGGCCGGTCCGAGCATGAGCCCGTCGATGCCGTCCACCGCCGCGATCTCCCCCGCCGCGGCCAGGCCCAGGGGGTCCTCGATCATGGCGATGACGACGGTCTCGCGGGCGCGGGCGTGATGCTCGGCCGGCTCGGTCAGCCCGTACCGTCCAGCGCGGCTGTAGTGGGCGAACCCGCGCCGGCCCAGCGGCGGGTAGTGCACCGCGTCGATCAGCGTGCGGGCCTGGTCGACGCTGGACACGTGCGGGGCCAGGATGCCGTCCACGCCCAGGTCAAGGACGCGCAGCGCCTCCTCCGGCTGACCGATCCGCACGATCGTGGCCAGGCCGTTCGCCGCCGCGGCCACGACATGGTGCGCCAGCGCGAGCTGATCCCCGGGGCCGTGCTCGGTGTCGATGACGACGTAGTCCAGCCCGACCAGGCCGGCCAACTCGACGAGTCCCTCGTTGGGCATGCGCACCAGCGCACCCAGTGACGGCTCGCCGCGACGGAACCGCGATCCGAACGAGCCCCGCGATCCGAACGAGCCCCGCGATCCGAACGAGCCCGTAGTGGAACGCGTCATCGGGCGACCATGCCGGCGGATAGGTCGATGTCGGCGCAGTGCAGGCCGG
>CAXULW010000025.1:0-59210 GCA_964252015.1 uncultured Jatrophihabitantaceae bacterium | reverse complement strand
GTAGACGCGGCGGGCGGTCGAGGTCATGACTCCATGGTATCGTATCTATGTTCGACGAGTCAAGGGAAGTCCTGTGGTGGGAACCGACCCACCTAACTGGGTCACTAGCCACCACAAGCCGCAAGCCGACAACGAAACAGAACCAGAAAGACCATGTCCCTCGTCGATGCGCCCTTGGTTTTGATCGGCACAAACCAAACGTTCAACCGAGTTCGCGAGAAAGGAACCGAGTGATCGTCTCGACCAGCGTGATCTTCGAGGCCGCGCGGCGATACTCGTGCCCCTCGCCATCAAGCTGCAAATACTCCACGCGGCGGTCCAGAGCCCGCAGCGCAGCAACGACTTGGTGGGCTTCGCCGATCGGCACGTTGGTGTCCAGTTCGCCGTGCACGACCAGGACGGGGGCGATGATGCGCTCGACGTGGTTCAACGGCGACAGGTCGCGCAGCAGGGTGGCGTCGGTGACCGGGTCGCCGTACTTCGTGGTCGCCGCCTCGCCGATCCACGGTTCAGTGTCGCGGTAGAACGTCTGCAGATCGGACATGCCGCAGATATCGATGCCGGCGGCGAACAGGTCGGCGTAGGCGACCAGGGCGGCCAGGACGAGGTAGCCGCCGTAGGACCGGCCGGTGACGGCGATCCGCCTGGGATCCGCCACCCGGGTCGTAGTCAGGTGGTAGGCGCACGAGGCCACGTCGGCGATGGCGTCGTAGCGGCCGTAGCGGTCATCGGCGTGGACGAAGGCGCGCCCGAAGCCCGAGGACCCGCGCACGTTCGGGGCGAACACCGCGATACCGGCCGCGGCGAGGACCTGGTGCTGCGGGCTGAAGGCCGGGCGCTCCTGGGCCTCCGGACCGCCGTGCAGGCTGAGCATGGCCGGGGCAGGCGTGTCCCGCCCCTGTGGGCAGTACAGCCATCCGCTGATCTCGAGCCCGTCGTGCGACACCAGGGTCTCGAGCGTGGGCGTGACCATCGGCCGCGACGGCCGGAACCCGCACGACGCCACGTCCGACCACGTCCCGGCGTCGATGTCCAGACGCCACAGCGATCGTGGCTGGCTGGGACCTTCCACGCAGGCCACGACGTACCGACCGTCGCGCGACATCACCGCCCCGGACACGACCGCGCCCGGCAGGGTCGGCACGGGCCGACGGCGCCCGGTGGCGGCGTCCAGCAGCTCGATCTCGCTTCGTCCGGCGACGTTCCAGGTCAGTACCAGTTGCCGGCCGTCCTCGTCGGCGTCGATGTCCTCGAGCTCGGCGTCGTCCCGGGCGGCGAGGATGCCCGCGCCCTTGCGTGACCCGTCGGCGCCGATGGGAGCGGCGATCAGCTCGCAGCGCGGCCGGCCGGCGTCGGTGACCAGGTAGACCATCCAGGGCATCGACTCGTCCCCGGGCGGGGCGGGCCGCAGCAGCCCACGATCGGTGGAACCCGTTTCCGGATAAGGCAATACCGAGTTGTCGACGTCGACGATGCGGTCGACGACGACGCAGAAGTGGGTGCCGCGCCGGCCGTCGCGCAACAGCACGAAGCGGTCGTCGGCGGACAGGTCCATCACGTCGATCAGGTTGCCGCGGGCCAGCGGGGCGTGGTGGCCGGTGACCGGGTCGACGATGTCGCAGTGGCTCAGCGCGTCAGGCGTGGCCGCCGGTTTCGAGACGACCAAACGGTGGCCATGCCGTAGCCAGGGCCCGAGCGTGGCGTGCTGGCCGTCCGAACCGGCCACCCGGCGGGCGTGCGAACCGTCGGGCCGGGCCACCCACACCTCGGTGCGCACGCCGCCACCGGTGGCGACCGCAGCGCCGAGCCAGGCCCCGTCCGGCGACCAGCGCACCGACACCACCGGGTCGTCGGAAAGCTCGATCAGCGTGGCCGAGTCCACCGGCGCGCCCAGCTCCTGTACCCAGAGCTGCGGTGTGCCGTTGCGGTCGCTGACGTAGGCCACCCGGCTGGCGTCGGCGGTCATCGTCGGCGCCCAGCAACCCCACGCCCCAACCAGCTCCCGGACGAATGTCGTCAGGTCCGGGGGAAGCGCGTCTGTGTCGGGAGGTCCGCGGAAAGGTACGCGCGTCATACCTAATTGATGTCCATCTGCTGGAGCCACATCTCCAGCAGCGCCAGCTGCCACAGGGCGTTGGAGCCCAGCGTGGTACGGGTTTCGTTCGGCGCGGCCAGCATCCGCTCGACCGGCGTGGATTGGAACAGGCCGCGCGCCTTGGCCGCCGGGTCGCTCAGCGCTTCGCGGACCCGGTCGAGATAGGGGCCTTCGAGCTGACGGATGGCCGGCACGGGGAACGAACCCTTCGTGCGGTCGATGACGGCGTCGGGCACGATGCCGCGGCTGGCGTGTTTCAGCACGCCCTTGCCGCCGAAGTCGAGCTTGAGCTCGGGCGGGATCCGGCCGCACAACTCGACGAAGTCGTGATCCAGGAAGGGAACGCGCGCTTCCAGCCCCCAGGCCATGGTCATGTTGTCCACGCGCTTGACCGGGTCGTCCACGAGCATGATCGTGGTGTCGTTGCGCAGCGCGGCGTCCACGGTGGTCTCGGCGCCGGGTCGGTCGAAATGGTCGGTGATGTACTCGGTGGCCGCGTCGTGGTCGAGCAGCCACTCGGGCGACAGCAGCTGGGTCAGCGCATCGTAACGGCGGTCGAAGAACACGTTGGCGTACGCCTCGACCGCGTCGGACCTGGGCACGTCGGCCAGCGGGGGATACCAGTCGTACCCGCCCAGGACCTCGTCGGCGCCCTGGCCGGACTGGACGACCTTGACCTCCTGGGACACGTCCTGGCTGAGCAGGTAAAACGCGACGCAGTCGTGGCTGACCATCGGCTCGCTCATCGCGGCGATCGCGGCGTCGATGCCGGGCAGCAGTCGCGAGCTGTCCACCTTGATCTGATGGTGCTGGGTGCCGAAGTGCTTGGCGACCAGGTCGGAGTACTCGAACTCGTCGCCGGTCTCGCCGCCGGCGGCGTCGAAGCCGATGCTGAACGTGGTCAGATCCGTTTGCCCGGCCTCGGCCAGCAGGGCCACGACGATGCTCGAGTCGATGCCGCCGGACAGCAGCACCCCGACCGGTACGTCGGCCACCATCCGCCGCTTCACCGCGGTGCGCAGGCTGTCCACGAGCGCGTCCTGCCAGTCCTGCGGGGTCCAGTCCGCGCGGGTGGCGTCCCGGGCAAACTCAGGGCGCCAGTAGACGTGGTCGCTGAACGAGCCGTCCGCCTCGATCGTGCGCACCGTCGCCGGCGGCAGCTTGCGCACCCCGTTGAGGATGGTGCGGGGCGCGGGAACCACCGAGTGGAAGCTCATGTAGTGCGCCAGCGCGGTGCGGTCGATGGACGTGTCCGTGCCGCCCGCGGCCAGCAGCGCCGGCAGGGTCGAGGCGAACCGGAGCCGGTCGGCGGTCTGGTCCAGGTACAGCGGCTTGATGCCGAGCCGGTCGCGGGCCAGGATGATCCGTCCAGAGGCGCGCTCGACGATGGCGAAGGCGAACATGCCCTTGAACCGCTCGACGCACGCCGGGCCCCACTCGGCGTAGGCCTTGGCGATGACCTCCGTGTCCGAGGTGGAGAAGAACCGGTAGCCGGCGCGTTGCAGCTCGGCCCGCAGGTCCTTGTAGTTGTAGATGCACCCGTTGAACACCAGCGTCAGGCCGAGATCGGCGTCCACCATCGGCTGCGCACCGGCTGCGCTCAGGTCGATGATGGCCAGTCGCCGGTGGCCCAACGCGACCGGGCCGTTCGACCACACCCCGTTGCCGTCCGGTCCGCGGGCGGCCAGGCGGGAGCACATGCGCTCGAGGCCGCTGACGTCTGCGCTGCGTCCGTCGAAGCGGATCTCACCGGCCAGACCGCACACGTGCTCTCCTCAGGGTTGATTGATCTCAGACGGTGGTGGACTCGATGTCGTTAGACGTCGCAGTGTCGCTGAGAATCCAGGTGTCCTTGGCGCCGCCGCCGCGCGAGGAGTTCACCACCATGCTGCCCTTGGGGGCCACCCGGGTGAGCGCGAGGTCGGCCACGTGCACGTCGTCAGGACCCGTGCCGCTGAGGTAGACGAACGCGCGCAGGTCGACGTAGCGCGGCTCGAGGTCACCGTGGCCGTTCTGTTCGGCGTTCGAGTCCTTGATGAACGTCGGCGCCGAGGAGAGCTGGACGACCTCCTGGGCCACCCACCCGTCGGGTTCGGCCGCGATCTCGGCCCGGCGGGCGGACACCTCGGCCGCAGACGCGCTCGGCCCGACCATCACGCCGCCGCCGCCGTACCCGTCGACCGGCTTGGTCACCAGCTCACCGACCCGTTCCAGCACGGTCGGCAGCTCGGCCGGGTCGCTGCACCGGTAGGTGGGCACGGTGTCGAGCAGCGGCTTTTCCTGCAGGTAGTAGGCGATCAGGTCGGGCACGTAGCAGTAGGTCGCCTTGTCGTCGGCGACGCCGTTTCCGGGCGCGTTGGCCAGCGTCACCGTTCCGTCCGCGGCGGCGTCGAGCAGCGGGGGACCGACGAGGCGCCCCTCGTCGTCGGTCAGGTCCACCAGCTCGACGTTCAGCCGCAGGTACAGCACGTCCACCGGCGTCCGCTCGGCCCGGGTGACGACCCGACCGTCCTCGACGTCGATGTCCTCGGGCTTGAGCAACAGGAACCCGGCCTGCTGGGCCAAGAGCCGGTGCTCGAACCAGGCCGAGTTGTGCGCGCCGTCGGACAGCAGGGCGATGGTGGCGTCCTCCCGGCCGGCGCAGGCCAGCAGGGTGGTGCGCAGCAGCTCCGGCGCGGTGTGCGGGTCGAGCAGCCCCGCGGGCCTGGGCAGCATGGGCATGATGTCGTCCATCGCCTCGCGGGAGGCGATCGCATACCCGGCACCGGACGGGACGCGCACGTTGTCCTCGAGCACCCGCCAGCCGCCGAGTTCGTTGCGCACCAGGTCGAACCCCATGATCGGCGCGCGCACCGTGCCCTTGGGCAACCGGCGGGCCTCTTCCCGCCAGCCCGGCGACGACGTCAGTACCTCGGCCGGGAGGACGGAATCGGCGAGCACATCGGCGTCGCCGTAGATGTCCTGCAGGAACATCTCCAGCGCCCGCGCCCGCTGGGCGACCCCGGCGGCAAGCATGGCCCATTCGTGGGCGGGAATCGCCCGCGGCACCAGATCGACCCGGAACGGTCGCTGCTCGCCCTGCACCCCGAAGGTCATGCCGACCTCCATGGCCCAGGCGTCGCGCTGGGCCTCGCGGCGCCCGACCTCGTCCAGGCCGACCTCGTCCAGCACGGCGAACAGCTCGCGGTAGGCCGGTCGCGGCATCCGCGAGGGGGTGAACGCTTCGTCACCGGCGCGGGCGCGGTAATGCCGCCAGGCCGTGACCGGCACCGGCGGTCCCTCGGCCGGACCGTGCGTCTCCTTGACCACCTGCTCGACCACGTCGGCGATGCGGCCCTGCTCGGCGAAGGCGGCGCGCTGGCGATCCGCGGAGTTGCCGCGCCGCAGCGTCGCCTCGGTCAGCTCGGCCACCACGTCCCAGTCGCCGAGGCGCTCGAGCTGCGGGCGGATCCGGCCGAGCATGGCCCAGATCGCGTCCGCGGCGGGGATGGGCTGCGGGCGCGCGTTGTGGTCCAGCAGGCCGCCGGTGAGGCCGCTGCGGGCGGCCCGCCACATAGCCGCGCGGTGCAGTGGGGGCGCCAGCGGGCGCGTCGGCTTGCAATTGGCGATGTCGTCCTCGGCGGTCGCGACCAGGCCCCGGAACAGCCCGGCGATGAGGACGGCGTCGTCGACGATCGGGCAGGCGTCGCACACGCGCAGCTCGACCGTGGGCACGTGCGAGGACGGGCGGACGTCGAAGTAGACCATCTTGGCGTCGGCGATGACCCCCGATGCGATCAGGTCGGCGACGAGGTGGTCGTACTCCTCGGACGAGGCCAGCGGCCCGGTCGTGCCCGACGTGGGCCAGCGTTGCCAGATGATCGTGCGGATGCTGGCGTAACCGGTGTCCGCGCCCTGCCAGAACGGTGAGCTGGCTGAGAGCGCCAACAGCAACGGCAGGTCCCGGGCGACCCGCTGGGTGATGGCCACGGCCAGGTCGCGGTTGGCCACGCCGACATGGAACTGCACGCCGCAGATGAGCTGCTCGTCGACCAGCAGCCGGTACTCGTCCTGCATCCGCCCGAAGCGACCCGTCGTGGTGAGCTCGAAGTCGCCGGTGGACGACAGCGGCGGGGTACCCACCGCAGCCAGACCCAGGCCTTCGTCTCCGGCGACCCCGACCAGTTTCGTGCGCAGCGCGACGATGTTGGCGCGCAGCTCCGCCAGGGTGGTGCATACCTCGGTGTTGGTTTCCACCGTCGTGCGCTGCAGCTCGGCCGAGAAGTTCTCCGCCGGCAGCCGCGAGAGCAGCTGGGGCGCGCGGGCGGCCAGCTGCCAGCTCTCCAGATCGACCAGGTGGAGCTCTTCCTCCACCCCGAGGGTCAGCGCTGAGGGCATAAGGCAATCTATGACGCGCTCGTTGCCGCCGTGTGTCGGCTCGCCCGGGATGGACGCCTGGGGGTGGGGCCGGGGGTGGCAGCCAGGGACGCCCAGCGCGGCTCAGAGCGGGCCGAGCAGCGTGGTGGCCAGGGCGTGCACGTCAGCCGCGTCCAGGTCGGAGATGCGGGTGAAGCCCCGCGCGACCAGGGCCACGTCCACGCTGGCCACCCCGGCCCGGCGGGCAAAGATCGACTGCCGGACGCGGAGCCCGATCGGCTCGGTGCGCAGGACCGTCTCGGTGTGCCGGATCAGCACCCCGTGGCGGGCGAACAGCACCTGGTCATCCAGGGCATGCCCGAGCGTGCGGTAGGACGCCCGGGCCCACCATGTGCCGATCGCGGCGGTCAGCACGGCGGCCACCGCCAACGCCGGGACCGCCGGCCAGCTGAACAGCACGCCCAGCGCGGTCAGCCCGCCGAGCACCAGCGCGGGTACCGCCGCGCGCCGCATCCGGCGTTGCCACGCCCCCCGCGGATGATGCCGCAGCGGCTCGCGGCAGGGTCGGACGAACTCGTGGGCGAACCGTTCCAGCTGGGGCTGCGGCCCCAACGGCACCAGGGCGGATCGGTTGTTGCCGGTCACCCCGCTGAGCACGACCTGAAGCGTGGCGGCCCGAAACGGCCGGCCGGCCAGAGGTTCGCGCACCATCACCCCGCGCAGCCGGCGACGTTCGATGGCCACGGTGCGCCGGGTCAGCAGCCCCCGGGTCAGCACCAGGTCGTTGCCGTGCGCCGTCACGGTCCACTGCCAGTAGGTCACCACGGCGGAGACGATCGCGGTGAGCACCAGGACGATGACGGTGATCGCGGCCAGCGTCGGCAGGGCGGCGCCGCGGGTGAGCGCGTCGACCTGGTGTCCGGAACCCACGCCGGCGTCGCGCAGCGAGTTGTACACGCCGACCAGCGCCGCCGGTCCCAGCAGCAGCAGGCGCAGCGAGAACGGGGCGTACAGCAGCCACCGCAGCGGCATCCGCAGCAGCACGCGATCGACCGGGACAGTTGGCGGCGTCGATCCTGACGGCGACGATCCGCCCGCATTGGTCGAATGTGCCGCGGGGGTCAGGCTCGACTCGGCGGCGACGGCCACCGCCCGCTCGTGGAGCAAGACGTTGCGCAGCCGCACGCCCTCGGCCCGGCTGACCGCGTCGATCCGGTCGCGTCCGTCGCGGTTGCGCCCGCGTCCGCCGCCGGCCGCCCCGGGATGCTCGATCCGAAGGGCGCAGACACCGGCGACGCGGTGGGCGAGCTTGGCCTCGATGTCCACCCCGCGGATGCGGTCGACGTTGATCACCTTCGAGGTCCGGCCGATCAGGCCCGAGCGCGTCTCCAGCCGCCCCTCGATCAGGCGGTAGCGGAACCGCCAGAAGTGCACGGCACCGAACGCGGCCAGGATCCCGACGGTTAACCCCAACCGGATCAACAGCCCCTCGACCGCACCGCCGGCGACGGCGGCGATCAGCAGCACCACCACCAAGGGGCCGCCCTGCGCGAACGGGTAGGTCAGGACCGTGCGCGCGTCGAGACGTTGCCACTCACCGTCCGCGGGGACGGGATCAGGCGCCGCGGGCATCGCCGGATACGGCGGGGTGGGATCGGCCGGATACGGCGGGGTGGGATCGGCCGGATACGGCGGGGTGGGATCGGCCGGGTAGGGCTGGGCTTCGCCGGGGGTGCTCACGTCAGGCGCCGTCGTCCGTGCGCCCGGCCCGGGCGTGACCGGTCAAGGTCTGGGTGAGCTGTGCTGCGATCCGCCGGGCCAGGTCGGCGTCCATGCCTTCGATCTCGGTCGACCCCGCGTACGAGGCCGTTCGGATGACGAGGCGGGCCACGCCGAAGATGCGTTCCAGAATGCTCTGCGACACCTCTACCGTCTGCACCCGGTGCAACGGCACGATGCGCCAGTCCCGGAACACCGCCCCGGCCCGGGTGACGATGAAGGTGTCGGTCACCTCCCAGCGGTGCACGGCGTAGCGCCAGAACGACAGGCCGACGATGAGCCCGACCAGGACCACGGCCGCCACGGCGGTCAGCGCCAGCACGGTGGTGCGCGCACCGTGCCCGATCGGCACGAGCGCGGTCGGCACGACCACCACGGCGACAACCACCGCCAGCAGGGCGACGTTGCGGACGGTCCAGTACCAAATCGCCGATCGCGAGATTCGGAACGACGGATCGGGAAGGATCATGGCGAGGCGACGCTACCGGAAAGCGGCCCGGCGCCCCGGGCGAACCGAGCCCGTGGCCCGAACCACGGCCCTGCTCACCGGGCTCGGACGGCCGAGGTCGTTTACCGTGGCCGAGTGCACTTCACCGCGTCGATCCCGAGCCCGTCCCAGAGCGTCTGGCACCTGGGGCCGCTGCCGATCCGGGCTTACGCGCTGTGCATCGTCGCCGGGATCATCGTCGCGGTCCTAATGACCAACCGGCGCCTGGTCGCCCGCGGCGCGGGTCCGGACGACGTCTGGGACGTCGCCAAGTGGGCCGTGCCGTTCGGCATCCTCGGCGGACGCGTCTACCACGTCATCACCGATCCGGAGCTGTACTTCGTCCACGGGCAGGACCCGTTCAACGCCCTGCGGATCTGGGACGGCGGCCTGGGCATCCCCGGCGCCATCATGCTCGGCACGCTCGGCGCCTGGATCGGCTGCCGCCGGTGCGGTCTCCGCCTCGACTCCTTCGGCGACGCGGCGGTGCCCGGGGTCGCGCTGGCGCAGGCGATCGGCCGGTTCGGCAACTGGTTCAACAACGAGCTCTACGGGCGGATGACGACGCTGCCGTGGAAGCTGCAGATCCACTGCCTCGACGTCGAGCAGGGCAAGGCCAGCGTGTGTCCGGGTTCCAGCTCGACCGTGCTCGGCTATTTCCAGCCCACGTTCCTGTACGAGGCGATCTGGGACGCCGCCCTGGCCGTGTTCCTGATCTGGGCCGGGCGCCGGTTCGCCCTGGGCCGCGGACGGGTGTTCGCTCTGTACGCCGCGGGCTACGCGCTGGGCCGGTTCTGGGTCGAGGAGCTGCGCTCGGACCCGGCCAATCACATCCTGGGCCTGCGCGTGAACACGGTGACGATGACGCTGGTGTTCATCGGCGGCGTGATCTGGCTCGTCACCCACCGCGGCCCGGCCGAGGCCAGCATCTTCCGTGACGGCGCCGGCCCAAGGTCCGTGGCCGACGCGCCCCCTTCAGCCGCGCCTGAGGACGCCAGCGCCTGAGGACGCCAGCGCTTGACGACGCCAGCGCCTGAGGACGCCAGCGCTTGACGACGCCAACGACTGAGGACGATGTCGGCGCCAGCGTGGCTCACGTCGGCGGAGGACTGCGGAAGGTCTGAGCGGCCCTCAGTTCAGCAGCGGTACGGCGTCGTCGCGGGCCAGGTCGCGGGCGGTGTGGCCGTCGTCGTTGGCGATGTCGGGCGACGCTCCGCCGGACAGCAGGGCCCGCACGGATTCGACGTCGCCGTTGGCCGCGGCCGCGTGCAGCGGGGTCCAGCCGTGGCGCTGCCGGGCGTCCACCCGGGCCCCGGAGGCAACCAGCAGCCAGACGACCTCGGCGTGGGCACCGGATGCGGCCGAGTGCAGTGGCGTCACCCGCATGGGGTTGCGGCTGGCGTCGTCCACCGGGGCGTCGAGGTCGAGCAGCTGGCGCACCGCCTCGACCCGGCCGAAGTAGGACGCCAGGTGCAGCGGCTGCCATCCGTCGACGCTCCACGCGAGGACGCAGCCCGGGTCCTCGGCCAGCAGGACGCGCAGCCGGCCGTTGTCGTCGAACGCGCTGGCCTCGTGGACGTCCAGAGGTTCGGAGCGGGCGGCCAGTTCGTCGGCCAGGGCCGGGTGCCGGGCGTACAGCGCGGTGAGTGGGGCCCGGACCCCCTCGGCCGAGACGGTGGCCAGCAGCGTAGGTTCCTCGTCGAGCAGGATGCGCACAAGATCGACGTCGCCGGCCTCGACCGCGGCGAAGAACCGGTCCGCCCGATCGGCGGCCGAAGGCGTGTCCACGGGCGATAGCGTGACAGAGCTTGTTGATCTTGGCCCGAACGGTAACCACTTGGTCGCGGCCGGGTCGGGTCGCTAGATTGGACTCGCCGCACGGGCCACCGCCGTCCCGACCCCCTCAGCGCACGTCAGGTGCCCCAAGCTCCCGAGGAGCCGCGTGTCCGGCCGTCTAGTCGAACCCACCGCCCCTAGCCCCGACCCCGGCGGCGCGCGCCTGCCGTTCTCCGCCGTTCCCGACGCGCAGGGGCTGTACGACCCGGCGTTCGAGGCCGACTCCTGCGGGGTCGCGTTCATCGCCGACATCAAGGGCCGCAAGAGTCACCGGCTGGTCACCCAGGCCCTCATCGCACTGCAGAACATGGACCACCGCGGCGCGGCCGGGGCCGAACAGTCGTCCGGTGACGGCGCGGGCATCACGGTGCAGGTGCCCGACTCGTTCCTGCGCGCGGTGGCCGGGTTCGACCTGCCCGCACCCGGTGCCTACGCGGTGGGCACGGCCTTCCTGCCCGCCGACGCCGAGCAGTCGGCCCAGGTGCGCGAACTCATCGCCGAGGTGGCTGACGCGGAAGGTTTGCGCATCCTCGGCTGGCGCCCGGTGCCCACCGACGCCAGCGGCATCGGGGGCATCGCCACTGCGGTGATGCCGGCGTTCGAACAGCTTTTCCTGGCCGGCGCCAACGATGAGCAAGGCCTGGAGCTGGAACGACTCGCGTTCTGCCTGCGCAAGGTCACCGAGCACCGCGCAGCCGAAGTCGGGCTCGAGGTGTACTTCCCGTCGCTGTCCACCCGCACCTTGATCTACAAGGGCATGCTCACCACCCACCAGTTGCAGGCGTTCTTCCCCGACCTGGCCGACGAGCGGTTCGTCTCGGCCATCACGCTGGTGCACAGCCGGTTCTCCACCAACACCTTCCCGTCCTGGCCGCTGGCCCACCCGTTCCGGTTGATCGCGCACAACGGCGAGATCAACACCATCAAGGGCAACCGCAACTGGATGCGCACGCGCGAGGCCCTGCTGCGCAGCGATCTGATCCCCGGCAACCTGCTCCGGCTGTTCCCGGTGTGCACGCCCGGCGCCAGCGACTCGGCCACGTTCGACGAGGTGCTGGAACTGCTGCACCTGGGTGGGCGCAGCCTGCCCCATGCGGTGCTGATGATGGTGCCCGAGGCGTGGGAGAACGCCACCGTGCATGAGGACGGCGAGACGGGCCCCGGCATGGATCGCACCCGGCGCGACTTCTACGCGTTCCACTCGGCGTTGATGGAGCCGTGGGACGGTCCGGCCTGCATCACGTTCACCGACGGGTCGGTCATCGGCGCCGTCCTGGACCGTAACGGTCTGCGTCCGGGTCGCTGGTGGCGCACCGATGACGACCTGGTCGTGCTGGCCAGCGAGGCCGGCGTCCTGGAGATCGACCAGGCCCATGTCGTGGCCAAGGGGCGGTTGCAGCCGGGCAGGATGTTCCTGGTCGACACCGTGGCCGGCGAGATCGTCGCCGACGCCGACATCAAGTCGCGCCTGGGCGCCGAAAACCCCTACGGCGAATGGCTGCACGCCGGGCTGGTCCCGCTCGAGGAACTGCCCGCGCGCGAGCACGTCGTGCACACCCACGAATCGGTCACCCGGCGTCAGCTCCTGTTCGGCTACACCGAGGAGGATCTGCGCATCCTCATGACGCCCATGGCCACCGCCGGCGCCGAACCGCTCGGGTCCATGGGTACCGACACCCCGATGGCCGGGCTGTCGCAGCGGCCCCGGATGTTCTACGACTACTTCACCGAGCTGTTCGCCCAGGTCACCAACCCGGCGCTGGACGCCATCCGCGAGCAGCTGGTCACGTCGCTGTCGGGCACCATCGGCCCGGAACGCAACCTGCTCGATCCCGGTCCGGCCTCGTGCCGGCAGATCGCCCTGCCCCGCCCGGTGATCGACAACGACGACCTGGCCCGGATCTGGCACGTCAACGCCGACGGTGACCAGCCCGGCTTCGAATGCGCGTTGATCGACGGGCGCTACCGCGTCCACGGCGGCGGTCCTGCGCTGGCCGGCGCCCTGGAACGGGTCAAACGCGACTGCTCGCAGGCCATCGCCGGGGGCGCGCGCATCCTGATCCTGTCCGACCGTGACGGCGACGACGAGAACGCGCCGATCCCGTCGCTGCTGATGACCTCGGTCGTGCACCAGCACCTGATCCTCGAGGGCAGCCGCACCCAGGTCGGCCTGATCGTGGAGTCCGGCGACTGTCGCGAGGTGCACCACGTCGCGCTGCTGATCGGCTACGGTGCGGCCGCGGTGAACCCGTACCTGGCCTTCGAGTCGATCGACAACATGATCGCGCACGGCCAGCTCAAGGGCATCGACGCGGCCAAGGCGGTGGCCAACTACTGCACCGCGCTCAGCAAGGGCGTGCTCAAGGTGATGAGCAAGATGGGCATCTCCACCGTCGCGTCCTACACCGGTGCCGGGGTGTTCGAGGCGTTCGGCCTCGACCGTGAGCTGGTCGCGCAGTACTTCCCGGGCACCACGTCCAAGCTTGGCGGCGCCGGCCTGGACGTCCTCGCCGACGAGGTCGCCGCCCGGCACGCCCGCGCGTTCCCGCAGACCCCGACCGCGTTGGCGCACCGCCGCCTCGAGATCGGCGGGGAGTACCAGTGGCGCCGCGAGGGCGAGCTGCACCTGTTCGACCCGCAAACGGTGTTCCTGCTCCAGCACGCCACCCGGGAGCGCCGCTACGAGGTCTTCGAGGACTACACGAACCACGTCGAGGAGCTGAACCGGCGCGGGGGCACGGTGCGTGGCCTGCTCGAGTTCCGCCGCGACCAGCGTCCGTCCGTCCCCATCGACGAGGTCGAGCCGGTCGAGACGATCGTGCGCCGATTCGCCACCGGGGCCATGTCCTACGGCTCGATCTCGGCCGAGGCCCACCAGACCCTGGCCATCGCCATGAACCGCCTGGGCGGCAAGTCGAACTCGGGCGAGGGCGGCGAGGACGCCGACCGCTACATCCCTGACGCCAACGGTGATCTGCGCCGTTCGGCGGTCAAGCAGGTCGCCTCCGGCCGCTTCGGCGTCACCAGCCATTACCTCGTCAACGCCGACGACATCCAGATCAAGCTGGCCCAGGGGGCCAAGCCGGGCGAGGGCGGTCAGCTGCCGGGATACAAGGTGTATCCATGGATCGCCAAGACCCGGAACTCGACCCCCGGCGTCGGCCTGATCTCGCCGCCGCCGCATCACGACATCTACTCGATCGAGGACCTGGCTCAGCTCATCCACGATCTGAAGAACGCCAACTCCGAGGCCCGGGTCCACGTCAAGCTCGTGGCCGAGGCGGGGATCGGCACGGTCGCCGCGGGCGTCTCCAAGGCCCACGCGGATGTGGTGCTGGTGTCCGGTCACGACGGTGGTACGGGTGCGGCGCCGCTGACGTCGCTCAAGCACGCCGGCATGCCCTGGGAGATCGGGCTGGCCGACGTGCAGCAGACGTTGCTGCTCAACGGTTTGCGCGACCGCATCACCGTGCAGGTGGACGGGGCCATGAAGACCGGACGGGACGTGGTCATCGCCGCGCTGCTCGGGGCCGAGGAGTTCGGCTTCGCCACCGCGCCGCTGGTGGTGTCGGGTTGCGTGATGATGCGGGTGTGCCACCTGGACACGTGCCCGGTCGGGGTGGCCACGCAGAACCCCCTGCTGCGTAAGCGTTTCACCGGCAAACCCGAGTTCGTGGAGACGTTCTTCCTCTACATCGCCCGGCAGGTGCGCGAGATCCTGGCCGAGCTTGGGTTCCGCTCGCTCAACGAGGCCATCGGTCGCGTCGACGCGCTGGACACGGCCACGGCGGTCGATCAGTGGAAGGCGGCCGGCCTCGACCTGTCGCCGTTGCTGCGCATGCCCACCCAGGCGCAGGGGACGGCGCCCGGATCGCTGCGGCGCACCCGGGACCAGGATCATGGGCTGGATGCCGCCCTCGACAACACGTTGATCCAGTTGTGTGAAGGCGCCCTGCTCGACGGTTCGCCGGTGGCGCTGGAACTGCCGGTGCGCAACGTGAACCGCACCGTGGGCACGATGCTCGGCTCGCTGGTCACCCGCCGTTTCGGTGCCGAGGGGCTACCGGACGGCACCATCGATCTGACGTTCCGCGGTTCGGCCGGGCAGTCGTTCGCCGCGTTCGTCCCGCGGGGCATGACGCTGAAGCTGTTCGGAGACGCCAACGACTATGTGGGCAAGGGATTGTGCGGCGGCGTGGTCGTGGTGCGACCCGACGAGCGGGCCCCGTTCGCGGCGCACGAGAACGTGGTGGCCGGCAACGTCATCGGCTACGGCGCGACCGCGGGGGAGATGTACCTGCGCGGCGTGGTCGGCGAACGGTTCTGTGTGCGCAACTCCGGGGCGATCGCGGTGGTGGAAGGTGTCGGCGACCACGCGCTCGAGTACATGACCGGCGGCGTCGCGGTGATCCTCGGCGGCACCGGACGCAACCTGGCCGCGGGCATGTCCGGCGGAGAGGCGTTCGTGCTCGACCTCGAGCCGTCGTTGGTCAACCGCGACCTGGTCGACCTCGCCCCGCTCAACGACGAGACCGCGCCGCGGTTGCGCCGGTGGCTCGAGCGGCACCGTGCGCTGACCGACTCGTCGGTGGCGGACGAACTGCTGCGCGACTGGCCCGCCGCCCGGGCGCGGTTCACCTCGATCGTCGCCCGCGACTACGCCCGCGTGATGGAGGCAACCAGGCGCGCCGAGGCCGAAGGCCGCGACGTGGACGAGGCCGTCATGGCCGCCGCCCGCGTCTCCTAACCCACGTCGCGGTTTGTGGTGGCAACTGACCCACCTAGGTGGGTCAGAAGCCACCACAAATCGGGGGGTTGAGTGCACCAGGCTAGCGTCGGCGGGTGCCTCCGGTCGCGTTTGCGCTCGCGCTCGCGGCCGCATTCGTCCACGCCGGGTGGAACCTGCTGCTCGGCCGCGCGGACGACAGCGAGGCGGCCACGTCAGCGGCCATGCTGGTCGGTGCGGTCGTGTTCGCACCGGTGGCGTTGGTGTCGGGTCACGTCACGGCCGCCGCCTGGCCGTTCCTGGTCGCCAGCAACCTGCTCGAACTCGGCTACATCGCCGTGCTGGCCCGGGCCTACAACGAGGGCCGGGCCAGCGCGGTGTACCCGATCGCGCGCGGGTCGGCGCCGGTCCTGGTGCTGCTGGCCAGCATCGTCCTCGGCCGGGGTGCCGACGCAGCGCAGCTGGTGGGCGTCGGGCTGGTGGCCGGGGGAGTGGTGCTGCTCCGCGCCCGCGCCAGCAGTGAGCGAGGGGTGAGCCGGGCCGGGTTGCTGCTCGGGCTCGCCGTGGGCACGTGCATCGCCGGGTACACGCTGGTCGACAAGTCCGGTCTGCAGCACGCCAGCCCGCTGCCCTATCTGGAGCTGGCCATGATCGGTCCGGCGCTCGGCTACTTCGCGCTGGTGGTTCATCGCTCCGGCATCAGTGCGGTCTGCCGGGCCGTCAACCGCTCCACGGTGGCCGCTGGCGTCGGCCTGTTCGGCGCCTACGGCCTGGTCCTGCTGGCCCTGGCTCGCAGCGCCGCGGCTCCGGTGGCGGCCGTCCGGGAGACCAGCGTCGTCATCCTCACGGTCATGTCGGCGGTGTGGCTGCACGAGACGGTGCGCCGCCGGCAGTGGGTCGCCGTGATCGTCATCGGCGTCGGCATCGCCACCCTGGCCCTCGGCTGACGGAGCCCAACCGCACTGCGTCCCAAGGCCGCTCATCCGCCCGACGACTGCCGGCGGTTGTCCGCACCGGGATCAGCGATAACGTTTACGCGTGACCCGTCGTGTGAAGATCGTTTGTACGCTCGGCCCGGCGACCGACCCGCCCGAGCGGATCCGTGCCCTGGTCGAGGCCGGCATGAATGTCGCCCGGCTCAACTTCAGCCACGGCAAGCGCCGCGACCAGGCCGACCGCTTCCGCGGGGTCCGGGCCGCGGCGGATGCCGCCGGACGCAACATCGCCACCCTGGCCGACCTGCAAGGGCCCAAGATCCGGCTCGGGACGTTCGCCGAAGGGCCGGTGGTGTGGCAGACCGGCGAACGCGTGATCGTCACGGTCGAAGATGTCCCCGGTACGCACGACCGGGTCTCGACCACGTACAAGGAACTGGCCAGCGACGTCCGCCCGGGCGATCGGCTGCTCGTCGACGACGGCAACGTCGGGCTGGTCGTGGTCGGCGTGGAGAACGGTGTCGACGTGGTCTGCGACGTCACCGAGGGCGGGCCGGTGAGCAACAACAAGGGCCTGTCCCTGCCGGGTGTCGCTGTCAGCGTCCCGGCGATGAGCGAGAAGGACCGCGACGACCTGATCTTCGCCCTCAACCTCGGCGTCGACTACATCGCGCTGTCATTCGTTCGCTCGGCCGACGACCTCAAGCTGGTGCACGAGGTCATGGACGAGGTGGGCGTGCACCGGCCCGTCATCGCCAAGGTCGAGAAGCCCGAGGCGGTCGACAACCTCGAGGCCATCGTCAAGGCGTTCGACGGGGTCATGGTCGCCCGCGGTGACCTGGGCGTCGAGATGCCGCTGGAGCAGGTGCCGGTGGTGCAGAAGCGGGCCATCCAGATGTGCCGGGAGAACGCCAAGCCGGTCATCGTCGCCACCCAAATGCTGGAATCGATGATCCATCACTCCCGCCCGACTCGGGCCGAGGCGTCCGACGTGGCCAACGCGGTCTTCGACGGTGCGGACGCGGTGATGCTCTCCGGCGAGACCAGCGTCGGTGCCTACCCGATCCAGACCGTCGCCACGATGGCCCGCATCATCGAGGCGGCTGAGGGAGCCGACACCCGCGTCGCCGGCCTGGCCCACAATCCGCGCACGCCTGGTGGCGCCATCGCCAAGGCCGCGTTCGAAATCGGCGGGGCGCTGGGCGCCAAGGCCTACGTCGCGTTCACGCAGAGCGGCGACACCGCGCGGCGCCTGGCCCGCCTCCATCCCTCGGCTCGACTGCTGGCCTTCACGCCCGAGGAGACCGTGCAGCGTCAGATGGCGTTGCTGTGGGGCACCGAAGCCTTCCTGACCTGGACCGTCTCCACCACCGACGAGATGGTGCGCCAGGTCGACTCGGCGTTGATGCAGCGCCGGTTCGGCCAGCGCGGCGATCTCGTCGTGGTCGTGGCCGGCACGCCACCGTCGACGCCGGGCACGACCAACACCATCCGCATCCACCATCTCGGTGACGTGCTGCAACGCGACCGCTGACCCACGATGGACGTGAGCCCGACCGCCACAGGGCAACAGCTCGTCGACGGCCTGGTCGAACTGCTGGACCTCGAGCGGATCGAGGAGAACATCTTCCGCGGGGTGAGCCCGCAGGTCTCGTTGCAACGCGTGTTCGGCGGCCAGGTGGCCGGCCAGGCCCTGGTGGCCGCGGCGCGCACCGCGGACGCCGACCGCGGCGTCCATTCGCTGCACGCGTACTTCATCCGGGGCGGCGATCCGTCGGTGCCGATCGTGTACACCGTCGACCGGGTGCGCGACGGGCGGTCGTTCAGCGTGCGCCGGGTGGTCGCCGTCCAGCACGGGCAGGCGATTTTCACGCTGTCCGCCTCGTTCCAGCTCGATCAGGGCGGGCGGGCGCATGGCTCGGCCATGCCTGACGTGCCCGCGCCCGACTCGCTGCCCACGCTGGCCGATCGGTTGGACGGGTTCCCCGAGCTGAAGCGCGCCCGGCCGCCCTTCCCGTTCGATCTGCGTTACGTCGACGATCCGCCGTGGATGCAACGTCTCAACGGCCCCCGCGTCGGGGGCGGCAACCGGGTCTGGATGCGGGCTACCGGCACGCTGCCGGACGACCCCCTCGTGCACGTCTGCGCGGCGACGTTCGCGTCCGACCTGACCCTGCTCGACGCGGTGCTGGTGCGCCAGGGTGTGGCCTGGGGATTGGACTCGGTCACCGGAGCGTCCCTCGATCACGCGATGTGGTTCCACCAGCCGTTTCGGGCCGATCAGTGGTTCCTCTACGAGTCCGAGTCGCCATCGGCGTCGGGCAGCCGCGGCCTGGCCGCCGGGAAGATCTTCACTGCGGACGGCCGCCACGTCGCCACCGTCATGCAGGAAGGCCTGATCCGTGGGTGATCGGGCGAAACCGGCGTGCCCCCGGTGGGATTCGAACCCACACTGGACGGTGTTTGAGACCGCTTCCTCTACCGGTTGGGATACAGGGGCGTAACGCTTGGCTGCGAGATTACCCGGGTTAACATCGTGACCTCAGCCAGTGTCCGTTCCGCCTGATCGCGACCGCCGGTCCCGATTTCGCCCCTACTCCCGCCCGGCCGGCGCCAACCCGGCCCGTCCCGACCTCGACCGACAGGTGACTTGACGTGAGCGCTGCGACCGGAAAGTCCCGGGCGCCGATCGCCGGGCGTCCGGCCACGCGCCCGACCGTCCGCCCCGCGGTGCGCCCCGCCATCCGAGTCGTCATTGCCGAAGACGAAGCCCTGATCCGGCTGGATCTGCGCGAGATGCTGGCCGAGGAAGGCTTCGACGTGGTCGGCGAGGCCGCGGACGGCGAGCAGGCCGTCGCGCTGACCGAGCAGTTGCGTCCCGACCTCGTCGTCTGCGACGTGAAGATGCCCAAGATGGACGGCATCACCGCGGCCGGCCTGATCGCCGAGAAGGGCACCGCCCCGGTGGTGCTGCTCACCGCCTTCAGCCAACGCGATCTCGTCGATCGCGCGCGCGACGCCGGGGTGATGGCCTACCTGGTCAAGCCGTTCCAGAAACGCGATTTGCTCCCCGCGTTGGAGATGGCCATGTCCCGGTTCGCGCAGATCCGCGCGCTCGAGAACGAGGTCGGCGATCTGCGCGGCCGGCTGGAGACGCGCAAGGTGGTGGAGCGGGCCAAAGGCGTGCTCATGGCCCAGCACGCCATGACCGAGCCCGAGGCATTCAGCTGGATTCAGCGCACCGCAATGGACAAACGCACGACGATGAAAGAAGTGGCCGAACTCGTCGTCGAAACCAACGGAGGACGTTGATTTCTACGCGTTTTGACCGCGTTCTAGGGGCCGATTCGATCACGGCCCGGCTACGAAACGTGTCGTTGTTATGTGCTTAACACTCTGTCGATTACCCTCCGAGACAGTCGTCGGCAGGGATTCCTGCCCTCGCGACACCTGAACGAATAAACGAGAGGAACCACGTGCAGAATCGAAACTGGGTCAAGGTCGCGGCTGTTGTCGCCGCCGGAACACTGGCCCTGACCGCCTGTTCGAGTAGCAAGAAGAGTGGCTCCCTGGGCGGCAGTTCCACCTCCGCTTCCGGGTCGAGTTCCGCCGCCGCGACTGCCAGCACGATCTCGATCGGCTTCCAGGGCGCGTTGTCAGGTGACAACAAGCAGCTCGGTATCAACATGATCAACTCGGTCGTGCTGGCCGTGGCTCAGGCCAACAAGACCGGTAACCTGGGCTTCACGCTCAAGCTGGTCCAGTCCGATGACGCGGGCGATCCGTCCAAGTCGCCCACCGCGGCGGCCAACCTGATCCAGGACGCGAGCATCGTCGGCATCGTCGGTCCGATCTTCTCCGGCCCGACCCAGGCGGTCGGCAAGACCTACGCCGCGGCCGGCCTCGGACTGATCAGCCCGTCGGCCACCAACGCCCTGCTCACCAGCTCCGGGTTCACGACGTTCCACCGCATCGTTCCTACCGACGCAGTCGAAGGCATCGCCACGGCGGACTACCTGGCCAAGAAGTTCAAGAAGGTCTTCGTCCTCGACGACCTGTCGACCTACGGCAAGGGTGTCGGCGACGTCGTGCGCAAGGAGCTCAAGGCCAAGGGCGTCACCGTCACCAGCCAGGGTGTGGATGCTAAGACCCAGGACTACGGCGCGGTGGCCCAGAAGGTCAAGAACTCCGGCGCGCAGGCGATGTACTACGGCGGATACGACGCCGCCGCGGCCCTGCTGGCCAAGGCGCTGAAGGGCGTCAGCTTCAAGGGTCTGGAGATCTCTGGCAACGGCGGCAAGTCGTCGCTGTTCGAGAAGAACGCCGGCACCGCTGGCAACGGCTACTACTTCGCATGCGGTTGCCTCGACGCAACGACCGCCCCGGCGGCCAAGGCCTTCAACGCCGCCTACACGGCGATGTTCAAGACCCCACCGTCGACGTACTCGCCTGAGGCCTACGACGCCACCAACGCCCTGATCTCGGCGATCAAGGCGGCCAAGGCGGCCGGTCCGGTCACCCGGGCCACCGTCGAAGCGCAGATCAACAAGCTCGACTACAAGGGCATCACCACCACGGTCAAGTTCCAGCCCAACGGCGAGGTCGCGGCCGCAACGGTCAACCTCTACGAGGACAAGAACGGCAAGATCGTGCTGCTGGGTGACATCAAGACCCAGAAGTAACGACACCCGAGCGAACCAAGAAACACCGCTTTGAACAGGGGCGTCCTGGACCGGCTTGATGGTCCAGGACGCCCCTTGGTACGCCTGACCTTCGGTCCTCGGTTCGCCTGCCGCCCCTTGGAGGATGCCGTTCATGACGAATTTCCTTGAGTACCTGGTCCTCGGGCTCACCCGCGGATCGATGTACGCCCTGATCGCCTTGGGCTACACGCTCGTGTACGGCGTGCTCCAGCTGATCAATTTCGCGCACAGCGAGGTGTTCATGTCAGGCGCCTTCGGCAGCTTCCTGGTCGTGCACGCCATCGTGGGCAACGGGACGTCACCGACGTGGGCGGTTCCCTTCATCCTCATCATCGGCGTGGTGTCGGGGGGCGTCACCGCGGCCGGCATCGCCTGGACCTTGGAGCGCATCGCGTATCGACCACTACGCAAACGCGGCGCGCCCAAACTGGCGTTCCTGATCAGTGCCATCGGCGCATCGTTCTTCCTCTCCACGCTGGCCGGCAAGATGTTCAACAGCCTCACCGCGAACCAGTTCCCGCAGTTCTTCAACACCAACTCGGTGCTGTTCTACATCGGCGGCGCCCGGGTCCGGGTCCTGCAGGCCGTGATCATCGGTTCCGCGATCGTGATGATGATCTTCCTGGACCGCCTGGTGAACAAGACCAAGCTGGGCATGAGCATCCGCGCCGTGTCCGAAGACGCTCCCACCGCAGCCCTCATGGGCATCGACATCGACAAGACCATCTCGCGCACGTTTGTCATCGGCGGCATGCTCGGTGGGGCCGCCGGTTTCCTGTTCGGTTTGAGCTTCACCTTCGCCTTCAACATGGGATTCCTGCCCGGCGTGAAGGCGTTCGCCGCCGCGGTCCTCGGCGGTATCGGCAACATTCGCGGGGCCATGATCGGCGGCCTGACCCTCGGCGTGGTCGAGAACCTGGTGCCGCTCATTCCCGGTGTCGGCCTGCAGTGGACCGACGTCGTCGCGTTCGTCGTCCTCGTTCTCGTGCTGATGTTCCGCCCGTCGGGCATTCTCGGTGAGCGACTGGGACGGGCGGCATGAACCGGCTGCAGAATTCGGAATCGCTCAAGCGGTTCCTGGCCTGCCTGGCCGGCGGTTTCGTGCTGGCGATCATGGTCGGTCCGCAGGAGGGCACGCAGGACGACTTCGGATACGAGTTCCGCGAGTCGGTCTTCCACCCCCGCATCGTCATCTTCTTGTTGCTCGGTGTGCTGGCCTACTTCGCGATCACGTTCTGGCCCCGCATCGTTCCGGTGCTGACCACGCCGGGCATGTGGCCTCTCATCTCCGGCGCGCTCGCCGTGCTCGCGTCGATCCTGCTGATGAACTGGTATGACCCGTTCGGAAACTTCAACAAGACGCGGTCCCAGGTTGTCGCTTCAGCCGGGCCTTCGGCCCTCACCAACGCCTTTTTCCAATGGCTGGCGTGGGCGGTGCTCGCGGCCTGCGTGCTGATCGGCGGTGTGGCCATCGCCCGTCGGTTGCGCCCAGTGGCCTACGGGGTGGCTGTTCTCGCCGTCGTGGGAGCCGTGCTGTCGTTCCTGTCCCACCGAGATGTGGTCAGCCTCGGCACGAATGCCAAGCTCGGCGTCGACCACTCGCTCGGGTTCGGTGCCGCGATCATCGGCTTTCTCGTCATGGCCGGGGCCCTCGTTTCCAGCGCGATGTCCGAGTCCGACGTCGCTGACAGCAAACGCTTCTTCAACACGGTGTTCGGGTGGCGCCCGGGCCTGCCGGTGGTGGTGCTGGGCTTGATCGTCGGCCTGGTCGCCTTCACGTCGGCGACCTGGTTCTCACCCGCGACCGACAACGACACGCTTGGCCAAACCCACGATCTGTTCGAAGGCCAAGGCCTATCCGCCGTGTCGTCGCAATACCTGGCCTGGCTGGGTTGGGTCCTGCTCGCTGTCACGACGCTGGTAGCGGCGGCGGCGTGTTGGCTGGGTCAGCGCACGCTCGGCTGGGTGGCGACGGCGCTGGGGCTGGTCGCGGTCCTGATCACGCTGATCACGCTCTACGACATCAGTAACCTCGGTGGCCAGCAGCACTATCAGGGGGCATCCGGTCCCTGGCAGAACCTCGGTACCGGCGGCTGGCTGGCCGGCGGCGCGTTCTTCCTGCTCGGCGCGGGCGGCTTCGTCGTCGCCACCTTGCCCCAGGGTGCGGTCCGCGGTGCGGTTGGTAGGGCGCCCGTGGCCACGGACCCGGCCACGCCCGCGGTCGCCGCGAGTTCGGTCGGTGATCCGGTCGGCGGTCCCATCGGCGGCGCCCACAGCAGTACCGCTGCCGGTGCCACTGCGGCCCGGTCGAGCGATCGGTCGGCGGCCAGCGGCTACCTGTCTGCGCCGGGCGCGGCCAAGACGGCCATCCTGGCCCTGGTCGCGTTCGCGCTGTTCTACCCGCCCACCGCGACGCTGGGCTGGCAGACCACGATCGTCAGTCAGATCGGCATCTCCGTGCTGCTGGCCATGGGTCTGAACGTCGTGGTCGGTTGGGCTGGTTTGCTCGACCTCGGTTTCATCGCCTTCTACGCCATCGGCTCGTACACCACCGCGTACCTCACCTCGTCGCTGCCGGTGAAACCGCCGTCCTGGCTGCACATGACGCCGCTGCTGGCGATCCCGTTCGCCATCGCCATCTGCCTGCTGGCCGGGTTGGCGCTCGGCGCTCCGACGTTGCGCCTGCGCGGGGACTACCTGGCCATCGTCACCCTGGGCTTCGGCGAGATCATCCGCATCATCGCCGTCAACAACCCCGGCAGTTTCACCAACGGCAGCCAGGGCGCGCACGGCATCCCCAACCCGGTGATCCACATCGGTCCACTGCACTGGACCTGGGGGTTGGCGCCGTTGCAGTACTGGTACCTGTTGCTGGTATTCATCGTCGTCATCCTGCTGGCGTTCCGCCGGCTCGAGAACTCACGCACCGGGCGGGCCTGGGCCGCCATCCGCGAGGACGAAGTGGCCGCGCAGGCCACCGGCATCAACACCACGCGGGTGAAGCTGATGGCGTTCGCCATCGGCGCGTCCACTTCGGGCGTGGCCGGCGTGTTCTTTGCCAGCCAGATCGGCTCGTTCACGCCGGACAACTTCGTGCTCAACAACTCGATCCTGATTGTCGCCTACGTGGTGTTCGGCGGGATGGGTTCGCTGCCGGGGGCGATGGCCGGGGCGGCCCTGCTCACCTGGCTACCGGAATTCCTGAAGACGTTCGTCCCCGGCGCTGACCGGCAGATGTGGATCGGCGTCGTCGTCGTGCTCATGATGATCTTCCGTCCGGCGGGCCTGGTGCCGGCTTCGCGGCGCAAGGCCGAGCTCACCCACTTCGACGAACCGTCGAGTTCGGAGACCCAAGCCGTACCGCTCGGCGAAGGATTGGGGGCACGCGCATGAGTGTTGCATCGGCTCCGTCCGCAGCCGACGAACTGGTGTTCGACGTCGACCACGTGACCCTGCGCTTCGGCGGCGTCACCAGCCTCAACGACGTGTCATTGCAGATGCGCCGCGGCGAGATCCTGGCCATCATCGGGCCGAACGGCGCCGGCAAGACCTCGCTGTTCAACTCGTTGACCGGGGTCTACTCACCCCAGGAGGGCATGATCACCCTGCGGGCGCGGGCCGGGTCGGAACCGGTCAGCGTGATCGGCCAGGCCACCCACGTGGTCAACCGGCTCGGCGTGGCTCGTACGTTCCAGAACATCCGGCTGTTCCCGGCCCTCACCGCGCTGGAGAACGTCAAGGTCGGGGTCGAGACGCGGCAGAAGTCCGGGCCGGTCGCAGCCATGCTCGGTCTGCCCCGGCAACGCCGGGAGGAACGCGAGAGCACGGCGCGCTCGTACGAACTGTTGCGCCGGGTGGGCCTCGAGCAGCGCGCGAACGACGTGGCCGGGTCACTGGCCTACGGCGAGCAGCGGCGGCTGGAGATCGCCCGCGCGCTGGGCACCAATCCCGGCGTCATCCTGCTGGATGAACCGGCCGCCGGTACCAACCCGGTGGAAAAGCGTGAGCTGGCCACCTTGATCAAGAGTGTCAACGTCGATGACGGGGTGGGCGTGCTGCTCATCGAACACGACATGAAGCTGGTCATGTCGGTGGCCGACCGCCTGGTCGTGCTCAACTTCGGCGAGAAGATCGCGGAAGGCACGCCGGAGCAGATCCAGCGCAACCCTGCGGTCATCGCCGCCTACCTGGGCTCATCGGCCGACGAGGCCGAGGCGGAACTCGCCAGTCACGTTCAGCCGGAACTGCACCGGATCGACACCGGCACGGGGCCCGGCAGCAGCGTGGCGGACCCCGGGGTCGTCACGGCCCCCGGGAACGTACCGACCTCCAGGAACGAGGAGGGACGATGACGTCGAATCCGCAAGCGAAGGTGTTGCTCGAGGTCGATGACATCGAGGTCCGTTACGGCGCTATCCGTGCCATCAAGGGAATCTCGTTCAGTGTCAACGAAGGCGAAGTCGTGGCCATGCTGGGGGCGAACGGCGCCGGGAAGACCACGACGCAGAAGACGGTCTCCGGGATGTTGCGTCCATCGCTGGGTTCGATCACCTACGACGGGCGCCGCATCGACGGCATTCCCGCCCATCAGCTGATCTCGCTGGGCATTTGCCACGTTCCCGAGGGACGGCACGTATTTCCGCGGATGACCGTCCAGGAGAACCTGGAGATGGGCGCGTTCCGATTCAAGAAGCCGGATATGGCGGTCTTCGAACACGCCCTGGACCTGTTCCCCCGTTTGCGCGAACGGATCAATCAGCAAGCCGGCACGCTGTCCGGCGGGGAACAGCAGATGCTGGCCATCGGCCGAGCGCTGATGGGTAAACCACGTCTGCTGCTACTGGACGAGCCGTCGATGGGCCTGGCTCCGTTGATCGTCGCGCAGATCTTCGACATCATCCGCGAGATCAACCGGGACGGGGTGACCGTTCTGCTGGTTGAACAGAACGCAGCGCAAGCGCTGGCCCTGGCCGACCGCGGATATGTGCTGGAGACCGGCGAGATCGTGCTCACCGGTACCGGTAAGGACCTGCTGGCCGACGACCGTATTCGCGCCGCCTACCTGGGCGAGGAGATCGCCTCCTGACGTACCGCGCCAATCGGTGGACGTCGCACTGGATCACCGCGCGGCAGCAGAGTTCACGCGCGGCCAGCAAGAGTTCGCAGCGGGACAACCCTCACATTTTTTCCCTAATGCTGAGGTAGGGCTGGTCTGTATCGCCGTTCAGGATTAAGGTCCCAAGAACCGGCAACGGACTCGGGCAGCGCCGCTCGGATTCGGCCGTCGCGTAACGGGGTTGGCGTTGAGTCGTTGTACCTGTTGTCACGTCGGTGCGGAACCAGCGGGCGTCGAGACGCCGAGGTCGGAAAAGAGGTGGCATGAAGCCCGCAGTCGTGGTCAGATCAGCCGAACTTGCCGATGTGGCGGAACTCGTCCGCCTGACCGAGGACACCGTGGTGACGCCGGCGCGGGTCAAGGCCCCTGGTGGCCGCGGCGGACGTTACATCGACCTGCTGGCCGCGCCCGACCGGGCAGTCCTGGTCGCGGTGGACGACAAGAGCGACCGCATCGTCGGCGTCGTGGTGGCCAGCGAGGACGAGATCGGTGCGCTGGAGCCCGTGCGGGCGCTGGTCATCAGCCAGCTCGTGGTCGGCTTGGCCGACCGCCGGCGCGGCGTCGGTCGATCGTTGCTCAGCGCCGTCGTGCGCCATGCCACCGACCGGGGCATCGACCAGATCGTGGTGGCCGTGGCCACGAACGATCGTGATGCGAACCGCTACCTGGCCCGGCTCGGCTTCACCCCGCTGGTGGTGCGGCGGATCGCCCACACCGCCGTCCTGCGGCGCTCGCTGGGCATGACCGAGGCGTTCGACCGCGGGCTGTCGCGTCGGCGCCGGATGGCGCGCGGCGTGATGCCTACCCGCGTGGAGAGTCGCGGCGCGTAAGCGCCCCAGGGCGTATTTTCAGGCCCCAGAGACTGTCGGTGGGTCGGCTTAGACTCCCAGGCGTGACCACGACGGCCCCGATCGAAACCAGCTCGGCACCAGCGACAGCAGCCCCGACCGAGACCGCACGGCTGCTCCTGCTCGACGGCCACTCGCTGGCGTATCGGGCCTTCTACGCCCTACCGGTCGAGAATTTCTCGACCACGACCGGCCAGCCCACCAACGCCGTGTACGGGTTCACGTCGATGCTCATCAACCTGCTGCGCGACGAGGAACCGACCCACCTGGCCGTCGCGTTCGACGTGTCCCGCCAGACATTTCGCAGCGAGACCTACGCCGAGTACAAGGCCGGCCGATCCGAGACGCCGTCGGACTTCCGGGGCCAGGTGTCGCTGATCAAGGAGGTGTTGACGGCGCTACGCATCCCGACGCTGGCCATCGACAACTACGAGGCCGACGACGTCATCGCCACGATCACCGCGCGGGCCCGGGCCGAGGGCGCGCAGGTCCTGATCTGTACCGGCGACCGCGATGCGCTGCAGCTCGTCGACGCCGGCACCACCGTGCTGTACCCGCGCAAGGGCGTCAGTGACATGTGGCGGTTCACCCCGGACTCGGTGCAGGAGAAGTATGGCCTGAGCCCGGCGCAGTACCCGGACTTCGCCGCCCTACGCGGCGACCCGTCGGACAACCTGCCCGGCATCCCGGGCGTGGGGGAGAAGACGGCGTCGAAGTGGATCCGCGAGTACGGCTCGCTGACCGATCTCGTGGCCGGCGTCGACACGGTCCGGGGCAAGGTCGGCGACGCGTTGCGCGAGCATCTGGGCAGCGTGCTGCGCAACCGTCAGCTCACCGAGCTGGTCCGGTCCGTGCCGGGGGTGGAGACGACGCTGGTCGACCTCGCCCGCACATCGTGGGATCGCGACGAGGTGCATCAGCTGTTCGACAACCTGCAGTTTCGGGTGTTGCGCGAACGGCTGTTCGAGACCCTGGCCGCTCCCCAGCCCGAGGCCGACGAGGGCTTCGACGTGCACGCGGTGCGCATCGGGCCGGAGGAGGTCGGGTTGTGGTTGGACGCCCATGCCCGCGGTCCGGCCCGGATCGGGTTGAGTTTTCGCGGTAGCTGGGGTCGCGGCACCGGCGACCTCGAAGGCGTGGCCCTGGCCGCGCCCAACGGTCAGGCCGGCTACATCGATCTGCTGCACCTCACCGCCGACGACGAACGCGCCCTGGCCGACTGGCTGGCCGACGAATCGATACCCAAGGCGGCGCACGACGTCAAGGGCGCGCTGCTGGCGCTGCGGGCCCGCGGGTTGCCGCTGGCCGGGGTCACCAGCGACACCCAGCTGTCGGCCTACCTGGCCCTGCCCGGGCAGCGGTCGTTCGACCTGGCCGACCTGGCCCTGCGTTACCTGCACCGCGAACTGCGGTCCTCCGAGGTCGCCGCCGCGGCGCCGCCGGGCCAGCTCACGCTCGACGGTGGGGAGGAGGAGGCGGACGCCGCAGCCGCCGACGCCGAGGCCCTGCGTGCCGTGGCCGTGGCCGACCTGGCCGACGCCCTCGACGCCGACCTGATCCAGCGCGGCGCGGCGCGGTTGCTGGCCGAGTTGGAACTGCCGCTGACGGCCGTGCTGGCCGACATGGAGGCCGTCGGCATTGCCGCTGACGTCGAGCATCTGCGTGACCTGCAGAGCGAGCTGGGCGCCGCGGTCAAGAACGTCGAGGCCGAGGCCCATTCGGCCGTCGGCCGGCCGTTCAACCTCGGCTCGCCCAAGCAATTGCAGCAGATCCTGTTCGACGAGATGGGACTGCCGAAGACCAAGCGCACCAAGACCGGCTACACCACCGACGCCGATGCGTTGGCGTCGTTGTACGCGACCACGGGCCACGAGCTGCTGGAGATGCTGCTGCGGCACCGGGAGGTGGCGCGCCTGAAAACGGTCGTCGACGCGCTGTTGCCCATGGTCGACGACGGCGGTCGCGTGCACACCACGTTCAACCAGACCATCGCGTCCACCGGCCGGCTGTCGTCGCAGGACCCGAACCTGCAGAACATTCCGGTCCGGACGGCCGAGGGACGCCGCATCCGCAAGGGATTCATCGTCGGTGCCGGTTTCGAGTCGCTGATGACCGCTGACTACAGCCAGATCGAGATGCGGATCATGGCCCATCTGTCCAAGGACGACGGGCTGATCGAGGCGTTCACCACCGGAGAGGATCTACACACGTTCGTGGCCATGCGCGCCTTCGACCTGCCGGCCGAGCAGATCGACGCCGAGCTGCGCCGTCGCGTCAAGGCGATGTCCTACGGGCTGGCCTACGGGCTGTCGCCGTTCGGGCTGGCCGCCCAGCTCAAGATCACCACCGACGAGGCGCGGGCGCAGATGGACGCTTATTTCGCCCGTTTCGGCGGGGTGCGCGACTACCTCTACGGCGTGGTCGACACCGCCCGGCAGGAGGGCTACACCGAGACGATCATGGGCCGGCGCCGGTACCTGCCCGACCTGACCAGCGATAACCGCCAGCGTCGGGAGATGGCCGAGCGGATGGCCCTGAATGCGCCGATCCAGGGCAGCGCCGCCGACATCATCAAGGTGGCCATGCTCGGCGTGCACCGCGGACTGAGCGAGGTCGGCCTGCAGTCGCGGCTGCTGTTACAGGTCCACGACGAGCTCGTCCTCGAGGTCGCTCCCGGCGAGCACGACGCGGTTGAGGCACTGGTCCGCCGCGAGATGGGCTCGGCCTACGCCCTGGACGTGCCCCTGGACGTGTCCGTCGGCCTCGGCGCCAACTGGGACGCCGCCGCCCACTAGCCACGGTTTGTGGTGGCTTCTGACCCATTCAGGTCGGTCAGAAGCCACCATAAACCGGTGGGTTGCGGCTGTTCAGCGGCGGTTGAGCACGGCGAACCGGCCGGACAGCACCGTGGCGAAGCCGGTCCACCCGGCGTAGACCGCGAAGCCGGCCGCGGCGAGGCGATCGACTTTCATTGCCCGCCGGGCCAGATCGGCGCTGCTGGCGGCGAGGACCGCGCACTCGAGCGTGGCCGGTCCGGGCCGGTGCCCGCGGAAGAAGATCCACGTCCACCCGGTGTTGAGGGCGAGGTTGACGCCCAGCGCACGCTCGAACGCGCGGGCGTCATCCCCTCGACCGGCGACGTCTAATCCGTCGATGGTGCGAGCCGATGCCCACGCGATCTTGGCGTACAGAGCCGTCCACACGATCGGGAACACCACACCCGGAGGCTGGAACGACGGCTTACGAGCCTGTCGGTACCAGGCGCTGTCGGGCGTGGCCAGCGACCCGATGCCGCCGGCCGCGATCACCGCGGCCGACGTCCGGGCCAGCGTCGGCCCCCGCACCGTCAGCCACCCCATGGTCGCCGGCTAACCGTCAGCCGCCCACCGTCAGCTACCGGGCAGCAGGTTCTGCACCGAATCGCTGGCCGAGCTGTAGGTGTCGCTCGCCGAGTCGCGCAGGCTGGCCGCCGCACGCCGGCTGCGCCAGGCCAGCGAGGGCTTGCCTTCGGTGTCCACCGCAGCCAGGAGCAGGCCGCCGACGACCGAGGCGTTCTTCAGGAAGTGATACTGCTGAGCGGCCTTCTTCTCCGGGTCGGACTCCTCCCAGAAGCGGTGCCCGGCCAGTGTGGTCGGAACCAGGCTGGCTACCAGGCCGAGCGCGGCCGGGCGCGGGAACTTGCCGAGTGCGAGGAGCAGGCCGCCGACGATCTTGGCGATGGCGTCGGCCTTGACCAGGTCCTCGGTGTTCGAGATGAACGAGGGCAGCTTGGACGGGACGTCTCCGACGACCTTGTCGGCCGCGGGGACCTTCGGCTTCGGGTTGCGTAGGGTATCGATGCCGCCGTAGATGAACGAGGCAGCAAGCAGTGGGCGGGCCAGTCGGCGAACAATCGTCATGCCCCCATCATCCCCTGTGAACTTTGATGCCATCACCCGGGTCTGGCCCGCCGGGTGAGGAAACGCGCAGATCGCCACCCGGGCAGACCCCCGGACGTCCAGCCGACATGCCGTAGAGACGGGCAGAAACGTCGGGGCGCCACTCACGCCTGGGGCGGGTCGAGGACCGGGACCGGACGGCGGCGCTCGACCACGGTCGCCGCGGTGACCAGTCCGAGGCCGGTCAGCACGGCCACGGTGATTACCTGCTCGATCGATCCGTGCGCGAACACGATCACGACCGTGGTCTCGATGGTCGCGGCCAGCCACACCAGGCGACCCAGGCGGCGATCACGCACGGCCAGGCCGGCGAACACCGCGAACTGGGTGCCGATCAGGGCCAGACCGTCCGCGGTATAAAGCCAGGCGATGCCGGCCACCGCCTGGAAGTCATCACGCCCCAGCAGCACCGGGATGAGGCCGCCCGCGGCCACACTGACGGCGAGGCCGGCGGCCCCGATGACCGCCAGCATGATCACCCCTTGCCGCAGCGCGGCGGCCCGGAGTGCGGGTACGGCCAGGCGCGGGTAGGTGACCAGGACGACGAAGGCCGGTCCCCAGAACGCGCCGCGGGTGAGCAGGTTGCCGGCCACGTACAGCCCGGAATCGTGCGCGCTGAGGTAGTGCCGGGCCAGCAGCAGGTCGAGGTTGCTGAGCACGAGTACCCCGAGGATGGGGGAGATGTCGGCGGCGATATCGCGCAGCAGTTCGCTGCGTCGCACCCGGGCCTGGACCGCCCGATGGCCGACGAACGGCGCCACCGCGATGACGAGGACGGTAGTCACCACGGTGGCCACGCCGAGCGCGGTGCTCGTGCCCCGTCCGGTGGCGTAGGCGACGATCCCGCCGCACACCCGCGCGGCCTGGACCGCCATCAGCATTGCGCCCAGCCCCCGGAAACGGCCGGCGCCCTGAAGCATGCCGAGGTAGCCGAAACCGATCGTGGTCGGCACCAGGAGCGCCGCCGTCCAGAGCACCGGTGCGTAACTGTCCACGTTGAGGAACGTGCGGATCACCGGCGCCAGCAGGACCACGGCGGCGCCGACCGCGCCGGCCAGCAGCAACGTGTCCCGGCGGAAGGCGTGGTGGTCGTCGCCCGTGGTCAGCCGCCGGGCGATCACGGCCTGCAGCGCCGTTCCCGGCACGCTGGCCACGACCGTGACGGCCAGCAGCGATCCGAGCTCACCGAAGGCGGCCAGGTCGAGCGCGCGCGACATCACCGCGTTGAACACGTAGCCGAGCAGGTTGGCCACGGTGCTGCCGACGGCGACGATGACGGTGCTGCCCAGCCCGGGCCGGCCGGCCGCCGAGCTGCCCGCCGTGGCTTCGCGCGGGCCGGTCATTGCGGCAGGCGGCGGAAGATCGCCCGCGGCAGGTGGCGCAGCACCGACATGGCGTAGCGCAGCCCGCCCGGCACCCAGACCGTCCCCGTCGCCGCGGTGATGTTCGCGGCCACGGCGTCGGCCACGGCGGCCGGGGTCGTGGCCATCGGCGCCGCCTTCATACCTGCGGTCATGCGCCCGGTGACGAAGCCCGGGCGGACCACCATCACGCGTACACCCGAGCCGTGTAGATCGTCGCCGAGCCCGGTGGCGAACGCGTCCAAGCCGGCCTTGGTCGAGCCGTAGACGTAGTTGGCCCGACGGGGTCGCTCGGCCGCCACCGAGGACAGCACGATGAGCAGGCCGTGGCCTTGGGCGCGCAACCGTTGCGCGGCGTGCAAGCTGACCGACATGGGTCCGACGTAGTTGGCCAGCGCCGCGTCGACGGCGATACCCGGATCGGCGAACGCCGCGGCCTGGTCGGGCAGGACGCCGGCGGCCACGATCACCACGTCGATGTCGCCACCGTCGAACACCCGAGTCACCAGCTCGGCGTGTGATGCGGTCGCGACGGCGTCGAAGTCCTCGACCTCGACCCGCCCGGTCACGCGCAGGCGCAGCCGGGCGGCCGCGTCGTCACGCCGGGTGGACGGACGGGCGGCCAGCACCACGCGTTCCAGCCGGCCGGACTCGGTCAGCCGGGCGACGATGGCTTCGCCGAGCTCGGACGCACCACCGAGAACGAGCACGCTCGCAGGCGCTCCTAGCGCATCGTTCACAGGACAACCTCCGGCTCGGGTCCGATACGAATACTCCCGCGGATCGAGCCGGTCAGTGCGCGCGGCGGCAGCAGTAGATGGCCGTGCCCGGGAAGTGAGCTCCGCGCAGCGGCGACCATTGGCCCCAGGTGGCCGTCGATCCGGACGGCCATTCTGGCTCGATCAGGTCATCGAGCACGAATCCGCCGGCCCGCAGTTCGCGCACCCGGTCGCCGATGGTGCGGTGGTGCTCGGCGTAGGTGGCCACCCCGTCGTCGTCGGTCTCGACGTAGGGCGTGCGGTCGAAGTAGGAGCCGCTGGCCAGCAACCCTGCCGGGCCGGGGTCGTCCGGGAACGCCCAGCGCATCGGGTGCGTCGTCGAGAACACCCACCGGCCACCGGGACGCAACACCCGAGCCACCTCGGCCATCACCCCGGCCGAGTCGGCCACGAACGGGACCGCGCCGAACGAGGTGAACGCGTGGTCGACGCTGCCCGTACGCAGCGGCAGCCGCTGGGCGTCGGCCTGCAGCAGATCGACGGACACCCCGGTGCGCTGCGCTCCGGCCACGGCGTGGCGGAGCATGCCGGCCGAGAGGTCGAAGGCGACCGGACGCACGCCGCGGGCGGCCAGCCACCGCGAGCACATCGCGGCTCCGCAGCCGACCTCGAGGATGCGCAGACCGACCAGTTGCGCGGTCGGACCGAGCAGCTGGGCCGACTCCTCACGCACGCCCTCCGGGCACCAGACGAAGTCCGCATCGCCCAGGAACGCGCCGTGCTCGTCGTGGTAGGCGTCGGCGTCGAGGTCCCACCAATACCGGTTGGCCCGCACGCTCTCGTCCGCCGGCAGCGGGCGTCGCCCGACGACCGGGTCCGGAGCAGCGGTCGCCCGCGGAACGGACAGGTCGGGAACGGGGTCGGGTTGTGCGGCCACGTCCTCCAGTGTTGCGCTCCCGTAAGCTCCGATGCGCCATGGACTTCAACGAAAACGCCCGCATCGATTCATCCGAGATCGAGGACCGCCGCGGTCAGAGCGGCGGTGGCGTGCTCGGCTCGTTGCCCGGCGGAGCGCTGACCGCCGGCGGGGGCGGGCTCGGCATCGTCGGGATCATCATCGTCGTGCTGTTCCAGGTCCTCGGCGGCGGCGGCACCGCGGCGTACCAGGGACCGGACCCGAGTGCGACCGGACCGGTCAAGGTGTCGGAGTGCAAGACCGGCGCGGACGCCGAGAAGCGGGCCGACTGCCGGATCACCGCGATCGCGAACAGCGTGCAGGACTACTGGGCCGGTGAACTGCCGACCAAGAAGATCAAGTACACCGAGTCGGACACGGTGCTGTTCACGTCCTCGACCTCGTCCGGTTGCGGGCAGGCGACCTCGGACATGGGCCCGTTCTACTGCCCGACCGACAAGAAGGTGTATCTCGACCTGGGCTTTTTCTCGGACATGCTGGAAGGCAAACTCGGCGCCGAGGGCGGCCCGTTCGCCGAGGCCTACGTGGTCGCCCACGAGTACGGCCACCACGTGCAGGACCTGCAGGGCACCATGACCAAGGCGGCCAAATTGGGCTCGCAGGGCCCGACGTCGGGCAGCGTGCGGCTGGAACTGCAGGCCGACTGCTACGCCGGTGTGTGGGGTCACCACGCCACGACGACCAAGGACGCCGACGGCAACATCCTGATCACCAACCTGACCCAGGACGACATCAACCGGGCGATCGACTCGGCCTCGGCGGTCGGCGACGACCGCATCGAGAAGGAGACGTCGGGCCAGGTGACGCCGGAGAGCTGGACCCACGGCTCGTCCGCGCAGCGGCAGAAGTGGTTCATGACCGGCTACCAGAGCGGCGACATGGCCGACTGCAACACCTTCGCCGCCAGCGCCCTCTAAAGCCCGTCTGTGGTGGCAAGTGACCCACCTGAGTGGGTCACTTGCCACCACAAACCGCCGCGGGACGGCTCAGCCGGACGGGCCGAAGCGTTCCACCCGCACCGCGCCCGCCGGTACGCCGCTGTCGACCAGGGTGCGGCTGGCCGTCTCGGCGAACCCAGCCGATCCACACACGAAGTAGGTGGCCTCGTCAGCGATCAGCGGCGCCAGGTCGGTCGCGGCCAGGCGGCCCGCGGCCCGTCCTCCCGGCGCTGGTTCGCGGGTCAGGGCGACGAACGCACCGGCGGCCATCAGCTCGTCGGCGTAGGGCAGGTCGGCCAACGTGCGAGCCGAGACGGCCAGGTGCAACAGCTCGGGCCGGCCGACGTCGATCGCGTGGCGGGTCATGGCGATCAACGGGGCCACCCCCGAGCCGCCGGCCACGCCGACCGCGGGGGAGTCGCCGCGCCAGATGAACCAGCCGCCGATCGGGCCCTGGACGTCGAGCTCGTCGCCGGGCTGGACCACGTCGGCCAGGAACCCCGACACCTCGCCGTCCTCGAGCCGTTCGACGTACATCTCGACCAGTGGGTCTGACGGTGCCGACGAGATCGAGTACGAGCGCTGGGCCACGTATCCGTCCGGGGCGGTCAGCCGGACCACGTAGTGCTGGCCGGGAACGTGCACGACCCGATCGGCCACGTCGAGCCGCAGGATGACGCTGCGCGCAGTGGGGTGGCTGACCGTTCGGACCGTCGCGCGGGTGCGTCCACCGGCCGGCGCGGGAGCCGGCGCAACCGATGCGGCAGGCTGAGCCGCGAGGGTCGGCTCAGTCACCCTGGTAGCGCTGTTCTAGCCAGGGGTCGCCGAGGTCGTGGTAGCCGTTGCGCTCCCAGAAGCCATGCTGATCATGGTCGAGCAGGGTCAGCCGGGTCACCCACTTGGCGCTCTTCCAGAAGTACAGGTGGGGCACCAGCAGCCGCACCGGCCCGCCGTGCTCGCGCGTCAGTGGCTTGCCCTCGTGCGTCCAGGCGATCCACGCCTGTCCGCCGGTGAGGTGTGAGAGCGGCAGGTTGGTGGTGTAGCCGGTGGTCGACGTGGCCAGCACGTGCGTGGCCTCGGGCTTCGGGTCTACCGCGTCGAAAAGCAGGTCGAGGCTGACCCCGCCGAAGCTGGTGGCGAGCTTGGACCAGGTCGTGACGCAGTGGATGTCGCCCTCGTACACCGACTGCGGCAGCGCGTGCATGTCCTGCCACGACCAGGTGTGCGTGTTGGTGACGAGTCCGTCAAGGGTCATCGTCCACCGCTCGGGGTCCAGCCGCGGTGTCACCTCCGCGGTCAGCACCGGCCAGTCCGAGCCGACGTCGTATTGACCGGGCGGCAGGCGGGGATCGCGTTCGCGATGGTGTCGACCGAAAAAGCCTCGCGTGGGCGTGCTCATGGTGCCTCCAGTGATCCGAAGGTGATGTTCAAGCGCGCTCGCCCTTCGGTCACCTACGCGTGCTTTGAGACGCGGCGACCAACCCGGCCAGCCCCAGAACCGCGATACCGCCGACGCCGATCCAGAAGCCCAGCGTGAGGTCGCTCCAGGCGAACCGGGTGAAGCGGCCGAATTGCAGCGTGGCGCGGTACTGGTTGGTCTTGGGCACGGCAACGGCAAACCCGGCCAGGACGGCCAGTGCACCGAGGAAGAGAAACGCACCTGCGACCCGACGCAGAACGGGCACGCAGATCAGGAGAACAACAAGCAGCCCGAGGACGCCAAGCGCGGGAAGAAGGGCGAACCGCCACCACAGGGTGGCCAGGTGCTCACCGGCCAGCGAGACGCTGTGGTGGTTGCCCGACGAGGACGCGATCTTGCGCGTGGCCAGGTCGCGAAACGTGCCGAGGTAGATGTTCTGGGCCTGCGGGTAACGCTCCATCGGCAACGCGAACAACCCCACGGCGCTGGCGCAGATGCCCACGACGCTGAGGGCGCCGGCAATTCCGGCCCCGTCGCGACGCCGAGCGCGGACCGCTTGGCCCGAAGGTTGGCCGTATGCGCTCGCGGACGTCGGCGGGGGGCCGGCCGGCGACGGTGTGAACGTCGACCCGTACGCGGCCGCGGTGGTGGGCGGCGGCCCGCCCGCGCCCACCGCGGGCAGCTCGGACGTTTGCGACAAGGTCGGGGGATAGGTCGGGTAGCTCTGCGGGCGGTAGGCCGGGAAGTCGTGGGTCTCATCAGTCGACCAACTCGGGCCGGCGGGCCGCGACCCGGGCTGCGCGTCCGGCTGGTCCGGGGGCGTCGGGCTGGACTGCGACTGCGAATCGGACGGCGACCCGGATTGCGACGGCGCCCCGGATTGCGACTGTGCCCCGGATTGCGACTGCGACTGCGAATCGGACGGCGACCCGGATTGCGACCCCGAGTGCGACTGCGGCCCGGATTGCGGCTCGGACGGGGAATCCCAGCCCGTCCTGGGCAGCTCGGTCGTGGCTTGCGGGTCCCGCGTTGCGGCCGCGCCTTCATTCCCGGTGGTACCGGTGTCCACCCCAGAGCCAACGTTGGCCACGGAGGTATCGGTCGGCGGCGCGATGGGCGGCTTGTCCACGGCCGGGTCGCTGACGTCCGGACCGGCGTATCTGGGATCGGTCATCGCCCGATCCTAGGACCCGGGCGGGCGGACCGGATCGGCAGATTGACCCGCCGCCGCGGCGGTCCGTAGACTTGGCTGTGCGTGTGCCGTGCTTGCGTCCTCAACCTGGAGCAGGCCGCTCGCTGATCTACGACTTGTGCCTCTGCGTTTCGTCCCGCAGGCCCGCCACGGCGGATCTGACTTGGCCTCGCGGAACGTCTGCGTCACTCAGCGAAACCGGGCTCGGTCGCGTGCCATCACGACAATTGTCCACCCGAAGGAATCCACCCACCACATGACGTCCACTGTCGAAGCACCCACCAGCACCGCGAACGCCAGCATCTCCAGCCCCCCGAACGCCAGTACCGCGAACACCGTCCCGACGCACACCACGCCCCAGATCGCCGTCAACGACATCGGCTCGGCTGAGGACTTTCTCGCCGCGATCGATTCCACGATCAAATACTTCAACGACGGCGACATCGTCGAGGGCACCATCGTCAAGGTCGATCGCGACGAGGTCCTGCTCGACATCGGCTACAAGACCGAGGGCGTCATCCCGTCCCGCGAGCTGTCGATCAAGCACGACGTCGACCCGAACGAGGTCGTCAGCATCGGTGACGAGATCGAGGCCCTCGTCCTTCAGAAGGAGGACAAGGAAGGCCGGCTGATCCTGTCCAAGAAGCGCGCGCAGTACGAGCGGGCGTGGGGCACGATCGAGGCGAAGAAGGAAGCGGACGAGGTCGTCGAGGGCGTCGTCATCGAGGTGGTCAAGGGTGGTCTCATCCTCGACATCGGACTGCGTGGTTTCCTGCCCGCGTCCCTGGTCGAGATGCGGCGCGTGCGTGACCTGCAGCCCTACGTGGGCAAGACGATCGAAGCCAAGATCATCGAACTGGACAAGAACCGCAACAATGTCGTCCTGTCCCGCCGCGCGTGGTTGGAGCAGACCCAGTCCGAGGTCCGCAGCGACTTCCTGAACAAGCTGGCCAAGGGCCAGGTCCGCAGCGGCGTCGTGTCGAGCATCGTCAACTTCGGTGCGTTCGTCGACCTCGGTGGTGTGGACGGCCTGGTGCACGTGTCCGAGCTGTCCTGGAAGCACATCGACCACCCGAGCGAGGTGGTCGAGGTGGGCCAGGAGGTCACGGTCGAGGTGCTCGACATCGACATGGACCGCGAGCGCGTGTCCCTGTCGCTCAAGGCCACGCAGGAAGACCCGTGGCGCCAGTTCGCCCGCACGCACCAGATCAACCAGGTCGTGCCCGGCAAGGTCACCAAGCTGGTCCCGTTCGGCGCCTTCGTCCGCGTCCAGGACGGCATCGAGGGTCTGGTGCATATCTCCGAGCTGGCCGAGCGCCACGTGGAGATCCCGGAGCAGGTCGTCCAGGTTGGCGACGACATCTTGGTCAAGGTCATTGATATCGACCTGGAGCGCCGGCGGATCTCGCTGTCGCTGAAGCAGGCCAACGAGGGCTCGCTGACCGAGGAGAACTTCGACCCGGCCCAGTACGGCATGGAGGCCCAGTACGACGACAAGGGCGACTACATCTACCCCGAGGGCTTCGACCCGGACACCCAGGAATGGCTGCCCGGCTTCGACGACCAGCGCGAGGCGTGGGAGAGGCGTTACGCCGCCGCCCGCGAGCGTTTCGAGGCCCACCGCAAGCAGCAGGGTGACGCCCAGAAGGCCGACGCCGACGCCGCCTCCGGTGCGGGTGAGGCCACGTCGTACACCTCCGACACGGCGACGGCTTCGGCCGATGACGACGGCGCCGCCGCCGGCGCTGCCGCGCCCGAGGCCGCCGGCGGCACGCTTGCCTCTGACGAGGCGCTGGCGGCGTTGCGGGAGAAGCTCACCGGCCGCTGAGCCATTGGCAGCATGAGTTCTGGTTCGACACGATGCCCGGGAGGTTCGCCTCCCGGGCATCGTCGTGTGCGCTGGCTACCGTTGACCCATGGGTACCGGCTGGCCGAGCGAGGACGATTCAGGACGCCGTAGGTCGGAGCTGCGGGTCGCGGCTCTGCTGGCCACGGCGCTGACCGTCCTGCTGGGTCTCACCGCGTGCACGGGCGATTCGGCGTCACCCAGTTCGCAGACCTCGTCCACCCCGGGCTCGGCGTCGAGCGCGAGTGCGACGACGACAGCAACGGCGCCCGCGTCCACCGCTACGACGACGGCCAAGCCGACCACGCCCAAACCCACGTCGAGCACATCGTTGGGTGGGGACTGCCCGGCCGTCCTGCCGGTGCTCACGGTCGACAAGGCGGTCGGCAAGACCGTCCCGGGACGGACGTCGTTCATCGTCAACGTGCCCGACTACACGATCGGCCAGGTCGAGCGGATCAACTGCCAGTACGGGCAGGTAACGCCCGCCGGCAAGACGACGCCCGCGGCTCCGCTGGTCGAGGCCAGCGTCAGCCTGTACGACACCAACGCGCACGCCAACGCCCGCGTGGCGGCCACCACGGAGACCTGGCGCGAACACGGGGCCATCCCGCATGCGGTGACGGTGGCCGGGCATCCCGCGGTGGTGCTGGTCGGCTACGGCGCGCCGCTGCTCGTGCTCGGGGTGGGCGCCCGCACCCTCGCGCTGGGCGTGTCGGCGACGCTCGTGCCCGGGGCGCGCCGTGACGCGGTGATGGTCTCCCTGGCCGCCAGCGCACTGCACGGCGCCGGCGGCTGAGCGGCTTCCGTGCCCGGTGGGCAGCTGCGCGTCGCCCTGACCGGCGGCGTCGGCTCCGGTAAGAGCACGGTCGGCGACCTTCTCGCCGAGCTCGGTGCGGTGCGCATCGACGCCGACCAGGTCGCGCGCGAAGTTGTGGCCGCCGGGACGCCGGGGCTCGCCGCGGTCGTGGCCCGGTTCGGCGCCACCGTGCTCGGCGCGGACGGGGAGTTGGACCGCCCTGCTCTGGCCGCGATCGTCTTCGACGACGAGGCCGCACGCGCGGACCTAAACGCGATCGTCCACCCGTTGGTCGCACTGCGCTCCAGCGAGCTGATGGCGGCCGCGGCGCCGGACGCGATCGTGGTCTACGAGGTTCCGCTGCTGGCCGAGACCGGGCGCGGCGGCGAGTTCGACGCGGTCGTCGTGGTCGAGACGACGCTGGACCTGCGTTTGGCCCGGTTGGCCGGACGCGGACTGCCCGAAGCCCAGGCCCGCGCCCGGATCGCCGCGCAGGCCAGTGATGAGCACCGCCGGGCGATCGCCGACGAGGTGATCCTCAACAATTCGAACCGGGCCGACCTGGCGGACACGGTCGAAGAGCTGTGGGAGCGACTGCTCGTGCGCCGCGATGACCAGATCGGATCGCCGCCGCAATGACGCAGGTCAGGTCGCTGGTTTGGGATGCCGTACCCGGATCGGCTAAGGTCGTCTCCGGCGCTCCCGGTGCATGACACTGGTTCTGGCGCATGCGGACGTAGCGCAGCTGGTAGCGCATCACCTTGCCAAGGTGAGGGTCGCGGGTTCGAATCCCGTCGTCCGCTCGGTGGTGCCGAGTCGGTGTGAGCCGGTCGGCGCCGGGACGGGTTCGATTCCCGGCGGCGTGGCCGAGTGGCTTAGGCAAGGGCCTGCAAAGCCCTGTACGCGGGTTCGATTCCCGCCGCCGCCTCGCAGGAAGGCTCTACAGCGTGACAACTCAATACCCGCACAGCAAGGGCGATTAGCTCAGTGGGAGAGCACTACCTTGACACGGTAGGGGTCACAAGTTCAATCCTTGTATCGCCCACATCGAAGGCCCGGAATCACTGGCTTCCAGTGGTTCCGGGCCTTATTTTGTGCCCTCGGTGACCACTGAACTCAAACTGTTGTGCTCATCGCCGTTCATGGTCTTGAACCGAAGTGCTGAAACCCCTGGATTTCAGACGCTCTGAGCGCCCGAAGCATCTCGTAGTCGGTCGTCCATCTTGATTGAACCGGCCGCCGTGCAACAAACCTGCAACACCATCTTGGCCGCGTGCCGCGTTGCCAATGCCCGGTCGGGCCGGCCGTGTCGATGGCGTCGCCCGGACACCGGTCGTTCTCCAGGTCGTGTTCCTGGGCGCTGCGGCGACGATGGCGTTGCACGTCGGTTGCACTGGCCGTCCCATCCACGGTTCGGCGAAGCTAAAACCCCCGCGAATGCTCGCGTAGGAGAGCTCGCACGACTCGTTGACCACTACCTGGAGTGCGTAGGGCTCATCGAAAGGCGATACGTGCAACCGAGGCACGACCCATGCAACGCGAGGGAGGAGTCGCCGTCCTGCTGCCGATTCGGCCTGGACGGGTCGGTCTGGACGGCACACAAAATCGCCGATGTGCCGACCTCGCGATTGTGCCTACCCTGGGGTTGAATAGCCTGCGGTGTGGGGGATCCGTTTTATGAAGGGTCGGCACAATCAGTCTGCTCGGGCTGATGTCTGTCTTCGCCCGTCCGGCGGCGTCGGCATGTGGCAAGGGCCAGACTACCGCCACGCCGGCCGCCGTGAACTCCAGACCCGTCCGCACGTAGCAAGGTAGGTCCGTTCAACCGCCATACATCCGGTAGTCCGGTTCGTGGTCGACCTCCCGACCCGATTGCACGCGACGACTGTAATAGCGACCAAGCGGAACCACCCATCAAGGGGACCACCGCAGGCCGCGTGTGGCGAGCGCCGCCGCCGGCCCCCGCACGCGCCGCTTCGATGAGAAGGGCATGCCATAACAGCTATCCCGACTTGAGACGATCCGGCCGTGTTGGTGTGGGCGAGAAGCAGATGCGCGAGCAGTTGACGTGGTGGTCCCGACGCCATACGTCGTCGCAGGCCTTGCGTGTCGCGCATTGTGCTGGGCTACGCGAATGGCTTGTCGAATAGGAATATCGCTGCCTCGGGCGAGGTGTTGCAGCCGACCGTGGCGACAGTTGACGAGGGCCGGACGGCGTCAAGAGCAGAAGGCTCGAGCGGGACCATGCGGGCCGGCCTTCGTTTGGCCGACGAGTCCGCCCGACTGGCGGGTCACGACACGGCGCAACTGGACGGGCTGTAAACCGGTCGGCGCTGTGCGTTGATTAACGCCTGAAGCATCGCCGGTGTCGCCCCGGCGACGACTCGACCGCTCGAATAAGGGTGACGATTTCGACGCGATCAAGCGGGCCGGCTGACGGGATTTCATCTTGAATTGGATGTTGGTCAGCTGCTTGATTCTTGATACCTGCCCACAATCTCGGTGTGCGGACCGGGGGTCGACATGCTTCGGCCGCGACCGCGGCGACGGTCAGGGCGACCGTGACGATGAGCAGCGCACGAAGGACACCTGCTTGATCGCCGAGAAGCCGATCAGTGGCGGACCGGCCAGAAACGCCAGGTAGCCGATGGAAGCGACGACCCTCACCCTGGCAGCCGCGGCCCGGCGCGGTTTGTCCGCGCCGGCACTCATACTGACGGGAAATCCGACCGAATTGCCCAGCCCCCACGCAAGTAAACTGGCCCAGGTGCCGGCCCAGGTGATCGACGACATCGCCACGGTGCAGGCCAATGTGCGCAACTTCGCCACCGAGCAGCGCGAGTCCATCACCGACTTCGAGGTCGGGACGCTGCCGGGGTTCTTCCCGGGCCAGAAGAACATCCCGATCCAGGCCGTCTGCGCCCGCATCCCCGGTGGTCGTCACCCGTTGACCGCGTCGGCCCACATGACGCTCGTGACGGCCGAGGTGGCCGGAGTGCGCGGGTCGCGGCCTGTTCGCCACCCATTCGCGGTGAGGTCCCGGCGGCCACGGTGGCCGCGATGTCCGTGGCCCGGACGAGAACTACCTGCTCGGCGGCGTTCAGGCCATCGCGGCTGTTACCGTCGGCAACGAAACTATGGAAAAGGTCAACCTGCTCGCCGGTCCCACCTGGTCTGCGACAAATAGGGAACCCACAAGACCCTGGCCGTACGAGCCTGGCGGGCCCAACACCCCGCGTGCACGTCCACCACATCCCGACCTAATGCAGCTGGATCAGCCAGGTCGAACGGTTCTTGGTCTACATCACCGCCGAACTACTCCAAGGCAGGCGGTCACCGATCCGTGCATGCCCGAGAAACCAACATCCATAACTGGTTCAGACGCTAGAACGACAAATCCAGGCCATTCTTTTGGCCAAGAGTAGAGCAGATCCTTGACTCACCCGCACGAGTTCTGAAACGAAGTAAGGCAGAGGACGCTAGTTGGTGGGGGCGTTCGCGTGAGCATGATCACGCATCGGACGTGGGCGGGCGGCGAAGTCAGCTTCGGCGAAGCGGCCGGGTCGGAAGTTTGTTAGGAGGGGGTTTTCGTGACCCAACACCTCGCTTGCGACGAGTTCGCCGAGCAACGGTCCGAGGCCGATACCGCTATGCGTCACCGCCACGTACAGTCCATCCCGACCGGGCACCCAGCCGACAGCGGGCAAACCGTCGTCGGTAAGGGCGCGGATGGCGGCGGTTGCGCTTTGCACCTGCGCGTGCGCGGCGTTGGGTAGTACTTGCTTGGCCTTGGCGAGCAACGCCTCCGCCTGCGGCGGCACAGGTACGAGCGGACGGTCCCACTGGATGGCAGTAGCGGCGCCGAGAGCGTTCATCTCGTGTTCTTCGGGCCTGCCGTGCAACATCAATCTCCCGCCGCCGGCCGGGCGGATAGACAGGCCCGGCATGCGGATCATTCGTCGGACGTCGACAGGGGCCGGAGTTGTGATCACCTGGAAGCCGAATGCTTCGGGAGTGCTGGTCCAGGGCGACACCATGGGCAGCATCACCCCCTGCGATTCCAGCAAACGCTGGGTCCATCGGCCGGCGGCGACCACGACCAAGTCGGCCGCGTGCAAGCGACCGTCACCGGTCCGTACACCGTCGACACGGCCGTCGCGCACCGCCAGTTCAGCGTCTCCCACTCCGAAGTACATCTGGACGCCGAGTGCGGTCAGCCGACGCAAAAGCAAGGCGATCAGTGTGTGCGGATAAATGAGGCTGTCGTCGGAGAAGAACATGACCTCGTCCACACCTTCGGGGATAAGTAGATCGGGCTCCATTGCCCGCATCACGTGTTCGGGCGGCAGCCGGTGCATCGGATACGCCCATTCAGTGAGCCTTTGCACCCGCGCGGCGAGCGCGGCGTTTCCCGCCGTTGAGTTCGCCCATTCCAGGTGGCCCGTGCCGAGGTACCAGGACGAGGTTGGGAACTCGTCGCTTAGCCGCCGCATCGCAGCCATGCTCAATAAACCGAGACGGTAGTAATCGTAGGGGACCTTCTCGTTCGCCCCGACCATCGAGCCGGACGTCCCGGTCGTTCCCGAGGCGGGTCCTCGCGCGTCGACGAGGGTCACCCGCACACCCTGTTCAGCCAGTCGGTAGGCAATACTCACGCCGATTATGCCGGCACCGAGTACGACACATTCCGGCATGCGTATTTCCTCTCGTCCGTGGCTCGTTGCGCAACAGTTCCGGTAGAAACCTTGAAGAATACTTCGCGCGGACTCGCGCTGCGGGCTGGCGGATACCGACCCGCGGAGTCGCACACTACGACTTGGGCTCCTCTAGGTAGATGGCCAACCGTGGATTACCCTTTGGCCGCTGCAAAGCCGCAGACGAGGCGCCCGGTTCCGGCACGGCTTACGGCGCCTGGATAGGGGTCGCCGAGGCGTCGATAGCCGCGGCGATGTCGGCGAGCCTTCGCACCCGCGAGTAGAACGGCAACGTCCGGTTGATCGCGAATTCGTGTGCGTCCACCTCGACGTTGTAACAGCAGTCGCTGATGACGACAACGTCGTAGTCGAGATCGTGGGCCGTGCGGGCGGCACTCTCGACGCCGCCGTTAGTCGAGTACCCCGCCAGCAAGATCGTACGGATCCCGCGACTGCGCAGCAGGATATCCAATTCGGTACCGATGAACGGGTCCATGCGGGGCTTGAACACCACCTGGTCGTGCTGCAGAACGGGCAACTCTTCGACGTTGGCGCCCTCGAAGCTGCCTGCCAGTACCGCAGGCTGCGGTCCCGCGCTGCGCCTAGGTTGCAAGTCGACTAACGCGTCTCCTACGTCAGCCCTGTCGGCCCGGCGCTGCACCTGAATCCAAAAGATCGGGATTGACGCGGCGCGGACCCGTGCCACGGCCGCGACCATCGTGTGTATGAGTCCTGATTCGGCGATCTGCGCTGTTCGCTGAGCATCGTGGGGTGTGCGGAGATTGCTGTTGATCATGTCGTTGACCACCAGGGCAACCGGGCCACGCAAGTGCACTAGTTCACCTCGCCTATTCGTTCCGAATATCGCGGACCTTTTCGCCACGGGCCCGCCACACCGGAACGCGACGGTGTAACAGATCCATGCTGATACGACCGTATGGTTTTTGCGGCACCTGTCGAGCACGCCTCGCCCGAGGCATGGCCTCCCCGCTGTGGTGGACCGTGCCGGCGAGACCGTCATTACTCAACCCGCTATTGCGACGGCCGTTCCGACCACCATTGGTTGCCGCCTCCTAGACGGACAACGCGTCTTCGAGGTCTACAGCCACGATGCCGATCTTGGCCGAATTGCCAAACAATTACCGAGCCGTCGCCAGCTCGCGCAAGACCAGGGCGTCGAGCCCGACGGGCACTGCATCCCCCGCCCACTCCACGGTGCGCATCGGGGTTGCCGAAGTTGGCCGACCGCTCTTGATAGGTGGTGACCGGCACGGCACCGACCGCCGCGACGGCATTCGCATGCCGCTCAAGGCCGCGACTGCGCCAGTGCGTCGCGTCGCTGCGCGCCGTCGATGAGGTCGAACCGGTCGATCGACATTGACCCAACATCGTGCCCCGGGGTCCGCCCCGTCGCGAGGTCGGCCGCGATCTGACCGAGCGTCGGGGAAATGGCGAAACCTGAGCCGGAAAATCCGGCTAGACAGGTGATGCCCGACGGTTGGACGTCGATCACGGGCCAGCGATCCGGAGTGAAACCCTCGGGATAGGCCGTGGCCTCGATCGCCTCACTGATCAGGCCCGGCATCGTCACGGTCAAAGCCCGCGACGCGGCGGCCAACGTGTCGGCATCGGCCGACATGTCCCAGCTCGTGCCATCCGCAATCTCCGGCCGCAGTGGGAGCCAATAGATGATCTTCACGCCGGACCCGTCGACCGAGGGCAAGAAGGTGTAATCGTTGCGTACCCGGGACCGGCGGAATCCCGGTGGAAAGACCTCTGGACCCAATGTCGTCCCCGTTGCCGGCGGGTACCAGGCACAGACGATCTTGCGCGGAACGACGACGCTACTCATCCGCGGCGCGAGACGACCGACCCACGGGCCAGCCGTCACCACGACGTGATCGAATCTATGTCTGGAACCGCCGGCCTCGATCTCAATGCCGTTCGCTCCGGCGACGATGTCACGCACCGCGCACTGCCTGTGGACGGTCGCGCCCAGGCCCTCTGCTACGCGGGTCGCCTCGTACACCGCCCGGTTCGAGCGAAGGACACCAGCTTCGACCGACAAGATGCCGATCTCGTCGTCGGCGAGCCGGTGCGCCGGGTAGCGCAACGCCACCTGTGCCGAGGACAGAACGTGGTGTTCGAGGTCGTCGCGTTCCAGGCACCGGATCAGCGATTCGAGTTCGGGGTCGTCGGCCGGCCCGACGGCGAGCTGCCCGCTAGGTGTGTACAGGGCGCTTCCAGACGCCGCCTCAAGGTCACGCCAGAGCGCGAGTGCTTCTCGGCCCAACCTGACATGATCCGAGCCGTGCGCGTCGTGGGACGCCAGCCGAAGCTGCCGTGTCTGACCACCGTAGGCGGCGCCGTCGTGACCCGGTGTGAATCGCTCGAAGCCCGTCGCCCGTACACCGGCAGCGGCCAGCCGCCACAACGTCATGCTGCCGATCGCACCTAGACCGACCACAGCCACTGATGGCTTATTCGATGTCACTCTGTCCTCCTGGCGATGTTTCACGTGCCTGACGTCTCGCCGTTTCACGTGCCTGACTTCTCGCCGTCGGCGTCGCCTGCAGCGATCTCCGACCTGTCAGTCCTTTGACCGAGCGGGGTGAAACACGACCTCGGGGGACAACGTTGTTACACATACGTATGCGTGTCAAGGGGTCGTTCCCACGACGGAGTGGCGAAGTGATCAACGGCACTGTCCACCCCTCATCGTTCTGTCGTCCTGAGCTCTCTTCGCTCTCGCAGCGCCGTCGGGTGGTGTCCGCTAGCATCGTGGAGGGTCTGTTGCACACACGAATGGGTATCGGAGAGAATGTGTCCGCGACGAGTCACGACGTGGCCCGGGCGGCGGGCGTATCGCAGGGCACCGTCTCCCGGGCGCTACGGGGCATGCCGGGCATGACCGACCGCACCCGGGACCGGGTGCTGCGCTCGGCACGAGCCCTGAATTACGTGCCCAGCGAAACTGGTCGAAGTCTTCGTACTCGGCAGACCCGGACGATAGGGGTTGTCTCGGCGGATCTGACAAATCCGTTTTATCCCCAACTGATCGAACCCATCCGGGCCGAGTTGGACGCCCTGGGTTTCCGCGCTGTGCTCATACCTGACTCGCCGGACTCGCCGGTCGGTGTCGACCGGCTGTCGGGCCGCTCGGTGGACGGAATCATCGTCACCACCGCCCTGCTTGGATCAAGTCTTCCCCACGACCTGCGGGCGCGAAGCATCCCGTTCGTTTTGGTGAATCGGGAAGTCGACGGCGCGGTCGGCGACACGTGCATTGTCGACAACCGCGGAGGCGCGGTCCTGGTCGCTGACTTGTTGGTCGACCTCGGGCACCGGCGGATCGGCGCGATCTTCGGGCCCAGTGACACGAGCACTGGCCGGGACCGAGAACTCGCATTGCGTGAGCAGCTGGGGGAGCACGGCATTACAGTGCCCGCGCGTTACGTTCGGCGCGGACCCTTTTCCTACACGACTGGTCGTACCGCCATGCACGAGTTGCTCGAGGGCCGCACGCCACCGACCGCTGTCTTCTGCGGCAACGACGTGATTGCACTGGGGGCGTGTAACGCCGCTGCGGCACGCGGGATCCGGGTCGGGCCGGAGCTGACAGTCATCGGATTCGACGACATCGAAATGGCCTCGTGGGACGTATTCCAGATCACCACTGTGGGCTGCGACCTGGGGACCATGGCCCGGACCGCTGTCGAATTGTTGATCAAGCGGATCGCGGAGCCGGACTCAGCGGTGCAACGCGTCGTTTTGCAGCCGAAACTTGTAAAGCGCAGCTCACACCACCCGGTGCCAGGACGGTGAGCGCCGCGCCACCTTTGTTTCGGTGTACGCGGCCCCAGCAGACGCAGCGGCGCAGGTTTGCGCTCTTGTCACTACCGTAGCGTGCTGGTGTGCGGCTTCGGAGCGGTGAACCCGGCGGCGTCTGACGGCCTGCTCGCCGGCAATAGCCACGGCCAGACCCTAGGGCGGCTGCCCTAAGGGGCCCGACGGCGTCAGACAGCGTCGTCCCAGGACGTTCTGAGCCTGACGTCCCGAACTGGCCACTCACCACGGTCTTCTGACTTCGTGCACGTGGACGATGGGCCTTTAGCGGCCGCCTGCGGGCGCCCCTGGCGGGGCGCCACAGCTGGCGCTGAATGTGGCCCGCACCGTCACCCTTGCGGAAGTACGACTACGTATGTGTACTCTCTGTGGCACTCGTGGAGTCACTGTCTAGGAGTCCGAGTCGCGTAGTCCAACGTTGCCAAGGCCTAGGCGGGCAGGAGGGGGCGCCATGTCGTCGTTAGTAGCTCGCGGCGGCCGCGGCATGTCGGCACCTGAGCGCGTCGCATTGTGTCTGAGGAGCGTTACGCCCCGCGCAACTCTGCGCCCGGCACCGAGTCCTTCGAGGGAGACGTAAAATGGCCCACTTCGACCCCAGTACGCAGCCCAGCCCGTCTGCAGGTCCGGCATTCACCCGCCGAACGCTGCTCCGAGGTGGCGTGGCGGCCGCAGCACTCGCAGCAGGGGGGGTGCTGATCGACGCCTGCACGTCACATTCCTCAAGTCCCAAAACTACAACCACAGGAAGTGGTGCGACGTCAGCGGCTAGCAAGAAGGGTGGCGCAATAAATGTTGGTCTGACAGGCGGCAAGGGCGCCAACGACACCCTAGATCCCCACGTCGGATCCACAGCCACTGACGCCGCTCGGTCTCAGCAACTGTTCAACTCACTAGTCGTCCTGGACGTGAACGCCGCCGTCCAGTACGACTTAGCCGAGTCGATCACCCCTAACGCGACTGCGACGGAGTGGACGATCAAACTTCGCCCAGGAGTGACTTTTCACGACGGCAAGGCTCTGACCGCAGACGACTTGGTGTTCACCCTCAACCGAATCCTCAATCCAAAAGCTCCGTTGCCGGGAGCTACATCAATGGGACCCGTACATGCGGCGGGTATAAAGAAGAGGGACAACCTTACGGTCACGGTACCCTTTAAGGCACCTTACTCCACGCTTATCGAGCAACTGGCGACATTCTTCTATTTTTGGGCTGTGGTCCCGGTGGGGTTTGACGCTAAGAAGCCAGTTGGCACGGGCCCGTTCATCTACGATAGTTTCACGCCGGGACAGCGTAGTGTATTTCGCCGCAACCCGAATTACTGGCGGTCCGGCCTGCCTCACCTCGACCAAGTTACTATTACGGACTTCCAAGAGGACAGCGCGCTTGTCAACGCCCTCGTCTCGGGGCAAATTGACGCCGCCGGGTTCCTGCAAGCTTCAGATGTTGCGGTCATCAAGGCTAGCGGGAAGTTTACAGTTCTGACCTCAGAATCCGGATCTATGCAGCCGTTCACTATGCGCGTCGACAAGCCACCTTTCAATGATGTCCGCGTCCGCCAAGCATTCCGGCTCTTGGTGGACCGGCCGCAAATGATTGAGGCGGGCTTGGGCGGTTCCGGCCACATCGGCTACGACGTCTTCTCCCCGTACGATCCAGACTACGATTCATCCCTAGTCCGAACGCGCGACGTGGCGCAAGCTAAATCGCTCTTGAAGGCCGCTGGCAAAGAAAACTTGACCGTCGAGCTAGTGACCGCGCCGCTCAGCCAAGGGACCGTGCAGATGGCGCAGGTCTTCTCACGTCAGGCGGCTGAGGCGGGAGTGAACGTGAAGCTTAAGCAGGTTGACACAACAACGTTCTACGGCCCGAACTTTGGCAATTGGACATTCGCGCAGGATTACTGGTACTACAACCCGTACCTGGCTCAAGTCGCCCAGAGTGTGCTACCGACCGCCGCAGGGCAAGAATGCCACATCACCAACCCCCACTACCTATCCCTCTACGCGCAAGCGAACGCCTCCCTAGATGCGTCAAAACGCAAGGAGCTTGTCCACGAGATGATGAAGTACGATTTCGAGCAGGGCGGGTACATCATTCCTGCCTTCACGACGATCAATGACGCGTTTAGCTCGAAGCTTGTCGGCCTCGAGCCTTCAAAAATCGGTGAAGCTCTCGGTAACTTCCTTTTCGAGAAGGTTTCGTTAACTGCGTGAACTGCCGCTAAATTGTCGCGCATCTTGAATCGAGGCAAACGCAGTGATTAGTGCAGGCCTGGGTCGGTTACGCTCGTCGCAGCGGCGCCACCCGATATTGTCGCTTGTGGCACAACGCAGCGCGCTCGGTCTTTTAACCTTGCTTATCGTGTCAGCAGTCGTATTCCTAGCTACCCAGGTACTTCCGGGAAACGCGGCTTACGCGGTCCTGGGCCGCACGGCGACCCCCCAGCGTTTGCAGCAACTGGAAGACCAGCTCCACCTCAACCGTAGCCTTCCCTCGCAGTATTGGTCGTGGCTGAGCGGGATTCTCAGTGGGCACCCAGGCACTTCGATATCGACTTCGCAATCCGTGTGGAGCCTGGTGTACCCCCGTCTGATCAATTCAGGCATTCTCGTGGCCATTTCGGGCCTCTTGGCGTCGATCGTAGGCGTCGGTCTCGGTTCCTTAGCCGCGCTTCGCAAAGATAGGGCGTTCGATCAAAGCTTTTCCGTGCTCGCCTTATCGGTCACTGCTTTGCCAGAGTTCGTTGTGGCGATCGGTCTTATCATCTTGTTGTCGACGGGACTCTTACACATACTCCCAGGAGTGTCAGTCCTGCCGCCAGGTACTTATGCCTGGAGTGAGCCCAAACTGTTGGTTCTGCCAGTGCTGACTCTGGTCATTGTCACCGTCCCGTACATCTACCGAATGGTCCGTGCTTCGATGATCGAAGCATTAGAGTCTGAATATGTTGAGATGGCCCGCCTGAAGGGTCTCAAACCCGTACGAGTCGCGCTTGTGTATGCCCTGCCAAGCGCGCTGGCACCGGCCATTCAAGTCATTGGATTGACGTTCTTGTACCTCGCGGGTGGCATCGTCGTTGTGGAGTATGTCTTCGCCTTCCCGGGAATCGGCCAGGGGTTGGTAAACGCAGTGAATAGCCGCGATATACCCGTCATCCAGCTGGTCGTTGTCCTGTTGGCGGTTTTTTATGTAGCCATGAACATCTTGACCGACGTGTTGGGCCTCATGGTTACTCCGCGGCGAAGGCTGCCAAGGAATTGACTGCTCCGAAGGTGCCAGCCGCGGAAACGACGCCAGCCGGTTGCAGGTATCACACTCGTGCTGAGAGTAGAGACGCCGCGGCAAGTTCTCGCGCAGGTTTCCATAAGCCGAACGCGGAGGCGGTTGGGCGTCGAGCGTGGTGGGGGCCTCGCATCCGTATGCTCGCCTGCTCAGCCGTCTCATGGCGTTCATGGCCCTTCGAAGGGAGCCAACGAATTGGAGATTGAAAGGGTGCTCGCAAATGTCCCGCGGTGCCGGGAAATTGCGCGGCAAACTGGGGTTGATTTTCTGGTCTCCGCTACCGCCGAGAACTCGCTCTACTTAAGTGGCGTCGTGAATCCGGGCCAGCGTCTCTTTCCATACACTGACGAATTCTACGTAGCCGCTTCGACGGAGTCTGTCACAGACGGCATCATAGTCTTGCCGGCCGGGCGCGCGGAGATGGCGCTCGACGCTTACGAAGACATACAGCACATCATAACCTTCGGTCCATTTCGTCGCGGGGTCTCCTTGGAGGTCGAACTCAGTCCGGAGGAGAAGCGCGTTCAGGATATATCGATTGACCGCGTCCCGAGGACGTCTGCGCTGGAGGCACTTTCGGACGCCCTGGACTTGCTCGGAGCGACGAAGAGCGTGGTTGGGATAGACGAGCGCGGGCCGGACCGAAGTCTCTTCGAGGGCCTGAGCGCTCGTTTCCCAATGATGCAATTGCGCCCGGCGGCTGACCTGTTCAGGCGGGTCAGGCAGGTGAAGACCGAGGCGGAACTGGCGCGGATGATTACAGCATTGCGAATCAACGAGGCTGGCTTCCGCGCGGTCTGGTCCGAAGCACGTACGGGTATCACTGAACGTGAGTTGAGCATCGTTTTCGCTTCCGCGGTTATTCAAGCTGGCGGCAGCCCGTCTTACTCGATGATTCGCTTCGGACGGGGAATGGCGTTGCTGATGCGACCAGCGGGCGACGCTGCGCTGCGGCCTGGCGACAGCATATTCATGGATGCTGGGACCACGTTCGAGGGTTATAAGTCAGATATCGGCAGACTCGTTTCCTTTGGTGACGCTGGTACTCGGCTCCAGAAGCTGTATGCGGCGTCAATGGCGGCGCAGGAAAGGGCAATCGAACTTATGGTTCCGGGCCGAACGGCCAACGACGTCTTCCTGGGTGCTGTTGAGGCGGCGCGTTCATCGGGCAACCCGCTTTTCCAGCGGCATCACGTGGGTCACGGGATCGGCCTCGAATGGAACGACATTCCGATGCTATCGCCTGGCGTTGAGACGGTAGTGGAGACAGGCATGGTCTTCGAGGTCGAGGCGCCGTACTACGAAGTTGGCTTTGGGGGAACACACCTCGAAGACACGGTGATCATCACCAGCACAAGTAATCGTGTAGTGAGCGAGCTCCCTCGAGAGCTCCAGACTTTTGATGTGCGTTGAGGTCGAGTTGCCGGTGAAGCATCCGAACGACGCGGGTTTTGGGTGGGTCGATGCCGTGGGCCAGGCGGAACTGGTTCGGAACGGAGATGTGAGCACGCTTGAGCTTGTAGACGCTGCAATAGACCGGATAGAGCGGTTGAACCCGAGTCTCAACGCGGTGATTCACGAACGCTTCGAGCAGGCCAGAGGGGATGCGCGAGTTGGTGGACGGACCGGCCGATTTTCAGGCGTTCCGTTGCTCCTGAAGGACTTTGGATGCCGGTCAGCCGGCGACCCCTACCACGAAGGCTCCCGGTTTCTTAAGCGCATTGGCTACCGCGCTGACCACGACTCTGTCCTTACCGAGAAGTTCAAGGAGGCCGGCTTCATCATCCTTGGGCGGACGAACACTCCAGAAGTCGCAATGTCGATCACAACGGAGCCGGTCGCCTACGGTGCGACCCGGAATCCTTGGAGTCTCAGTCATTCGCCCGGAGGATCGTCGGGAGGTTCGGCAGCGGCGGTGGCCGCGGGCCTCGTCGCGGCCGCACATGCGAACGATGGCGGCGGTTCGATCCGCATACCCGCGAGCAATTGCGGCGTCGTCGGGCTCAAACCCACCCGGGGGCGAGTCAGCCAAGGCCCGGATGACTCCGACGCCTGGGCTGGCACGCTTGTCGACCACGTGATCACTCGTAGCGTACGGGATAGCGCAGGCATACTCGATTGCATAGGTGGATATGAGCCTGGTGACCCGTACGTGGCCCCTGGTTTCCGTAGACCCCTAGCCAGTGAGGTCGGCGTGGACCCCGGCCGTTTGCGAATCGGGATGGTTGATCAACTTACGAACAGTGGTGTGCGAGTCGATCCGGAGTGTGTCAAAGCCGTTCAGCTGGTCGTCTTGGCTTTGGCCCGACTCGGGCACCATGTCGAGGCGAGCTATCCGAGCGCGCTCGAAGACGAGGCATTCGGCTCGCACTTTGGCAATATTATAAAGGTTTGCACTGCTCGCTCATTGGAGAAGTTTACCGAGCTGACCGGTCAACTCATGGGCAAGCAGGACGTTGAGCCCGAGACCCTCGCGCTGGCCGCCCTTGGTCGCGAGATCGACGCCACGCGTTACGTCGCCTCGCTGGATTGGCTGCACTCCTACCAGCGTCGAATGGCGTCGTGGTGGGGACCTGAAGAGTTCGACTTACTGGTTACCCCGGTAATTGCGGCCAGACCTGCCAAATTGGGGTCGTTGGTTGAACCGGGCGTGGGTCCTGCTCGTCAACTAGAGCTATTGCAGTACACACGCCAGTTCAACGCGACGGGCCAGCCGGCGATTTCATTGCCGATGCACTGGACAGCAGAAGGACTTCCTGTAGGCGTACAGCTGGTGGCCGCCTTCGGGCGAGAGGACGTACTGATCCAGGTTGCCGCCCAGCTCGAGGTCGCGCAACCGTGGTCTGACCGGCACCCCGTCTTGCGGGCATAGAGTGCCTGAACAGCCTGGGTCGCCGATTGCGGAAAGTCGCAGTGCACTATCAAAGCCCTTGGCTCGTCGACATGGTCGGGTAGTCAAATGCGAACCTGCGGGAAGCGGCGGGTCGTGTTTCTGCCGGCGCAATAAGCTCCGGCGGGCGGGGAGCGCTAGCCGGCGTGACAAAGCACTCAGCCTGCTTGACGCGGGCTTTACCCGAACTGTCCTCGACTCTGGTGCGTCTGGACGGAAACCGTTCACCGTAAGGAATGATGGGTCAGGCTCGTATATCGGGGCAGAGAGGCGGGACGGACGTTTCCACTACCCGACGCCGTTTTCGTGGACACGGACACACGTGACGGCGCTTCGGCTGGGGTATCAGTCCCGAATTGGCGCTCCCCTTCGATTACATAGCCGTCGCCGAGACGCGGCAATGTACGTGTACAATTTAGAAATTCGGGGAGTCACCTTGGATCGCAAGTCAAGTGGTTCCAGTCAAGGTTTGCGCAGACCTGGGCGACGCGAACTGGCGCATCTTGCTCCCGAACTACTCGCCAGGCTTGCCTCGCCGCTGTGGACCGGGTTGGATTCGGGGTATTGGAACCGAGACTACCCCGGGCCGGTCGTTGCGGGACTGACTGCTGGTCTAGGACGCAAAGCGGAGCGCGACGTTGCGAAAGCGACGCCCAGGACAGCTTGTTCTGAGGAGAGATCGATGGATCTTCTTACCGACACGGGGCCGGCACAATCTGCGGGCCCTTCACTCCCCATTCGGGCGCCGTTCAAGGGCGGCGTTGCGGCCATGGCCGCCGAGACATCGAATACTCATCTCCCCGGCACGGGGTGCTGCCTCTGTAGGCCAGCTACGCGGGTACCACAGCTGTGAACGCCACGTTGGCTACGAATCAGCCCGTTCCTGAGGGCACTAGCGCGTCGCGGCTGCAGTCTCGCGAGGGGTTGCGTGCGCTAGCACGCGCAGCGCGAACTCGGCGGGGCGCTTTCGGCCTTGGACTGGTAGGAGTGATCATCGTCATCGCGGCCGTCGGACCGTTCGTCGCCCCGCACGAATCCACGGACATCGTCTCGGCGCCCTTCAGCACCCCGTCTGCCAAATACTGGTTAGGCACTGATGTTCTCGGTCGCGATGTACTTTCTCGCGTCCTGTCGGGGGGATGGGTGTTGCTGCTGATGGCTGTCCTTGCCACATCGCTCGGTGTTGCACTGGGCGGTGCGGCTGGCGTATCGGCAGCATACTTACGCGGGCGGCCCGACGGCTTTATCATGCGTACCGTCGACGTCATTCTTGCCTTTCCTCAGCTCGTCTTTGCCCTACTTCTCGTTAGTGTGATCGGCCCGAAATTATGGCTGATCGTTCTTGCCGTCGGAATCAGTCATGCGCCTCAGGTTGCCCGGGTCATGCGGGCCGCGACTCTTGATGTCTCCGAACGCGATTTCGTCAAGGTCGTAGAACTGGACGGTGTTCGTCCAGTCAAGGTCATGTTTCGGGAGATTTTGCCGAATCTAGTAACGCCGCTGATGGTTGAGACCGGGCTCCGGTTGACCTTCTCCATAGGGATTATGACCGGCCTGGCATTCCTTGGTTTCGGACAAAATCCTCCGGCGGCCAACTGGGGATTGATGATTAATGAGAACCGTATTGGGCTTGTCCTGAACCCGTGGTCGGTAGTCTTTCCAGCGGCTTTGATCGCCATCCTGACCATTGGCGCCAACACGTATACTGACGCGGTTGCAAGGGTGTCAATCGGGGCGGAACGCGCTGCAGAATCGGTTTTGCTCGTTGAACAACTCGCGGGAAGTGGTTCTCTATGAGTTCGGTCCCCGGCAACCTGGGCGGCGCTGGTCGGGACCACCCGACTGACCAGGTTCGACTCCGCGTAGAAAATCTGCAGGTATGTCTCTCCGGCTCGACATCTGACGTAGTCGATGAGGTCTCGTTCTCCGTCGCTTCTGGCCAACTACTCGGGCTCGTTGGCGAGTCGGGATCTGGCAAAACGACGGTCGCGCATGCGTTGCTGGCTTATGCCCGACGCGGGCTTTCGATTACCAGCGGTCACGTAATCTTGGACGGCGTCGACTTATTGCGCCTGACCCCGAGGGAGTTGCGCGGGGTGCGAGGCGCTCGAGTCGCGTACGTTCCGCAAGACCCCGCCTCCGCGCTACATCCGGGATTGCGGATCGGCCGCCAGCTGATGGACGCGCTGAGGGCGCATCCTAATAAGACGGTCGACAGCAAGCTGCGCATTGCCGAGGTGATGACTGAAGCGAACTTGGATTCTAGTCCTGAGATGTTGAGGCGATATCCCCACCAGCTGTCAGGTGGGCAGCAACAGCGTGTCGCTATCGCCATGGCTTTCGCTTGCCGGCCGTCCCTCATCGTACTTGACGAGCCCACGACAGGCCTGGACGTGAGTACGCAGCGACATGTGTTGAACACGGTTAAACGCTTGTGCCAGGCCTACGGAGTGGCCGCTGTCTACGTCAGCCATGATCTAGCCGTTGTCGGCGAACTAGTGGATCATGTGGCAGTCATGTACGCAGGTCGTGTAGTCGAAATTGGCTCAAGCCGTGAGCTCTTCCGGACCCCAGTTCACCCGTATACGCGGGGACTCCTTGCCGCCATACCCTCGCCCGAACGAGCACAATTGCTAGTGGGCATTCCCGGTCAGCCGCCTACACCGAACGGCCGTCCGAACGGATGCCCATTCGAGCCACGGTGCCCGTCACGGTTGCCGGAATGTCGGAGCAGCTTCCCGGTGGTTGACCTTCCGCGTCGGATGGTTCGTTGTACCCGGGCCCTGGAGCTCGCCAGTATTCCAAAAGACCTGGACTCCGTCCAAATTCCAGCTCGACCTGAGGGAAGGGCCGGCACACTTTCTATCCGGGGGCTAATTGCTTCTTACGGGCACACCACCGTACTTCACGGCGTCGATCTAGATCTGGCCAGCCAGGAATGCCTCGCTGTGGTCGGTGAATCCGGTTCCGGCAAAACTACCCTCGCTCGTTGCGTTGTGGGCCTGCATGGCGCCTGGACGGGAAGCGTCGACTTCCAGGGCCAGGAGATACGGCCTGGAATACAGGGTAGAAGTGCTGAAACGCTGCGCCGGGTTCGCTATGTCTTCCAGAACCCTTACGCCTCGCTCAACCCGCGCCGAACTATTGGCCAGAATCTGCTGCAACCTCTGCAGCACTTCTCTCGGTTATCACCCGCGGAAAACGAAAAGAAGATCTTGCGAGCGCTAGATGACGTGTCGCTGGGTGACACGTTTTTGAACAGTTTCCCCCACCAACTTTCGGGAGGACAACGTCAGCGTGCCGCGATCGCTCGTGCCCTGATTGTAGAGCCCGACCTGCTCGTGTGCGACGAGGTTACGTCTGCGCTCGACGTCTCCGTGCAGGCAATGATCGTCGAGATGCTCCGCAGGTTGCAGGCAGAGCGACAGCTTTCGATGCTTTTCATAACGCACAATCTTGCACTGGTTAGAAGCATTGCCCAGAGTTGTGTCGTTCTTGCGAACGGCCGGGTAGTCGAGGCCGGTCCGGTAGCCGATGTTCTCGACCGACCGCAGGATCCATACACGGTAGGGCTTATGAGAGATGTGCCGAAGTTGGTGGACGCGCTTTGAGGGGTATTTTGGTTCGCTTCTATTCTTGCAAATAGATGCGCCTGAAGGGGGAGTATTCTCGCCTACGACGTGAGCACGAATGAGCAGTGCCACTGACGAGGAAGCTACACGGTTCTCTGATCAGTTGGCTCACGCCCGTTGGTGTGGTGAATTACACGGGTGCGCAGACCTGGTCAAGACTGCCCGGGTAGCAGCTATGTCAGCTCGGCCCCCCGGCGGCTGCTGGCACTAACGTCAGGGTTGGCATCCGGCCGGCCCGCCACCGGTGACGGGCCAGCCCTGATCGCCCAAGTCGTGGTGTTGGAAAGTCTGCTGGATCCGCGAGGCGGTCACGGTCCCGCGCGGTGTTCGGTAACGTGCACCGCGCACTGCGTGCCCAGCCAGCTCCGGCGTAGCGGGCGGGTAGCGCATCATTCTATTTGTCGAAGCCGAGTTGGACCCGTTCTTACTCAAGTTCTGCGCGTACTTTCGCTATTTCGACAAGCAGTTCATCGACCGTAACGATGGCTTCAGCGCCACGGGCGGGCGTGGACCCTCCCACGCCAACGTGGGCACGCTCCGAATCCTGGCCCTCAGCCGGCATCGAGCAATTCGACTTTGCCCTGGTCAGGGGACGGATGTCGCGGCCGTGCAGCTACGGGACGCCGTTCCGGCTCTCCACCCGTCCCGCGGCGACGAACTAGCTCTATGCAGGGCACATTTCAGTAGATCCGAACGATTGATCTGGCGCGAATACCTGCCCATTTTTGAGGGGGTCTTGTCTACGTATACATTCACGAGGGTGTCCACTACCTATCTGAAACAAGCCGCTGCCACC
>CAXULW010000024.1:13268-59747 GCA_964252015.1 uncultured Jatrophihabitantaceae bacterium | reverse complement strand
TTCTCTCTGAAGCGATATAGCTCACTCGATCTGACCGTCCACCTCCACCATCGCCGGGGACAGCACGTCCAGCACCTCGACCAGAGACGGCTGCGGAACCAGTTGGGACAGGCAGGCGGCGGTCTCGTTCGGGTACACCAACGCCTCGACCACATTCGGCGGCGCACCCACCTGGGACGCGGAGTCGAACGCGGGCGTCACCGGCACCGCACCACCCAGAATCTCAGCCCAGGCACTATCCCCACCGAGAGAAGCGGTGACCGCGTCATCGCAGACTAGGGCGTCGTGGACGCGGCGAGCGGTCGAGGTCATGACTTCATGGTTTCGTATCTATGTTCGAGAGTCAAGGTCAAACCCAAGGTCCGCAGACCGGAGAGAAGACCCGTCGAGAACCGCAGTCGATCAAGCAAGAGCGAACCGCACGCCGACAACGCAGCAGCACCAGGAGACCAAACTCCCTCGTCGATGCCGCCCTTGACCTTGCCCAACGAGACCCAAAGCCGACAACGAAACAAAACCGAGAGCCCAATTACCTCGTCGATGCGCCCTTGCTAGTGAATGCAAAGTGCGGCTAGTCCCAGGACGTAGCGACGTACGTGGTCTCCAAGTAAGCGTCGATCCCCTCGTAGCTGCCTTCGCGGCCCAGACCGGACTGCTTGACGCCACCGAAGGGCGCCGCCGGGTCGGACACCAGGCCACGATTCAGCCCGATCATGCCCACCTCGAGCCGTTCACTCACCCGCAGGCCGCGAGCCAGGTCCCGGGTGTAGATGTAGCCGGCCAACCCCATCTCCGAGTCGTTGGCCAGGGCCAGCGCGTCGTCGTCATTGCCCACCGAAATGATCGGCGCGACCGGGCCGAACACTTCCTCCACGGCCACCGCGGCGTCGCGCGGAACCTGGCCGAGAACCGTGGCCGGATAGAAGAAGCCAGGCCCGTCCACACGCCGGCCACCGAGGATGATGCGCGCCCCGGCGGCGACGGAACGATCGACCTTGTCGGCGATACCGTCGACGGCCCGAGCGCTCACCATGGGCCCGAGTTCGGTGTCCTCAGCCGCGCCCGGACCCACCCGGAGCGCGCCCATCCGGGCGGCAAGTTTGGCGCCGAACTCATCGGCCAGCGACTCGTGGACAAAGAACCGGTTCGCGGCCGTGCAGGCTTGCCCGCCGTTGCGCATCTTGGCCAGCATCGCCCCGTCCACCGCGGAGTCGACGTCCGCGCCCTCCAGCACCAGGAACGGGTCGTTGCCACCGAGTTCCATCGTCGTGTTGACGATGCGCTGCGCGGCCTGTTCCAGCAGCATCCGCCCGACGCCGGTCGAGCCGGTGAACGACATCTTGCGCACCCGGTCATCAGCCAGCGCGGTACTGACCAGCTCCCCCGGCTGATCGGTGGCCAGCACGTTGACCACGCCTTCAGGTGCGCCGGCCTCGGTCATGATCTGCGCGACCAGCAATGCGGTCAGCGGCGTCTCTCCCGGCGGCTTCAGCACGACCGTGCATCCGGCGGCCAGGGCGGGCGCCAGCTTGCGGGTGGCCATCGCGGCCGGGAAGTTCCAGGGGGTCAGCAACAAGGCGACCCCGACGGGACGACGGAAGGTCAGGATGCGGTTCGCCCCGGACGGCGCCCAGCGCAGGTCACCGTCGATGCGCACGGCTTCCTCGGAGAACCAGCGGAAGAACTCGGCCGCGTAGGTCACCTCACCGCGCGCGTCCGTGAGCGTCTTGCCCATCTCCAGGCTCATCACGGTGGCGATCTGCTCGCGACGTTCGATCATCAACTCGAACGTGCGCCGGAGCACCTCGGCCCGCTCGCGCGGTGCGGTGCTGGCCCAGCCCGGGCCGGCCGCGTGGGCCGCGGCCAGGGCCTGGTCCAGGTCGTCGAGACCGGGCCGGGACACCATGGTGAGCGCCTCGCCGGTGGACGGGTTGAGCACCTCGAACGATCCGGCCGAGCCGTCGGTCCACTTGCCGCCGATGAGCAATTGGGTCGGTACCCCGTCCGGGAGTTCGACCGTCCCGCCGCGTTGCGCCACTGCTTGGTCGCCGGTCACGGGGCACGCTCCTGTCCAGTCGGCGCCGTCACAACAACGCTGCGCGGTGGCAGGAAAGGCGCGGTTCAGCCCAGCCTAGCCAGCTCCCGCAAGGCCTCGTCAGCGTGCTTGCCCATCGAGAATTCACTGCTGATCTCGGCCTTCAGCGTCTGGTCGGTGCCGATCACGAACGTCTTGCGCTTCACCGGCAGCGGACCGAAACGGCGCTTGACCCCGAACGATCGGGCCACGTCGCCCGCTTCGTCGGACAGCAGCGGGTAGTCGAAGGAGTTGAGCTCAGCGAACTGCTTCTGCTTGGCCACGGAATCGGTGCTGATGCCGACCCGCTGCGCGCCGGCTTGGGTGAATTCGGCGGCCAGGTCGCGGAAGTGGCAGCTCTCGGCCGTGCAACCTCCGGTCATCGCGGCCGGGTAGAAGAAGAGCACCACCGGCCCCTGGGAGACGAGGGTGCTCAGCCGCTGCGGGGCACCGTCCTGGTCGGGCAGCTCGAAGTCGGGGACGGGATCACCAATGTTCATAAGCCGAACGTAGCCGCGCCTGACGCTCGTCGCCCGTCAGGACGTGCCGGCCGCACCGGGTGACGAGCACCCGCGCCTCAGCTGGGCTCGACGCCCACCGCCGCCGGCCGATCGACAGCTGCGCTCCACTGCGACCAGGAACCCGGGTACAGCGTCGCCGGGATACCAGCCACGGCCAACGCGGCGATCTCGTGCGCGGCGGTGACCCCGGAACCGCAGTAGACGCCGACGACACCCGTCGCACCCACCTCGGCGAAGCGCTGACGAAGGGCCGCGCTGGACCGGAACGTGGCGTCATCGTTCAGGTTGTCCGTGGTGGGTGCGCTCACCGCACCGGGGATGTGGCCGGCGCGCGGGTCGATCGGCTCGACCTCGCCCCGGTAGCGCGCCGCGGCCCGGGCGTCGAGCAGCCGGCCGGTACGAGCCAAGACCGCTGCCGCATCGGCATCGATTACCGGCAGGTGACCGGCCGACAAGATCACGTCCCCGCCGGGCCCGCCGCCAGCAATCCCGGCGACGACGTGCCCAGTCGGTCCGGACTGGGTGTCGAACCCGGCTCGCACCCACGCCGGCAGGCCTCCGTCGAGGATCCGTACGTCCGCGACGCCGGCCCATCGCAGCACCCACCAGGCCCGCGCCGCCGCCTGCCCCCCGGTGGCGTCGTACACCACCACCGACTGCCCGTGCCGCAAACCCCATCCGCGGGCCGCGCGCTGCAGCTCGGCGATGTCGGGCAGCGGGTGTCGACCGAGGTGCTCGGCGGCCGGGGCGGACAGCTCGGCCTCCAGGTCGACGAACCGAGCGGTCGGGACGTGCGCGGCGAGGTAGTCGTCGTAGCCGTTCGCGTCACCCAAGGCCCAGCGGACGTCGAGCACCGCCGGCGGCGTGGCCGAGCGCATTGCCGCGCGCAGGTCGTTCACTGTGATCAGCACGGCGGCCCGCGCCGGGTCAACGGCACCAGTCATCGGCCCAGGCAATCACACTTTCCGCACCGCGACCGCGTCGGAAACGGCCGCATGTGTGGCTCAATCCACCAGTAAATGATCTTGCGAGGTAGGTTGTTGCCACTGGGGGCCATCTTGCGCATCGGTGACCACGCCGGCGTCACCTTCAGCGGTAGCGAGGATCGGTCTCGCTCGAGGCACCCGGATGAGGGTCAATGTCACGCCGCAACTGGCCCACCGGACGAACCTCGGGTTGGGCGCGCACATCGCACCGGCTGCCCTATTCCAGTGCGGTTGACGGCGGCGCGAACGCCATCGTGCAATCGTTTCCGAACGGCACACTGATCATGTTCGACCACGACCTGCGTTACCTGAACGCCGGTGGCCTGGGACTGGACGCGATGGGACTGTCGGGCAAGATGCTCGTCGGCCGCACCGTCTTCGAGGTCTACCCACCCGACACCACCGAGATCCTGGCGCCGCTCTACCGCTCGGCCCTCGCCGGTGCCGAGTCGAACCTGGACATCGCGCTGGGCGAGCGAATCTACCGGCAGCGACTGACCCCGCTGCGTGACGGCCGCGGCACGATCATGGCCGCGACCGGGTTCGTCCAGGATGTGACCGAAGTCCGTCGCCAGGAGCGGGATCTGCACCAGTCCGAGGAGCTGTTCCGGCTCTCGTTCACCCACGCCCCCTTCGCCATGGCGCTGATCAGCCTCGACGGGCGCTACGAGCGGGCCAACCCGGCCATGTGCACGCTCACCGGCTACGCCGAAGCCGAGCTGATCGGACTGCCCGTCGCCGACGTCACGCATCCAGACGATAGGGCCGGTGACCTGGCCGCGGCGGCGGCGTTGATCGCCGGCGAACGTGACACCGTGATGCTGGAGAAAAGGTTCCTCACCCCCGCCGGCGACTGCGTCTGGACGACGAAGTCGGCCACGCTGATGCGCCGCAAGGACGGCTCGCCGCACTACATCATCGCCCAGGTCGAGGACATCTCCGCCCGCAAGGAGAGCGCGCGGAGCCTGGTCGAAGAGCACCGCCGGCTGCGCCGAGCCGAATCCATCGGACACGTGGGGTCGTGGGAGTTGGACGTCGCCACCGAGGTCGTCACCTGGTCGCCGGGGATGTCCCGGCTATTGGGCCAGAAACCGGCGACTTTCGTCGGCGATCTGGGCCCGTCGATGACCACCATCCACGCCGACGACGTCGAGGCGGCCCAGGCGGCGTTGCGGACGTGTGCGCGCACGGGCTCGCCGCAGCAGATGCGGTACCGGATCACCCGGGAGAACGATGGAGCCACCCGCTGGATGGACGCCCGCAGCGAGGCGGTGTACAAGGATGGGCGTGTTGTCCGAATCGAAGCCGTGGTCGCCGACGTAACCGAGCAGGTCGAAGCGGAACGGGCGGGCGCGTCAGCCCGCTCGTTCCAGCAGGCGATCATGACCGCCTGCCCGGACATCATGTTCGTGTGGGATCTTCCGTCCCAATCGACGGTCTGGGCGAACCGCAGGCTCACCGACGAACTCGGCTACACCGAAGCCCGGGCGCAGGACGCGGCCGACAGCCCCGCCGACCGGGCGGTCACCGCCGACCTCGAGTCGAACTACGACACCACCATTTCCGCGGCCCGAGCCGCGTTGAACGACGACGCGACCGAGCTCGATCTGCCGCTGATGCACGCCGATGGCACCCGGCGTTGGTATTCCCGGCGCATCGCACCCCTGCACCGCGACGAGAACGGCGCGGTCACCCAGATTGTCGGGGTGCTGCGCGACACGACCGAGCCGACCGCGGTCCGGGACGCCCTGCGCGACAGCGAGGCCAAGTTTCGGCAGCTGGCCGACAACGTCGACGTCGGGTTCACGTTGCGGACCTGGGAACCGGACGAATTTCTCTACGTCAGTCCGGGTTTCGAGAAGATCTTCGGCTTCAACCCGGCCACGTCGTCGGAATCGCCTACGCAGAGCCTGCAACGCATCCATCACGAAGACCGGGCCGGGTTCCTGTCCGACTACTGGGCCCCCTGCCGCGCCGGGCAACCGGTAGAGCTGGAATACCGCATCATGCGGCCCAACGGCGAAATCCGCTGGGTTCGCGCGACCAGCTCGCCGGTGCCGGCGGGCGCCGGTGAGGCCCGTCGATCGGCCGCCATCATCACCGACATCACCGAAAACCGGCGGGCCGAAGCGGCGCTGACGGCCGCTCAGAAGGCCGAGAGCGCCAGCGCGGCCAAGAACGAGTTCCTGGGTCGGATGAGCCACGAGCTGCGCACACCGATGAACGCGATCCTCGGCTTCGCCCAGCTGCTCGAACTGGACGCCGCACCGGGCCCACAGCTGGACGCCGTGGCGCACATCCTGGGCGGTGGCCGGCACCTGGTCAGCCTGATCGACGACGTGCTCGATATCGCGAGCATCGAGGGGGATCGCCTGGAGATGGAGGTGGAGGCGGTGTCGATCGCGGAGTTGTTGCTCGAGACCACCGCCTTGATGTCCCCACTGGCCGCCGCGGCCAAGGTGGAGCTGGTCTACCGACCGGCTGGGGACATGAGGCACCACGTTCGTGCCGACGCCCGCAGGCTGCGTCAGGTCATGCTGAACCTGCTGTCCAACGCCATCAAGTACAACCGTCCCGGCGGCCGGGTCGAGGTTCACTGCGTACTCTCCCCCGCCCAGCCGAACGCCGACCGGTCCGGGGTCGAATACCCGGGCCGGCTGGACGTCGTGGTCAGGGATACGGGAGTGGGCATTCGGGAGGTGGATCTGCCGCGGTTGTTCACACCGTTCGACCGTCTCGGTGCGCAGACTCGCGGAATCCAGGGGACCGGGGTGGGTCTGGCCCTGTCGCTGCGACTGATGGAGACGATGGGCGGCAGCCTGCGGGCAACTTCGCAATACGGAGTGGGCAGTAGCTTCACCGCCTCCCTCGAGCTGGCGTCCTTCGAGCAGGCGCTGGCCGCGAGCACGTCTTGCTCCGCCGCGCCGCATTCAGCGGACACCTCGACCGGACCGACGGCGAAAACGCTGCTCTACATAGAGGACGTGAGGTCCAACGTCGAATTGATGGAATCTGTGGTCCAGCGGCGGCCGCGTTGGCAGATGGTCGTGGCTGGACAAGGCCGCCTCGGCCAGGAGCTCGCGGGTACGGCCAAACCCGATCTCATCCTGCTCGACATGGACCTGCCCGACATGACCGGTATCGACGTGCTCCGACACCTGCGGGCCGACCCGGTCACCAGCACCCTGCCCATCGCGATCGTCAGCGCCGACGCCAACCCCAACCAGATCGAGCGACTGATGGCGGCCGGCGCCGACGACTACTTGTGCAAGCCGGTCTCGGTGAGCGACATCCTGGGGTTGCTCGATACCCATGACCCCGTGATACCGACCCTCGCATCAGAGGGATCTCCCTGACCGCACAACGACCTGTGCCGCGGCTCGGGACAACCCGTCACGACTGATCCAGCCGGCTAGGTAACGATCGTCGTGCGGGCGGACATGATGTGGGCGTGGACGTCGAACCGTTGCCCGTCGACCCGGACGCTGGTGGGGTCGTCTGGTTCGAGCAGTTGTTCGCGGCCACCTACGACGATCTGCTTCGCTACGCCCGGCGGCGGGTGGGGCCGGTGGCCGCGCCCGATGTCGTGGCCGAGGTGTTCCTGACCGCCTGGCGGCGACGCGCCGACTACGACCAGGACACGGCGCGACTATGGCTGTTCGGGGTGGCTCGCCGCACCGTCGCCAACGCCGATCGATCGACGCGCAGGGCGCGCCAGCTGTCCGTACGAGCGGCCCAGCTGGCCACCGAGGAGCCCGATCCGGCTGATGCCGTTATCACGCACGTGCGCGTGCACGACGTGCTCGCTGCCCTGCCCGACGCCCAAGCCGAGGCCCTGCGGCTGGTCGCCTGGGACGGGTTCGCGACGGGCGAGGCAGCAGCAATTGCCGGGTGTTCACCGGCGACGTTTCGGGTCCGGCTGTTCCGCGCGCGCCGGCGCGCGGCACAACTGCTGGCCCTGGATGTTCCGGCCGAACGTGGCGTCCGGTCGGGCTCCCCGACCGCCACCGGAGGGAGTGGACCAGGATGATCACCAGAACCGCAGCTGCGTGGGAACGCATCCGAGCCGCCGATCCGTTGGCGTCGGTCGACGTGTCCGGCGCCTACGAGCAGCCAGCGGCTCAGGACCTGTTGCGGCAAATCACCGCAGGCGCACCAACGGAGCCCGCCTTGGAGGAGGACGTGCTCACCGCGCTCGACGTCGGCCCGGATCGGGTGCTGACGAGCCGGCGACGCGGCTTCGTGACCGGGTTGGCCGCTGCGGCCGTGGTCCTGGTCGTGGTGGCGTTCGTGTTCGCGGTGCGCCAACAGCATCGGACAGCCGCGGTGTCTGCGCACCAGCAGACGACGGCGGCGGGCTACGCCAAGGCCCTGCTCGCGGAGTTGCCGCTGCCCAAAGGCGCGAAGCGTGTCGACACGCCGCCCATCCCCGAGGTGAAGCAGTCGCCTGTTGTCGGCAACGGCATCCTTGACGCCCGGGTCGCCTGGTGGACCGTTGCGGGTTCATTCGCCACGACTGTCGCCCACGTAGGCAAGGCGGGCACGCTGCCGGCCCACTGGAAGATCAACGTGTCGTCCACCGGATTCGCTGGCCCGCGCTCGAACGGCTGGGTGATCGAGGTGCGCGACCCAGCCGCCCGGTTCGTCGCTAGCGTCAACCTCACCGTCGCCGAGCACGGCACCACCGTCGGCATGGTGGCTCAGGTCGACACCTACGCGATCCCGGTGCGAACACCGGCCCAAGTCATCCCGGCCTCCGTCGGTTCGGCGACGTTCACCTTCAACGGCGGCGGCGGACGGAGCTACTCGAGCCGGCTCACCCTGAGTTTCAGCGGGTCAAGGGTGACGGCGTTGGCCCGCGAGATCAACGCCACGCCGACGTTCGTGATGCTGTCGGTGGCAAGTTGCCCGGCGCCGGCAGGATCGGTCACCGTCACTTTCCGTAGCGGGTCCGGCCGGTGGTCGCTGAACATCAACGATGGCAGCTTTTTGTGTAATGCTCCGGCCCTGACCGGCACGAACGGAACAGCCATCACCTTGACGCCGTCGGCCGAATTGCTCACCGGCGTCCTTGCCGCTGCGGGCCTGCCGAGCGACTACTTCAACCGCTGAGCAGTTGTGGGCGGCCTCCATCCCCCGCGGTTTGCCAGTCCGAACCGGGGTGCCGGGCTCGTAGGCTCTGCCTGTGCGCAATTTCGGGGTGATCGAGTCCTCCCCGTGGGCACCCCTGGGCCAACGCGCCTTCCGGTGGCTGTGGCTGGGGGTGCTGATCAGCGGCATCGGCACCACGATGCAGACCGTCGGCGCGCAGTGGCTGCTCATTGATACGCCTAATGCGGCGGCCGTCGTTGCCCTGGTGCAGGCGGCGAACACCGTGCCCGTGATGCTGTTGGCGCTGCCCGCGGGCGTGTTGGCCGATTCCTTTGATCGACGGTGGCTGATGTTCACCGTGCAGGGTTACTTTCTCGTGGCCGGGGTGCTGCTCGTCGTCCTGACCGCCGTGGGTCAGATGCCAGCCGCGTTGCTGCTGGCGTTCACGTTCGCGCTGGGCTGCGGTGCGGCCGTCCAACTGCCTGCGTGGCAGGCCACTGTGCCCGAGTTGGTACCGCGGGAGCAGCTCAGGTCCGCGACCAGGCTCGAGATGGTCGGTCTCAACCTGGCCAGGACGGGCGGGCCGGCGCTGGCCGGTTTGGTGATCGCCCGCTTCGGCGTTCCGGTGGTCTTTGCCCTCAACGCGGTGTCCGTGCTGTGGCTCGCGGTCGCGCTGCTGTTGTGGCATCGGCCGGGCGCGCGGTCCGACCTTGCTCGCGAGCGGTTCGTGCCGGCCTTGCGGGCCGGCGGTCGCTACGTATGGCACGAGCCCGTGGTGCGCCGCATCTTGCTCCGCCTGGCCATCTTCATTCTCCCCGCCGCGGTGGTGTGGGCGCTGCTGCCGTTGCTCGCCAGCCACCGTCTGGGCCTCGGCGCCGGCGGCTACGGAGCTCTGTTCGCCGCGCTGGGGATCGGTGCGATCGCGGGGGCGTTGATCCTCGGTCGGGCCCGAACCCATCTGTCTTCGAACGCCATCTACGCCGTCGCCGGCGCCCTGTGTGCGGCGGCGATCGCCGTGCTCATCCTGGTCTCTGCCTTCTGGCTGGCCATGGTGGCCCTGGTCGGTTTCGGCCTGGCCTGGACGGCCACCGTCTCCTCTCTCGTGGCCGACATGGCCCTGTTCCTGCCCGCCTGGGTCCGCGCCCGCGGCATGGCCGTCTACACGATGATCTTCACCGGTTGTCAGGCCGTCGGTGCGCTGTGTTGGGGACTGGTCGCCCAGCACGTCGGGCTCCGCACGACGTTCCTGCTCGCCGCGGCCGCCGCGCTCGCCGCCGTCGTCGTCGGCGCGGTGTGGCGCGTGCCCGACACCGGCCACGCCGATCCCGCGTCGGTCATCTACTGGTCCGACGCCCGGCTGGCCGCTACACCCGATCCCGACACCGGGCCGGTCGTGGTGGAGATGGTCTACACCGTTGCCGCCGAAAGGCAGGCGGAGTACCTGGCGGCCATGGATCACCTACGTCGGTCGCGGCGCCGCACCGGCGCGGTCCGCTGGGAGCTGTATCGCGACTCCGACGTCCCCACCCGCTTCGTGGAGATGTTCCGCGTGTCCTCCTGGGAGGAACACCAGCGCCAGCACGCCGGCCGCCTCACTGCCGCCGACCAGAAAGTGGAAGAGGCAGCTCTCGCCTTCTCCGACCCGCCAGCCCGCGCGGACCATCTCCTCCCGCCCTGATGATCAACGACGTCGGGTGCCTTCACCGGAAGGCCGGCAACATCAGCTGGAACTCCCGTGCGGAGGTACTTGGCCGGTGCCACTCACCAGAAGATTGTGAGGCCGACGGGTATGGAGACCGACGCCGCGATCGCCGTGAACCAGACGATGCGGTGGTTGACATAGGAACGGTCGAAGCCCTGCGTCTTGAGCACTGCGGCCACGATGGCGCACAGGACCGGCCCGACGAGCAGGCCAGCCGGTCCGGCGCTGTAGGCACCCGAGCCCACAAATGCGCCGAACAGGATGGCGCCGAGCAGCCAAGTCAACCGCTGAGGCACGGATGGGTGCGCTCGGAACGTGGTGGTGACGAAGCCCCACCCGAGTGCGGCCAGCAGCGCGGCACCGATCCACACGGCCAAGAACCCGATGCCGACCAAGCCAACCGCGCCGACGACATACCGCAGCGGCCCGTGCAGCCGCGTCGACACCACGAGCAGTCCAGCGCCAGCGGCGGCGTAGGAGGTGAGAACGACGACCAGGATGACCAGATTGCGGGACTCCGATTCGCCCTCAGCAATCCTTGCGGCCCGGCCGCGATTGGTCGTAGGTGGCACGTGCCGGACCCTACGGTCGCCGCCGACCACGCGCACTCCCACCGGCAACGACCAGCGTGAGCATGGGCCCACACGGTCACGCCGACCCATCAGGAACAACCAGCCAACGCTGTCGACCGAGCAGGACGAGCAGTCCGTCGCGTATCGCAGCGGCTGTACGACCGGGGGAACCAGCGACGGTTACTTGGCGCTCGGGTTCGACGCCACCGACGCCGGGACCTACGCGGCCGCGCACAGCTCGTCGACGACCACGCTGGCGTTGAAGGCGTTGCACGAGTCCGATCACAGCGCGTACACGTTAAGAGTTCGGCAACCAACCGCGACTGGCCATCACCTACGGCTCGATTCCGAATACGGGTGCGGCCGATCGGTCGGTTCCTGCTACCGGGTTTGTGGCGGCGGCGGCATCACCCCGGACCAAACCGTTCCATAATCAGCCGCCGGATCGCCAGAAAGGTGTTGGTACGTGTGGCGCACATCTATATCCAATCGACATAATCCTGCGGGACTTTCTCACTGCACCGATGCGGGAGGGGGGATTCAAACGCTCGGGACGAAGACATGGTCCGGTCATGAAGGCCGCGACCTAACCGGTCGTTGCGGTTGCACCCCGTCCCGTCGTGCTGAGCGCACATGCCCGCATGAGGCTCACGTCGACGCAATGCTCGCGGAGGAGTTGAAGAATGACCAACGAAACAGTTCGCGTCGCTGACCTGGTCGGCGTCGCCGAGATCGCGGAACGCGTTCACCTGTCCAAACAGGCGGTGAGCGGCTGGTACCGCAACGGCTTGTCCCACATGCCCGAGCCCATGCTCGTACTCAAGATGGGCGCGTTGTGGGAGTGGCCGGTGATCGTGCGCTGGCTCACGAGACCGGGCGCGGTCACTACCTCACCTTCGAGGGTGAGCGGATCACCGCCGAGGAACGCATCAACAACTGGGCGCTGCGCTCCACCGAATAGTTTTACCAAGTAAAAACGTCTCGAATCGCACGATGGAATAGATACGCGACTCCCCGCACGTCCCGCAGCGATCGTCGTCCGGCTCGGCCGAGTCGGTGGTAGATGTTCGGCAGTTCCTTCGGGCTTCTATACTCGCACCAGGCCACCGCCCCATCCCGTCGTACACCAACGCCGCGTGCGCCCGCCCCTCTTCCTTCGACCTGCTGGCGGACCCGCGGCCTCAGCCTCGCACCCGCCTCCAGAGTTACCGTAAACACGTGGAGGTCGACCAGATTCGCGTGTCGGATCTGCATGTCGGAGACGTCATCGGCACGATCGAGGAATTGGGCTGGTGGTCCGTAGTCGACGTGCAGCCTGCACCGGGCGCGACGGTCGCTGTAACTGTGCAGAGCATCGACGCCGACGAAACAAGGCAGTGGAGCCTGCCTGATGACGCGCACGTGCGCAGAACCGACCCGGCGGCGGTGCACCACAAGGACGAGTTTCTCGGCATGACGGTCGAGCACGCGCAGGTGTGGGCGGCTGCGCTCGGCTGGGAATTCCGGAACTACTCCGCCGGCGGGGTATTCACCGACGAAGAGGCGCACAACCGGATCGACGTGTGGACCGACCGGGCTGGGATTGTCGTCAAAGTCAAGAAGTATTGACGACGCCTCAGGCCAGTCGTCGCGGCCCCCCGTCAACCCCATGGAACCAAAAGTCGGCGGGTGGCCGGCTCAGTTCGAAAAGCATTGGTCCTGCTTGGAGGGGTAGCTCTGGCCACACCCGCGGGTGGGACCTACGAAAACGGTTGAGCCAACGGGACCGTAGCGGTGAAGGTGCTGCCGACGCCTTCGGTCGACGTGGCGCGAAGAGTTCCGCCCATCGCCTGCATCAGGTCGCGGGACAGGGTCAGGCCCAACCCGGTGCCGTCGATCCCGGCGGCTGGGGCGGTGAGCCGGTCGAACGGAGTGAACAGTCGCGGCAGATGCTCAGCGGCGATACCGCGGCCAGTATCGGTGACCCTGATCTCGAGATGCGTCTGCATGGTCTGCCCGGTGATCTCGACCCGGCCGCCGGGGCGGTTGAACTTGATGGCGTTGGACAGCAGGTTCAGCACCACCTGACGCAGGCGGCGGCGGTCCGCCTGGACGAGCAGCCCACCGATCAGGCCCGGGTCGTACTCGAGGGTGACACCCCCGGCCATGGCCACCGGCTGCATCAACGCGGTCGTTCCAGCCAGCAATTCGGTGATCGCGAACGGTTCGGTTGACAGGTCCATCGCCTCGCCCTGGATCTTGGTCAGGTCGAGGATGTCCTCCACCAGGCCGACGAGATGTCGTCCACCGTCGAGGATGTGCTCCACCGAATTGCGCTGGACGGTGCTCAACTCGTCTAGTTCCAGCAGCTGCGCGAACCCGAGCACCGCATTCAACGGCGTGCGCAGCTCGTGACTCATCCGCGACAGCATCCTGTCCTTGACCGTGTTCGCCTGGGCCAGCTTGTCGGCCGCGAGCTGCGTCGCTTCAGCACACTTGCGATCAGTGATGTCCTCACTGGTCGAAGCCGTGCGCCGCACGACCCCGTCGACGTCGACGACCGGTGCGCTGCTCGCGCTGATCCACCGGATCTCGCCGTCAGGACGCACGATACGGAACTCGGCCTGGGCGGCGACCCCGGCGGCGGCCTTCTCCCAGTACTGCTCCATCGCCCACTCGTAATCGTCGGGATGGACGATGCGCCGGACTCCCTCGCCCGGCCTTTCCCACACCGACATGGGGTCGAACCCGAAGATCTTGGCGAAGCCCGGGCTGATGTACAGGAAGGCTGGCGGGTCGAGACTGCGCAGGATGAAACTCACCGTGACCGTATCGGCCAGTTGGTGGAATCGGTTTTGACTTTCGACCAGGGCGGCCTGGACGGTCCGCTCGTCGGTGGTGTCGCGGGTGATGCCTACGATCCGGGTCACCCTGCGGTTCTCATCGCGCTGCAGAGGGGCCGAGAGTCGCGAGAACCAGCGGATGGTGCCGTCCTTGCGGGCCATCCGGAAGTCGGACTGGAGGACCTGATCGTCGGTGGCGTCCCTCGCCGCGGCCAAGCCTGCCTCGTACTGCTTCAGGTCGTCGGCGACGACGAGGAACCGGGCGGGGCTGGCGCCCATGGCGGCAGCGTCCTCGCCCGAGTAGCCCAGGCGGGCCGGGATCGAGCAGTTGGACCAGAGCACCGAGCCAGTCGGGAAGTCCCAGACGGAGATGATGTCGGGGGACGCGGTGAACACGGCGTGCTGGAACGACTGGGCGGCCGCGGCGGCCGCAGCCGCGTCGACCTGATCGGTGACGTCGGCGATGGCGCCAGTGATCCGCACCCGCACGCCGTTGTCGTACTGCGCCTCACCCCGCGTCTCGATCCAGCGCAGCGCATCGTCGCCGCCCCGGGTGATGCGGTACCGGTCGCGCAAAGGTTCCCCGGTGCGGGCGCAGGCCTCCACGCCGGTGTTGACCCGGGCGCGGTCGCCGGGGTGGATGCACTTCAGCGCCGCGGTGTAGTTGCCATCGAACTGATCCTGGTTGAGTCCGTACAGCTCGAACAGCCCGGCCGACCAGGTCACGGCCTCGGTCACCAGGTCGATCTCCCACGAGCCGACCCCACCGATCGACTCCGCGTCGGTCAACCGTCGTTCGGCGTCGCGGACCGCCGTCACGTCCTGGGTGAATCCCATCCCGGCGACGATCCCGCCGTCGGCGTCGTAGAGCGGTCCGAGCCGCTGCAGGAAGATCCGGCCCTCATAGGGCACGTCGATGCGGGACTCGTGACCGGCCAGGGCCCGGCGGTACAGCGGTTCGATGATGGCGACGGTGGCGGGCGGGAACACCTCGAAGATGGTGTGGCCCTCCAGTATCGCGCGCGACAATCCCACCTCGGCCAGGCCGAGCCCACCGGCCGACAGGTACCGCAGATCAGCGTCGAACACGATGATGGCGCCCTGCGGGAACGACCGCAGGATCGGATTGGTCCCGGCCGACCGCAGAACCGTGAGCGCCGCCGACGCCGCATCGGATCGATGGACGGTGATCAGGACGATTCGCGGATGGTCATGAGCGCATCCAATCTTTCCGCGGCACAAGGAAGACCGAGACCATGAATGGTTGATAGGTGGGATTAACGTCGACGAAGCCCGTCGGGTTGGCGAGCGCGTCAAGGACGTTCGCGAGGTCGAGATGCGTTCAGCGGTCCCAGAGCTGCTTCACCTGCGGTCTCTGTGATTCCGTTCATGTCCCGCAGATTCTTCGTGCGGAAACCCCACCTTAACTCAAAATGATCAACAACGCGGTTTGGGAAGTCGCCGGACAAAGGTAGAGCCTCGGCGCGGCACAGAACCTTGTCAGCCTTGCCGGGCGTGCGACTCAACAGGTTCAAGCCGGGCGGTTCGATCATTGAGCTATTCTGCTCACCACCCGGATTCGACGACCACGAAAGAAGCTGTCGCGCCGTGATCAGCTTTGGATGGCGGCGGCATTGAGGGCTCCGAAATCCGCCGGCCTATTCGTGGAGATTGTGATCAAAGTCCGCCTGGATTAGGGTCACGTACATGAAACGGGTGCTTTTCTCGATCATTGTGATCATTGTTGCTTTTGGGGCCGGCTCGGTCGCCGCGGTCAGCGCGCCGACTACTCCGTCGTCGAAGAATCCGGCTGCGATTTGGGAGATGAACGAGGCCAGGGGCGCCAGGGTCATGACCGACACCAGCGGCCACCACCTCAACGGCACGATCGGCAACAAGATCACCACCGGGTACGCCACCCAGGGCGTGGTCGGCTACTCGTTCCCCTACGTCAACAACAGTTCCCCCTACGACCCGGGGCATGTGGTCACGGTGCCCGACAACGCGCTGCTCGACCCCGGCACCGGCAACTTCTCGGTGACCGTGTCCTTCGAGTACACCCAAACCAACCGCAACATCATCCAGAAGGGCCAGGAGACCACCACCGGCGGTGACTTCAAAATGGAAATCACCAACGGCATCGTCGATTGTCTCTTTCGCGGAGCGTCCGGCAACGGCGGCGTCGGCGCGCCGGCCGGCCTCATCAAGCCAGGCACGTTCCACACGGTCACCTGCGCCAGGACCGCCACGCAGGTGCAGATGACGGTCGACGGCAAGGTTGTCGCGACGACGCAGCACGCCACCGGCAATATCTCCAACAGCCTGCCGCTGTCCATCGGCGGAAAGGTCGACTGCGACGGGACGAAGGTGGAGTGCGACCCGTTCGTCGGGGCGATCAACCGGGTCGAGATAGACCGTCCAAGCGTGTGGGGTGACTACAACGGCGACGGCAAGACCGACATTGCCGTGTACCGGCCCTCCACCGGCACCTGGTACTACCGCGGCGGGCAGAAGGTCACGTACGGAGCGCGGACCGACAAGCCGGTTCCCGGTGACTACAACGGCGACGGCAAGACCGACATCGCGGTATTCCGGCCCTCGACGGGCACCTGGTACGTGCGCGGGGTGGAGAAGGTCGTCTACGGCTACAGCACCGACATTCCGGTCCCGGGCGACTACAACGGCGACGGCCGGACCGACATCGCCGTGTACCGGCCGTCAACGGGGACCTGGTACGTCCGGGGCCTCGGGAAGTTCGGCTACGGGGCGCGGACCGACCTCCCCGTTCCCGGTGACTACAACGGCGACGGCAAGACCGACATCGCGGTGTACCGACCGTCGACGGGCACGTGGTACGTCCGCGGCGTGACCAGCGTGACCTACGGCGTAAGCACAGACCGTCCCGTGCCGGCCGACTACAACGGCGACGGCAAGGTGGACTTTGCCGTCTACCGCCCGTCCACCGGCACCTGGTACGTCCGCGGGGTTGAGAAGGTCGCGTACGGCGCGAGCACCGACCGTGCCATCCCGGGCGACTACAACGGCGACACCAAAGCCGACATCGCGGTCTACCGTCCGTCGAGCGGAACCTGGTACGTCCGCGGCGTGGAGAAGGTCGTCTACGGCGCCAGCACCGACATTCCCGTCTGACCCCGGCCGGTGCGGCCGCTGCTGAGCAGGAGCGAGAGGCCTGGCCTTGTGTAGCCCCAACGGGATTCGAACCCGTGCTACCGCCTTGAGAGGGCGGCGTCCTAGGCCACTAGACGATGGGGCCCTAGATACTTTGCTTTCGCTGGGGTACCAGGACTCGAACCTAGACTAACGGAATCAGAATCCGTCGGGCTGCCAATTACCCCATACCCCACTGCTGGCCGCGGACCCGATAGCGTCCGCCCTCCGGCTGCCGGAGCGGCCGAAAGGCCCGCCGAACGTGCAGGCGGGCCGTCGACAGACTCTACCGGAGTCGCGCGGGCCGATCCACACCGCTCACGCCGAACTGTCCGCCGGGGCGGTCGCGGCCCGCAACCGGGCCAGGGTGGCGTCCCGGCCGAGCAGCTCCAGTGACTCGAACAGGGGCGGGGACACCGCACTGCCGGTCACCGCGACCCGGATCGGGCCGAAGGCCACCTTGGGCTTCAGCTCCAGCTGGTCGACCAGGCGTTCTTGCAGCGCGGCTTTGATCGCGTCGGTCGACCACTCCCCCACGGCTGACAGGGCCTCGACCGAGGCGGCCAGCACGGCCAGCCCGGCCTGGTCGAGGTGCCTGAGCCGCGCCTTCTCCTCGACCTCGATCTCGTCGACGAGCAGGAAAGCAATCATGGCCGCGCCTTCGGCCAGGGTCTGAATGCGCTCCTGCACCAGCGGCGCGGCCCGCTCGATCATCGCAACGGGAGCGGCATCCAAGGGCGGCTGGCCGGCCCGGCGCCGGTTGCGCTCGACCTGGTCGACCAGGCGCCGCGCGAAATCGGCCGCTTCGAGCAGCCGGATGTGCGTGGCGTTGATGACCTCGCACTTCTTGGGATCGAAGCGGGCCGGGTTGGCGTTGACGTCGACGATGTCGAACGCGGCCACCATCTCGTCACGGCTGAAGATGTCGTGGTCATCGGCGATCGACCACCCCAACAGGGCCAGGTAGTTGATCAGGCCTTCGGGGATGTACCCGCCGTCGCGGTAGGCCTCGAACGAGCTCTCCGGATCCCGTTTGGACAGCTTGCGATTGCCGCTGCCCATCACGTACGGCAGGTGCCCGAACTCGGGCACGCGGTCGGCGACGCCGATGTCGATCAGCGCCCGGTACAACGCGATCTGGCGCGGCGTCGAGGGCAGCAGGTCCTCGCCGCGCAGCACATGCGTGATCTTCATCAGCGCGTCATCGACGGGATTGACCAACGTGTACAAGGGTTCGCCGTTGCTGCGGGCGACGACGAAGTCCGGGTCGGTGCCGGCGGCGAACGTCACCGGACCGCGGACCAGGTCGTTCCACGACAGGTCTGCGTCGGGCATCCTCATGCGCAGCACCGGTTCGCGACCCTCGGCCCGCAAGGTCGCGCGCTCATCGTCGGTCAGCGTGCGGTCGAAGTTGTCGTATCCGCGCTTCGGGTCACGCCCGGCGGCGCGGTGACGGGCCTCCACCTCGGCCGGGGTCGAGAACGCCTCGTACAGGTACCCCGCATCGCGTAACCGGGCCAGGATGTCGCCGTAGATCTCGCTACGTTCGCTCTGCCGGTACGGGCCGTACGGGCCGCCGACCTCGGGCCCCTCGTCCCAGTCGAAGCCCATCCACCGCATGGTGTCGAGCAGTTGCCGGTAGGAGGCGTCGGTGTTGCGGGCGGTGTCGGTGTCCTCGATGCGGAAGACGAACGTGCCGCCGACGTGACGCGCGTAGGCCCAGTTGAACAGACACGTGCGGATCAGCCCGACGTGAGTGGTGCCGGTCGGCGACGGGCAGAACCGGACGCGGACGGCCTCGTCCCCGGCGGTGGGGGCACTCATGCCCGCGGCTCCCTGTCGCGCACGGCGTTGGTTAACGCACCGATTCCCTCGATCTCCACCGACACCGTGTCGCCGTCGACGATCGGCCCGACCCCGGCCGGGGTGCCGGTGATGATCACGTCGCCGGGCAGCAGCGTCATGATCCGCGAGGCGTAGGCGATCAACGTGGGGATGTCGTGGACGAGCTGGCTGGTGCGCCCGTCCTGCTTGATGTCGCCGTTCACGGTGGTGGTCAGGCGCAGGTCGCGGGGGTCGAGCACGGTCTCGATCCACGGCCCCAGCGGGCAGAACGAGTCGAAACCCTTGGCCCGCGTCCACTGCCCGTCGGCCTGCTGCAGGTCACGGGCGCTGACGTCGTTGGCACACGTGTAGCCCAGGACGACGTCGAAGGCCCGCTCCCGCGGCACGTCCTTGGCCGGCTGGGAGATCACCACGGCCAGCTCGCCCTCGAAGTGGACGACCTCGGCCTCGATCGGCAACCGGATGACGTCTCCCGGGCCGATGACCGAGGTGGACGGCTTGAGGAAGATCAGCGGCTTCTCGGGCGGAGTCGGGTTGTCGCCGGTGACCATCTCGGCCGCATGGTCGGCGTAGTTCTTGCCGATGGCGACGACCTTGCTCGGCAGCACCGGGGACAGCAGGCGGACGTCGGGCAGCGCCCACCGCTCACCGGTGAAGGTGATCGGGCCGAACGGGTGACCGTCGATGGCGGCCACGGTCGATGCGTCGAGCCCGGCGTCGGCCGGCCCCTCCACGGTGCCCCAGGCCAAACCGGTGGGATGGGCGAAACGAGCAATGCGCATGACCGAGAACGCTACCCGGCGTCATCACCGATAATGGTCGACGTGAGCGCACCGGGTGACGTGGGCAAGCGCGCCGACGTGCGCCCGTTGCCCTCGCTCAACGGACCGATACCGGCGCTGTTCTGCCTGGCCGGCGCCGTACTGAGCGCGGTAGGTGCGCTGGCGTGGATCGCGGTGCTGGCCGGCGCCGACGGCATCGGTTGGCCGGTCCGAGTGCTGGCCGCTCTCGCGTTAGCCGTGGGTGTGTTCACGGTGCTGGTGGGCATCGGGTTGTTCCGAGCCCGCCACGCCATCAGCGCGGCCGCCGCGGAAGCCCGCCTCGACGCCCAGTTGACCGCCGCCGCCGAGACCCACGCCGGCGCATCAGCCGAGCACGACGCGTGCGCCCCGGACACGGCCTGTGCCGGGTGTGACGCCACCTGCGCCCTCAACGCGCTGCGCTCCTGACGCGGCCCGCCGCACGGTCAGTGCGCGGCGCTGACCGGTTCCTCGGCCGAGACCGTGCCCGCGGCGGCGACCAGGCCGGCGTCGGCGACCGCGTCGTCGCCGAGTAGTCCGTACCGCACCGCGTCATCCAGGGCGAGCCACGACGCCTCGATGACGTTGGGGTGCACGCCCACCGTCGTCCATTCCTGCTGGCGGTCTGACGTCTGCACCAGCACCCGCGTCGTCGCGTCCGTGCCGTGGCGGCCCGGCAGGATCCGCACCTTGTAGTCGGTCAGCTCGAAACCGGCCAGCTCCGGGTAGGCCGAGTGCAGGGCGTGGCGCAGGGCCAGGTCGAGTGCGTTCACCGGGCCGTTGCCCTCGGCGGTCGCGATCACCCGCTGCCCGGCGGCGTGCACCTTCACCGTGGCCTCGGAGGTCACCCGCGCGTCGGCGTCGCGGTCGACGATGACCCGGTAGGACTCCAGCTCGAACGGGCGCGGTGCCGTGCCGAGCTCGGTGCGCAGCAGCAGCTCGAACGACGCGTCCGCGGCCTCGTAGGACCAGCCGTTGGCCTCGCGTTCCTTGACGTGGCTGACCACCGATCCCACCACGTCCGGGCGGGTGCTCACGTCGACGCCGAGTTCCTTGCTCTTCAGTTCCACCGAGGCCCGGCCGGCCATTTCGGTGACCAGGATGCGCTGGGCGTTGCCGACCACGGAGGGGTCGAGGTGGTTGTACATCTCCGGCGCGACCTTGATGGCCGAGGCGTGCAGGCCGGCCTTGTGCGCGAAGGCCGAGGACCCGACGTAGGCCTGGTGGGTGTTCGGGGCCAGGTTGGCGATCTCGGCGATCGCGTGCGACACCCGGACGAGCTCGGGCAGGCATCCGTCGGGCAGCACGTCCAGGCCCATCTTCGTCACCAGCCCGCCGATGACGGCGAAGATGTCGGCATTGCCGGCCCGTTCGCCGTAGCCGTTGGCCGTGCCCTGGACGTGGGTGGCGCCGGCCTCGACCGCGGCCAGGGTGTTGGCCACCGCGCAGGCCGTGTCGTCCTGGGTGTGAATGCCCAGGCGCACACCCGCGCGGGCGGCCACGTCGGTGACGACGCGGTACACGTCCATCGGCAGCATGCCGCCGTTGGTGTCGCACATGATGCCCACGTCGGCGCCCGCACCGGCCGCGGCCTGCAGCACCTGAACCCCGTAACCCGGGTCGTGCTTGTAGCCGTCGAAGAAGTGCTCGCAGTCCAGGAACACGCGGCGGCCGTGGGCGCGCAGGAAGGCCACCGTGTCGGCGACCATGTCCAGGTTCTCGGCCAACGTGGTGCGCAGGGCATCGGTGACGTGGCGGACGTCGGACTTGGCCACCAGGGTGATCACCGTGGCCCGGGAGTCCAGCAACGCCTGCACCTGACGGTCGTCCTCGACGGCCACGCCCGGCTTGCGGGTGGCCCCGAAGGCGACGAGCACCGCGTTGGTCAGCGCCAGCTCACCGTCAGCGGCCCGGGCGAAGAACTCGGTGTCCTTGGGCATGGCGCCGGGCCAGCCGCCCTCGATGAAACCGACGCCGATCTGGTCCAGCAGCCGGGCCACGGCCAGCTTGTCGGCCACGGAGTAGCTGATGCCCTCCCGCTGGGCCCCGTCCCGCAACGTGGTGTCGAAGACGTGGAAGGCGTCGGTCTGCATGTCGGGTTCCTTCTCGGTAGGTGTGTCGGCCGTTCGGATCTCGCCGCCACCGCGGGCAAAACAAAAGACCCCCCACATGCGTGGGAGGTCTGCGCGTCGACGGGGAAGCTGCGGGCCGACGCGCTAGTTGATAATCGCGAGCTGGTACTGCACGGGGTAAGTGTGCCACATCACGCCGGCCCAGCGTTGGCCTCGGTGCAGGCGGACACGCCGGTGACGCGACTGCTGCGAGGCCAACGCTCTGGGCGCTAACCGGCGATGGCGCTCAGGCGGATGCGGCGGTGGCCAGGCGTTCGGCGATCTCCTTCGTGCCGGCCGGTGCGGACTCCCGGCGGTCGAACAGGTCCGCGGCCACCGCACGTTCCACCCGCTGCGACAGTTCGGTCTCACCCACGTGGTCGAGCAGCATCGACACCGACAGGATCGCCGCGGTGGGATCAGCCACGCCCTGCCCGGCGATGTCCGGCGCGCTACCGTGCACGGGCTCGAACATGGACGGGTTGGTCCGGGTCACGTCGAGGTTGCCACTCGCGGCCAACCCGATACCGCCGGCAATCGCGGCACCGAGGTCGGTGATGATGTCGCCGAACAGGTTGTCGGTGACGACGACGTCGAAGCGGCCCGGGTCGGTGACGAAGAACATCGACGCCGCGTCGACGTGCTGGTAGGCCACGGTGACGTCGGGGAAGTCGGGCGCGACCTGCGCCACGACGCGCGCCCACAACCCGCCGGCGTGGACAAGGACGTTGGTCTTGTGCACCAAGGTCAGGTGGCGGCGCGGGCGGGACAGAGCGCGGCGGAACGCGTCGCGTACGACCCGCTCGACCCCGTAGGCGGTGTTGACGCTGACCTCACTGGCCACCTCGTGCACCGTGCCGGTCCGCAGCGATCCGCCGGTGCCCGCGTAGGGCCCTTCGGTACCTTCCCGCACGACGACCATGTCGACGTCGGGGCTGCCGGCCAGCGCGGTGACCACACCGGGATACAGCTTCACCGGGCGCAGGTTGACGTGGTGGTCGAGTTCGAAGCGCAGCCTCAGCAGCAAGCCACGTTCCAGCACGCCCGGCGGCACCGACGGGTCGCCGATGGCGCCGAGCAGGATGGCGTCGTGCTCGCGCAGCTCGGCAAGCACCGAATCGGGCAGCAACTCACCCGTGCGGTGGTAGAGGGTGGCGCCCAGGTCGTACCGCGTCTGCTCGACGCCGGGCAGCACCGCGTGCAGCACGGTCAACGCCGCGTCCGTTACCTCGACGCCGATTCCGTCACCGGGGATGACCGCCAGTTTCATGTCGCGAACCGTAGCCGATGACGGGCGCCGGTTCCCACTTGCCGGTATTGCGTCCTACCAAGTGGGACGGACTACTCGGGCCGCAGCGGCCGCCAGCGCGCCCACGCTGCGAACACCAGGCCGACGACGAACATGCCGATGCCCGTCCACAAGTTGATCCGCACGCCGGCCGCCTTGTCGATCTCGGCCTGCGAGTCGAAGATCCCGGTGATGCTCAGGATGATGCCGTAGACGACGAACATGCCCGCGATCAGCCAGCGCAGGTCGAAAAGCCGCTTCGACGCCGAGCTCGAGTCCTGCGGACCGGTCGGCTCGTTCACTTTTCCTCCCTGATTGGCCGATCGCGCTTTCCCTGATGCCGACTTGGCGGCCGACGTCGACTTCGCGGCCGCCGATCTCGCGGACGTCGACTTAGCCGCCGACGTCGACTTCGCCGCCGACGTCGATTTGGCCGCCGACGCCGTCCGCCCGGCCGAAGGACGGTTGGTCGGCTTCTTGCGCCTGGACGTGGCCATCAGACCGTCACCAGAACGCTCATGGCTACCGTCAGCACCGCAATGATGCCGGACAGCCACCACACGTTGGTGTACCAGTGGTCAGCGCCCGTGTCCACGAGGTCGGTGGGCGCCTGCCCCCAGACCAGGCCCTCGAGTTCAGCGCTGGTCTTGGGTCTGGTCACCAGGCTCACCGCGATCGATACGACCAGGTCGCTGACGAAAGCGATGATCGCGCCGTAGAAGTTCGCGCTCTGTCCTGAGGAGATGGAGATGAACGGCCCGGCGTGGCCGAGGAAGCTGGCCCCGACGAACAGGAAGTGACCCACGAGCGCGCCGAAGGTGCCGGTGGCCAGGCCCCACACGCCACCGGCGGCGGTCATCCGCTTCCAGAACAACCCGAGCAGGAACGTCGCGAAGAGTGGCGCATTGAAGAATGAGAAGAGCAGTTGGATGTAGTTGAACAGGTTGTTGTAGCCGGCGGCGATGAACGCCGTGCCCATGCTGATGACGATGCCGACCACGGTCATGATCCGGCCGTGGCGCAGGTAGTAGGAGTCCTCGCGGTCCTTGACGATGTAGGGCCGCCAGATGTCGTACGTCCACACCGTGTTGAAGCTCGAGATGTTCGCGGCCATACCGGCCATGAACGCGGCGAGCAAGCCGGTGAGGGCTACGCCGAGGACGCCGTTGGGCAGGAAGTTGCCGATGAGATAAGGGATTGCGTCGTTGTAGGTGTACTCGCCGCCCGGCCCGATCTTGTCCTTGAGCAGGGCCAGCGCCAGCAGCCCGGGGACGACGGTGAGGATCGGAATGAAGATCTTCGGGAACGCGCCGATGATGGACGTCCGCCGCGCCGCCGACAGGTCCTTGGCCGACAGCGCCCGCTGAACCTCGGCGAAGTTGGTCGTCCAGTACCCGAAGGACAGCACGAAACCGAGGCCGAAGATGATGCCGATCCAGTCGCCCAACGGGTTGGTCGGATGCCCTACGTGCGTGCCGGCCCAGGTGGCGAGCGCTTTGCCGTGCAGCGGCCCGGTCTGGCTGACCGTGTGCTTGAGACCAGACCAGCCGTGCATCTTGACCAAGCCGACGACCACCACCGGAATGAGTCCGGCGACGATCACGAAGAACTGCAGCACCTCGTTGTAAATGGCACCGGACAGCCCGCCAACGCCGACGTAGACGAGGACGACCAACCCCGAGACGACGATGGCGATCCACAACGGCCAGCCGATCAGGGCCCTGATGACCAGCGCCAACGCGTAGAGGTTGACCCCGGCGACGAGCACGCCCGCCGCGGCGAACGACAGCCCGTTGAACAGGTGTGCGCCCGGGCCGAACCGGCGGCGCAGGTATTCCGGGACGCTGTGCACGTGCGACCCGTAGTAGAACGGCATCATCACCAGGGCCAGGAACAGCATGGCCGGAACTGCGCCGATCCAGTAGAAGTGCACGGTGGAGATGCCGTACTGGGCGCCGTTGGCCGCGTTGCCCAGCACCTCGATCGCGCCCAGGTTGGCCGAGATGAAGGCCAGACCCGTGATCCAGCCGGGTAAGGACCGCCCGGACAGGAAGAAGTCCTCACTCGTGGCGATCGCCCGGCGCGCGGCCAGACCTATCGCGATCACGATGATGAAGTAGCCGGTCAGCAGCGTGTAGTCGAGAGCATTGACGTGCAGGCGTAGCCCGTCCGCCAAGAGCACCGACCCGGGGGAAGTGGAATGCACGTTAGGTGCTTACACCTTGTGTCACTCCTGTAACAAGCCCCCGGCGCGTTTTGGCGCTTAGCGGGCGCAGGCGACGCTTCGGGACCCCTCCATGCGACGCCGACCCGCAGAGCGGGCCAGGACGCGGGGGAGGGTTGGGGCCGACGGAGGACCGGGCGGGGTCAGGACTTACGGGTCGTCGCCGACGTCGTGGGCGACGGCGCGCATGTCGTCGGCGTGGTCGTCGGCGTGGTCGTCGGCGTAGAAGTCGGCGTAGTCGTTGCTGTCCCGGACGGGGTTGGGCAGACCGGACAGGTCGGTGCCGACCCGCTGGACGTCGGGGACCGCGACGTGGTGCGCGAGGTCGTCGGTGACGTGGTCTTCCTCGGGGCGCTGGTCTTGCTCGGGGCGGTGGTCTTGGTCGGTGCGGTGGTCTTGGTCGGTGCGGTGGTCTTGCTCGGGATGCTGGTCGTAGGCACCACCGTCGGGCTGGCGGTGGTCGAGCAGGCTCCGCCCGGCCCGGTGGACGTCGGGCTGCCGGTCGGCGACGTCGCGGACGTTGTCGGGGTGACTGACGTCGGCCGCGTGGTCGAGGTCGATCGGGTGGTCGTGTTGGTGGCCGAAGTAGTGGTGGCCGGGTTCGACGTCTTGGTCGGCGAGGTCGTGGCCGGCTTCGGGTTCGAGATCGGCACCAGCGGCACGGTGCTCTCGGGCCGGCCGTGCTGGTAGGCCGCAGCGAAGGCGAGCACGTCGGCGACGTAGGAGTCGAGGTGGTTGTAGGCGAAGACGGCCCGGCGCTGCGCCGCCGCCCCGGACAGGTCGGGCCCGCCGGCGTTGCACAGGTAGTGGGCCGCGGCCTTGGTGGCATCGAAGACGTTCTGCGGATCAGCGATGCCGTCACCGTTGCCGTCGGTGGCGTAGGAGGCCCACGTCGGCGGGATGAACTGCATCGGCCCCATCGCCGGTCCGTAGGCGGTCGGCGGGCCGTAGATCGCCGGGTGAACCGTCCCGGCCACGTCGTAGCGGGCCCCGTGGAACCGGCCGTGATCGGATTCGATCTTGCCGATGCCGGCCAGCAGGTACCACGGCAGCTGGCATCCCGAACTGGCGGCGGCGCGGTGATAGGCCTGCCAGGCCAGCAACGGGATCGGGCCGGCGACCGCCCTCGGGGCGAGCGGCACCGGAACGACGCCGGGCTGACCCTGCGAGACAGGTTTGGTCGTGGCCGCGATGGGCAGCACCGGGCTCACCACGAGCGCGCTGGAGGACTGCGACGGGTTACCGCTGCTGGCGGAAGTCCCGCCGGAACCGGTGCCGGTGGAGCCGCCGGCGCTGGAACCACGTGAGATCAGGACCGCCGCCGCAGCCGTGGCCGCGCCGTGCTGGCGGTTGGACGTGACGATCCCCGCCACGCTGCCGGCGACGGCCAGCACGAGCACCAGTACGGCTACGCTCGCCCCGCGCGACATCGACCGGATGCGCGCCCGCCGGGCAGACACGTCTTCCCGGGGCTGCCAGGGACGGCGCGGAGCGGGCATGGGCAAGTAGTTCCTCACAACGATGGGATGGGGCCGGGCCATCGGCCCGTCCGCCCCATCGTGACCCCGACCCAGGCCCACCGCAACCCAGAAACCGCTTAGTTTCCCGCTGAAACCGGCACGCGTCGAACCAACCCCCAGAACGGCTTCGGCCCGGCGGCGGCAAGATCAACGCGGGGCGGCGAGATCAACGCGCGGCGTTGCCCTCCACGTAGTCGTCGTCGCTGGAGACCCAGCTCATCAGACCGCGCAGCTCGCGACCGACCTTCTCGATCGGGTGCTGCTCGCCCTTCTTGCGCAGCGCCTTGAACTCGGGGGCGCCGGCGTCCTGGTCGGCGATGAACCGAGCCGCGAACGAGCCGTCCTTGATCTCGGCCAGGATCGTCTGCATGTTCGCCTTGACGTGCGGGTCGATCACGCGCGGGCCGGAGACGTAGTCACCGTATTCAGCGGTGTCCGAGATCGACCAGCGCTGCTTGGCGATGCCACCCTCGTACATCAGATCGACGATCAACTTGAGCTCGTGCAGGCACTCGAAGTAGGCGATCTCGGGCTCGTAGCCGGCCTCGGTGAGCACCTCGAAGCCGTACTGGACCAGCTGCGAGGCACCGCCGCACAGGACGGCCTGCTCGCCGAACAGGTCGGTCTCGGTCTCCTCGGTGAACGTGGTCTCGATTGCGCCGGCCCGGGTGCCCCCGATGGCCTTGGCGTAGGACAGCGCCAGCGCCAGGGCGTGGCCACTGGCGTCCTGCTCGACCGCGACGAGCACGGGCACGCCCTTGCCGTCGACGAACTGGCGGCGCACCAGGTGCCCGGGGCCCTTGGGTGCAACCATGGCCACGTCCACGTTGGCCGGCGGCTTGATGTAGCCGAAGCGGATGTTGAAGCCGTGCCCGAAGAACAGCGCGTCGCCGTCGTTCAGGTTGGCCTCGATGGAGTCGGCGTACAGACCGCGCTGCTTGTGGTCGGGGGCCAGCACCATGATCAGGTCGGCCTCGGCCGCGGCCACGTCGGGCGTGACGACGCGCAGGCCCTCGTCCTCGGCCTTCTGCCGGCTCTTGGACCCGGCCAGCAGTCCGACGCGAACGTCAACACCGGAGTCGCGCAGGCTGAGCGCGTGGGCCTGGCCCTGGCTGCCGTAGCCGAGCACGGCCACCTTGCGGCGCTGGATGATCGCGAGGTCGGCGTCGTCGTCGTAGTACATCGTCACGGCCATGGTTGGTCGCGTCTCCTTCGGGATGGTCTCGGGTTCAGGTTGAGGTTGAAGTCAGGTGGAGCTCAGGTTCAGGCGGAACGTTCGACCGAGCGAATCGCGGTCTGGGTCATCGAACGCGGGCCGCGGCTCATCGCCACCACGCCGGACTGCACCATCTCACGGATGCCGTAACGCGACAGCATCTCGATCATCGCGGCCAGCTTCTCCTGCGAGCCGGTGATCTCGATCGTCAGCGCCTCGGGGCCGATGTCGACCACTTTGGCGTGGAAGAGCTCGACCGTCTCCAGCACGCTGCGGCGCGTCGTGTCGTCGGTGCGGACCTTGACCAACAAGAGCTCGCGCCGGACCGCCTGCTTGGGTTCCAGCTCGACGATCTTCAGCACGTTGATGAGCTTGTTCAGCTGCTTCGTCACCTGCTCCAAGGCGTCGCCTTCGACGCTGACCACGATGGTGATGCGGGAGACCTCGGCGTTCTCGGTCGGTCCGACCGCGAGCGATTCGATGTTGAAACCACGCCGGCTGAACAGTCCCGCCACCCGGGCGAGCACGCCGGGCTTGTTCTCGACCAAAACTGACAACGTGTGAACCGACATATCAGTCCTCACCCCAGACGGGGCGGATGCCGCGGGCGGCCTGGATGTCGTCGTTGCTGGTGCCGGCCGCGACCATCGGCCAGACCATGGCGTCCTTGCCGACGGTGAAGTCGACCACCACGGGCTGGTCGTTGATCGACATGGCCTTTTCGATCGTCGAGTCGACGTCCTCGGCCTTCTCGCACCGCAGGCCGATGCAGCCGAGCGCGTCGGCCAGCTTGACGAAGTCGGGCACGCGCGCGGCGCTGCGGTCCTTCGGCGCGTGGGTGCCCAGCTCGGTCTGGCTGTAGCGCTCGCCGTAGAACAGCGTCTGCCACTGCCGGACCATGCCCAGGTTGCCGTTGTTGATCACTGCGACCTTGATCGGGATGTTCTCGATCGCGCAGGTGGCCAGCTCCTGGTTGGTCATCTGGAAGCAGCCGTCGCCGTCGATCGACCAGACCGTCTTGTCCGGGCAGCCGACCTTGGCCCCCATCGCCGCCGGCACCGAATAGCCCATCGTGCCCAGCCCGCCGGAGTTGAGCCAGGTGTAGGGGTTCTCGTACTTGATGAACTGGGCGGCCCACATCTGGTGCTGACCGACGCCGGCGGTGTAGATCGCGTCCGGTCCGACGATCTCGCCGAGTCGGGAGATGACGTACTGCGGGGCCAGCTCGCCGTCGGCCGGCTCCTCGTAACCGAGCGGGAAGGCGCGGCGCCAGCGGTCGGCCTGCTCCCACCAGCCGGTCAGGTCGGCGCGGTGCCCGGCGTCGAACTCGGCCTTCACCGCCACCGCCAGCTCACGCATGACCTGACCCACGTCGCCGACGATCGGCACGTCGGCGACGCGGTTCTTGCCGATCTCGGCCGGGTCGATGTCGGCGTGGATGACGGACGCCAGCGGGGCAAAGCTGTCCAGCCGGCCGGTGACCCGGTCGTCGAACCGGGTGCCGAGCGCGATCAGCAGGTCAGCCTTCTGCAGCGCGGTCACTGCGGCCACCGTCCCGTGCATCCCGGGCATGCCCAGATGCTGACGGTGGCTGTCCGGGAACGCACCCCGGGCCATCAGCGTGGTGACCACGGGAATGCCGGTCAGCTCGGCCAGCGTCAACAGCTCGACGTTGGCCCGGGATTTGATCACCCCACCGCCGACGTACAGCACGGGTCGGCGCGCGGACGCGATCAGCTTGGCCGCCTCGCGCACCTGCTTGCCGTGCGGCTTGGTCACCGGCTTGTAGCCGGGCAGGTTCATCGTCGGCGGCCACTCAAAGGTGGTCGGCGCGACGAGCACGTCCTTGGGCACGTCCACCAACACCGGACCGGGGCGACCGGTACCGGCGATGTGGAACGCCTCAGCGATCGTCTGGGCGATGTCCGCGCCCCGCTGGACCAGGAAGTTGTGCTTGGTGATCGGCATGGTGATGCCGGAGATATCGGCTTCCTGGAAAGCATCCGTTCCGATGAACGGCACCGCGACCTGGCCGGTGATGGCCACGATCGGCACCGAATCCATGTAGGCGTCGGCCAGCGGGGTGACCAGGTTCGTCGCCCCCGGCCCGGACGTCGCCATGCAGACGCCGACCCGGCCGCTGGCCTGCGCGTAGCCCTCTGCGGCATGTCCCGCGCCCTGCTCGTGGCGGGTCAGGATGTGCCGGACTCTTGTGGAGTCGTACAGAGGGTCGTACGCAGGCAGGATCGCGCCGCCGGGGATGCCGAATACGTTCTCGGCTCCGACCTCTTCGAGTGAGCGGATGAGCGCCTGAGCTCCGCTGATCGATTCGGTGATTCGGGCCGGGGCCATGATCGGTTCCTTTCGGATCTGCTAGGACGTGCAACCAACTTCTCGTGCAACAAAAAACCCCTCGTGCCTGGGCACGAAGGGTGAGCGCGTCGGGTGGGGCCGGTGAGGGCTACCTGACGCGCTGGCCGATGAGTACGAGCTGGATCACGTAGGAAAAGTTACACCGTTGTTGCCGAGCGTTCAAGCAGCGGGACGCAATTCCCACCATCCGGGACCCCGTCGTTCCTCAATCAGCGGATCGGGTGCACAGATGGTCGCCCAGCGTCCTTCTGGGCACCCGATTCGCAAGGTCAGGTGCAGACGGCGCCTTGCGCGGCGCTGCCGACCAGGCGTTGGTACTTGCGCAGCACGCCGTAGTCGAAGCGTGGTGGGAGCGGGGTCCAGGCGGCGCGGCGGCGCTCGAGTTCGGCGTCGTCCACGTCCAGGTCCAGGATGCGGTTGGCGATGTCGACGACGATGCGGTCGCCGTCGTGAACCAGCGCGATCGGTCCGCCCACCGCCGCCTCGGGTGCGACGTGGCCGATGCACAGCCCCGTGGTGCCACCGGAGAAGCGGCCATCGGTGAGGAGCAGGACGTCCTTGCCCAGGCCGGCGCCCTTGATCGCTCCGGTGATGGCCAGCATCTCGCGCATGCCCGGCCCGCCGCGCGGCCCCTCCCACCGGATGACGACGATGTCACCCGGGCCGAGGCTGCCGTCGGCGACGGCCAGCATCGCCTCCTGCTCGCGGTCGAACACCCGCGCGGTGCCGTGGAAGACCTCGGCGTCGAAGCCGGCCGTCTTCACCACTGCGCCTTCCGGGGCCAGCGAGCCGTGCAGGATCGTCAGCCCGCCGGTGCGGTGGATCGGCTCGTCGAGTGCGCGGATGACCTGGCCGTCGGGCTGGGCCGGGGCGAGAACGTCCAGGTTCTCGGCCAGCGTCTTGCCCGTCACGGTCAGGGCGTCACCGTGCAACAGCCCCGCGTCCAGCAGCGCGCGCATGACCACCGGGATCCCACCGATACGGTCGATGTCGGTCATGACGTAGCGGCCGAACGGCTTCATGTCGGCCAGGTGCGGCACCTTGTCACCGATCCGGTTGAAGTCGGCCAGGGTGAGTTCGACCTCGGCCTCGTGGGCGATGGCCAGCAGGTGCAGGACGGCGTTGGTCGATCCGCCCAGGGCCATGACTAGGGTGATCGCGTTCTCGAACGCTTCCTTGGTCAGGATCTGGCGGGCGGTGATGCCGGCGTCGATGAGGGCGACGACGGCTTCGCCGGAGCGCTCGGCGTAGACGTCGCGGCGCGCGTCCGGGGCGGGCGGGGCGGCCGAACCCGGCAGTGACATGCCCAGCGCCTCCGCGGCCGAGGCCATGGTGTTAGCCGTGTACATACCGCCGCACGCGCCTTCGCCCGGGCAGATGGCCTTCTCGATCTCGGTCAGTTCCTCGCGGGTGATCTTGCCGGCCAGGCAGGCGCCGACGCCCTCGAACGCGTCGATGATCGTGACGTCGTTGCCGTTGAGCTTTCCGGGCAGGGTGGAACCGGCGTAGAGGAAGACGGCGGCCACGTCCAGGCGGGCGGCGGCCATGAGCATGCCCGGCAGGGACTTGTCGCACCCGGCCAGCAGCACCGCCCCGTCCAGGCATTCGGCCCGCATGACCGTCTCGACCGAGTCGGCGATGATCTCACGGGAGACGAGGGAGTAGTGCATGCCGTCGTGGCCCATCGAGATGCCGTCGGACACCGAGATAGTGCCGAATTCCATGGGGAATGCGTCCGCGGCCCGAACCCCGACCTTGGCCCGCTTGGCCAGCCGGTCAAGGGAGAGGTTGCACGGGGTGATCTCGTTCCACGACGACGCCACGCCCACCTGGGGCTTGCGCCAGTCGTCGTCGCCCATGCCGACGGCGCGCAGCATTCCGCGCGACGCCGCCCGCTGGATGCCGTCGGTGACGGTGCCGCTGTGCGGCTTACGGTGGTGGCGGGGGGTGTCGGTGGACGACGTCGCACTGGTCGGGTCATCCGCGCTGGCGGGGCTGGCTGTCTCCGGGCTGGTCACGACCGCTGAGCGTACGCACCCGGAGGGGACGGTGCCGCGTACGGTCAATGCCGTGAGCGGCGCCGACGACAACCCGGTGGTGCGGGCCGTTTTCCGGTTGCCGCGCTCGGCCTACCTGCCCGTGTTGTTCCTGGGTCTCGGGGTGACGGTGCTGGTCAGTTCGTTGGCGTGGACGACGGTGTACCTGGTGCCGTTGTTGGCCGCGTTCTTCGTCGCCCGCCGCGCCACCATCGTGGACGCCCAGCGGATCACCGTGCGGGCCATGTTCGGCCGGGAGAGCATTCCGTGGAGCCGGGTGCGTGGGCTGCTCATCAGCGAACGCGGCCACGTGTCCGTCGCCCTGGACGACCAGAGCGCGGTCCTGCTGCCGTACGTGCGGGTGCGTCACCTGCCGGTCCTGTCGCAGGTGAGCGGCAACCTGGTGCCGGCGATCCCGGCGCCGGTACGCCCGGCGGACGAGCGGGACGAGCCGGCCGCCGCCGACGTGACACCCGCGGGTACAGCAGCAGCCGAGCCGGCCCACGAACCGTCCGATCCGTAGTCGAAATGGCCGACCTGACTCCACCGGCCGCCGCCGTCAGGCGCGATAGCGCTTGGGTACGGTCCAGTGGCGCCCGAAGTCGGTGTTGAACGTTTCTGGGTAGAACGGGCTGTCGCCGCCGGCGGGGTAGTTCGTCAACTCACCGACGACGATGCGGCCGTCCAGGACGTAGAGGTCGACGCGGACGAAATCGGTGTCGACCGCCAGCCGTTGGGCGACGTCGATCATCTCCTGCAGCTGCGTGGGTGGCGGGGCGGGCGGGGTGGCCCAGGCGGGTCCGCCGCTCAAAGGTAAGTGGGTCCAGTCCGGCTCGTAGAAGTCCTGGGTGCGGTGGTCGAATCGACCGCCGTCGACCTGGATGTAGCGGCAACGGCCGTTGAAGACGAACAGCTTGTAGTCCTGGGGGATGTCACCGCGGGCGTCCAAGAGGAGTTCCTCGACGATGATGCGGCGGGAGACCCGGCCGTAGGCCCATTCCCGGTTGGGTCCCTGCCCGTAGAGCTGGGTCAGCCACGATGCGCATAACGCCACCAGGTCATCGATCGACACGGCTTCGGGCCGAACGTGGCAGTACACCCATCCCGCCACCGCAGGCGGTAGTCGGGCGGCGGCGGGGGCGTCGGGTGAGACGATGACCACGACGCCGCTGCCATGGCTGGGCTTCACGACGTAGCGCTCGGGCAGGTCCAGGTGCCGCAGCGTCGCCGGGTCGTCAGTTATGTGCAGCACTCGGGGCAGGTACTGCGGCCCGACGATTTCGGTGATGTAGGTCCTGGCGGCGACCTTGTCGGCGAACGTTACGACCAGGGGGCGGTGGTCGCGCAGCATCTTGTACCGGACTTTTTCGTTGAACGTCACCGGCCGCCGGGTCCGGCTGAGCCGCCACCAGCGAATCACGACGCTACGTTCACGCCACCGCGGCCGTTGCCTCGACATGTCCCGGACCTTCCTGGGTTCCCGGTCCCAGGCATGACCAGCGACACCACATCGTCGGTCTGACCGGTCCGGGTCACAGCGTTGCATCAGCAGGCGGCAAACGTACCGCGCCGGGTTCCGGGGGGGGGCGGTGTGAGCCGGGGGTTCAGATCCGTTGACCGATTAGACTCGGCGGGGTTCGCGTCAAGGACGACCCTTGCGCCAATCCCGCACCGGACGAGGTGAAGGACGCTCGTCCCGGCCGCCGGGTACGCACCGGCCCAGGCGACTCGAGAAGGGCAACACCGTGGACAGCACGCCTTTGCGTCCGGATAGGCCTGATCGGCCACCGCGGGCCACGGTCACGGCCTATCCGGACGGGCCCCTGGTGCTCCGAGGTGATTTCGAGGTGCGCGAGATCGACGGCACGGTGACGCCGACCGGACGTTTGGTCGCGCTGTGCCGGTGCGGCCGGTCGGCGTTGAAGCCCTTATGCGATGGCAGTCACAAGAACGGCGGGCGCCGTGGTGACCGGCCGGCCGCGGCGACAGCGGGCGACTAGGAAACGCTGGCCAGTTCCAGAGCCGGGGAACGACCTTGCTGCAACGACGTCTCGTGTGCCGCCCAGCAGCTGAGGACGTGTTCGGCGAAACGGGTATCGATGTAGAGGCTGGTAGCTGCGCCGAACAGGATGTCGCGGGTGAGGTGGGGTTCGCTGTCGGCGAGGCCGCCGCAGAGGTCGTGGGCGGCGAGCTGTTCGTGCAAGGCGTCGGCGGTGACGTGTTCGTTGTAGAACTCGCAGGCCTGGTCCGAACCGCCCAGGCGTCGTAACCCCTGTGCGTAACGGCGACAGGGAGCGGATGACGTCATTTCGTAGGCCGCGAGATGTCCGACCAAGGCGCCCCGCAGGTCGCGGCGTAACCCGAACATGGACATGACGTTGCTGATCGCGAGCGCGACCGCCGGCACCACGTTGATGTAGCCGCCGTACTCGTCGGTCAGGTCGAGGCCACGCATGAGCGTGCGGTACAGCTCGGAGTGCATTCGGGTGGGGTCACCGCCGCCGTATTCATCGACCTGGATCTCGACCAGTGCGGCCTTTGCGCGGCCGGTGAGTCGCGGGATGGCCCAGGTGTGCGGGTCGGCTTCCTTGAGCTGGTAGATCGAGCGGTGGATCACGAACTCGCGCAACTGCTCGGCCGTGGCGTCTCGCTGGATATAACGCGACACCGACGGGCCATCGTCGGCGTCCACCAGTTCGCGCAGGCTGACTGCCACCGAGCCGCTGGGTTCCGGCACGGAGACGTCGCGTCGCAGCGCATCGAGCAGTTGCTGCTCCAGCGCACGGCGTACCGCGATGAGCTCCGGCTGCCACTCCCACGTCCCGTCGATGTGCTCGAACCCTTGGTAATGAAGTTCGTAGCAAACCCACAACGCCAGCTGCAGGTCCTCATCGGTGACCGGATCAAGCCCGTGATCCGCAACGGGCATGAGCAACATCGACGGATCGTTGCGAGAAAGGGCCCGCACCACCGAGGCGCTCACGGGGCCACGTGGGATAGGAAGCAACATCGTCAGTCTCCAGAACTTCGCCGTGAGGACTCCGGGGAAGCTGTCTGTCGGGCGGATCTGGCGCGTGGCTCGGCCATCGCCAAGGTACCTCACGTCATGCTCCTGTTACATCCCGTACATTTGCCCGCGACGGTCGACTCGGTCTGCGTGGGTACACCCGGGCGGCGGCGGGGAGAAACCAGTGACGCCACGCGCACGCAGCCGTTCGTGTCGGTTTGGGCCGCTGACGGTGCACTACGACGAGCGCGTCTTGACTCCTCGGCCGTGGACCTTGCAGCAGAGTGAGTGGGCAGCGGAGATCTGCACACACGCCGAACCCGGTCCGGTGCTCGAGTTGTGCGCAGGTGCCGGTCACATCGGGTTGGCGGCCGCCGTCCTGGCCAACCGGGACCTCGTCCAGGTGGAGGTCGACCAGGTCGCCGCGAGCTACGCGCATGCCAACGCGGCCACGGCCGGATGGTCGGAACGCACCGAGATCCGCAACACCCGCCTCGAGCGCGCCTTACGGCCAGATGAGCGGTTCGTGGTGATCATCGCCGATCCGCCCTACCTGCCCTCGGTGGACGTCAGCCGTTGGCCTGAGGACCCGCCGGCAGCGATTGACGGCGGCGCCGACGGCCTCGACCTGGTCCGCGCCTGCCTGCACCTGGCCGGGCAGCACCTGACCGACGCCGGCCAGCTGCTACTGCAGATCGCCGGCCCCAGACAGGACGAACAGATCAGCCGGTTGCTCCACTCGACCCCGGCTTGGGGTCTGGACCGTCGCGCCATCCGCGTCATCGACGATGAGCGGGCGATTCTCCTGGTTGGTCGAGCGGCACCCTGAGCGGGCGGCCGTCTCGGCCACCTGCGGGGCGCGGGCGCGACACCGTCACAAGCTAGGGGAACGCACAGCCTCAGCGTTCGCGGCAGGTTGGTCCGGCGGGCACTATGGGTTAGTGCCGCGGGTAACTGACGACCGGTTCCCGGGCTACCGCCGCCGGGGCCGGTCCCCGCGCGCCCTGGCCGTCTCCGCGTGGCTGGTGGTGGGCGTGCTCGGTCTGGCCGCCTGTTCCAGCGCTGACGCCAGCTCGAACGCACACCCGACGTGGGTGCCCCAGCAGAGCACCGCGCCGGAGCAGATCCCGACCCCGGCTCCGCCCAGCAACGCCGAGACGCCACCGACCGCGGGCTCGGTGCCGTCCGAACCCGGACAACAGGGGTCGTCCACGTCGCCGGCCCCGAGCCCGTCCACCTCGACGTCGAACGGGCCGGTCGCCGGAGATCCGAACGTGGTGGCCACCAAGCTCACCGCGCCGACCGGGCTCACCCTGCTGCCCGACGGCACCGCGCTGGTCGGCGAGCGGACGACCGGACGCATCGTCGACGTGCAAGCCACCGCCGGGAAGCCGGTCACGGTCGTGCGCACCCTCACCGGTCTGGACTCCAGCGGCGGCGGTGGCCTGCTCGATCTGGCGCTGTCGCCCAGCTACGCCCAGACCGGCCTGATCCTGGCCCTGGTGACCACGCCGCAGGACACCCGGGTGGTCCAGTTCACCGCGACCGGGCCGGTGACCACGTTGATCAGCCACATCCCGCGCGGAACGGTGAACAACACCGGCCGGCTGCTGGTGCTCACCAACGGCGACATCCTGATCGGTACCGGCGACGGCGGGCACGCCGACCTGGCCCCGAACGCCACCAGCATGGCCGGCAAGGTGTTGCGCATCGACGATCTCGGGGCGCCGGCGCTGGGCAACCCGGTTCCCACCTCCAAGGTGTTCACGTCGGGCCTGGCCAGCGTCAACGGGCTCTGCCTGAACAGCACGCTCGGCACGATCTCCGCCGTGCAGGCGGGCGGCGTCGATCGCATGTTCCCGATCACGGCCGGCACGACCCTCACCGCCGCCGCGTCGGTCATGCTGCCCGCGAGCATCGGCGGTGTCGGTGACTGCGCCATCGCCAGCAACTCGCTCTACGTCACCGGGCTCGGGGGCCAGGACGTGTTCCGCGCGACGTTGAACGCCAAGGGCGAGCCCGGGCCGTTCACCGGCCTGCTCAAGAAGAAGTACGGCCGCCTGCTCACCGTCGTCACAGCCGCGGACGGCTCGCTGTGGCTGACCACCAGCAACAAGGACGGCCGCGGCAAACCGGTGGCCGACGACGAACGCGTGTTGCACATCATGCCCAGCGGTGGCGGCGGTCCGTCCGGGGCTTGAGGGCCAGCCGGGTCGAGGCCTGGGGTCCAGCCGGGTCAAGGCCTGAGGTCCAGCCGGTCAGGGCCCGCGGTCCAGGCGGTCAAGCGCGGTAGGCATCCGCGCGATGCCGGATCGCGGTGACCTCGACGATGCGCTGGGCCTGATCGATGTAGTGGAGGATTCGGTAGGTCCCGCGTCGGGCGGTCCAGGCTGGGTCCAGCGGCGGCGGTAGCGCCTTGCCGACGCGTTGCGGATTCTCGAGCAGCGCACCGGTGATGAACTCGTACGCAGCCGTACGGCTCGTCGGGCGCCTACGGCCTCAGCGGCGGGCACCTCGCCGTGAGCGCACCAGGATCGCTGCGCCGACGAGGAGCCCCAGCGCAACCATCAGCCCCAACACGGCGGTGCGGGTCGGACCGCTTCGGGCGGTGGACGCCGGCGATGCCTGGGCTGCGGCGGTGGCCGCCGTCGATCTCGTCGGTGCGGCGACCGACGTCCGCGGGGTGGTGGACGGCTGCGCCGGCAGCGGCACCGACCACACCGCCGAGCCCACCCCTTCACTGTCGATCAGCAAACGGGTGCCGTCGAACGTGACGCCCTCGCCCTGCGGCTGGGCGGGCAGCGCGATCCGGACCGGCGTGGTGCGCAGGGCACCGGCCAGGTTGCCAGCCTTCAGCGACCAGACATATGCGTTGCCGTACGTGCGCAGCACGAACCGATCACCGGTCGGCGAGATTGCGGCTGCGGTGACCAGCAGTCCGAGGAGCGAACCCCCACCGAACGGTCCGTCGGCGGCAGGCACCTGGAACGTGCCGATCCGCCGCACCGGGCGCACCGTGCTCGCGTCCGGCCGGAACGGCACCGAATAGACGACGGTGTCGCCGGTCGGGGACTTGGTCGCCAGCGACATCGCTCCCCCGGGCGCGACGGCCAACGCCTCGACGTCCACCGGGCCACCCGGATAGCGCAACCGCCACACGTCCGGCCGGCCCGTCCGCCGCGTCACCGATGCTGACGTTTCCGTTACCGGCCCGTCCGACACCGGCTCGTCCAACACCGCGGGCTCGTCCACGCGATAGATGCGGACCTCGTGGCGGCGGGCGCTGTTGTCGCCGGTGTCGGCCAGCCAGATCGAGGGCACCCCGCGGGCGTCGCGAGCCACGGCCAGGTCCTCCCAGTCCACGTTCTCCGCGCCCGGGACGGTGAACACGGCTAGGGTCCGGCCGGTGCGCCGGTCGAGGGCGAAGAATCGGGCCGAATCACCGCTGTCGTTCTGGACGTAGACGGCGCCGGGCGAGCGGATGCCGACGCCGATCCCGCTGGCCTCGTCGATCCGGTGGTCATCCAGCCGGAACAGGACCCGCGAGCCGGCCGGCGCCGCGTCGGCCGACCCGATTCCGCCGATCGACAGCACGCCGGCCGCGACCACCGCCGCAACGAACCACCGTTTCCAGGAGATGTCCGTTCCCGCGGGCGCGCGGGCGGTCAACGGCTACTCCGAGACGCCGAGCCGGTCGAGCAGGATCGTGCGCACGGCCCCGGCGTCGGCCTGACCCCGGGTGGACTTCATGACCGCGCCAACGAGGACGCCGACCGCGGGGATCTTGCCGCCGCGGACCTTGGCCGCCGCGTCCGGGTTGGCGGCGATCGCAGCGTCAGCGGCCGCGGTGAGCGCGCCCGAGTCCGACACCACGGCCAGTCCGCGTTCAGCCACGACCGCATCGACGTCGTGCCCGGTCTCGAGCACCCCGTCCACGACCTGGCGGGCCAGGCCGGCGGACAGCGATCCGGCGTCGACCAGCGCGATGAGCCGGGCCACCTGGGCCGCGGTGATGTCGAGCTCGGCCGGTTCGACCTCGCGGCGGTTGGCGGTCTGGGCCAGGTAGCCCATCCACCAGTTGCGGGCCTCGGCCGCGGGCGCGCCGGCGTCGACGGTGGCGATGACCAGGTCGGTGACCCCGGCGTTGCTCATGGCCTGCAGGTCGTCGGCGGGCAGGCCGAGCTCCCCGCGTACCCGGGCCCGCCGGGCGGTCGGCGATTCGGGCAGGGCCGCGCGCAACTGCTCGATCCACTGCGCCGACGGGGCGATCGGCACCAGGTCGGGCTCCGGGAAGTAGCGGTAGTCCGTCGCCTCTTCCTTGCTGCGGCCCGAACGGGTGTCCCCGGTGGTCTCGTTGAAGTGGCGGGTCTCCTGGAAGATCCGCACGCCCTGGTCGAGCAGACCGGCCTGGCGGATCATCTCCGAGCGGACCGCGCGTTCGACGCTACGCAGGGAGTTGACGTTCTTGGTCTCGGTCCGGGTGCCGAACTCGCTCGCCCCCGCCGGCGCGAGGGAGGTGTTGACGTCACAGCGCAGGGAGCCCTGTTCCATCCGGACATCGCTCACCCCGAGCGTGCGCAGGATGTCGCGCAGTTCGGTGACGTAGGCCTTGGCCACCTCGGGGGCAAGGGCACCGAGCCCGGGCACCGGCTTGGTGACGATCTCCACCAGCGGGATGCCGGCCCGGTTGAAGTCCACCAGCGAGTAGTCCGCGCCGTGGATGCGTCCGGTCGCGCCGCCGACGTGGGTGTTCTTGCCGGTGTCCTCCTCCAGGTGCACGCGCTCGATCTCGACCCGGTAGGTCTTCCCCGACACCTCGACGTCGACGTATCCGTCCACGCAGAGCGGTTCGTCGTACTGGGAGGTCTGGAAGTTCTTGGGCATGTCCGGGTAGAAGTAGTTCTTGCGGGCGAACCGCGACCACGGGGCGATCGAGCAGTTCAGGGCGAGCCCGATCCGGATCGTCGACTCGATCGCCTTCTCGTTCGCCACCGGCAGCGCGCCGGGCAGGCCCAGACACACCTGGCAGGTATGGGTGTTGGGCTCGGCGCCGAACTCCGTGGCGCAGCCGCAGAACATCTTCGACTTCGTCCCGAGTTCGACGTGGGTCTCCAGGCCGATGACTGGTTCGTACCGGGTGAGGACGTCGTCGTAGCTGACACTCATCGTGCGCCTGCCGTCTGGTCGGGGGTGACTGGGGACAGCGGTCGGACGTGGGCCAGGACCGTTCCGTTCGCGGCGTTGTAGGCGGTCTCGAACGTGGCGCCGATGCGGTAGCACAGGTCGTCGCGCAGGGCGGGGGCCATGATCTGCAGACCGACCGGCAGCAGCGGGCCGTCGGGCGCGCCCGGGTCGTGCGCCAATCCGCACGGCACGCTGATCGCCGGCGTTCCGGCCAGGGAGGCGGGCAGCGTGCAGAGGTCGTTGATGTACATCGCCATCGGGTCGGCGGCGCGCTCGCCGATCTTGAACGCCACGAACGGCGACGTCGGCGAGACCAGCACATCGACCTGGCCGAACGCGCGGGTGAAATCGTCCGCGATCAGGGTGCGCACCTTCTGGGCCTGGCCGTAGTAGGCGTCGTAGTAGCCCGAGGACAACGCGTACGTGCCGATGATGATGCGACGTTTGACCTCGGGCCCGAAGCCGGCTTCGCGGGTTTCGGACATGACCTCCTCCAGCGAGCGCGACCCGTCGTCGCCGACCCGCAGGCCGTAGCGGACGGAGTCGAAGCGGGCCAGGTTGGACGAGCACTCACTCGGTGAGATCAGGTAATACGCGGCCAGCGCGTACTCGAAGTGGGGACAGCTGACCTCGACGACGTCGGCGCCGAGCGTGGTCAGCGTCTCGACCGCGGTGCGGTAGGCCGACAGCACCCCGTCCTGGTAGCCCTCGCCGCCGAGTTCGGTGACCACGCCGACCCGCACGCCACGCAGATCCTGCTCGGCCCCGTCGCGGGCCGCGGCGACTACGTCGGGACCGGCCTGCGGGATGGACGTGGAATCCATCGGGTCGTGACCGGCGATGACGCTGTGCAGCAGGGCGGCGTCGAGCACGGTGCGTCCGAACGGGCCGGCCTGGTCGAGCGAGGACGAGAACGCGATCAGGCCGTTACGCGACACCGCGCCGTAGGTGGGTTTGTGGCCGACGATGCCGGTGACGGCGGCGGGCTGGCGGATCGACCCACCGGTGTCGGTACCGATAGACAGCGGAGCCTCATAGGCGGCGACGGCGGCGCTCGAACCGCCGCTGGACCCGCCCGGGATGCGGCTCAGGTCCCACGGGTTGTGGGTGGCGAAGTAGGCCGAGTTCTCGGTGGAGGAACCCATCGCGAACTCGTCCATGTTCGTCTTGCCGAGCATGACGATGCCCGCGTCCTTGACCCGGCGGCTGACCGTGGCGTCCCACGGCGGCACCCAGCCCTGCAGGATCTTCGACCCCGCGGTGGTGGGCACGCCCTCGGTGACGACGACATCCTTCATGGCCAGCGGAACGCCGGCCAGCGGCCCGAGCGCATCGCCGGCGGCGCGGCGGCGGTCGACCGCGGCGGCGGCACCCAGCGCGCCGTCGGTGTCGACGTGCAGGAACGCGCGGACGTCGCCGTCGACGGCGGCAATGCGGTCCAGATGGGCCTGCGCGACCTCGACCGCGCTGATGTCCCCGGCGGAGATCAGCCCGCCGACCTCGGCCGCGGTCAACCCGATCAGTGCGTCCGCGGCGGAGTCGGACGTGGGGTGGCGCCCGCTCATGCCCGCGGCCTGCTCGAACCCAGCGTGTCCGTCATGCTTCGTCGCCCAGGATGCGGGGCACCCGGAACTTGTCGTCCTCGACCGCAGGTGCACCGGCCAGGACCCGAGCCCGCGGCAAAGACGGGCGGACCTCGTCCGCGCGGTACACGTTCTCCAGGGGAACGGCGTGCGAGGTGGGCCGGATGTCGTCGGCGGCGACCTCGGACACCCGGGCCACGGCGCCGAGGATCACGTCGAGCTGGCCGGCGAACAGGTCGAGTTCGTCGTCGGTCACGGCCAGGCGGGCCAGTTGGGCCAGGTGGGCCACGTCGTCGCGGGTTATGTCGGGCACGACTGGGTAGTCTACGGCGCTGCCGGGATCGGTCCGAGCGAGATAGCCGGCCTTGGCGGCGGGTCCGGGTCGGTCCGGGGCGGTCCGGGCCGGGCGCGGGCGGGCCCCAGAAGTAGTCCGTTTACCTCACCGAGACATGTTCGCGGCATGCTGACGATCATGTCCTTTCTGCTGCGGGTGACGCTGCCCGACCGCCCCGGCGCGCTGGGGTTGGTGGCCACCGCGCTGGGCACGGTGGAGGCGGACATCGTCAGCGTGGACGTGATCGAGCGCGGCACCGGCTACGCGGTGGACGACATGGTCGTCGAGTTACCCCCGGGTCGTCTGCCGGACACCCTCGTCTCCGCCGCGGCCACCGTGCCGGGAGTGCGGGTCGAGTCGATCCGGCCCTACGCGGCCGCGTTCGACCCCAATCGCGAGCTCGAACTCATTGATGCGCTCGTCGCCGACCGCACCGATGCCCTGCCGCGCCTGGCCGAGGGGGTGACCCGGATTTTCCGGGCCGGCTGGACCCTCGTGGTCGGCGAGCCGCACGAGATCGACGACGTGCTCTACGCCAAGGTGCTGGCCGGCTGCTCGGCCGCGCCCGAGGTGGACCGGGTGCTGGCGCCATGGTGGCCGGTCAAGACCGCCGACGTCATCGAGTCACCCGACGCGGCCGAGAGCGTGGGTTGGGACGGGGCCAACACCGAATTGGCGGCCGCGCCTCTCGGCGACGTCGTGATCCTGGTCGGCCGCCCGGCGATGCGGTGGCTACCCGGCGAGCTGGCCCGGTTGAATCACCTGGCCGGCATCCTGGCCAGCGTCCTGTAACCCCCCGCGTTAATCGACCTCCAGCGGGTCTGCACCCGCTGGAGGTCGAACCACTCCTAGACGACGGCCATGATCTTGTGCCACGTGATCTGGTCGGCGGTGCCGTTGGCCGGGATGTGATGGGCGGTCTGCCACTTCTTCAGCGCAGCCACGGTGGCCGGGCCGAAGTCGCCGTCAGCGCTCACCCCGACGACGCGCTGGACCGCAACCACGACCGAGCCGGTGTTACCGAGCACGGCGCGGGCACCGGACCACGGGATGACCTGCTTGTACAGCGTGCTCGAGCCCGCGGGCGCTTGCAGCTTGGCGTGGGTGGGGCACTTCGTGGTGCGGACCCCCGACGGCAGGCCGGCCCAGTTCAGGGTCGGCGACTTGCACGGGCCGTAGTCGGTGCCGACCGGCTTGTTGGTCCAGAACGACGTTCGCTTGTTCGCACCCTCCCACGACAGGCTGATGTGCACGTGCGTGCGGTGGCAGGAGTTGTCGTAGGCGCTGCCCGGCTGGTTGGCGCAGTTGTTGTACGGCTCCCACTTCTTGTCCCAGGAGCCCCAGATCTTGTTGTTGAACACGAGATACATCACGCCGAGCCGACGGGCGTTGGAATAGGTGTTGCCGTACTTGTCCGTGGCGAACAACCAGCGGAACAGGGCTGCCGCGTCGGCGTACGTGGTGGGGTTCTTGGCCGAGACCATCCAGTCGATGGCCCGGCCCTGGTAGTGCTCGCTGACCGAAGCAGCGCACGGACGGACGGTGTAGCGGACCGGACCCGGGTAGGTCTTGCCCAGCAAGGCCGCCAGGGCGGCGGTTCCCGGCTTGGTCCGCGGATCACACGAGTTCGACGGCACGTACGCGGCCATCGGCTCGATCGTGCGCAGGGCCGTCGGTGTCGGCATGGTCGGGGTACTGGCCGATGCCGTGGGCACTGCGAGTCCGAAGGTGACGATCGCCGCCGCGGCCCCCACCGCGACCAGGCGGCGAGCGACTCGGGAGATCGGCGGGCGGGAAAAGGTTCTGAGCACGAGGCGGTCCTCTCGTCGGACGAATCCGATGGCTAACCCCCGCGCTGCGAGAGTTAACGTAACCGCGGGTGCCGATCAGCGCCATTCCAAAGCGCCCCGGCTGCCGTGACGCCGCGCTGGTCAGTCCGTGACCGGCTCGTCCGCGCCGACGGTCGCGATCGCGCGGGCGGCGTCGGGTCCGTCGGCGAGCAACACCCGCAGGCCGTCCTCGTCGAGCACGGGGACCTTGAGTGAGAGGGCTTTGTCGTACTTGCTGCCGGGGGCATCCCCGACGATGACGAAGGCGGTCTTCTTCGAGACCGACCCGGACACCTTGCCGCCCAGGTTGGCGATCGCCTCGGTGGCTTGGTCGCGGCTGAAGCCGGCCAACGACCCGGTGACGACGAGGCTCATGCCGTCCAGGGGACGGGGGCCGGACTCGACCGAATCATCGACCAGGGCGACGCCGGCCGCGCGCCACTTGGCGACGATGTCGCGGTGCCAGTCGACGGTGAACCACTCGGCCACCGCATCGGCGATGGTGGGACCGACGCCGTCGGCGGCGGCGAGCTCGGCCGTCGACGCGGCCTCGATCCGTTCGATCGAGCCGAACTGGCGGGCCAACGCCTGCGCCGCGGTGGGCCCGACGTGACGGATGGACAGCCCGACGAGCACCCGCCACAGCGGACGGGACTTGGCCGCCTGCAGGTTGTCGAGCAGGCGCTGACCGTTGGCCGACAGCACGCGCAGTGTCTTGGTGCGATCGGCCGGATCTATGCGCGTGAAGAGTTCGGTGCGGCCGAGTTTCTCTGCGTTGAGGTCGAACACGTCACCCTCGTCAGTGACCACGCCGGCGTCGAGCAGCGCGACCGCGGCCTCGTAGCCCAACATTTCTATGTCGAAAGCACCTCGCCCGGCCAGGTGGAACAGCCGCTCGCGTAGTTGGGCCGGACAGCTGCGGTTGTTCGGGCAGCGCAGGTCGGCGTCGCCCTCCTTCTGCGCCGCAAGCGCGGTGCCGCACTCCGGGCAATGGGTCGGCATGACGAAGGCGCGCTCGGTGCCGTCGCGCAGGCCGACCACGGGGCCGACGATCTCGGGGATGACGTCACCGGCCTTGCGCAGCACCACGGTGTCGCCGATGAGCACGCCCTTGCGCGCGACCTCGGCGGCGTTGTGCAGCGTGGCCATCCCCACCGTGGATCCGGACACCCGCACCGGCTCCATCAGCCCGAACGGGGTGACCCGCCCGGTACGCCCGACGTTGACGCGGATGTCGAGCAGCTTGGTGTTGACCTCCTGGGGCGGGTACTTGAACGCGATGGCCCACCGCGGCGCGCGGCTGGTGGACCCGAGTCGGCGTTGCATGGCAATGTCGTCGACCTTGACGACCACCCCGTCGATCTCGTGCTCGACCGAGTGCCGGTGCTCGCCGTAGTACCCGATGAAGGCGCGGACGTCGGCCAGGTCGGGCTTGACCTCGGCCCGGGCCGCGGTGGGCAGGCCCCAGCCGGCCAGCACGCCGTACCACTGTGACTGCGCGGTGATCGTCGGACCGCCCTCGACCCGACCGACGCCGTGCACGACCATCCGCAGTGCCCGCCCGGCGGTGACCCGCGGATCCTTCTGCCGCAGCGAGCCCGCGGCGGCGTTGCGAGGGTTGGCGAACGGCGGCTTGCCCGCTTCGACCAGCGCGGCGTTGAGGTCGGCGAAGGCGGCCACCGGGAAGTAGATCTCCCCGCGCACCTCGAGCACGGTGGGAAGGTCGGCCCCGGTGAGCCGGTCCGGGATGCCGTCGATGGTGCGGACGTTGCCGGTGACGTCCTCCCCCGTGCGCCCGTCACCCCGCGTCGCGGCGCGGATCAGCCGGCCGTGGTCGTACACCAGGTCGATGGCCAGGCCGTCGACCTTGAGCTCGCAGAGATAGCCGGTGACGTCGCCGGCGTCGCGGCGGACGCGGCTGTCCCACGCGGTGAGCTCGTCGTCGGAGAACGCGTTGTCCAGGCTGAGCATCCGCTCCAGGTGCTCGACCGGGGTGAACGTGGTCGCGTACCCCCCGGCGACCCGCTGGGTGGGCGAGGCGGGCGTACGCAGTCCGGGATGCGCGTCCTCCAGCGCCTCCAGCTCGCGCATGGCCTGGTCGTACTCGGTGTCGCTCGAGGTGGGTTGATCGAGGACGTAGTACCGGTAGGACGCCTCGTCCAACTGCGTGCTCAGCTCGGCGTGCCGGGCCCG
>CAXULW010000024.1:0-13168 GCA_964252015.1 uncultured Jatrophihabitantaceae bacterium | reverse complement strand
CGTCGCGCGCGACCCCGGTCGTCTCGTCACTCACCGGGCGGACGTTACCGTCCACCACCGACATTCCGCCTGAGACGGCGGCACCGCGATGGCTGACGATGCCCGGGGTACGAGCCGCACTCAGCACGGGTCCAGGCGCCGGATGTTGGTCCAGCCGGTCCAGCCGCGATCCTCGAGGAGCTCGAGCAAGCGCGGCGCGCACGGGAAGGACTCGATGAACGCCGCGTCCAGCAGCGCGACCAGGTCGTCGCTGATCGGCTGTTCCTCCACCGCCTGAGTGGCGTTGGCGGCGGCCGCCTCGATGAACGCGGCCACCCGGTCGGCGAGCGAGGGCAACCGCGGGTCGTCGGGCGCGCAATCGGCCAGGTCTCCGAGGTCGAGATACAGCCCGCGCAGCGTCTCGTGCTCGATCTGCGCGTGCTTGATCGCCATGAAGGCCGGTACCTCGTCCGGTATCTGCGCGGCGATCAGGATCCAGCTGTCGCGCTCCACGTCGATCAACCGCTGGCGGAAACCCAGCTCGTGCATCCGGTCGATGTAGGCGACCGCCTCGGGCGGCAGGGCCAGGCTGTCACCGGCCGCGAGGTGGCCGATCTGCTCCAGGTGGCGCTGCCGTTCCAGGATTTCCGCGCGCAGACGGTGGTCGATGTCCGCGACCGCCGCCGCGAACTCCGCGTCACCAGCCGCCAACAGTTCGCGCACCCGCGACAGGGGTACGCCGGCACCGGCCAGGGTGCGGATCCGGATGAGTTCGACGACCGCCGCGGCGTCGTAGCGCCGGTAACCGGAGTGGTCGCGCTCCGGCTCGGGCAGCAACCCCTTGGCGTGGTAGTGCCGAACCGCGCGGACCGTCACGCCGGCGTACGACGCGAGCTGGCTGATGGTCAGCATGGAGCTATTCTGCGAGCTTCCCGGCCACGTCACGCGACCTTGCGGCGGTAGGTGCTCATCGCGAGCGCGTAGGCGATCAGCAGCAGGCCGACGCACCAGGCGACGGCGATCCACCCGGCGTTGCCGACGGGTCGCTGGGCGTAGAGGTCGCGGATGGTGTTCACGATCGAGGTGACCGGCTGGTTCTGGGCGAACCACCGCACCGGGCCCGGCATGCCGGCGGTGGGCACGAACGCGGAGCTGACGAACGGGAGAAAGATCAGCGGGTAGGAGAACCCGCTCACCCCGTCCACCGACCTCGCGGTGAGCCCGGGGATGACGGCGAGCCAGGTGAGCGCCAACGTGAAGAGCACCAGGATGCCGAGGACCGCCAGCCAGGCGAGCAATCCGGCGCCGGAGCGGAAGCCCATGGCCACGGCGACGACCACCACCAGTGCGAGCGAGACGAGGTTGGCCACGACCGAGGTCAGCACGTGGCCCCACAGCACCGCCGAGCGGGCGATCGGCATCGACTGGAACCGTTCGAAGATCCCGCCGGAGACGTCGGTGAAGAGCCGGAAGGCGGTGTAGGCGATGCCGGACGCGACAGTGACGAGCAGGACCCCCGGCAGCAGGTAGTCGACGTACTTGCCGCCGCCCACGTCGATCGCGCTGCCGAAGACGTAGACGAACAGCAACAGCATGGCGATCGGGGTGACGGCGGTGGTGATGATCGTGTCCGGGCTGCGCACGACGTGGCGCAGAGACCGCTTGAGCAGGACGACGGTGTCGCGCCAGACATGGGTGTTCATCGTTGGCTCCTTAGTGGTTGTCGCGGTCGTCGTGACCGACCACGGCGAGGAAGATGTCTTCGAGCGTCGGCTGCTTCTCGACGTACTCGACCGTGCTCGGCGGGAGCAGTTGCTTGAGCTCGGCCAGGGTTCCGTCGGCGATGATCCGTCCCTCGTGCAGGATCGCGATCCGGTCGGCGAGGTGCTCGGCCTCGTCGAGGTACTGCGTGGTGAGCAGCACCGTGGTGCCCCGGCCGGCGAGCTCTCGCACCGTGCGCCAGACCTCGATCCGCGACTGGGGGTCGAGGCCCGTCGTCGGCTCGTCGAGGAAGAGCACGGGCGGGTCACCGATCAGGCTCATCGCGATGTCGAGCCGACGGCGCATCCCACCGGAGTAGGTCGCCACCCGGCGCCCGGCCGCCGCGGTCAGATCGAAGCGGGCCAGCAGCCCATCCGCGATCGCGCCGGGACCCTTGAGGTGACGCAATTCGGCCACCAGTACGAGGTTCTCCCGCCCGGTGAGGATCTCGTCGACGGCGGCGAACTGTCCGGTGAGGCTGATCGACGCCCGGACCTGCGCCGGCCGGGTGGCCACGTCGTACCCGTTGACGGCGGCGGTGCCGCCGTCGGCCTTGAGCAGCGTGGAAAGGATCTTCACCACCGTGGTCTTGCCGGCGCCGTTGGAGCCGAGCAGGGCCGCGACGGTGCCGGCGGGGACGGTAAGAGCCACGCCCCGCAGTACCGCGTGGTCGCCGTAGGACTTGGTGAGCCCGGCGAGTTCGATGGCTGGTGTGATGGTCATCGCGCCATCTTCGAGCCCTGACCCTAGGTCAAGGTCAAGCCCGAAGAGTCACGAAGTTGTTCGACCCTCGGCGCGTCCGGACCCGCCGACGGTCGAACAACTCGGGCGGGCGGGTCTGGCGGGCTAGGCCATCGGGCTAGGCCATCGGGCTAGGCCTGGCTGTAGTCGAGTAGCCGGGCGCCGGTCTCGCGCAGCGCCCGCAGGATCCGGCGCGCCGCGGCCGGGTTCGATCCGGCCAGGCCGCAGGCCGGGGTGACGACGATCGTGGCCGCCAGGTCCTCCGGGGCGAAGCCGAGCTTGGTCCACAGCGCCACGACCGCGTCGGCCGCCTTGGCCGCGGACGGGTTCTCGGCGCCGGTCGGGATGACGCCGAGCCACAGCGCGGCACCGGCGTCGATCGCCTCCCCCAGCGCATCCAGTGTGGCCACGTCGATGAGGGTGTGGTCGAGGGCCAGGGCGTCCGCCCCGGCCGCGCGCAGCAGGGCGACCGGGACGTTCGCGGCGCAGCAGTGCACGATGCGGGCGCCGGGCGCGGCCACGGACAGGACGTCGGCCACATGGTCCTGGGCCACCTGGACCGGTACCGCACGTACGGTCCCGTAGCCCGACGGGGTGGGGATCTGCGCGGCCAAGGCGGCCGGCAAGGACGGCTCGTCGAGCTGGAGCACGAGGGTCGCCCGGGGCATGCGGGTGGCCAGGTCCTGCAGGTGCAGCCGAGCGCCTTCGCGCACCGACTCGGCCAGATCACGGGTGGCGCCGGGGTCGGACACGGCCCGGTGGCCGTTCGGCAGCTCGATCGAGGCGGCGAGCGTGATCGGCCCGGCCACCTGCACCTTGAGCGTGCCGACGAAGCCCTCGCCGACCTGCTCGACCGCGTCCAGGTCGCGGGCCAGGAGGTCACGGGCCCGCCGCATGTCCATCCCCGGCCGCCCGGCCAGCCGCCAGCCCGAAGGCTCGAGCTGGACGGGCAGGTCGACCAGCAGGGCCGCGGTCCGGCCGATCAGATCCGCGCCGGGACCGCGGGCCGGCAGCTCGGGCACGAAGGCCAGGTCGGGCAACTCGTCGAAGACCAGCCGGGCCGATTCGGTCGGGTCGTCACCGGGCAGGGATCCGATCCCGGTGGCCGCACCAGCCGGCCAGGCGTGCGCTGGCGAGGTCATCCGGCGACGCGCACGCCGAGGGGGTCCCGGCCGCCGGTGGCCGTGCCGGCCTGGCGGGCCGTGACGGCCCGCCGCGCTGCGGTGATGGTGGCCGATCCGACCACCTCGTCACCGTCGTACAGGACCATGGCCTGGCCCGCGGCGATCCCCTGCTGCGCCTGGCCAAGCTCGGCCACGACCTCGGTGTGGCCGGCAGCGCCGCCGATGGTCAACCGGGCCGGCGAGACCTGGCCGTGCGCGCGCAGCTGGACGTGACCACGCCAGCCGGACGACGGCGCGGTGCCGCTCGTCCACACCGGGTCGACGGCCACGACCTCGTCCACCAGGAGCCGTTCGGCCGTTCCGACCGTGACCGTGTTCGTCTTCGGCGACAGCGACAGCACGTACCGCGGCACTCCGTCGGTGCCGCGGGCCAGGCCGAGCCCGCGACGCTGGCCGACGGTGAAACCGAACGTGCCCTGGTGCGCGCCGACCACCTCGCCCGACTCGGCGTCGACGATGTCGCCGGGCGCCTCGCCCAGCGCCCGGGCGAGGAAGCCGCGGGTGTCTCCGTCGGCGATGAAGCAGATGTCGTGGGAATCGGGCTTGTCGGCCACCGCGAGCCCACGTGCGGCCGCCTCGGCCCGGACCTGGGCCTTGGTCGAGTCGCCGAGCGGGAAGACGGCCCGGGCCAACTGGTCGGGGCGCAGGACGGCCAGGACGTAGGACTGGTCCTTGCCCGGGTCGACCGAGCGGAACAGCCGGCCGTCGACGAGCCGGGCGTGGTGACCGGTGACGACGGCGTCGAAGCCGAGGCCGACGGCGCGATCCAGGACAGCGCTGAACTTGATCTTCTCGTTGCAGCGCAGGCACGGGTTCGGGGTGCGGCCGGCCTCGTACTCGGCGATGAAGTCGTCGACCACGTCGGCTCGGAACCTTTCGGCCAGATCCCAGACGTAGAAGGGGATTCCCAGCACATCCGCGGCTCGGCGCGCGTCGTGGGCGTCCTCGATCGTGCAGCATCCGCGGGCACCGGTGCGCAAGGTGGACGGCGCCTGGGACAGGGCCAGGTGCACGCCGGTGACGTCATGGCCGGCGTCGACCGCCCGGGCCGCGGCCACGGCCGAGTCGACGCCGCCGCTCATCGCCGCGAGCAACCTCACGTCAAACCCCACCGGTTTGTGGTGGGAACCGACCCACCCAGGTGGGTCAGGGGCCACCACAAACCGGGGGTCATGCGGGGACCTCGACGCCGACCTGGCGCTGCGCGCGCTGGAACCGCGGACCGGGCGCGTTGGCCAGACCCGCGGCGCGGGCCCGCACCATCACGTCGCCGATGATGCCCAGCACGGCGTCCACATCGGCGTCGGTGCTGGTGTGTCCGAGGGAGAACCGCAGCGAGCCGCGGGCGGCGGCCACGCTCAGACCCATCGCGGTCAGGACATGCGAGGGCTGCGCGACGCCGGCCGAGCAGGCCGAGCCCGTAGAACATTCCACCCCCTGCGCATCGAGCAGCATCAACAGCGAATCGCCCTCGCAGTCGGGGAACGAGAAGTGCGCGTTGCCGGGCAGACGGTGGGTGCGCGATCCGTTGAGCACGGCGTCCGGCACCTGCTCGAGCACGCCGGCGACCAGACGGTCGCGCAACGCGCCGATCCGGGGCGCTTGCGTGGGCCGGTTCGACGTGGCCACCACGGCCGCCGTGGCCAACCCGACGACGCCGGGGGTGTCCAACGTGCCGGAGCGGACGTCGCGCTCCTGACCGCCGCCGTGCAGCAACGGCACGCAGCTGACGTCCCGGCGCAGGAGCAGCGCGCCGGTGCCGTAAGGGCCGCCGAGCTTGTGGGCGGTGAGGCTGAGCGCCGCCGCGCCGGACGACGCGAAGTCGACCGGCGTCGACCCGACCGCCTGCACCGCGTCGGTGTGCAAGGGGATGCCGTGCTCGGCCGCGACCTGGCTCAGTTCGGCCACCGGCGAGAGCGTGCCGACCTCGTTGTTGGCCCACATGGTCGTGATCAGCGCGACCGAGTCCGGATCGTCGCCGATCGCGTCGTGCAGGGCGCCCGGGGTGACGCCGCCGTCGGCGTCCACCTCGACCCAGGTGATCTCGGCGCCCTCGTGCGCGGCGAGCCACGCGACGGAGTCCAGTACCGCGTGGTGCTCGGCCGGGCTGGCGACCACCCGGCGCCGTCGCCCATCCGCGTCCCGGCGGGCCCAGAAGATGCCCTTGACCGCGAGGTTGTCCGACTCCGTGCCGCCGCCGGTGAAGATCACCTCGGACGGACGCGCGCCGACCGCGGCGGCCAACGCCTCGCGCGACTCCTCGACCGTGCGCCGCGCGGCTCGACCGGATGCGTGCAGCGACGACGGGTTGCCCACCCGGCTCAGCGCAGCACTGACCGCGTCGACGGCCTGGGGCAGCATCGGCGTGGTGGCGGCGTGGTCGAGATAGGCAGGCATAGGAACTCGCCTGCGATCCTACGGACCCGGTGCGGTCCCGGCGGCCTAGTAGCGACAGGCCCGGGTTCATCGACCCTCAGGCGCTACCACGCCATGCGCAGGACGACCGCGGGGTGATGCGGGCCGGCGGACCGTTCATCGCCTGGTTCACCGACGCGTCGACCTTCACAGGTGCTACCGAGGCGGTGACCGTTACAGGGCGCCGGTGCCGTTGGGGGTGCCGACGCCGGTGGGAGCGTCGTAACCGACCTTCCCGGTGCACAGGTAGCCGCCGCCGCAGGATCCGTTCGAGCCGCTGACCACGTCGTACACCGCAGTGGGGTGGGAGTAGACGCCCGAGGCGTTGTGCACCGAGGTGGTGTGTCCCGCGGCCGCGACTATTGCGGCGATGATCGGGGCGGCCATGCTGGTGCCGCCGACCTGGACGGTGCCCGGATACCCGTAGCTGTCACGGACCATCAGCCCGGTGGCCGGATCGGCGTCGGCTGACACGTCGGCCACCGTGCGCTTCGAGCAGAGGGCGTCCGTCTGCCAGGCCGGCTTGGCGACGTAGGCCGAGCAGCCGCTGCTGGCGCCGCTCCACACCGTCTCCTTCCAGCCCCGGGCCGTTCCGGCCGCCTTGCGCAGGCTGGTGCCGCCGACCGCGATCACGTTGCTGAGCACGGCCGGGAAACTGGCCGGGCCGTATCCGGTGTCACCCGAGGAGACGACGATGGGCACCTTGGCGTGCACGTAGTACTTGTTGGCCAAGGTCGTCATGCCCGAGAACTCGTTGGTGCCGTAGCTGTTCGAGACCACCTTGGCCCCGAGCCGGACCGCGGTGTTCACGCCGGTGCCCAGATCGGTCAGGCCGGTCGAGTCGCCCTCGACCAGGAGGATCTTGCAGGCGGGGCAGGCCGCCGAGACCGCGTCGAGGTCGAGGGAGATCTCCAGGCCCCAGCCCTGATCGCCGGCCGGAAGTGGGGATGTCGCGCCCCGCTGGTTCACCTTGCGGAAGCACCCGTTGGTGGTCGTGCAGGGTGGCAGGCCGTACGCCGAGCGGAACGCGGCGAGATCGGATTCGGCTTTCGGGTTGTCGTGCGCGTCGACGATGCCGACGACCTGACCGGCTCCGGCCGTGGCGCTCAGGTGATAGGCCGCCTGGATGATGGCGGGCGTGACCGCGGACCCCGCGACCGCGGCCGTGGTCGCGGTTTGGTAGACCGCGAAGCACGTGGCCGTGCGTGCAGTCGCGGCCGGACAGGCGTGCCGCACCGAGACGGCGGCGCCGGCCGAGGGAGCTACCGCCACGGCGCCGGCGATCGCGGCGGCGGTGGCCAGGATGACGACGGCCGCGCGCCGGATGTGCTGAGCGATGATCACGAGAGACTCCCCGTTGGCGAATGGATATGGCGGTGACGGTGACGAGGAGCTCAGTGCAGGCGGCCTGATACGCGGCCCAGTGGCCCCGAGCTCGAGCCCCGCCCGAGTTCAGGCCGACCGGCTCCGCGCCTGCCCGGCCGCGATGACACCAACGATGGCCAGCGCGGCCATGGCCAGATCGATGGTCACGAACGCCGATGTGTAACCGATCAGCCCGTGGGCAGCGGCGGCGACCAGGGCGCCACCCGCGCCGGTGGTGACCGCGCTGAGCACCCCGTCGCCGAGCTGCAACGCGGCCGAGTCCCGGCCGCGGTCGGCATCGTTGGTCCAGTTGAGCAGCAGCACGCCGATGCTGGACATGCCCAGACCGGCGCCGAGTCCGGCGATGAGCCAGGCCGGGTACATGAGCAACGCCGGGCCACTCGGCACCGATGCGATCGACGCCAGCACGCACCCGGTGCCGATCAGCACGAAGGCCGCGCGGATGAGCCCGGCCCGGGTGGTGGACAGCGCGTCGCGTCCCTGCCACCACGAACCGGTGGCCCAGGCCAGCGCGGACAGCAGCAACGGCAAGGCGGCCGCGGTGGGATTGAAGCCGTGCTGGACGGTCAGGCACAGCGGGATGAGCGAGTCGACGCCGAACAGCGCGGCCGCCAGCAGGGCCCGCAGCGCGACCGCGGTACCCACGCCGGGCCGGACGGTGAACGTGCCCGGCGGCACCAGCAGGCGAACACCCCAGCCCACCGCGATCAGCCCGACGACGGCCGGGGCCAGCCACGGCCAGCTCAACCGTTGCGCCGCCTGCTCCAGCGCGCCGAGCCCGACCGCGACCGCGAGCACGGCCAGCAGCCGCTTCGGATCGGTCGCACCGGTGGCGACGTCGCGGACGTGTGCAGGCATCGACCGCAACACCGGGACGAGCATCAGGCCACCGACCGCCACCAGCGGAGCCAGACCCAGGAACACCCACCGCCAGCCGGCGGTCTGGGTCAGCACCCCGGCGACGGGCGGGCCGATCAACGACGGCAACACCCAGGCCGAGGAGATGGCGGCGAAGATCTTGGGCCGCAGGTCGGCGTGGTAGCGCTCGCCGATGATCACGTACAGCGCGGTGAGTAGCAGGCCGCTGCCCAGGCCCTGAATCACCCGTCCGCCCACGAGCACGGCCATCTCGGGCGCGAACCCGGCCACGATCAGCCCGGCCAGGAACAGCAGGACGCCGCCCGCGAGCGGCCATCCCGGTCCGCGCCGGTCGGACAGCATGCCCGAGAGCACCAGGCCGACGACGTTCGCGACCAGGAAGCCGGTGAACGCCCAGCCGTACAAGGCCAGCCCGTGCAGTTCCCGCGCCGCGGTGGGTAACGCGGCCGCGACCGCCATGGCCTCGAACGCGACCAGGGTGACGACGATCAGCAACCCCGCGCTGACCAGGCGAAGCGGCCCGGTGAAGATGGTGGCCGGCGCACCGTCCGCGGGCGCCGGGGATGCCGCGGCGGGCGCCGGGGATGTCGCGGCGGGCGCGGGGGATGTCGCGGCGGGTGCCGGGGATGTCGCCTCGGGCGCTGGGACCGCGTCGGTCGGGTTCAGCTCCGTCGTGTGGTCAGCTCCTGGGTCAGTGCCGGGGCGACCTCGAACAGGTCGCCGACGACGCCGAAGTCGGCCAGTTCGAAGATGGGCGCGTCGGGGTCCTTGTTGATGGCGACGATCGTCTTCGAGGTCTGCATCCCGGCGCGGTGCTGGATGGCACCGGAGATGCCAACGGCCACGTACAGCTGGGGTGAGACGGTGACGCCGGTCTGGCCGACCTGCATCTGGTGCGGCACCCAGCCGGCATCGGTCGCGGCCCGCGACGCGCCCACGGCCGCGCCGAGGGTGTCGGCCAGCGCCTCGATGATGGCGAAGTTGTCGCCCGATCCGACGCCGCGGCCACCGGACACGATCACCGACGCATCGCCCAGCGTCGGCCGTGATCCCCTGGCCTCCACGGTCCGGTCGGTGATGGTCGCCGACTTGGCCGCCTCCGACACTTGGACGGGCACCTCGACCAGCTCACCGGCCCCGGCCGACTCGACCGCGGCAACGGAGTTCGCCCGCAGCGTCACTACGGGCACACCGGTGCGCACGGCCGAATGCACGGACACGGCGCCGCCGAAGACCGACTGGGTGGCAACCCCCTCGGCGTCGATGTCGACGGCGTCGGTGAGGATGCCGCTGCCGAGCTTGAACGCCAGGCGGGCGCCGATCTCCTTGTTGTCACGGGTGCTGGCCAGCAGCACGGCCGCCGGCGCGGACTGCGCGACCAGCCCGGCCAGGACCTCGGCCACCGGAGCGACCAGGTAACCGCCGACGTCCTCGCTCTCCGCGGCGTAGATCTTCACCGCGCCGTAGTCAGCGAGCGCGTCGCGCAGGCCTTTGGCGGTGCCGGCTGTGCCGACGACGACCGCGGACGGCTCACCGAGGCGCCCGGCCGCAGCCAGCAACTCGTAGGTGATCTTCTTGACCGCCCCGTCGACATGTTCGACCAGGACGAGTACTTCAGCCATGCTCAGATCTGCCTTTCCAACGAGGTACGGATGACGGGTGCGAGCAACCCGCTCAGAGCAGCTTCTTGGACTGCAGGTAATCAGCGATCGCGCCCGCACCGGTACCGGCCTCGTCCTTGACCACGGTGCCGGCCTGCCGGGGCGGGGCGTTGGTGAAGTCGCGGACCTCGGTGCTGGCGCTGGCCAGACCGACCTCGTCCGCGGCCAGGCCGAGGTCGGCCACCGTCAACGTCTGCACCGGCTTCTTCTTGGCCGCCATGATGCCCTTGAACGACGGGTACCGCGGGTCGTTGATCTTCTCGACCACGCTGACCACGGCCGGGGTGGAACCCGTCACCGTGTCGTAGCCGCCGTCGGTCTGCCGCTCGATCGTCACGGTCGAACCATCGACGGTGACCTTGCGGGCGTGGGTCAACTGCGTCACCCCCAACGCCTCGGCCAGCAACGCCGGCACGATCGACAACCGCGCGTCCGTCGACTCGGAACCGGCCACGACCAGATCCCAGTCGGTCATGCCGAGGGCCTTGGCCAGGACGCGGGCGGTTTGCATCGCGCACGAACCGTGCAACGCCGGATCGCTCACGTGGATCGCCTTGTCCGCACCCATCGACAACGCCTTACGGATCGAATCCGCCGCCCGATCCGGCCCCATCGACAGGATCGTCACCTCATTGCCAGCGCCGCCATTAAACGCCTCTTTCAGCCGCAGGCCCTCCTCGATCGCGTACTCATCGATCTCGTTGATCACCGCGTCGACCGCGTCACGGTTCAACGTCCGATCCGACTCCGACAACGTGCGATCAGCCCACGTATCGGGCACCTGCTTGACCAGAACGACGATGTTCACGGGCGGTGACAAACCTTTCACGCGGGAGGAACGGCACGACGTGCGACGACTGGCGTCAGCGTGTCACACCCATCCGACGACGGCGCCTGATCAGCCTATGTTACCGGCCAGTATCAGGCTCGGCCGCACCGACTTCGCGCCCGCCAGGGACACGGCGAGGCCCGCGCGCGCGTCCCGCACGGGCGCGGAGTCAGAACCGGTCGCCCATGCGGAGTCAGAACGGTCGCCCATTAGGGTCACCCAGGTGCTCGCCCCGACGCGTGCGGAGCCCCGACCGGGCCCGGTCACCTTCACCCTGGCTGACGGCGGCCGCCAGTTGCGAGCGGTGCGCCTGTGGCAGGAGGTCCACCTGCCCGGCGACCAGCTCGACCTCCATCGCGTCGGCGACGTCTGGTCGGTGACGGTGCCCCGGCCCGCGGTCGACCGGATGGAGTACCTGTTCGAACTCACCTACGCCGACGGGCGGCGGGAGACGATCTGCGATCCGGCCAACCCGCTGCGGGTGGGCGGGGCGTTCGGCGATCACAGCGTGCTCGAGTTCGCCGGGTACCGGCGGCCGTCGTGGCTGGCGGTCGAACCGGTGGCAGCGGGCGCGTACACCGAGCTGGACGTGCCGGCCCCAGGAGTGGCCCACCACGTCACCGGCCGGCTGTGGTCGGCGCCCGGCCTCGGCGATCAGAAGGCACCGTTGATCGTCGTGCACGACGGGCCCGAGTACGACCAGCTCGCCGGGTTCACCCACTACCTGGGCGCCATGATCGCGACCGCCGCGATCGCGCCGGTGCGGGCGGCCCTGCTCGCCCCCGGTCCGCGCGACGACTGGTACTCGGCCAGCGGCGCGTACGGCCGGGCGCTCACCGGCGCGGTCCTGCCGCGCCTGCGCGCCATCGTGCCGGTGGCCGAGGTCATCGGGGTGGGCGCCAGCCTGGGCGCGTTGGAGTTGCTGGTGGCGCACCGCAGCGCCCCGCGCGCGTTCGACGGGTTGTTCCTGCAATCGGGCAGCTACTTCCAGCGCGGCACCGACGACCAGGAACGCGGATTCGCCGAGTTCGCGCGGATCACCCGCAGCGTCGGCGGCATGCTCGCCTCGGCCGGAACCCGCCGGGCGGTGCCGGTCGTCCTCACCTGTGGCGAGATCGAGGAGAACCTGGGCAACAACCGGGCCATGCTCCGGGCGCTGGTCGGGCAGGGGTATCCCGCGTCGCTGCACGAGGTGCGCGACGTGCACAGTTACACCTCCTGGCGCGACGCCTTCCACCCCTACCTGACCGACTTGATCCGGCGCGTCACCGAACCGGGGACGGCCACTGAACCGAAGCAGGAAACGACGCGATGACCGAGACCTGGCATGGCGACCCCCAGGGCGGGTTCGCCGGGCACGTGCGCAGCTACGGCCACTGGGGCCGGCCGGTCCTCGCCTTTGCCGCCGAGGCCGGGTCGGCGGCGGACTGGGAGAACCACGGCATGGTCGACGCCGTCGCCGACCTGCTCGCAGCCGGGCGGATCAAGCTGTACTGCGTCGATTCCGCCGACGGCGACACCTGGTCGGACCGTTCTGTGCCCTACGAGGAACGCGCGCGGCGCCACGAGGTGTACGAACGGTGGCTGCTGCACGCAGTGGTGCCGTTCATCGCCGGCGAGTGTGGCGGCCGTGACGACCTGATCGCCACCGGCGTCAGCCTCGGTGCGTTCCATGCCGTCAACATCGCGTTGCGCCACGCCGACCGATTCCCGGTCGCGATCGGGATGTCCGGCAACTACGACCCGTCGTTGTGGCACACCTGGGGCGAACGCGGCTCGTCGGCCTACTTCAACAACCCGGTGGATTACGTGCCCAACCTCGGCGGCGATCACCTGGACTGGTTGCGCGGGCGCCTGCACCTCACCCTCGTCGTGGGCCAGGGCGCGTTCGAGGAGCAGCCGACCCACGCGCTGTCCGGAGCCCACCGCCTGGCCGCCGTCCTGGCCGAGAAGGGCATCTCCCACGACCTCGACGTGTGGGGTCATGATGTGCCCCACGACTGGACGTCCTGGCAACGCCAGATCGCCCACCACCTGCCCCGCTTCTGCTGAGCCTTCCACGACACGGGAGAACGAGATGGTTGCTACGTCACACAAGCTCGGCTTGTTGCTCGGCACCGAGAACGACTGGCCCAGCGTGTTCGAGCACCTGGTCGGCCGGCTGGGCGCGGTCAAGGACGCGGACGGCCAACATCACCATTACCGAACCGAACGCATCACCATCGAGCCGTTCGACCTGCGGGCCAAGCCCGACTACGACCTGGTCATCGACCGGCTGGCCTACTGGTACCACGTGCCGCGCGAGTGGTTGAAGAAGGTCGCGCTGATGGACG
>CAXULW010000023.1:9938-61854 GCA_964252015.1 uncultured Jatrophihabitantaceae bacterium | reverse complement strand
GGACCGAAACCGCCCTCAGTGCGAGCCGGGCGACTCGGCCGGGACCGACCGGTCGACCGGGAGGGCTGATGAGAGGAGGGCTGGTGGGACGAGGACTGGTGAGAGGAGGACTGGTGGGACGACGTGTGACGGGAATTGGAACGGGTTGGAGCAGCGGAAGACACGGTGGATCCTTCGAACGGGTCGGCACGCGACCCGGGGCGCCCGATCACCCGCAGCGTCTTGCTGCGGTGATGGAGGCGTCGTTCGAGGTACGAGCCCGACGCTGATCGGCGTCGACGGTGCGGGCGGTTCGCCCGGCGCGGTGGTGCGGATGACCGGCGCACTCACAGAATCCGTACGACCGGGGATCAAGAGGGCGCAGTTGCGCAGTGCCGATACTACCCGCTCGCTTCCGGGTGCGTCGGCTGGCGCCGTACAGACCCAGCGATGAGAGCGGGGTCACGTCGGGTGCGGCGGGCGCGCAAACCTCGACCGCGGGTCAGTCGAACGCGGCAAGGGCGACGATCAAGCCGGAACGTCGAGCCGCCGCCCGCGCACCCAGACCCCGACCGCGAGCAGGGGCAGGAACCCGGCGAACACGGTCACGCCGGTCCAGCCGTAGGCGCCTTCGAGCAGGCCGGAAACGACCGAGCACACCGCCCCGCCGAGGAACACCGAGGTCATGAAGACGGTATTGATCCGGGCCCGGGCGTCGGGCGCCAACGCGTAGATGTCGCGCTGGCTGAGGATCTGGTGGCTCTGCACGGCCAGGTCGAGCAGCACCCCACCCGCGGCCAACGCCACCACGCTGTGCTCGCCGACTCCCGCGACGACGAGCGCGACAACGCCCAGAACCAGAGCCCCCAAGCGTCCTGGCAGACCGTGTCCGTGGTCGCCGAGGCGGCCGGCCAGGGGCGCCGCCGCCGCACCCGCGGCGCCGACGAGGGCGAACACACCGATCTCGCGTTGGCTCAACCCGTGCCGGTCGACCAGCTCGTACGCGATCGTGGTCCAGTAACAGGTGAAGGCGCCGAACATGAGCGCGTGGCTCAGCGCCCGGCGGCGCAGGACCGGCTCGGTCCGCACCAGCCGCCCGACGCTGCGCATCAGCGCCAGGTAGCCCTCGGTGTGTTCGGGCTCGCGGCGCGGCAGCACGTACCGCAGCAACAGCGCCAACGCGACCATCAACCCGGCGGAGACGAAATAGATGCTGCGCCAACCCCACTGCGCCGCGACCAGGCTGGCCAGGCTGCGGGCGAGCAGGATGCCCAGCAGCAACCCGCTCATCACCCGGCCGACGAACTGGCCGCGCTGGTCCGGCGGGGCGAGGTGCGCTGCGAACGGCACCAGGATCTGGGTGACCACCGAGGTCACGCCCACCAGCACGGACATGGCCAGGAACAGCCCGAACCCGTGCGACAGCCCAGCGACCAGGAGCGCCGCGGCCGTGCCCAGCAGGGTGCGGCTGGCCAGGGCCCGGTTCTCCAGCATGTCACCCAGTGGCAGCACCAACGCCAGGCCCAGGGCGTAACCCAGCTGGGTCAGGGTGACCACCACGGTGGCCGCGCCCTGGCCTACCCCGAAGTCATTCGCGATCAGGTGCAGCAACGGCTGGGCGTAGTACAGGTTGGCCACGGTCAGCCCGCACGCGAGCGCGAGGACGGCGGAGGTGACGCCCAGGCTGAACCGAGCCGTGCTGGACGGGCCCTCGCGCTGCCGGGCCGGGTCGGATTCGGTGCGGCTCATCCCGTCACCATGCCCGAACCCGGTTTCCTGCCTCCACCGCACCCGGCGCGGCCCGCTGAGCAGCGGCCGACCAGGATGGGCCGAGAGCGAGAAGGAGAACGTCATGCGGGTAGCGCTGTTGGGCACCGGAACGATGGGCGCGGGCATGGCCCGTTCGCTGGCCCGGGCGGGCCTGGACGTTGCCGTGTGGAACCGGAGCGCGGACAAAGCCGCCCCGTTGGCCGGCGACGGCGCCACCGTGTGGGCCAGCCCGGGCGAGGCCGTGCGTGGAGCCGACGTCGTGCTGACGATGCTCTACGACGTCGATTCGGTCCTGGACGTCATGGGCGGTGTGGTCGCCGAGGTCGGCGACGCGGTCTGGGTGCAGTCGGCCACGATCGGGTTGGACGGCGTCCGTCGCGTCGCCGCGTTCGCGCAGGAGCACGGCGTGCGGGTGCTCGACGCTCCCGTCCTGGGCACCAGGAAACCGGCTGAGGACGGTGAGCTGGTCGTGCTGGTGTCCGGCTCGCCGGCCCTTCGGCAGTTGGCGCAACCGGTGTTCGACGCGATCGGCAGCCGCACGATGTGGGTCGGTGATGACCTCGGTGAAGCCAGCGCGCTGAAGCTGGCCGCCAACGCCTGGGTGGCCACGATCACCGCCGCCACCGCGCAGTCGCTGGCGTTGGCCCGGGCGCTCGGGCTGGACCCGCAGCTGTTCCTGGACGCGATCGCCGGGGCCCCGGTGGACAGCCGGTATGCCCACGTGAAGGGCGCCGCCATGATCGCGGGCACCTACGAACCGGTCGCGTTCGCCGTCGACGGGGTGGCCAAGGACGTCGCGTTGATCCAGGGTGCCGCGGCGTCGGTCGGCGTGGACACGCGGCTGCTACAGGCCCTGGCCGACCTCTACGGCGCCGCCGGCCGGGCCGGTTTCGGCGCCGCCGACATGGGCGCCGTGCACGTCGCCTTCGCCCCGACCGGGGACTGACACCGCCCCTGCTCAGCCCGGCGGGCACCCATCCAGGTCGGCGACCGCCTTGCCGATCCGGCGCGCTCGGGTCGATTGCGGTCCTACCGCCCAGCTCGTCGCAGGGTGATTTTCACCGCGTCAGTATCAGCCGCAAACCGCGGTTTTGTCCGGGCGAGTCGGCGCTTGTCTTGGCCGAATCTATGCATCAAATGTGTGTGACCCACATCGCAAGCAAGGCGGGCACAACCGACCGAGCAGCGACGTTGGCAGCGGCGTACGCACATTCTTCGACTCCAGATTGACGAGCACACCATGGCTACTGATTACGACGCTCCCCGGGTCAGCACCCTCGAGGACGACTCCGATTCCCTACAAGAACTCAAGGCTCAGCGCGCAGATGCCCAGTCGGGCACGATCGACGTCGACGAGGGTGACCTCGAGGACATCCTCGAACTCCCGGGCGCCGACCTCTCCGGGCTGTCCGGCGAGGAACTGACCGTCCGCGTCCTGCCCCGCCAGGCCGACGAGTTCACCTGCTCGAACTGCTTCCTGCTCCACCACCGCAGCCAGCTGGCCAGCCACCGCAACGGCCAGCCCGTCTGCCGCGACTGCGCCTGAGCCCGCCCTGGCCGCCTGAGCACGAACTGACCGCCTGAGCACGAACTGACCGCCTGAGCACCGCCTGACCGCCCGAGCGACCCTTCCGCTCAGGCGGTCAGTTGTGTTCGAGGACGTTGAGCACGGTGCCATCAGGGTCGCCGACGAAGAAGCGCCGCACTCCCCCGGGCTCGCCCGTCAGCAGGTGGACGAACTCCAGGCCGGCGGGCAGCTCGCCGTAGAACCGTCGCGACGGACGACACCTGCACGTTGCGAACGATCCGAAGGACGGCCACGCTCGCAATGCTCAGGCTCCCGTGCCGGCGGGTCGAACCTGCGCGGGCTGTAGGAACCCGCCGGACGTGTCGCGGAAACCCCCGCATTGCTGGGCTGTCTCGAGAACTTGCCGTGCGTCTCGTCGCTGCAACTTGTCGCGGCCCTCAGGCGGCCGGTTGGATGCTGCTGCTCAGGCGACGGTTCGGATGCTCGTGCGTCGTCGCTGTTGATCGTTTTCACGGTCATCACGCGGCGTGCTCCACCACCGCAGCCAGCTCGCGAGCCACCATCCGAACAACGGCCGTCTGAGCATTTTCATACTTACGCCGGCCAACCGGCGTAAGCACGGCATCGGTCTTGGTCGGTATTCAGGCGGCGTTCAGAAGTGCCGAAGTAACGATGGCGACGAGCAGGTAACCGATGACCAGCCAACTGGTCAGGCCGGTAGGCCGACCTGTGCGCCGTCCGGTCCACCACGCGGCGGCGCCCGCGATGACGGCGATCAGCAGGCCCAGTACGAAGGCGAAGAAGCAAACGCCACTCAGGGTGCTCGTGTCATCGTCGCTCGGTCCGAACCCCCGGGCCCCGGCGATCCGGCCGACGACCAGCGAAATCAAACCCACAGCGGAGATCGTGCCTGCGGCCAAAGCGGTCGCATCCAGGCGTGCACCGTGAGAGGCGACAACCTTCTCGGTCGGCTGGGTTGTCATCGGGCCGTGAGGTACCGGACGGTGACCGTCGCCGACGCCGGTCCGGACACGGTGGTGGCGGTGCCGCTGGCATAGGAAAAGGCCCCCGTGCCCCCGGTGACGGCATCGGTGGTCCGGTCGGAGCTGTCGTCGGCCCCGGCGGTGATGATCTCGCCCCGGGCGAGGGTGAACGTGCCCGCGCATTGGGTGATGAAGGTCGCCTCCGAGTCGCCGCTGACAATGGTGCAGATGTTGGTCGCGTGACCTATCACCGCGCCGTGTGCACGCAGCGCTGTTGCATCGACGAACTCGTCGCCGACGCTCGGATGGTTCGCATCCTTGCCCACGAACCGACTGACGATGTCGGCGTAGCGGATGGTCAGGTTCAGCGTCTGAACCGCCTTGGCGTCGTGGTCCGGCGGTGAACCGAACGCTGCGCCTGTGCTCAGTGCCATCGTTACTACGCCGCCGATTCCGGTCGCAAGCGCGATCAGCGCTGCCTTCCGAGCCGTCATGTCAGAACTCCTGGTGCTCTGGTCCGCCTGGTGCGGACCGGACGTCGCACAGCCTGCTGCCGCCCGCCGCAACCGCGCGTCGCTCGAGACGGGCACCCGGCATCGTCGCGCAGGTTGATTCCAGCGAAGCCCGAACACGACCGGAGGCGGACGTCAATACGCTCGTAGGTGGACGGCGTGGGCGACGACTGCGCACTAGCATCCCGAGTTGTGACCGGATCGGCTGGGCGATCGTCGCGCTGGTACGGCCGTATCCCCGCGACCGTCGCGGATGCGGGCCTGGCGGCCGTGCTGTTGATCCTGGCCGTTTACGAATACGCGTACCCGGGCGACGATGGTCACCAGGCGGGACCGCTGTGGTTGAACGCGCCGCTCAGCGTCCTGCTCATCCTTCCGCTGGCGGTGCGCCGCCGCGCTCCCATGCCGACTTTCCTCGTGGGGCATGCCGTGGTGATCGTGCCGTCGCTGGTTGTCGATCACACCCTGTTCGCCTTCAGCGGATGGTTCGTGCTCGGCATTTACCTCTACACCGTGGCGCGACACTGCGAGCTCGACGTCGCTCGGTGGGCCCCGCTGGTGACCCTCGCGACCCTGCTCATCTTCTCGATCCATGCGCCGGACACGCTGGAAGCCGGCAACATCATTTTCGGCATCCTCGTGTATGGCATCTGCTGGATCACCGGACGCGTCCTGCGGCAAAACGCGCTCACACACGCCGCGCTCGTCGCCGCGCTCGACCAACTCGGCCGTCAGCAGGAGCAGCGGCAACGGCTCGCCGTGCTGGACGAGCGAGCGCGGCTGGCCCGAGACCTGCACGATATCGTCGCGCACGCGGTCTCGCTCATGATCGTCCAGGCCGGCGCCGCCCGCCTTGCCGTCGACGATGATGCCGCGGCGGCGCGCGCCGGGTTACTCGCGGTAGAACACATCGGCCGACAGGCGACGGCAGACCTGAGACGGCTGCTCGGGTTGTTGCGCACCGAGGAGATGCCGGACTCGCTCGCGCCAGCCACCGGCCTTGACGGACTGGACATCCTCATCGACCAGATGAGGCAGGCGGGACTGGACGTTCAACTAGAGGTGGTCGGTGAGCGACCCGAGCTGTCGCCGAGCTTGAGCGTGTCCGCATTCCGGATCGTGCAAGAGGCTCTGACCAACGTCCTCAAGCACGCCGGCGCGACCCGTGTGCTGGTTCGCCTCGACTACTCCAACTCACTTCGCATCGACGTGGTCGACGATGGTCCCTCGGCCGACCGTGACCCACCGCCGTCCAGCGGACACGGCCTACTGGGCATGCAGGAACGCGTCTCGATCTTTGGCGGGCAGCTGCGCGCCGATCGGCACGACAACGGCTTCGCCGTCCGCGTCGAACTGCCGATATCCGAGGCAGTGCGGTGAGTCGGCCCACTCATCCGCAGATCCGGATCGTGATCGTCGACGACGAGGCCCTCGTCCGCGGCGGATTCCGCGCCATCCTCGACCGGCAAGCAGACCTCACGGTGGTGGGCGAGGCCGCAAACGGGGAGGACGCCATGAAGGTGTGCCGTGAACTGTCGCCCGACGTCGTCCTCATGGACCTGCGCATGCCCGGTGTCGACGGCATCGAGGCGACCCGACGGCTGTGCACCCCCGGCGGGCCGCGACTGCTGATCCTCACCACCTTCGACCTGGACCAACACATCTACGCAGCCCTGAACGCCGGGGCCAGCGGATTCCTGACGAAGGACACGCCGCCGGAACGACTCGCCGACGCCGTGCGCTCGATCGCGCGGGGAGACACCCTGCTCTCGCCATCGGTCACCCGCCGATTGGTGGAGACCTACACCCGGCTCCCGCCGCCGGGGACTCACACGCCGGCGAAATTGACCGTGTTGACCGAGCGTGAACTCGATGTATTGCGCGAGATCGCACGGGGTGACACGAACGCCCAGATCGCGGCCCGACTGTTCGTGTCCGAAGCCACCGTCAAGACCCACGTAACCCGCATCCTGTCCAAGCTCGACCTACCCGACCGTGTCCACGCAGTCGTGCTCGCCTACGAATGCGGACTCATCCGACCCGGTGAGGGCTGACCGCCGAGCCCGCTACTGCGGGCAATCCGCACCGGGTTGCGCCCGAGGGTCATGCCGACCCACGTCTGGCGGCGCGGTCCACGGTCAGCCCGGCAGAACGCGCTGATACCCCGATTCTCTTTGATGTGGATCGGCGAACGTGCTCGTAGGTGGGGTTCCGGCGGGCCAGTGCGAGATAGCCTCCGCCTTGCCGCCTGCTGATCCAGTCGATCGTCACGGTCGAAGTCGGCCCACCAAAGCCAATCCAGCTCCAAGCGACGGGCCACTGAGGGTCATACGTCGGCGTCGACCGTGTGCCGGTGGTTACACCCTGAGCCCCCCCGGGTTTGCTACGTAGTCTCACGAACTGGACGCCGGTCGTCGTGGATACCAAATAATGTTCCGATGAACCGAACGGTGCTGATCACCGGAGTAGGACGACGGCGCGGAATTGGGGCCGGGTTGGCGTCGGGACTTGCGTCCGATGGTTGGGACCTGGTGCTGACGTATTGGCGTCCCTACGACGATCGGATTGGACTTGAGGCGGGGCCAGATGATCCGGGTGACCTGGCTGCTGACCTGGCGCGGGCCGGAGCTCGGGTCGAGCTGATACCGGTTGACCTCACCGATCCGGCGGCGCCGCAAACATTGATGGATACCGCAGCCGAGCGGGTCGGTCCGATTGAAGCGCTTGTCATGTCACACGCAGAGAGTGTCGACTCGGGGCTGCTCGATACCACTGTGGAGAGCTTCGACCGGCATTATGCCGTCAACGTGCGGGCAACCTGGTTACTGCTCGCTGCGTTCGCCCGCCAACTGCCGACGAGCGGCGGATCGGCCATCGCGTTGACCAGCGACGCCACCGTGAACAACATCCCCTATGGCGCCACCAAGGGCGCGCTGGACCGACTCGTCCTAGCCGCAGCACACGAACTCGGCCACCGAGGCCTCCGCACCAACGTCATCAATCCCGGCCCCGTCGACACCGGATGGATGACGGACCAGATACGCGCCAGTGGACTTGCTCAGCAACCGACCGGGCGACTGGGAACGCCCGCAGACGTTGCCAACCTGGTCCGGTTCTTGCTCTCTGATCAGGGGCACTGGATCAACGGCCAGCTGCTCTGTTCCAACGGCGGGTTCCCGACCGGGCGACTGCCGGTGTAGCGCAGGCGGAGTTTGGACGGCGTTCGTCTCAAGCAAGCTCTGCGATGGTCGCGCACTGTCAGCCAGCGCCAGAGTCAACGTGGGTAGTTGTCGATGGCACCGCCGCTGGTCACGATCCCGCCGGGTCGTTCGGGGCGAGGTGATGTCAAGTTCAGCAGCAGGTGGATCCGTGCGCTGACCAGTGGAGCGAAACCGCGTCCGCCGACCTCGGTCAGGACCGGATTCTGCCAAGATCAGCCCCCACACTTGACAGCGAACGCGTCCCCACCAATGCCGTTGCCGAACGGTTGAAACCGCAACCGCTTCGAGGTTGGCACCTGCAGATCAACCTGCAGTGCGTAGGTCACGCCCACCAGGCACGACTGTCCGGTGAGCGAAACGCGGGTCGATACCCAGGACGACTGACCAGACCCAAGCCGAATAACCTTCCAGGGTGCAGGCCCGTTCGAGCAGCCACCCGGGCTGGTCGCAATCACCTGCATCAACATGAGCGGCTGCTCGGGGTGAACCGAGGTCAGCAGCATTGGACCGCGACTCACGTTCTCGATCAACACACCGAGAACCAATCCACCGTGCTGGTCGAACAGCACGCAGGTGCTCGTAATCGCGATCACCCCCATCCCGCCGGGAGGGCGTGACTCGAAAGCCAGGACCCGGGTCACCGCCGACGACAGAGGTGACCTCGAGGCCGACGTCCGGACGGATGGGCCCGAAGAGTGGTCCACGGTCGACGTGGCCACGGTGGGTGTCGGTTCAGGCACCGCGGCGCGCGGATCAGCGCCAGGCCACTGACGGGCCAGCAACAAGATCGCCACGGCGGCCACGGCCAGCATGAGGAATTTCCACTGACTGCGTCGAGGCGGTTGATCCAATTGATCCAACGGGGACCAACCACCAGCGCCGGTTGAGTCAGTCAACGCTCCGCCCTCCTAGTGCAGGCGGACCTCGGACGTGAAACCGGTCTCGTCTTCACCAACTCGAACCTAGCTAGACGCCACGCGGGATCGCTAAATAGCTTCCGCGCTGCCCGCCGTGAGGCCGCATCGTCAGACCGGGCGACGGGCTCAACCCGGTCGGCGTCCAAAGCTGACCTAAGGCGGGCACGGGCGACGTGGGGGGCGTTCGCTGAAGGCGAAGCGCGCAGGGAACAGGCGGCCCTGGGTCGGGGTTGAGCCAGCTGAACTCAAGTTCCACCTCAACTTCCTTTCGTGTGAGAAGAGAACATCGTGACCCAGACCTTGAACCTGCCGGTGCTGTCGTTGTCGGACCAGGTCGTACTGCCCGGCATGGTCGTGCCGGTCGAACTCGACGAGAAGGCGCAGGCCGTCATCGACGCTGCGCAGGCCGGTAGTGAATCGCGGTTGCTGCTCGCGCCGCGGCTCGACGACCGGTACGCGGTGTACGGCGCGGTGGCCACGATCGAGCAGCTCGGGCGCCTGCCTGGTGGCGAGTCCGGGGCCGTTCTGCGGGCCGAGAGCCGCGCCCGGATCGGTCACGGTGTGACCGGCCCCGGCACCGCGCTGTGGGTACAGGCCGAGGTCGTCGACGAGGGTGACGCCTCTGAGCACGCCCACGCTCTGGCCAAGGAATACCGCGCGCTGGTCGTCAGCGTGCTGGAACGGCGCAACGCCTGGCAGATCATCGACTCGGTCAAGCAGGTCAAGGAGCCGTCCGCGCTGGCCGACCTGTCCGGCTGGGCCTCCTACCTGAGCACCGAGCAGAAGCGTCAGACGCTGGAGACGCCCGAGGTGGAGACCCGGCTGACCCAGCTCATCGGCTGGACCCGCGAGTACCTGGCTGAGGTCGAGGTCAGCGACAAGATCCGCGACGACGTCCGCGAGGGCATGGACAAGCGCCAGCGCGAGTTCCTGCTGCGCGAGCAATTGGCCGCCATCCGCAAGGAACTCGGTGAGGGCGAGCCCGAGGGCGCCGACGACTACCGCGGCCGGGTCGAGGCCGCCACAATGCCCGACAACGTGCGCGAAGCCGCGCTTCGTGAGGTGGGCAAGCTCGAACGCGCCAGTGAGCAGAGCCCCGAGTCCGGCTGGATCCGGACCTGGCTCGACACCGTCCTGGAGCTGCCGTGGGACAAGCGCACCACTGATTCCACCGATGTCGACGCCGCTCGCGCCGTACTCGACGCCGACCACCACGGCCTGGACGACGTCAAGGACCGCATCACCGAATACCTGGCCGTGCGCGCCCGCCGGACGTCGCGCGGACTCGAGATCGTCGGCGGCCGTGGCTCCGGCGCCGTGCTCGCGCTCGCCGGTCCCCCCGGGGTCGGCAAGACCTCGCTGGGCGAGTCCGTCGCCCGCGCGCTCGGCCGTGAGTTCGTTCGCGTCGCCCTCGGCGGCGTGCGGGACGAGGCCGAGATCCGCGGTCACCGGCGTACTTACGTGGGCGCGCTGCCCGGTCGCATCGTCCGGGCCATCGCCGAGGCCAAGACCATGAACCCGGTCGTGCTGCTGGACGAGATCGACAAGCTCGGCGCCGATTACCGCGGCGACCCCGCAGCGGCGTTGCTCGAGGTGCTCGACCCGGCGCAGAACCACACGTTCCGCGACCACTACCTCGACCTGGACCTCGACCTGTCCGACGTGCTGTTCATCGCCACGGCCAACAGCCTCGACACGATCCCGGCGGCGCTGCTGGACCGGATGGAGCTGGTGACGCTCGACGGTTACACCGAGGACGACAAGGTCGTCATCGCCCGCCAGCATCTGCTCCCCCGCCAGCTCGAGCGCGCCGCGTTGGAGACCGGCGACGTGGCCATCGACGACGACGCGCTACGTCAGATCGCGTCGGACTACACCCGCGAGGCCGGCGTACGGCAGCTGGAACGGGCGCTGGGCAAGGTGCTGCGCAAGGTCGCGACCAAACTCGCCACCCCGCTCACGACACCGGGCAGCTCAGCTTCGCCGGTGGTAGTGGGCGTGCCCCAGTTGCGCGAGTACCTGGGCCGGCCCCGCTTCACCCCGGAGACGGCCGAGCGCACCTCCGTCCCCGGCGTGGCCACGGGGCTCGCCGTCACCGGCATGGGTGGTGACGTCCTGTTCATCGAGGCGGCCGCACCCGAGACCGGCGACGAGAAGGCGGGCCTGACGCTGACCGGACAGCTGGGCGACGTGATGAAGGAGTCGGCGCACATCGCGCTGTCCTACCTGCGCGCGCACGCGGGTGAGCTCGGGATCGACGTCGACCCGCTGGCCCACGGCATCCACGTGCACGTACCGGCCGGTGCGGTTCCGAAGGATGGCCCGTCCGCTGGCGTGACGATGGTGACGGCGCTCGCGTCGCTGGCCACCGGCCGCCCGGTGCGCTCGGACGTCGGCATGACCGGTGAGGTCACGTTGAACGGACGGGTGTTGCCGATCGGCGGCGTCAAGCAGAAGTTGATGGCCGCGCAACGCGCCGGGCTGAAGACGATCTTCCTGCCCGCCCGCAACGAGCCCGACCTGGACGACGTCCCGGCCGAGGTTCGCGAGGGCCTCGACATCCGCCTGGTGGGCAACGTCGCGGACATCGTCCGCGACGCCCTCGAGCCGGTCGCGGGGTCGGCGGAAGCACCTCAGGCGCAAGCGGCCTGAGTCCATCGCAGCAGCGGCCGGTCCGATTTACATCGAGCGCGGTGCGTGCGGGGCGAGATACGCGGCCAGCGCGGCCCGCGACGCTACACCGAGCTTGCGCAACACGTTGGCCACGTGCTTCTCCGCGGTGCGTTCGGAAATGAACAGGGTGCGCGCGATCTGACGGTTGGTGTGCCCGCGGGCGAGCAGTAGGGCAACCTCCCGTTCGCGCGGCGTGAGATCGGACAATCCTTGCGCGGCCAGTGATTCCTCGTGCCGGCGGCTCGCGTATTGCTGGCGCAGGACCGCGTGTTCGAACGCCGACGCCAGATGTGGTTGCAGCTCCGACATCAGCGCAACCTCGCGGTCGGTGAAATCCGCGCGGCGGCGGTTCAGCCCGATCCCGATCACCGTGTCGGTGTCGATGGCCACCGAGAACGCGAGCTGGTAATCGGTCTCCAACGGGTCGAACACCTCGTGATACAGGTCGAGCTTGTACAACTTCGGCAGGGTGATGAAGTCGGACATCCGCAGTGGCAGCGGGTCCCCGGTCTCGTTGTAGTGACGCACGAGCGGATGCTGGTCGACGAGCCGAGCGAACGACTCCTCCAGCTCCGGTCGCGGCACGAGTTCGGGCTCGAACACGGTATGGGTGGCGCCGCCGGCCAGGTTGATCTCGTTGTAACTGATGAGATCGCTGACGACGAGATGGTTCAGATGGGCCATGAGCACGCCCGCGAACTGCTCGGCCCCGGTCGCCTCGTGGGCCGCACCGAGCAGAGCCAGCATGGCCCGCAGGTCGGCCGCGCTGAGCTGCGCTCCGTCCATCGTCTATCGATCTCCCCCGCCGGCGGATGCCCCCATCGCCGACTCCCCGCACGCCTATCGCCTCGCGAGCAGATCCTACGAAGCTCGTCCTCGAGGTGCGCGCTGAACGGGCCAAATTCACATCCCGGCCATCAGGACGTGGGGCCAGGCGGCCGCGCGCTCAAGCGGTCATCAACGGTGACGGTCGGTCGTGGCACCGGACCACCGTGGCTTTCGGCCGTGCCGCTACCAGCCGAGCGTGCCGGGACCACCCTTGAAGGGTCCGACGACGTCGTCCGTTATCCAGCCGGCGTAAAACCCGCCTTCCTGGGGACGGACCAGCTCGCCGTCCACGGAGCAGCTCAGCCGGCTCGGGGCGAAGGCCAAGCACCCGGCGATCGCCTCGTAGCCCGGGCTGGGTTGCTCGTAAGACCAGGCCGCCGCGGGTAGCACGACCTCGTCAGCTCCGATCACATCCCAGTACGTGGCCGAGCCCTTCCACTCGCAAAAGGTGGCGCGGGCGTCCGAGCGGGTGAGGGTGCCGGGCCGGACATCGGCCGCCGGCACATACCAGGTCGGCGGATGACTCGTTTCCAGAATGCGCAGCGCGGCGTGGGTGTCAGCAACGACGCGGTTCCCGCTGGCCACCACGACGTGCCGCGCCGAGGCGACACACGCCGGCGGGCGGGGGTAGTCCCACACCGATTCTTGCCCTGGATGTGGGACTACCCGCCGCCGTTCGCGCCTCATGCCGTCCATGGTGCCCTGCTGAGTGCCCTGCTGAGTGCCCCGCTGAGTGCGCAGAGCGGACGGCGCCGCTCTCAGCGGTTGGTGGTGGTGGTGATGTCGGGCTCGTCGATCTGCTCCTTGCGGACCTGCTCGGTGACCTGCTGGTTCTCGGTCACCGTCTCGGTGCTGAGCCGAACCCGCTCGACGGGAACGGTCTCCTTCTGCACTACCGGCTTCTCGGCGTGGAGCGTGACCTCGTGCTCCTCTTCGGTGATGTCGCCACCGGACAGCGCATCGCCGATGTTGTCCTCGGTGATGGGCTCGCGCTCGAGGCGCACCTCTTCGTGGCTGACCGGCACGGTCGTCGTGACGTCCTCGGTGACGACGTACTTGCGCAGCCGCGCGCGGCCGGCCTCGACCTGCTGCGTGCCAACCGCGACGCGCTCCTCGGACAACGTGATGGCGTCGTCCGTGTTCGGGCCGGAGGTGTCGTGGCCGACGGTGCCGGTGGTGGTGTCAACCGATCCGTCGGTGTCAACCGATCCGTTGGAGCCAGCGCTGAAGGACGTGTCCGCGTAGTCCGTCTGGACGTCCGAACCGCTGCCGTACGAACCCTCGTAGTAGGCGTACAGGCGGTCGTTCTCGGCGTCGTCCAGGTGTCCGTCGGCGTCCACGTTCGGAGCGTCCTTGACCTGATCCTTGGTCACGTTGAGCACGACGTTGTCACCGTCGATGCTGTGTCCGCTGATCGGGGCAAAGCTTTCCTTGGTGCCGAACAGTCCCGTGCTGATCGTGACCCACTGCGGCGCGCCGGAGGCGTCGTCGAGGTAGATCTGACCGATCTTGCCGATCTTGTTGCCTTCGCTGTCGACCGCGGTGCGGCCGATGATGTTCTGCAGATCCGGGTTAGTCATGTTCTTTTTCTCCCCCTGGAGATTGATCGGGCATGGTGACAGACCTCAGGCGAGGTCTGCGCGTTTGTCCTGCTGGTCTGACCTACTGCTTGCTGGTACCAACTACTGCTGGGCGACGGTGTCTTTCGCGTCCTGGGCCTGGCTCTTGACGTCCGCGGCCGCTGACGTGCCTTCGTCCTTGACCGTGCTGGCGGCGTCCGTCGCCGTGCTCTTGACGGCCTCGACCGCTTGCTGGGCCGGCTCCTTGAGGTTTTCCGACACCTGCTTGGCGGCATCGGACAGCACCGGCGTAGCGGCTTCCTTGACCTTGGTTGCCGCCTGCTGCTCTACCGTCGAGGACGGCAGCAAAGAACTGACCAGGGCGCCGACGCCGAATGCGATCAGGCCAGCCGCGAGCGGGTTCCCGCGGGCCTGGGCACCGAGCTGGGCCGGAGCGCCCGTGACCGCCGACTGAGCTGAACTCAGTTTCGACTCACCGTCAGAACCGTTATCACTGCCGCCCATGACCTTGTCCTTAACTCCGAATACCGCGCCCTTGACCTTGTCGACCTGGCGACTGGCCACGTGGGCCGGGTTCACACTGTCGGCCAGGGCGTTGACGTTGTCGCTGAGATCGGACCGAGTCCGTTCGATTTCGGCCCGGATCTGGTCTGGGTCGTTACTTGCCGTCATGAGTGCTCCTCATTGCCTTTGGCTGCGTTCGGAATCTTCTTCAACGTGTCAGTGGTCTGCGGAACTCCGCCGACCGACTTCAGTTCCTTCTTGCCCATCAGTCCGAGCACGGCGCCGATGATCGCCCAGACCAGCGCGACCACCAGGGCGGCCCAGGCCCGGCCGATGCCGTCGCCCAGTCCCCACCAGCCGGCGATGGACAGGAACAGCAGCACGAAATGTCCCGACACACCGGCGCCGGCGAACATGCCGACACCCTTGCCGGCACTGGAGACGGACTGCTTGACCTCGGCCTTGGCCAGCGCCACTTCCTGCCGAAGCAGGGTGGTGACGTCCTGGCTTACATCGCTCAGCAGCTCGCCGATGGATCGGCGACCGTCCGAGTCAGTCGATGGACCGCCGACGGTGCTGCTCACAGACCGCCCTCATTCGAGGAATAGGCCTGGTAGCCGCCGTCCTGGCTCGTCGCGAACGGACGAGCCTCTTCAGTGCTGAACGCCTGCGCTGCTGGTGCGGCCGCCGCCGGAGACGACGACGACGACGAATCGTCGCCGGTCGCATCCTTGACCCCACGGCCGAGCCGACCGGCGGCAAGACCCGCTCCGGCCGCCAGGGCCAGGAACGCGGCGGGGCGCTGGCGAGCGAAGCTCTGCAGCTCGGAGAGCAGGCTGCCCGGCTCACGCGATTCGAGCCACGACGCGGCGGCGTGCGCCCGGCCCGAGGCCTGCTTGACGAGATCGGTAGCGATGCCGGGCTCCTGCGAGTGCTGGCCCATCGATTCCAACTCCTGGGCCAACGAATGCAGGGTCTCAGTCAAACGCTTCTGCTGCGCGCCGGCCTGTTCGGTCAGCTCGGAACGAGCCTGACCCAGCAGGTCCTTGGCCTGCGAACCGGCCTCGGCGACGACGTTCTGGGCCTGGTCTTTGGCCACCGAGGCAACCTGCGCACCGGCTTCGGCCGCGCCCTGGCCGACCGCAGACGCCTGTTCCTTGGCCGCATCGGCCTTGCTCTGGTCGGAGGAGTCGTCGGTGTTCAAGTCCGACGGGGCGTAGGCGGCGTTCGTGGCGGGTGCGCTGTTGGTCCACGCGGTCGTGGACTCGTGCTGAGCACCGCCGAACTGGGTGGGCACCTGGCCAACCTGCACGGGCACCTGGCCGTACTGCGTGGACACCTCGCCAAACTGTCCGGGCACCTCGGCCTGTACATCGTTCTGCCACTGTGGTGGGTAGCCCTCAGTCATTCGAACCTCTGCTCTCGTGTAGAGCAGACGCATCGCGGAGACTTCACACCGCGATCGCCCGCTGGGGATGACGACGCGCTGGTTCTTCAACGTGACGGTGTTCAACCTAGGCTGAAAATTGCTGCCTGACAATGTCAGGGGGCAAACGCGGCATACTGCGCAGAGGTCAACGATATCGCCGCGCTCGGCCGGGTTCCCACCACCGTCGGGGTCGTTGTGAGAATCTATGCATTCCAGAGGCATGCCGACCGGGACGCAGGCAGGTGGCGAAACGGTGTACCGGAGACGTCCAGACGGAGGTGGTCAGGTTGCCAGCCAGGTCTGGCCGCGCACGCGAAGCGAACCGAGCCGGCCTCAACCTGGACAAGGTCGTAGACGCCACCCTGGGCCTGGTCGACGAAAAGGGCATCGGGTCGGCCACGATGCGCGCCATCGCCAAGCGTCTCGACGTCGAGGCCCAATCGCTGTACAGCCACATCAAGTCCCGCGACGAGCTCTTCGACGCCGTCGTCGAGCACGTGGTCGAGGAACTGGATGACGACCCGGACGTCAGATGGGCTCCCGGCGAGCCCTGGCGCCCATACCTGGCCGGCCTGGCCAACGGCGTGCGTCGCTTCGCCCGCCGCCATCCACACGCGTTCCCGCTCATCGCCACCCGGCCGAGCGAGGCGCCGTGGATCAACCCGCCGCTGCGCTCACTGCGGTGGATCGAGGCGTTCCTGGCCAACCTGCAGGCCAGCGGGTTCACCGACGAGCAGGTGCTCTTCGCGTACCGCAGCTTCAACAGCTTCCTGCTCGGCTTCCTGCTCCTGGAAACCGGGGCGATGACCGTCGAGGACCCCAAGCCCGGTGACGGGTCGTTCTCCAGCCGGTCCCCCGGCGCCGCCGCGGGTGACTCGAAAGCGCCGGTACCCGGTCAGGTCACCCCGACCAAGACCGTAACCGAGGCCCGGGAACGCAAGCGAGCGACGACGGCCGAGGAGAAGCTCGACCCGGTCGGCGACGTCGACCCTGAGCGCTACCCGACCGTCCACCGCCTGGCCGAGTCGTTGGCCTACGAGCACTACGACGAGGAGTTCGCGTCCGGGCTGGAGAATATGCTCGATCAGATAGAGGCATTCGTCACCACTGCCTGACAGTGTCAGGGTGCGTGCTAGCTTCGTCATGACCGTCGAACATGCTGCGGGTCGTCGAGTGAAAGTTGCTTGCCGTGTCGTCTCTATCTGCCGAGTCCAAGAACCCCTCCGCGGCCGCACGGTCCGCCTCGCCCGGGTCCAATCCCGAGGCCGAGCCTGACGCCCCCACCGAGTTGCCAAAAGCGTCCTGGTTCGGCGTGCTGAAGCGCACGCTCAAGGAATTCAAGAACGACAACCTCTCCGACTGGGCCGCGGCGCTGACGTACCGCGCGGTGATGGCCATGGCCCCGGGCATCCTGGTGCTGGTCTCGGCCCTGGGCCTGTTGGGCAAGTCGACCACGAACAAGCTCCTGGCCAACGTCGAGCAACTTGCGCCCGGCGGCGTGCACAGCGTGCTCCAGACAATGATCACCAACACACAGGGCAAAGCGGGTGCGGCCAGTGCGGCCGCCATCATCGGCATCGCGCTGGCGCTGTACTCGGCCTCGGGTTACATCGCCGCGTTCATGCGCGCGTCCAACGCCATTTACGAGGTCGGCGAGGGCCGTCCGGTGTGGAAGACCATCCCGGTCCGCCTGGCCGTGACGGTCGCCCTGGTCATCCTGATCATGATCAGCGCCGTGATCGTGGTGTTCACCGGCCCCATCGCCGACAAGGTCGGCAGCGCCATCGGCGTCGGGCACACGGCCGTCGTGGTCTGGGACATCGCCAAATGGCCGGTGCTCATCATCATCGTCAGCCTGATGCTGGCCATCCTCTACTACGCCTGCCCCAACGTGAAGCAGCCCGGTTTCGTCTGGGTCAGCCCCGGTGGTGTCGTCGGCGTGCTGATCTGGGTCATCGCGTCGGCCCTGTTCGCGTTCTACGTGGCCAACTTCGGTTCCTACAACAAGACCTACGGTGCGCTGGCCAGCGTCATCATCTTCCTCATCTGGTTGTGGATCACCAACGTGGCCATCCTGCTCGGCGCCGAGTTCAACGCGGAGATGCAGCACGCCCGGGCGATCGAGGCGGGCGAGTCCAGCGAGGACGAACCGTTCGCCGAACCGCGCGACACCCGTAAGCTCGATGACGACGCCCAGGCGAAAGCCACCGCGCTCGCCAAGAAATGAGCCATGGACAGACCGCCGCGCCTCAACGACGCCGAGTTGCTCGATTTCAACCGGGCGCATCTGCCGGACGGTGACGTTCTCGACACCGACGTTCTGCTCACTCAGTACGGCGATCTGTACCGCAACCATCTGGCCATCGCCATCTCGATCACGCGGTGGCGGCAGCGGCTGGCGTTGATGCATTCCGAGGACGTCCTGCCGGGATGGACCGAGGGCGAGGGGTACGCATTGACCGAGATCGCGGCCCATCTGCGTCAGGGTGATTTCCTGCCCCACGGCGAGTTCCCCGCTGGCCGAGCTGACGACCACTAGGCGACCCGCCGCGCGCACCGACAATCCCGCGCTTTGCTGATTACGAGGCATGATCGACAGCGCAGGCCGCTCGATCATCAACCGACGGGAAACGCACATGGTGAAGGCATTCGGCTATCGGAGCAACGGCGGACCGGAGGTGCAGGAGTTCCTGGAACTCGACCCGCCCTCACCTCTGCCCGGCGAGTTACTGGTCGAGGTCAAGGCGGCCGGGGTCAACCCCGTGGACTGGAAAATCCGTTCTGGCAGGTACGGGGCGGCGGACCCGAGCTCGTTGCCGGCGGTGCTCGGTCGGGAGGTGTCCGGCGTCGTGCGCGAGGTCGGCCAGGACGTCACCGACTTCGCAATAGGCGACGAGGTGTTCGGTCAGGTGGCACCGGGGTCGGGCGGGTTCGCGGAATACACGCTGACCACGGCGGACGCCACCGCGGCCAAGCCCACCCATGTTTCGTTCACCGACGCGGCGACCCTGACCGTGGCTGCGGCGACGGCGTATGACGGCGTCACCCAGTTACAGCTGAAGTCCGGGCAGACCTTGCTCATCAACGGCGCCAGCGGCGGGGTCGGTGTGGCCGCGGCCCAAATCGCCCGGGACCTCGGCATCAACGTCATCGGCGTTGCCGGCGCGGACAAGGCCGCCCTGATCGCATCCCTCGACGCCACCCACGTCCCCTACGGCGACGGCGTGGCGGAGCGGATCTCGGCCATCCTGCCGGACGGCGTTGACGCCATCTTCGACCTGGCCGGCGGCGACGGTCTGCGGGCCGTGGCGGATCTGCTGGCCGACCGGTCGAAACTGATCAGCGCCGGTGACCTGCAGACCGTCACCGAACTCGGCGGGCACATGATCGTTCGCGAACCGGGACGTCGGGTCTATGAGATCGTCGCCGGGATGGTGGCCGAGGGCAAGCTCGACCCGCACGTCCAGGACGTGGTCGCCCTGGACGAGGCCGCGTCGGCGATGGCCGCTGTCGAAGCCGGTCACGCCAAGGGCAAAGTCGTGATCACGACTGGATGAGGCGCGTCAGAGCCGATCGACCAGGGCGCGGGCCAGATCGGTACCGGAGCGCCACGCGCTCTCCACCCGGGGTGATCCGGCGGGGCACCACTGATCACCGGCAAGCCCGATCTCGCGTCCGTTCACCGTGACGAGGCCGAACGCCGCGTCGTGTTGGCCCGCCGGCTGGGCGAAGGTCCAGCGGTGGGTCTGCGCCCAGCGAGGTTCGCCGACGCCCAGCAACTGCTGCAGGGCCTCGACCACCGGACCGATGGCCGCATCCGGGTCATCGAGGTGACGCGCGGCCCGCTCGGGCGTGGTGTGCGCGACCAGGACGGCGGCTCCGTCGCCGCGGCGGGCCCCGTCGTCAGCCACGAACGAGACGTCCGGATGGTCGCGGACGAACCCGGCGTCGGCGAACGGCCAGGTTCGCTCCGGGTAGCCACAGACGACCGCGATGGTGGGACGGTTCTCCACCGCGTCGGGTACGGCGACCAGCCGTGCGGCCTGGACGTCGGGCATGGCCAGCACCACGGGCCCATCCGGCAGCGCGTCGACCACCTGCCCGGTCTCGATGGGCAGCCCTTCGAGTACGTCACGGACCAGCGTCCGCAGACCGCCCGACGCGGCCCAGCGCATCGGTCCGGTCTTCGTCGCCGGCGCGTGGCCGGCCTCGAGCACGGCGAACGTGTCGGTCCACGGCCGGGCCAGACCGCGCCGCTGCCAGTCCTCGACCACGGCCTGGAAACCCTCGTCGCGCACGGTGAAGTACCCGGCGCCGAGATCCACCCGCCGCCCGTGCACGAGTGGCGAGGCCATCCGACCTCCCGGCGCGCGGCCGCGCTCGATCAGCCGCACCGCTCGCCCGGCCCGATGCAGCTCGGCGGCACACGCCGCGCCGGCCATTCCGGCTCCGACGACGGTCACCGCTTGCGTCGGGGGATTCACCATGGGGACAGCCCCGGCGGGGGACGGCCGGTCATCCCGCGCTGGACCCAGCTGCGCCGGCAATCGCCGTGAGGGCAGCGATGTGGGCTTTGACGTCCGCGTTGCCGAGCAGGGAACGTTGGGCGATGAACCCGAGCGTGATCGACACCATGAGCTGGGCGACGGCGGAGGCATCTGCGGCCGGGCTCAGTTCGCCGGCGGCCTGCCAGCGGCGGCAGACCCGAGAGCATTGGTTGCGCATCGTGCGGTGAACCGCCTGCAGCTGATCTCTCAGCTCGGGATCGGTGCGGGAATGGCTCCAACCGTGCAACGCCACGGCGGCCAGGTCCACGTCGCTGCCCGGGCCCGCGGTCGTGATCGCCTTCAGGACCTGCCCCATCAGCTCAGGCAGCCTCGGTGGGGAGTCCTGGGCGAGGATGTGACCGAATGCCGCGGCGGTGACCAGGGTGCTGGTCATCACCGCTGCGTTCACGATCTCGTGCTTGCCGCTGAAGTAGCGGTACACCGCGCCGGTGGACAGGCCGGACCGGGCGATGATGTCCTCCATCGAGACCGCTTCCAGACCGGACTCCAGGATGCACGCGCGGGCCGCGTCGAGAATCTGGGCCCGGCGCTCGTCCCGGCGCTCATCGCTGAGGGTCGGCATCCGTCGACCCTAGCGGACAGAACGAAGGAAAGTTCGCTCTCATTGCGGCCCGGGTCGAACCGATCCCCCGCAGGCGCCACCGGACGCAGTCCCAACGTCTGTCCGGCGTGCCTGAACCCGGCCCGATGGCGGCGCGGCACGAACGCCGGGGTACGCATCGGGGGCGGTCAGTCCGCCCGGTTGGCGACCAGGCGTTCGATGGCATCAGCGAGCTCGCGGACCGGGCGCCGTCCGTCCAGCTCCACGGTCGCCCCGCGCCTCAGCAGGGGTTCCACGGTCGCGACGTAGTGCCCGATCTCCGCACGCTCGTTCGGCGACTTGCCATAGGGATTGGCCGTCCGATTCGTGACCCGCTGGAGCAACACCTCCAGCGGAACGCTGAGCAAGACGATGTGCTCGAACCGGTCGTAGAACCTGGCCTGGTTGGCCACGGCGCCGGACACGACCACGTCCGGCTGACGGGCCAGCAGGCGGTCCATCCGCGGCTCGTCCCAGTCGAGATCCGGGCCCACCCACCCGTCGTAGTCGGTGTCCACCGTGCGCAGTCCGCGTCGGCTCAGCTCGTCGAGCACGGTGGATTTACCGGCACCTGACATACCGGTGACCAACACCCTGGGCATGCGATGGACCGTAGCTCGCTCAGGGACGAGACGATAATTGCCGCGGCTGATCCGGGCTCATCCGTTCAGCCGTCGAGGGGGCCACGTTGAGAGCCGTTTGGTACGACCAGCAAGGTGCCGCCAACGATGTGTTGCGCGTCGGTGAACTTCCCGACCCGAGGCCGGGAACCGGTGAGGTCAGAGTGCGAGTCGCGTTCTCAGGTATCAACCCGGGCGACACCAAGAAGCGGCGCGGGTGGCTCGGCTCGTCGATGCCGTTTGCCCGAGTCGTGCCACACAGCGACGGCAGTGGCGTCGTCGACTCGGTCGGCGAGGGCGTCGATGCCCGCCGGACAGGTCGCCGCGTGTGGGTCTACGGCGCCCAGTCCTATCGGGCGTTCGGCACGGCGGCGGAGTTGGTCGTCGTCCCGTCCGAACAAGCTGTTGACCTGCCCGATGATGCCGGCGACGAGATGGGAGCCTGCTTGGGGATCAGTGGCATAACCGCGCATCGGGCTGTGTTCGCCGACGGGCCGGTCGCGGGTCAGAGCATCGTCGTCCACGGCGTCCTGGGTGGAGTCGGGTCGCTCGCGGCGCAACTCGCCCACTGGGGCGGCGCCACGGTCATCGGAACGGTCAGACACAAGGACGACGTGGCCGAGGTGAACGCGTGTCCGCTGGCCCGTGTTGTCGCGCTCGACGAGCCCGGCGCCGCGGACCTCATCCGCTCCGCGGCGGCGCACGGCGTCAACCGGATCATCGAGGTGAATTTCTCCGACAACATCGACCTCGATGCCGCAATCGCCTCGAACAACACCGTCATCGCCGCCTATGCCACTCGGGCGGACCGGCCGAGCATGCCCTTCTGGCCCATGCTGTTCAACAACGTCAGCATTCGACTACTCGGCAGCGACGACTTCCCGATCGAAGCTAGACGGCAGGCGGTGGCGGATCTGACCACCATCGCCCCACGGCTGATCTTGCCCATCGGCGAGCCCTTGCCCCTCGCCGCGGCCGCCGAAGCCCACGACCGGGTAGACGCCGGTAGCCGGGACCGAGTTCTTCTCGCGATCGGAACCGGTTCAGCAAACCAGCGGTAGCAGGCCACTCCTCGGTCTGCCCCGCCGCATTGTCCAGATCGGCGCGGTACGGGGCCGACTATCTCGACCGGGGGCAAGCATGGTGACGGTTCCGTCGACTGCTACCCCACACGACGACGTAGATCCGATGTGGACCCGCCCACGCCGCGATCGGTGCGGTGGACTGGGTCGAGCTGATCGTGGCCGAGGGCGGACCCCGCGCGTGGGTGACTACCGCCTTCGATACCGGCGGGCCTGACCCGACGCAGGCCGCCAGCGCAGTGGCCAGCACACCCGTCGCGGCGATCGCAATAGCGGACTGGCTCCGGCCCGTGACCGCTGGACGCCGCCGGCCCAGCAAAGGTTCCAGCGCGTTCTGCCTTCATCGCTGGGTCGGCCCAGGCACGAGTTGAGCCGCCTCAGGCCACACGTCGAACCGGACGGTCTGACACATGGAACCTGACCCCACCACGCTTGCGCTAGGCAAGGCGTCACCAGCTGCGGCACCAGCAGAGTGTGCGCCGGCATCAGCCTTCGTCGAGAGCTGCGGCAACCCGTCCGAGGTGATGCGCCGCCCGACGCTGATGACGGGAAAGCCAGAGACCGGGTCATACGGACAACGACGGGCTCGTTGAGCTGGCTCAGGCCGCGAGCGGCCAGCTCGCGGCCTGAGTGGCCGACAGCGAATGGCCCCGAATACCGGCCAACTCGAGGGCCCGTCTGTGCAGCGCCCGCGGCAGATGGACGGTGGTTCGCATTCGTGCACCGTGCATCAGGCAGACGGCCGGTAACCAGCAAGAGCAGGTTCAGACGTTGAACCGGAACTCGACGACGTCGCCGTCGGCCATCACGTAGTCCTTGCCCTCCATGCGTACCCGGCCCTTGGACCTGGCGTCCTGCATCGAGCCGGCTTCGACCAGGTCGTGGAACGAGACGATCTCGGCCTTGATGAAACCTCGCTGGAAGTCCGTGTGGATGACGCCGGCCGCCTGCGGTGCGGTGGCGCCGACCGGAATCGTCCAAGCGCGCGCTTCTTTGGGGCCGGCGGTCAGGTACGTCTGCAGGCCCAGCGTGGCGAAGCCGACCCGGGCGAGCAGGTCGAGACCGGATTCCTCCTGGCCCATCGACTGCAGCAGTTCCAGTGCTTCGTCGGCCTCGAGTTCGACCAGCTCGGCCTCGGTCTTCGCGTCGAGGAAGATCGCCTCGGCCGGGGCGACGAGTTCTCTGAGCGCGCCGGTGAACGCCGCGTCCCCGATCTCGTCCGGGTCGACGTTAAAAACGTAGATGAACGGTTTGGCCGTCATCAGGTGCAGATCGGCGAGCGGTTCACGATCGAGCCCGGCGGAGAACACTGTCCGCCCCTCTTCCAGCACCTGCTGCGCCTGCTCGACCGCGGCGATCGTCGTCGCGGTTTCCTTCTTCAGACGCAGTTCCTTCTGCAGCCGCGGCAACGCCTTCTCGATCGTCTGCAGGTCGGCCAGGATCAGCTCCGTGTCGATGATCTCGATATCGTCGGCCGGGCTGATCTTGCCGTCGACGTGGACCACGTCCGGGTCGGAGAAGGCCCGGATCACCTGGCAGATCGCGTCGGCCTCACGGATGTTGGCCAGGAACTTGTTGCCCAGCCCGGCGCCTTCGCTGGCGCCCTTGACGATGCCGGCGATGTCGACGAACGACACCGTCGCCGGGATGATCTTGGCTGATTTGAAGATCTGGGCCAGGGCGTCCAGGCGCGGGTCGGGGACGCCGAGGATGCCGACGTTCGGCTCGATCGTCGCGAACGGGTAGTTGGCGGCGAGCACGTCATTCTTGGTCAGCGCGTTGAACAGGGTGGACTTGCCGACGTTGGGCAGGCCGACGATGCCGATAGTGAGAGCCACGACGGCGAAGTTTACGGACCTGCCGGCCCGGCTCGGGCCGCTCGCGCGCCACTCACCCCACACACGCGGGTCTCGTTGCTCGATTCCCGCGAGGCCGGCCGGCCAATCGGGGCCGGGCGCGCGTCGGTGACCGAAACTGTCGGTGGCCGGTGCCACCATCGAACGCATGGACGTGGACACCGTGTTGATCGCGCTGGTGACGCTGGCTGCCGGGCTGGTCATCGGCTGGCTGTCGGCCGCCGCCAAGCTGGGCGACGCCAGCGAGCGGGAACGGGCCGAGCTGACCGCGCATCACGCCGGGTTGCAGACCGAACTGGCCCGCACGCAGGCGATTCTGGACGCCGAACGTGGGGCGGCGCGCAACCGCGAGGTCGAGCAGACCCAGGCCGACGAACGGCTGCGCGATGCGTTCGGCATGCTCTCGGCCGAGGCCCTGCGCCGCAACAACGAGGCGTTCGTGGCCATGGCCGAAGCCCGGCTGGGTACGGCCAAGCAGGCCGCCGACGGTGACCTGGGCGCCCGGCAGCTAGCTATCGAGACCATGGTCACCCCGCTGCGGGCGACGTTGGACAAGGTCCAGGAGCAGCTGCAACTGGTGGAACGGGCGCGGGCGGGCTCGCAGGCCACGCTGATGGAACAGATCGGCACGATGCGCGCGACGTCGGAGCAGCTGCGGACCGAGACGGCCCAGCTGGTCACCGCGTTGCGGGCGCCGCAGGTGCGCGGCCGGTGGGGCGAGATGCAGCTCGAACGCGCGGTCGAGGCGGCCGGGATGACCCAGCAGATCGACTACGTCACCCAGGTCAGCTCGACCACCGACGAGGGCACGCTGCGTCCGGACATGGTGGTCAAGCTCGTCGGCGGCAAGAACGTCGTCGTCGACTCCAAGGTCGCGTTCGCGGGCTACCTGGAGGCGATGGAGGCCAAGGACGAAGCCACCCGGGCCGCCCGGCTCAAGGCGCACGCCCGGCACCTGCGTGATCACATCGACAGCCTGGCGGCCAAGGCCTACTGGGAACGGTTCGCGCCGTCGCCGGAGTTCGTCGTGTGCTTCGTCCCGGCCGACGCCTTCCTCGATGCTGCCCTGCGTGAGGATCCGTCCCTGCTGGAACACGCCTTTGCGCGGGACATCGTCGTGGCCACGCCGTCCACCCTGGTCGCGCTGCTGCGCACGGTGGCCTACACCTGGCGCCAGGAGGCCCTGGCCGAGAACGCGGCCGAGGTGCACCAGCTCGGTCGGGAGTTGTACCAGCGGTTGTCGACGATGGGTGGGCACATCGACAAGCTCGGCAGCGCGCTCGGGTCGGCCGTGGGTTCCTACAACCGCACCGTTTCCTCGCTGGAGAGCCGCGTGCTCGTCACCGCGCGCAAGATGACCGAACTGAAGGTCGTCGGGCCGGGCGAGGCGATCGAGGCGCCGCGTCAGATCACCGACTTCGCCCGTTCGACCCAGGCGCCGGAACTGACCAGTGAGCGGGTGGTCGCGCTGGCCAAACCCAAGAAGGCCCCCGATCAGGGCCTGCTCATCGACCCGACCGGGACCAACGGCATGTAGCGAACTCGCGCCGACTCCCTCGACTCTCAGGTTGGTCCATACCGGATTCAGGCGGCCGAAACCTGCTGCTGCTCACTCGTTTCCTAACCTGCGACCGGTACCGTCGCACCATGGCCGTACCTCCCGAGCTGACGTCGTGACCGTGCACCCCGCGGACCGCTCATGACGGGTTTCGACCGCCGGTCCAGCGGCCCCGCGGCACCGTCCGGACCACCGATTCGGGGCGTGCGCTGGCCCGATCCGAGCGCAGACGATCGGGTTGGATGGAGCACGCCACAGACTCCGGGCCGCTCACCCGGGAACGCACCGGGCTCTGGTCCGGACCGGCCTACCACCGTCACCTGGGATCCGGCCGGTCGCGAAGCGGGTCCGCGTGGCGCGGACCCGTCAACTGCTTACGGACCCGGCCCGTCCGCGCCCGCACCTTATGATGCGGGCCCGGACGCCCGTTGGACCAACACCGCCGACCCGGGCGGTTCTCTATCGGGCCAGGAGTACAACTACCTGTCAGCGCCCGCCTACGGGCGGCCGGCGTGGTTTGCCCTGCTGGTCATGGTGGTGGTCACCGCGATCGGCGTCGTCATCGATGTGGTTCGCGATGCCACCGGTGGCGTGAACATCGCCATCATCGTCGGGGCCCTGATGGCCATCCTCATCGTGCGTCGGCTGGCCATGTTCCCGGTGGTGATCGCGCCGCCGCTGGTCTACATCCTGGGTTCGGCCGCGGTGTTGTACCTGCGCTCGGGCGGCCCGCACAACAAGACCGTCCTCATCGACATTGCCACCAACTGGCTGGTCTACGGGTTCCCGGCCATGGCCGCGGCGACGGCCATCGTGCTGGTCATCGCGGGGGTCCGGATGGCTCTGCGGCGCTAGGACGTTCGCTCAGTTCGGGCGCCCGGCCGCGCGCAGGTCGCGCCGCAACTCCTGCGGCAAGGCGAAGGTCAGACTCTCCGGAATGTGATCGACTTCCTCCAGATCGCCGAACCCGTGCTGGGCCAGCCATTCGATGACCTCACGGACGAGGATCTCGGGCACCGAGGCGCCTGAGGAGACGCCAACGGTCAGCACACCGTCAAGCCAGGCCTCGTCCATCGCACGAGCGTTTTCAACCAGGTAGGCCGCATTGGCGCCAGCCACCTCGGCCACCTCGACCATGCGCACCGAGTTGGAGGAGTTGGCCGAGCCGACGACGACGAACAGTTCGACCTGCGGCGCGATGACCTTGACCGCGGCCTGCCGGTTCTGGGTGGCGTAGCAGATGTCGTCGCTCGGCGGTGACTGCAAGGTCGGGAACCGCGCCTTGAGCGCGTCGACCGTGCGCATGGTCTCGTCCACCGACAGAGTGGTCTGGGACAACCAGACCACCTTCTGCGGGTCGCGAACCTGGACCGCGGCCGCCTCGTCCGCGCCGTCGATCAGGTGGATGTGCTCCGGGGCCTCACCGGTGGTGCCCACGACCTCTTCGTGGCCGTGGTGGCCGATGAGCAGGATGTCGTAGTCGTCGGCGGCGTAACGACGCGCCTCGTGGTGCACCTTGGTCACCAGCGGGCAGGTGGCGTCAATGGTGCGCAGGTTGCGTTGGGCGGCTTCGGCGTGGACCTGGGGGGCGACGCCGTGCGCGGAGAAGACGACGCGGGCACCCTCGGGGACGTCTGCGGTCTCTTCGACGAAGATGGCGCCGCGCGCCTCCAGGCTCCGCACCACGTGCTGGTTGTGCACGATCTGCTTGCGGACGTAGACGGGCGCGCCGTGCAAGTCCAGGGCCAGCTCGACCGTCTGCACGGCCCGGTCGACGCCGGCGCAGTAACCGCGCGGCTTGGCCAGCAGGACACGTCCGGTTGCACTCACACACCCATTCTACGAAGGCGAACCCCTGCACATCGGTCTGCGCCGCCGGCCCGGACGACCCGGAGGTGGTTTCAGTCAGACCGGTGAGGCAGGCTGGGCTCATGGCTTCACTACCCGCACCGATCCGCGCCACGCTCGGTCTGCTCGCCACGGCTCTGGATGCGGTCCAGGAGTTGAAGGAACACGCCCCGGAGATCCCGATGGAGGCGGTCGGCAATTCGATGCAGCTGTCGATGCGGCTGCAACAGCAGTACGTGGCTCTGCTCAACCGCGGTGACGAGTTCCTCGCCACCCTGCGCGGCGCACCTGAGGAGCCGCCGGCGTGGGCCACCTTCGACGAGTCGCCACCGGCCGCGGCCCGAGCGACCGACGTGGCCGACGAACCTGACCCGACCGGGGACGCTGTCCCGAACGGGGACGCCGACCCGACCGGGGTCACCGACCCGACCGGGGACGCCGACCCGACCGGGGACGCCGACCCGACCGGGGTCACCGAGCTGACCGAAAGCGCCGAGCTGACCGGCGACGGTGACCTGTCAGCGGACGCCGACCTGACCGGCGACGCCGTGTCAGGCGGCGACGCTGACCTGCCGGGCCACCCCATCGATGATCTGCCCGAGGCCGAAATCCAGGACGGACCGCGCCACGCCGGCCAAGGTGATCCCCTACTAGCCGCCGCCACGCGGGGGCGAACGGCAGCAGACCCAGCTCGCCGGGCGGCGCGGAAAACGCCGGCGAAAAAGGCACCAGCCGTGACCGCTCCCGCCGAGAAAGCGCCGGCCAAGAAGGCCGCGGCCAGCAAAGCGACGGCCAAGAAGGCCGCGGCCAGCAAAGCGACGGCCGAGAAAGCGCCGGCCACGAAAGCCCCGGCCAAGAAGGCCGCGGCCAGGAAAGCGCCGGCCGAGGAAGCAACGGTCGGCAAAAAGGCTCCAGCCAAACGAACTCCGGCCAAGAAAGCGGCTGGCGTCGAGGCGCTACCGCCGCCGAGGGTGGCGGCCGGAAAAGCGACACCGACCAAAGCCAGGCCCGCCCTCAAGGCGGCTTCCGCCCGCAGAGTGGCCAGAACTGTGGCGGCGTCGGCACCTGCCCTCGATTCCGCCGGCCCGATCCTGGACCCGACGGTCGTTCCGGCCAGACGCGGTCGCCCGCCCAAGAAAGCAGCCGCAGCGAAGACAGCTGCAGCACCGCACCTCGATGCGAGCCTGACCAATGGGGCGGCCAGCGCCCGCCAGCAGTCGGCGTTCGACCTGGCCGATACGTCGACCCAAACGGTCACGGTGGACGTCGGGCTGGACGCTCTTCCCGTTACCACGGCGACCGACACCAACTCGAACGGTCACACCGACACCGACACCGCCACCGAAACCGAAATCGGCACCGACACCGACGCGGCTCGACCGACTCCCTAAGCTCCGTGACCGCAGCCGTCCAACCCTGAGCCCGTCACCGCGCCGTCGATGCCCCTCGAGTCCTCGCCCGACCAGCCGCTGCCACTGCGGATGGTGTCGGCCGCGATCGCGTCGTGGGTCCACCGCCTGGGTGAGGTGTGGGTCGAGGGCCAGGTGGCCCAGTCCACCCGCCGGCCCGGCGTGACCACCCAATTCCTGACCCTGCGGGACACCGATGCCAACATCTCCATGACCGTGACGTGTCCCCGTCACCTACTCGATGCCGCCGGCGTGACCGAAGGCGCCCGGGTGATCCTGCGGGCCCGGCCCGACTTCTGGGCCGAACGTGGCTCGCTCAGCCTTCGGGCCAGCGACATCCGCCAGGTCGGCCTCGGCGAGTTGTTGGCCCGCCTGGAGCAACTCAAACGGCTCCTGGCTCAGGAGGGCCTGTTCGCCGCGGAACGCAAGCGGCCGCTGCCGTTCTGGCCGCACACCATCGGGTTGATCAGCGGGCGGGCCAGTGCAGCGGAACGCGATGTGGTCGAGAACAGCCGACGTCGTCTGCCCGGGGCGCGGTTCCGCATCGAGAGCGTAGCGACGCAAGGGCCGTCGGCAGTCACAGAAGTGGTCGCCGCGTTACGCCGCCTCGATGCCGACCGCGACGTGCAGGTCATCGTCATTGCCCGCGGTGGCGGCAGCGTCGAAGATCTGCTGCCGTTCTCGAACGAGACGCTGCTCCGCGCCGTGGCTGACTGCCGCACCCCGGTGGTGAGCGCGATCGGCCACGAGACCGATACGCCCCTGCTCGACTTCGTCGCCGACGTGGCCTGTTCGACGCCGACCGCATGCGCGCGCCGGATCGTGCCCGACCTGGCCGAGGAACGTCGCGCGCTCGCCGAGACCAGGACCCGGGCCCGGCAGGTGATTCGAGCTCGCCTGGAGCGGGAACGCGCGCTGATGGCGGGTATCCCCGACCGGCTCACCGCGGTGATCTCGGGCGGTCTGGCTCGGGGACAGGCCGAGGTCGCGGCCCAACGCCTGCGGATCGAGCAACGGATCAGGGACCGGATCGTGGCCGCTGCGACAGACCTCGGTCACGTCCGGGCCCGGGTCACCGCGCTGTCGCCGCAGGCCACCCTGGCCCGCGGATACGCCGTCGTCATCCGGGCCGACGGACGAGCCGTGCGCGCGCCCGCGGAGGCTCGCGGCACATTGACCGTTTACGTCGCGCACGGTTCCTTCGCCGCCGTCGCCACCCCCGTCGCGAGGGCTATCGGGGACCCGGCGCGAACCGCTGACGAAGCGGGGCCCACCTCGACCGGCGCCGGCCCGGTAGCCTCGCCCACGACATGAGCGCAGCCCCTCCGCCTTCCGCCGACGAACCCAGCTACGAGGCCGCCCGGGCCGAACTGGCCGAGGTCATGAAGGCGCTGGAGTCCGGCGGGCAGTCACTGGAGGATTCACTGGAGCTCTGGAAACGCGGGGAGGAGCTGGCCGACGTCTGCCAGCGCTGGCTCGACGAGGCCGGCCGCCGGCTCGACCAGGCCATCGCCGCCCGCACCGGCCCCGACGACTCCCCCGCCGCCCCGTAGTCCGCACCGAAGCAGCCGTCCGATCGAAATCCCGGGGGAGCGTCTCGACGATGTCCGCGCCGGCTGATCTGGTCGTCTTCGGCGACGTCTACACGGTCGATCCCGCGCGGAGCTGGACCCACGCGATCGCGGTACGGGGCGAGCACATCGTGGCCCTGGGCGACCCGGTGGCCGAACTCGTCGGGCCGAAGACGAGGGTGATCGACGCCGCGGGCGGCCTGGTCGTTCCCGGTTTCCAGGACGCGCATGTGCACGTGCCGTTCGCGGGGCGCAACCGCAACAACCTCGAGCTCAACGACGTCACCGGCCGCGCGGGTTACCTCGACGCGATCGCGGCGTACGCCGCAGCCCGGCCTGAGGACGAGTGGATCGTCGGCGGCGGATGGGCCATCGAGTACTTCCCGGGAGGCAGCCCGCGCAAAGAGGATCTGGACGCCGTCGTCGGCAACCGGCCGGTCTTCCTCTTCAACCGCGACGTGCACGGCGCCTGGGTCAGTTCGGCCGCCCTGGCCCGGGCCGGGATCGACGCGCGTACGCCCGACCCGCCTGACGGGCGCTTCGAGCGCGACCCGAGCACCGGCGAGCCGACGGGCATGCTGCAGGAAGGCGCGGCTTATTCCGTTGAGGCCGAGCACGTGCCGCGACCGTCGCAGGAACAGTGGCAGACCGCGATCCTGACCGGCCAGGCCCACCTGCACTCGCTCGGCATCACCGGCTGGCAGGACGCCTGGGTCACGCCGGACACGCTCGCGGCCTACCGCGGGCTGGCTACGGACGGACGCCTGAGCGCTCGGGTCGTCGGCGCGCTGTGGTGGGACCGCCACCGGGGCCTGGAGCAGATCGCCGACCTGCTGACCCAACGGGAGCTCGGGGCGGCCGGGTCGTTCGCGCCCACCACGGTGAAGATCATGGTCGACGGGATCCTGGAGAACCAGACCGGCGCCCTGCTCGAGCCCTACTGCGACGGGTGCGGCGGGCATACCACCAACCTCGGTCTGACCTACGTCGACGCCGAGCTGCTGGCCGCCGCGGTGACCGCGCTCGACGCGCTGGGGTTCCAGGTGCACATGCACGCGATCGGCGACCGGGCCGTGCGGATCGCGCTCGACGCGGTTGCCGCGGCCCGCACCGCCAACGGGGCCCGCGGCAATCGTCACCACCTCGCGCATCTGCAGGTGGTGCAGCCCGAGGACGTCCCGCGGTTCCGGCGTCTCGGCGTCACCGCCACCTGCCAGGCCTACTGGGCCCAGAGCGAGCCACAGATGGACGAGCTGACCATTCCGATCCTCGGCCGTGACCGGGCCGACCTGCAGTACCCGTTCGGCGACCTGCTGCGCTCGGGCGCCACGCTGGCGATGGGCAGCGACTGGGGGGTGACGACCGCTGATCCATTGCCACAGATCGAGGTGGCCACAACGCGCATCGATCCCGGGAACCGCGGCAACGCCCCGTTCCTGCCCGAGCAGGCGCTGCCGCTGGCGGTGGGCCTGGCCGCGTTCACCGCCGGTTCGGCCTGGATCAACCACGACGACCTCGGCGGCACGATCGCGGTGGGCCACCGCGCCGACCTGGCCATCCTCGACCGCAACATCTTCGAGCGTGGGGTGCTGCCGGCCGACGCGTCAGTGCGCTACACGCTCGCGTCCGGGCAGGTCGTCTACGAAGCGTGAGCCGCGAGCGTGACCAGAATCGCGCGCGACCGGGACCTGGGCCCCGTCTGACACGATGAGCACTGGACGGGCCCCATTTCCGTCCACGCGGGGAGCAGCCCGCCTCGGCGATCGGAGTGCAGATGACCCACCCGGAAGAGGCCTTACCGAACGGCACCCCGTTGACGACGTCGTTACTGCCGGCCGAGCTGGCGGTGAACGCGTCCGCTCCCGGTCGGAACCTGGCCCTGGAACTGGTCCGGGTCACCGAAGCCGCCGCTGCGGCCGCGGGCCACTGGGTCGGGCGCGGTGACAAGAACGGCGGTGACGGCGCGGCCGTGGACGCGATGCGCCGCGTGATCAACACCGTCTCGATGCGCGGCACCGTCGTCATCGGCGAGGGCGAGAAGGACGAGGCGCCCATGTTGTTCAACGGCGAATCGGTGGGCGACGGCAGCGGCCCCGAGTGCGACGTGGCCGTCGATCCGATCGACGGCACCACCCTGATGGCCAGCGGCCGGCCCAACGCGGTGGCCGTCATCGCGCTGGCCGAGCGTGGCTCGATGTTCGACCCGTCCGCGGTGTTCTACATGGACAAGATCGCCACCGGTCCCGAGGCGGCCGACGTCATCGACATCGACGCCCCGGTGAAGGAGAACATCCGTCGGGTGGCCAAGGCCAAGTTCATGCATCGCGCCGACGTCACCGTCTGCATCCTGGACCGACCGCGGCACCAACAGCTCATCCGCGACGTCCGTGACGCCGGCGCCCGGGTGCGTCTGATGGGCGACGGTGACGTGGCCGGGGCCATCATGACCGCGCGCTTCACCGCCGGCATCGATCTGATGGTGGGGATCGGTGGCACCCCGGAAGGCATCATCGCCGCGGCCGCGCTGACCTGCATGGGTGGGGCCATCCAGGGCCGCCTCGCCCCGAAGGACGACGCCGAGCGGCAGAAGGCCATCGACGCCGGCCACGACCTGACCCGGGTGTTGACGACCCGCGACCTGGTCGACGGCGAGGACGTGTTCTTCTCCGCCACCGGGATCACCGACGGTGACCTGATCCGGGGCGTGCGCTACTACACCAACACCGTCTCGACCCAGTCGATCGTCATGCGTTCGAAGTCGGGCACGATCCGCGTCGTAGATTCGACGCACCGGCTCGGGAAGTTACGAGCCTACTCCGAGACCGAGAACGACTGAGCCGCGCGCACCGCGGGACCGAGGGCACAGAGAGGACGACCGATGCTCGCCGTTACCACCAACGACATCACCGGCTGGGAGATCCAGCGCGTCTGCGGCGAGGTGTTCGGGCTGACCGTCCGCTCCCGCAACGCCTTCTCGCAGGCCGGTGCCGGGCTCAAGTCGATGCTGGGCGGTGAGCTCAAGGGCATGACCAAATCGCTCACCGACAGCCGCAACGAGGTCATGAACCGGATGTTCGAGGAGGCCCGGGTGCGGGGCGGTAACGCGGTGATCGCGATGCGTTTCGACACCTCGGAGATGGGCCCGAACTGGACCGAGATCTGCGCCTACGGAACCGCGGTGGTCGCCGTCCCGGTCAGCGACGCGGCCAAGCAGACCGCGGCGGCGCTGGGCTACGGGCAGCCGGGCCAGCAGGGTGGGCCGCCGCCGGGTGGTCAGCCACAGGGCGGTCCGCCCCAGGGCGGCCAGGGAGGTCCGGGTGGTCCGCCCCAGGGCGGCCAGGGATACCCGGGTTTCGGGTCCGGGCCCGGCCCGCAGGGTTTCCCGCCCGGCCCCGGCCAGCCCGGCGGTTATCAGCCGCAGGGGTACGGCCACCCCCAGGCGGGGCAGCCCCAGCCCGGCCAGCCGGCACAGTTCCAACCGGGTCCCGGCGGCTACTGAACCAACGGATCGACGGCAGATCGGGAGCACCAGGTGAGCACGGAGCAGGAATACCGGATCGAGAAGGACTCGATGGGCGAGGTCCGGGTGCCCAAAAACGCCAAGTGGCGGGCCCAGACCCAGCGCGCGGTGGCGAACTTCCCCATCTCGGGCCAACCGATCGAGCGCGAACTCATCGCCGCCTTGGCGTTGATCAAAGGCGCCGGCGCCCGCGTGCGGGCCGAACGGGGCGCACTCGACCCGGCCAAGGCAGACGCGGTCGCCCACGCCGCGGCCGAGGTCGCCCGCGGCGATTGGGACGCCGAGTTCCCGATCGACGTGTTCCAGACCGGTTCGGGCACGTCGAGCAACATGAACGCCAACGAAGTGCTCGCCAGTCTCGCGGCGGAGCGGCTCAACGGGGCCGGGGCGGCGGCGGCCGACGGCGAGGCGATCACCGTTCATCCGAACGATGACGTCAACGACCCGTTGTCGAGCAACGACCAGTTCCCGTCGGCGATCCATATCGCCGCCACCCAGGCCGTCGTCACCGAGCTGCTCCCGGCCCTGGCCCACCTGGGCGCCACGCTCGAGGGCAAGGCGGTCGAGTTCGCCGAGGTCGTCAAGTCCGGACGCACGCACCTGATGGACGCCACCCCGGTCACGCTGGGGCAGGAGTTCGGCGGGTACGCGGCCCAGGTGCGGTACGCAGCCGAGCGGATCGAGGGCACGGTGCCGCGGGTGGCCGAGCTGCCCCTCGGCGGTACCGCGGTGGGGACGGGCATCAACGCCCCCGCCGGGTTCGCCGGCCAGGTCATCGCCATGATCGCGGCCGAGACGGGCCTGCCCCTGACCGAGGCCCGCAACCACTTCGAGGCCCAGGGTGCTCGGGACGCGCTGGTGGAGCTGTCCGGCCAGCTGCGCACGGCCGCCGTCAGCCTGACCAAGATCGCCAACGACATCCGCTGGATGGGCTCCGGCCCGCGTACCGGGTTGACCGAGATCTACCTGCCCGACCTTCAGCCCGGCAGTTCGATCATGCCGGGCAAGGTCAATCCGGTGCTGTGCGAGGCGGTACTGCAGGTCGGCGCGCAGGTCGTCGGCAACGACGCCGCGGTGGCCTGGAGCGGGGCGGCGGGCAACTTCGAGCTCAACGTCATGCTGCCGGTGATGGCCCGCAACGTGCTCGAATCGATCCGGCTGCTGGCCAACGTCAGCCGCGTCTTCGCCGATCGCTGCGTCGCCGGCATCACCGCCAACGTGGAGCGGTGCCGCGAATTCGCCGAGTCCTCGCCGTCCATAGTCACGCCGTTGAACCACTTCGTCGGCTACGACGAGGCGGCGAAAATCGCGAAGCAGTCCCTGGCCGAACGCAAGACGATCCGCGCGGTGGTGATCGAGCGTGGGCACGTCGAGTCCGGCGCGCTCACCGAGGAGCAACTCGACCAGGCCCTGGACGTGCTGTCCATGACCAGGGCAAAGGACGCCTGAACCAGCCGCCCAGAGACATAGCGTTTTCGGCGCCATAGCGCCGAAAACGCTATACATCTCCGGGGTCAGCCCAGAGCCTCAGCCCAGAGCCTCAGCCCAGAGCCTCAGCGCGGAGCCGTCAGCGCCGCACCGGGTCCGCAGCGAGAGTCCCGCGGGCCCGCGCCTCACCCGGGTAGTAGCGGCCGAGACACGATAGGAACCAGGCCGTGGCCCAGCCGACGCAGAACGGCGCACTGAGCACCAGCACGGCACCGGACATGGCGTTGCCGATGAGGGCGAGCAGCCCGAGACCGGTGCCGGCCGCGCCGGACAGTCGTCGGCTCGAGCGGCGGTACCCGGGCGGTCGCGTCGGGTCCGGTCGCACCAGCGCCCGCCAGCCCCGCCAGAAGCTCCACCCGACTATTCCCCCTATCGCCACCAGGGTGAGCAGCGCCCACCCCGTCGGCATCGGGGCCACGATCGCGCGCGCCAGCGCGACCGTGAGGATGCCGGCGACGATGGTTATGACGAGGCTGAACACGGCTGCGGCTGCGCGCCGCGCCCAGTACGAGGCCCCGCGCTCGACCCACGTGGTGCCCATGCCCTTGACCTCGGGCACCGGGCGCTGAGACCGCACCGCGGCCACGCGGGCCATCAGAGCCAGCCCCAAACCTTTTTCGCGACGTTCTCGGCCCCGTGGCCCAGGCTCTCGCCCATGTGCGCGAGGTCCTTACCGGTGTTGGCAAAGACGTGTCCGGTTCCGTCCAGGACGCCGGGCACCACGCCGTGGTCGTGGATGTCTTCGCTCCAGTGCTCGTGGAAGGCCTGATACCCCAGGTCTCCCACCCCGACGACGACGAGACCCGCACCGGCCACGACCGCAGCCACCGGAACCGCCTCCGGGGCCAGCGCGACAGCACCGGCGCCGGCAAGCAGACCGCCGGCGCCCGCCGCACCGTCCTTGAGCCACGCCTCGGTGGACGACCAGCCCTTGTCCTCGTCGTCATGCACCTGGAAGCCGGTGGCGACGGCCGACGCGGCAATGTCGATCACCGGGATGTCCTCGGCGAACTTCACGAAGTCGGGCAGCGCTGCGGTGGCCCGGGCGAGCGCCGGCACGGCCTTGGCCAGATCGGTGATGGAGTAGTCCAGGATCTTGCCGACGGTTCGGCCGTCATCGGCCTCGGCCGCGGCCAGGTCGTTCTCCAAGCCCTGGTACTCGTGCACGGCCTCGTTGTGGGCTGCGCGTTCGGCCGCGTTCTGGGGCAGCTTGCGGCCATCGGCTTCGAACTTGGCCCGCGCGGCGTGCAGATCCTTGCGGGCCTGGCGCAGCTTGTCCTTCGACTCGTCGAGCTCACCGGGGATGCGCTTGGCGTCGGCCCGGTTCTGCTCGTCCGGAATGACGTAGAGCGACTTGACGAAGTCGCCCATCGTCACCGCCTGATCGGGGGTGAGGGGCTTGCCGGACTCCGGCGGCTCGACCTTGGCCGCCAGCCCAGCCAGGTCGGACGCGGCGGCCAGCCGGAAACCCTTGGCCAGACGGTGGAGTTCGGCGTAGTCGGCGCTGTACTTGCGCAGCGCGGCCGCCTGGGCCTGGGCTTTGGGATTGTCCGGGACGGGGCCGTTCAGCACCGGCGGCTCGCCGTTCGGCCCGAGCGGCAGATCGGCGCTGCGGGCGATCCTGGCCGCGTCGTGCAGGTTCCCGTCCAGCGTGCTCAGGTGCCGCCCGAGGTCGGCCATGATCGTGCCGACCTGGCCGACCACACCGGCCAACGCGCCGGCGGTGATCGCGTCCTCGGTCCAGCGACGCTTGAACTCGTCGGCGGCGTCACCGGAGAAGCCGGCGTCACCGACCAGCTTGTCGGTACCCGAGCTCAGATCCGAGACGATGTGTTTCATCTTGGCCGGGGCGGCGGACATGGCCGTGCCCATCGCCTTGATCCCGGTGATGTCGCCACCGATCCAGCTGTCGGTCATGGCTTCTCCGGCATCATGTCGTCGAACATGAACCGCACATCGATGTCGTGTCGGGCAAAGGCGTCGCGGGTGGCCACCAGGCGTTTGCTGTGCTCGTCGATTGCCTCGGACATCTTGGTGTGCAGGACGTCGAGCAGAGTCATCAGGCCGCCGAGCTGCTCGTCCAGCGTGGCGTCACCCGTGCTCGGCGTGCGCGGCGTCACCTCGGGCCGCAGCCGGTCGTAACTGCGGCCGGCGTCCGCGAACGAGTTGGCCATCGCGGTCAGATCGCCCAGGACGACGGAGAAACCGGCACCCATTCCTTACCCCCACAACTGGTCGAGATGAGCCGGAGCCCAGCGCAGCTCGAACGGATAGACCTTGGGATCCACGTATACCCGCTCGAAGCCCGTGGCAACCGCGAGACGGCGCAGATCGTCCGGGCGGAACGCGGCCCACGGTTGGTAATGGCCGAGCTGGCGCACGAGTTCCGGGACGGAGGTGAACGCGATCACCGCCGGCAGGCCGTCGTTCATCGTCCGCGGTTCGAGCGCGAACGACGGTTCCGGGTCGCCCCCGACCGGGTGGGCCGGGACATAGAGCAACGTCGGAATGTCGTCACTGCCCTGGTTCACCTCGTCGGCCACGCCCGGCGACGCTACGCCGCCGATCGCCGCGCGCCCGCCCCGAGCGGGACCGATGAGACCGATGGCACCAGCGACCGGCAGCGCTACAGCGGCAGTTCCTCGAGCATCTCGGTGACCAACGCCGCGATCGGGGAGCGTTCCGAGCGGGTCAACGTGACGTGGGCGAACAGCGGATGCCCGCGCAACGCCTCGATCACCGCGGCCACGCCGTCGTGACGGCCGACGCGCAGGTTGTCCCGCTGGGCCACGTCGTGGGTCAGCACGACCCGCGAGCCCTGCCCCATCCGGGACAGCACGGTGAGCAGCACGTTGCGCTCCAGGGACTGGGCCTCGTCGACGATGACGAACGCGTCGTGCAGCGAACGTCCCCGGATGTGCGTCAACGGCAGCACCTCGATGAGCTCGCGAGCCATGATCTCCTCCATGGCGGTGCTACTGACCAGGGCGCCGAGGGTGTCGAACACCGCCTGCGCCCACGGGGCCATCTTCTCGTTCTCGCTGCCGGGCAGGTAGCCCAGTTCCTGGCCGCCCACCGCGTAGAGCGGGCGGAACACCACGACCTTCTTGTGAGCCCGCCGTTCCAGCACCGACTCGAGCCCGGCGCACAGGGCGAGCGCGGATTTGCCCGTCCCGGCCCGTCCGCCGAGGGAGACGATGCCGATCTCGGGGTCCAGCAGCAGGTCGAGCGCGACCCGTTGCTCGGCCGACCGACCGCGCAGGCCGAACGCCTCACGATCGCCGCGGACCAGGCGCAGCTGCTTGTCCGGCGTCACCCGCGACAGCGCCGAGCCGCGCGGTGAGTGCAGCACCAGCCCGGTGTGGCACGGCAGCTCGGCCACCCGGGCCAGCTCGTCGAAGTCGGTCGTCTCGAGCGGGCCGTCGTTGTACAGGGTGTCGACGATCTCGGCCCGCACCTCGAGTTCGTCCATGCCGGTCCAGCCGCTGTCGACGGTGGCGGCGACGCGGTATTCGTCCGCGCGCAGGCCGACGGAGCCGGCCTTGACCCGCAGCGGCAGGTCCTTGGTGACCAGGGTGACGTCGTGGCCGTCGCGGCCCAGGTTGAGCGCGACGGCGAGGATGCGCGAGTCGTTGGACTCGATGCGGAACCCGGCCGGCAGCGTGGACAGGTTGGCGTGGTTCAGTTCGACCCGCAGCTCACCACCCTCGTCGCCGATCGGTACAGCCGCGTCGAGCCGGCCGTGGATGATGCGCAGATCGTCCAGCGCCCGCAACGTCTGGCGGGCGAACCAGCCCAGCTCGGGGTGGTGGCGTTTGTCCTCCAGCTCACCGATCACCACCAGCGGGATGATCACCTCGTGCGACCCGAAGCGGCCGATGGCCCCCGGGTCGGACAGCAGTACCGACGTATCGAGTACGAAGCTGCGGCGGCCGTTCTGGTCGGGCTGAGCATCGGTGGTTCGGGAAGCGGTCACAAAGACGCTCCAAGGAGGTCGGCGGATATTGGACTTGCCGGATCAGACGGTACGAGCCAGGCACCACCCCACCACGCCGACACACCGCGTACGTAACACGAGAGTTAACACTTCCCGGCCCGGGCAAGAAGCACGCGCGCGCACCGTCCTCGATAGGGGGTCGGTCACCCGCCGAAGCGCCGTTGCCGCTCCGAATAGTCACGCAGCGCGCGCAGGAAGTCGACCTTGCGAAAGTCGGGCCACAGCGCGTCGCAGAAGTAGAACTCCGAGTTGGCCGACTGCCAGAGCAGGAAGCCCGACAGCCGCTGCTCCCCCGACGTGCGGATGACCAGGTCGGGATCCGGCTGGTCCTTGATGTACAGGTGGGCGGCGATGTGTTCGACGTCGAGGCTCTCGGCCAGGTCCTCGATCGACGTGCCGGCCTCCGCGTGCTGTTGCAGCAGCGACCGAACCGCGTCGGCGATCTCCCGCCGCCCGCCGTACCCGACCGCGACGTTGATCCGCATGCCGGTCCGCTCCCGGGTGCGCTCCTCGGCCTCCTTGAGCGCGGTGGCCGTCCGCACCGGCAGGGTGTCCAGCGCGCCGACCGCGGTCACCCGCCACGGCAGGCCGGGCCCGGACAGTTCGTCGGCCACGCCTTCGATGATCCGCAGCAACGGGTCGAGTTCGGCCCGGGGACGGGTGAGGTTGTCGGTGGACAGCAGGAACAGGGTGACGTGTCCGACGCCGCTCTCCCGGCACCACTCGACCAGGTCGCCGATGTGACTGGCCCCCACGCGATGGCCGTGGTTGACGTCGTCCAGGCCCATGGCCCGCGCCCACCGCCGGTTGCCGTCGAGCATGACCGCGACGTGCGCGGGCTTGGGCCGGCCGACCAACTGGGCCCGAAGCCGTCGCTCGTATGCGGCGTAAACCGCGCTGCGCAGACCCACGATTGGACCCTAGCCTCCGCCGGGCCCAGGCTCGCGAGTGGCACCCGCGGGCGATTCGACGACCGGTGATCGCACGCCCGCTGCGTCCGGCCGTCGCCGTTTTGTCGGTCCCGGATCACCTGGAATTCGTCGTCCGGCGTCGGCACGGAAACGTGGCGGCGGGTAAGTTTGGATGGGTGACGGACCTCGACGCCACCGCGGCGGCCCGGGCCCAGCAGTTGTTCGAAACGGCCGCAGAACTGCTCGATGCCGGTACCTCGGAGGCGCCCAACCCGGAGCTCGACGGGCGCCCGGGCACGCTGGCCGACGTCAAACCCCGCCTGCGCGGATGGCTGCATACTTATGCGGCCCTGGCCTCGGTAGCCAGCGGAGCGAGCCTGGTCGCGGTGTCTTCGGCGTTGCGCGGAACCGCAGCCGGGGTCTCCACCTTGATCTACGCCGTGACGTTCACCCTGCTGTTCGGCATTTCCGCGCTGTACCACCGGTACCCGTGGCAACCCGCGGCGCACCGCCTGATGAAGCGCGCCGACCACTCCATGATCTTCGTGTTCATCGCCGGCTCCTACACCCCGATCGCCGTGCTGGCCCTGTCCCGCGACGCCGCCCAGGTCGTGCTGGTGGTGGTGTGGACCGGGGCGCTGCTCGGGGTCACGTTGAAATGCCTGTGGCCCAACACGCCGCATTGGCTGACGGTGCCGTGTTACGTCGCGCTGGGCTGGGTTGCCGTGTTCGTGGTGCCCGAGCTGCTGCACAACGGCGGCGTGGCCGCGCTCGTCCTGGTCGCGGTCGGCGGGCTCGTCTACACCCTCGGCGGGTTGGTCTACGCCCTCAAACGGCCCAACCCGTTCCCGCGCGTGTTCGGCTTTCACGAGGTCTTCCACTTGTGCACCCTGGTTGCCGCCACCAGCCAGTACATCGCCATCTGGCTGATCGTCTTCCAGCGATAATCAATCGGGGGCGGCGTACCGCATCCGGCGCAGGACGTCGCCGCTGCGGACGCCGAGCCGGGTGCCGATCTGGATGAAGCCCAGCCGGCGGTACATCTGCACCGCGGGGGTGTTGTCCTCGACGACGCCCAGTTCGAGGACGGCGTGGCGGGTCATGACGACCTCGGCGATCACCCATCGGACCAGCGCCGCACCGACGCCCCGACCGCGGTGACCGGGATCGGTCCACATGGCCACCAGATCGGCCTGCGCCGGCTCCTGCGTCCATATCCACGCCACGATGCCGACCGGCTCGCCGCCGTCCCACGCCAGCGCGGACCGTTCGGTCCGTCGTCGCCACTCGGCCTCGTCCAGGCGCTCTTCCGCCGCGGTCGTCGACCCGAACAGGTGGGGAGACTCGGTCAGGGCGGCGAGCCGGACCGCCCGCATCGTGGCCCATTGCTCGACCGTTACCGCGCGGACCTCGATCATGCTCAGAAGGTGATCATGCTCAGAAGCTGATCATGCTCAGAACGCGAGGTGAACCTTGGTCGCCACCCGGGCGTCGAGCGCGGCGTAGGCGTCGACGATCTCGTCCAGGGGCAGCACCAGGTCGACCAACGGACGCGGATCCAGTGCGCCATCCACTACCGCCTGTATCAACTCGGGCAGGTAGGCGCGGGCCGGGGTGAGCCCGCCGGCCAGGGAGATGTTGCGCTCGAACAGGCGGGTGACGTCGAGCCGCTGGATCGAGTGCGGCGTGCCGATGTGGCCGATCCGGCCGCCGTCGCGGGCGACTGCGATCGCGGTGGTCCAGGAGGTCTTCGTGCCGACGCATTCGAGCACGATGCTGGGCCCGCCGGTCGAGCCGATGATCTCTTCGACCGCGTCAGCGAGGTCGCCCGACGCGTCCACCGTCTCATCCGCCCCGAAATCGCGGGCCAGCAGGAGCCGGTCTTCGTGATGGCCGACGACGAGAACTCTGACCGCGCCCGACCGGCGCACGTCCTGCACCGCGGCCAGGCCGACCGCGCCGTCGCCGACGATCACGACCGTGCTTCCCGGGTGCACGCCGGCCGATCGGGCGGCGTGGTGGGCGGTGGGCAGGGTGCAGGTGAGGGCCAGGGTGGCGGACGGGTCGGCCGTGAGTTCGGGTGGGACCGGCAGCAGCGTCGAGTCGGCCTGCGGGACGCGGACGAACTCGCCGTGGGCGCCGTCGTGACCGGGTTCCCCCCACACCCCACCGTCGACGCACGAGCACGTGAGGCCGGCCCGGCAGTAGTCGCAGTCTCCGTCGGACCATCCCGGTGGGGCCAGGACGAGGTCGCCGACGCCCAGCGTGCGCACTCCGGAACCGACCTCGGTGACCGTGCCGACGAATTCGTGGCCGGTCCGCGTGCCGACCGTCCCTCCGTATCCCCGGTAGGCCCACAGGTCGGCGCCGCAGACCGCCGCGTGCTCGACCCGCACGATCACGTCACCGTCGAGCTCGAGTTCGGGATCGGCAACCGTCTCCAGCCGCACGTTCCCCGGACCGTGGAACACCGCCGCTCTCATGTCGCGGACACTATCGGCCCGCTCCGACGTCGCGCCCCCATGCCCGGGAATAGATCATCCACCCAGGTGTTGTGATACGTTGTAATCACGTAATCAACGAAGGAGATACATCATGTTTTCCGAACACACAGACAGCACGAAAGACAACGACGAACACAGCCACGGACGAGGTCACGGACGCGGTCGCGAGCGTGGCGAGGGCCGTGGCTCGCGCGGGGAGGGCCGCGAGGGCGGTCGCGGTGAGGGTGGCTTCGGCCCGGGTGGCCACTTCGGACCCCGGGGCGGGCGCGGGCGCGGATTCGGGCGGCCCGGTGGTTGGCAGCAGGCTGACCTCCCGTCGGCCGACGATGCCGCCGCCTGGTTCGCCGGCCGACTGCCCGAGGGCTGGTTCACCGGCACACCGGAGGTGACGGTCGACCGCGAGGAAATCCTGGTCATCGGCACCGTGGCCGCACCTGAGGTCGCGGACGAGAGCCCGGCCGCGGCCGAGGCCGCTGCGACCGGACGGATCAGCCGCTTTCGCGAGGAGACCCGCAACGAGCGCATCGCCGTCGCCCTCGAGGCCGAGGCCCGCTACGGCCGCAAGGTCGCCTGGGGCGCCCAGATCGGCGACACCCGCGTCCTGTTCAGCCACCTGGCCGTACCGGTGATGACGCGCCTGCGCCAGCCCGAGCGGCGGGTGCTGGACACCCTGGTCGATGCGGGCGTGGCCCGCTCGCGCTCCGAGGCCCTGTCCTGGAGCGTGCGGCTGGTCGGCGAGCACACCGACGAGTGGCTGCAGAGCCTGCGCGACGCGATGTCCGAGGTGGACAAGCTGCGCACCGAGGGCCCCGAGCTCTAACCCTGGTCGGCCCCGCCGTTTCGATCGGGTCGACTATCCCAAGCCGGCGATGAGGTCGTCGACCTCGGTCACCGGCAGATCGCAGACCATGCCGCGGCAGATGTATGCCGCGGCATGGTCTTTGTGGTTTCCGGCGTCATCCGGACGGCGCACGGTCGGCCGCTCGGCCAGCACCGGCACGCCCGCGGCGTTGGGTTCGCCTGAGACGACCACACCACCGGGGCCGCGGCGGCGCCAGGCCGCGGCGGCCAACGGCCCCACGCCGTCGGCGCCCCACGCGTCGCGCCCGCGCTCCCCCACCACAGCGACCTGGACCGGGCCGGCCAGTGCACCCTCGGCTGCGGCCAGGGCCCAGCCGAGGTGCCGCGGGAAGCGTCCGGCCAGCGAGCCGGCCACCGCGAGTGCGTCCTCGGCCGCGATGCGGTGCTCCGACGAGCCGGCCAGCACCGAGTAGGTCAGCAGCGCCATGGCCAGGCTGCTCTGCCCGGACGGGGTGGCGTTGTCGGTCGGATCCCAGGGCCGGTGGATCAACGTCTCCGCGTCGTCGGCGGTGTCGTAGAAGTGCCCGGCGTCGTCGGTGAAGTGCGCGCGGGCCAGGTCGAGCAACTCGCCGGCCTCGTTCAGCCAGCGCGGGTCGGCGGTGACCTGGTGCAGCACGAGCAACCCGTCGGCCAGGCATCCGTAGTCCTCGGCCACCCCGGCGGACGAGCCGGGCACGCCGTCGCGCGAGGTACGCACCAGCCGGCCGGCGGGCTGTCCCGGGCCCGCGCGGTGCACCCGCAGCAGCAGTTCGGCACACCGCACGGCGGCGGCCAGGTACCGCGGCTCGCCCAGCAGCACACCGGCCTCCGCCAGCGCGCCGAGCGCCAACCCGTTCCAGGCGGTGACGACCTTGTCATCGCGTCCCGGCTGGGGGCGCTGATCCCGGGCGGCCAGCAGCCGCGCGCGCAGTTGCGCCCACCGGGCCGGGTCGTCCGAGTCGGCCGGCAACTGCAACGTCGACGCGCCGTGCTCGAACGTCCCCGCCACGGTGACGGTGAGCAACCCGGCCGCGTAATTCCCGTCGGTGTCGCCGAGCACGTCGACGAGTTGGGCCGGCGTCCAGGCGTACGTCAGCCCCTCGACGCCGTCGGTGTCCGCGTCCAGCGCAGACGCGAACCCGCCCTCGTCCGTGACCAGATCACGCAGGAGGAAGTCAGCGGTTTCCAACGCGACCCGCCGGGCCAGCGCGGAGTCGGTGCGCCGCCACCAGTGCAGGTAGAACCGCAGCAGCAGCGCGTTGTCGTACAGCATCTTCTCGAAGTGCGGCACCACCCAGGCCGCGTCCACCGAGTACCGAGCGAAGCCGCCGGCGAGCTGGTCGTACATCCCGCCCCGGGCCATCGCGGCGCCGGTGTGCTCGACCATGGCCAGCGTCGAGGCTGACCCGGTGCGCTCGTACTGGCGCAGCAGGAACTCCAGGACCATGGAGGGTGGGAACTTCGGGGCACGGCCGAAACCGCCGTTGCCGCGGTCGTACTCACCGGCCAGCAACTCCGCGGCCGCGTCCAGCGCGGCGGCGTTCGGCGGGTCACCAGCCGGGCGTTGACCCTGCGCAGCCACGGCGTCGACGACGCGCGCGCTGGTCTCGAGCAGGTCGCCGCGGCGCTCACGCCACGCCGCGCTGGCCGCGGCCAACAGCTGCCGGAACTGCGCCGGCGGGAAGTAGGTGCCGCAGTAGAACGGCGCACCCTCGGCGTCGAGCAGGCAGGTCATCGGCCAGCCGCCCTGCCCGGTCATCAGCTGGGTGGCACTCATGTAGACCGCGTCAACGTCGGGGCGTTCCTCCCGGTCGACCTTGATGCAGACGTAGTCCGCGTTCAGCTGCGCGGCGACGGCCTCGTTCTCGAACGATTCGTGGGCCATCACGTGACACCAATGGCACGCCGCGTAACCGACGGACAGCAGCACCGGGACGTCGCGGCGCCGGGCCTCGGCGAACGCCTCGTCCGACCACTCCCACCAATCCACCGGATTCTGGGCGTGTTGGAGGAGGTACGGGCTGGTCGAGAAGGCGAGCCGGTTGGTCATGCCACGGCCGTCAACCGCAGGCGATACGGGTTGTGAACATTCACGTCAGCCACCCCCCGATTGTTGACCCTCGCAATGTCTTCTCGCACAGCCGCTGAGACGACGGCCCGCCTGGGAGTCGACGCAATGCCGTACGCAACCCGCCAGCCCCACGCCGGCGCGGTCGGTCGCATAGCGGCCGGCCGGTTGAGGTCGCGGACGAGGATCGACCAGAGTCATCGGCATGATGCAGGCAACCAGAGCCACAGCGGCCATCCGCACCGAGGGACTGACCAAGCGCTACGGCGACACGGTCGCTCTCGACCGGCTCGACCTCACGGTCGTCCCGGGTGAGGTCTACGGGTATCTCGGCCCGAACGGCGCGGGCAAGACCACCACCATCCGGCTGCTGCTCGGGCTGCACCGGCCCACCTCCGGCCGGTCATGGCTGTTCGGGGCGGACGCCTGGGCCGACCCGGTCACCGCGCACCGTCGTGTCGCCTACGTCGCGGGCGAGCCGGCGCTGTGGCCCTCGCTCACCGCGGCCGAGACCCTGGAGTTCCTTGCCCGGCTGCACGGCGACACGGACGGTGCCAGCCGTGGCTACCGCAAGGAGCTCGTCGCCCGCTTCGAACTCGACACGGGCAAGAAGGTCCGTGCGCTGTCCAAGGGCAACCGGCAGAAGGTGCAGCTGATCGCCGCCCTGGCCACCCGTGCCGACCTGCTTGTCTTCGACGAGCCGACCAGCGGCCTCGACCCCCTGATGGAGGTCGAGTTCCGGCACTGCGCGCAGGAAGCAAAGTCACGGGGTCAGACGATCCTGCTGTCCTCGCACATCCTCAGTGAGGTCGAAGCGCTCTGCGACCGGGTCGGGATCCTGCGCGCCGGGCGGCTGGTCGACGAAGGAACTCTGGCGCAACTGCGGCACCTGCACGCCCAGACCGTCGAGGTGACGTTCACCGGCCCGGCACCGCAGCTGCCGCCGTTGCCCGGCGTCCGCATCGAATCAGCCGGCTCGAACGGTTTGCGGTTCCAGACCACCGAGAGTGTGGGACCGGTGATCGCCGCGCTGGCCGGCCATCCGGTCGCCGCCCTCACCAGCCGGGCACCGTCGCTGGAGGAGATCTTCCTGCATCACTACGGCCACCCCGACACCACCCGGCCAAAAACCCCCGAGTCGGCCGTCGAGCAGATGCCTGATCGAGATGGCTGATCGAGATGGCTGACGGGATGGCTCCGGCGGTTGGGGTGGCGCGGCCTCCGTCGATCGCGCCGCCCCGGCGGGCCGCGATCGGCGTCGTGCTGTTGCTGGCCAAGCAGGGGATTCGGGACGCACGCATCCGCACCGTGGTGTTCGTCTACCTGTTCGCCATCGACGCCTACGTCCAGCCCGTCGGCTACCGGCACACTTACCCCAGCCTGGGTGATCGACAGGCGTTCGCCGACAGCCTTGGCGGCAATCTCGGGCTGCGGCTGCTCTACGGCCGTCCGCACGCCATTCAGACCACCGATGGCTACACCGCTTGGCGGACCGGCGGCGTGCTGGCCATCGCTGCCGTCGCGTTCGGGGTGTTGGCCGCGGTGCGGGCTCTGCGCGGGGAGGAGGAGCCAGGTCGAAGCGAGTTCCTGCTCGCCGGGCCAACGTCTCGCGCCAGCGTCGCGGCGGCGGCGGGCCTGACGATCCTCACCGGCGTCGGGGTCCTGTGGGTGGCCGAATGGGGAGGACTGCTCGCCGCCGGTATCCCGGTCGGCGGCGCCGCCTTTCTGTCCCTGGCGACCGTGTCGGTGGCGCTGGTCGGCGCTGGCGTCGGCGCGATGGCCAGCCAGCTGGCCGCAACCAGTCGGGCCGCATTCGGTCTGGGCGGGGCTGCCGTCGCGGTGCTGTTCGTGCTGCGGGTGCTGGCCGACACCGTCCGTGGGGTCGGCTGGCTGAGCTGGCTGACCCCACTGGGCTGGGCCGAACGCCTGCTGCCGTTGACGAACCCGCAGCCGCTGGTGCTGCTGTTGCCAGCGGCCAGCGCCTTCGTGCTGCTCACGTTCGCCGCTCGCCTGGCCCGCCGCCGCGACGTCGGCACCGGGTTGCTTCCGCGCCGCGACCGGGCCCCGGCCCGGCTGGGGCTGCTGCACTCACCAACGCAGCAAGCCCTGCGCAGCCAGGTCGGCCCGCTGGCCGGGTGGCTGGGCGGGGTCGCGGTCTTGCTCTTCATCCTGGGGGTCGTGTCGCACAGCCTGTCCGACGCCGATGTCCCGCAGAACGTGCAAGACCAGCTCGCCAAACTCGGCGCCGGGTCGATCACTACCCCGGTCGGCTACCTCGCGTTGCTGTTCCTGTTCGTCACCGTGGCGCTGTGCGTGTTCGCCTGCGCCCAGATCAGCGCCCTGCGCCAGGAGGAAATCCATCATCTGGAGACCCTGCTCGCTCAGCCGGTCAGCCGACGCCGCTGGCTCGGCGGCCGCCTGCTCCTCACGGTGGTGTCGGCGGCCGGCATCGGCTTGACCGCCGGGCTGGCCGCCTGGACCGGTGCCAGGGTGACCGGCGTGCCCATCGCCCTGCCGCGCCTGCTCGAAGCCGGCGCCAACGCCCTTCCCGTCACCACCCTGTTCCTCGGCTTCGGTGCGCTGGCCTACGCGCTGATCCCCGAAGCGGCCACCGCACTCACCTACGGTTTGCTCGCCGCCAGCTTCCTGTGGCAACTCGTTGGCGCCCTGCTCGGCCCACCGCAGTGGGTCCTCGACCTGAGCCCGTTCGCCCACACCGCCCTCGTACCCACCCAGTCCTTCCAACCGGCCCCGGCGGCCGTGATGGTCGGCCTCGGCCTGCTCACCAGCCTCGGCGCTTTGATTACCTTCGCCCGACGCGACCTGATCACCGACTAACCCGCTTCCGACCGACATGCCTACAGAAACACACCGCCGCGTCCGCGGGAACGACGACGCTCACTGCGTCAGCGGCAGGTGGAACGCCCTCGAAATGGGCCGCGCCGAGGAATGCGTACATCCAACCTGCGTTCGCGCAGCCGAACCTCGAGTTGTTCGGTCAGTCGCAGGATCATCCCCGGTGTCGGCCGGCTCTCGACGAAGCTCAGGTGCCGGGTCCTTCGCAGTGGTGCCGCCGGCGTTCTTCTTCGTCCTGGCGCTGTACCTGCAGCAAAGTCGCGGATTCACCCGTTGTTCTCAGGGGTCATCTTCGTCGCGGTCGGCGTCGGCTTCTTCGCGGCCATGCTGACGGCACAGCAGATGACCGCGTACCTCGGCCGCCAGATCCTGGCCCCGGGCGCGTTAATCGTGCCCGCCGGCGGCGCGACGCTCGCGCTGGTCGCCGGCACTCGTTCGTCGCGGTCGTCGGGGTGGTGTTCTACCGGTCACTGGGCACCGGCAACGCGGTGCACGCGTTCACGGTGAGCGCATGGACGCTGGCCGGGCTGGCCGTCGTCACGGCCGCGCTCGTTCAGCTGCTTGCCGGAGCAGCGATCGTTGAGTTGTGGGCGCGCGACGCCCGGCCGCCGGCTCGCGTTCATGCGCCCTCACCGGTCGTGGAAGGCGGAGTGGACGAGGCGGCCGGGACTACGCTCGGGGCCATGACTAACGTGACGGTGACGCCGGAAACGGCGCCGGCAGCAGACCGGGTGGTGCGCGATTCGGACGCTGCAGCAGCCCACCCGGCGAGCGCCGCAGCACCCGCAGAATCGGGCACTAGCGAAGCGCCGGCGACGGCGTCGCACGACCTTCAGATGTCGGACGAGCTGCGCGCGTCGATCACCCAGGGCTGGGGAACCCAACCCGAGATTCCGCACCCGGCCCGTACCGACGGGGTTGCGTTCACCGCGCGCCGGCGCGCCGCGCTGTCGCAGGCGTTTCCCGGGCAGCTCGTCGTGGTCCCGGCCGGTCCGCTGAAGACGCGGGCGAACGACACCGAATACGCGTTCCGGGCCGACAGCTCGTTCACCTGGCTGACCGGGGAGACCGCGGCTGACTCCGTGCTCGTGCTCGCCCCGTCCGACCCCTCGTCTGCCGCAGCCGGCCACGACGCCACGCTCTACCTCCGCGAGTACGTCGGGCCCGGCGATCTCGGCTACTTCACCGACCGCCTGCACGGCTCGATCTGGGTCGGCGGGGTGCCGAGCGTCGCGCGGACCGAGAAAGCGCTCGGGCTGGCCGTGCGGCCACTGCGCGAGCTGAGCGCGGCGGTGTCGGGACGTGACGCGGTCTCGGTGGGCGGTATCGACCCGGGCGTGGACGCGCTCGTTCGCGGCCGCGACGGCGCCCGGCTGGCCCAAGTCATCGACGGGCTGCGACTGGTCAAGGACGAGTGGGAGATCGCGCGGCTGCAGCACGCCTGCGACGCCACTGCGCGCGGTTTCGCCGACGTCGCCCACGAGCTGCCGATGCTGCTCGAACGCGGCGGCACGCGCGGGGAACGCTGGCTGGAGGGCACGTTCTGGCGGCGGGCGCGCCTCGAAGGCAACGAGGTCGGCTACACCTCGATCCTGGGCGCTGGGGCGCACGGTACGACCCTGCACTGGTGGCGCAACGACGGCGCGATCACGCCGGGACAGTTGCTGCTGGCCGACATGGGCGTCGAGACCGACGAGCTCTACACCGCCGACGTCACCCGGACCATGCCCGTCACCGGCGAATGGACGGCCAACCAGCTCAAGGTCTACCGGGCCGTGCTCGAGGCCCAGGACGCCGGCATCGCCGAGGTCAAGGCGGGCGCCGACTTCCTGGCCGCGCACCGCGCCGCGATGTGGGTGCTGGCCGATCACCTGTACACCTGGGGCATCCTGCCCGTTCCGGCCGACGTTTCGTGCGCCAGCGACACCGAGGCGCCCGGGGCCGGACTGCACCGCCGCTACTCGCTGCACGGCACGTCGCACATGCTCGGTATCGACGTGCACGACTGCGCCCAGGCCCGTTCCGAGATCTACCCCAAGGGTCAGCTGGAGGCCGGTTACGTCCTGACCGTCGAGCCGGGCCTGTACTTCCAGCCGCACGACGAGACGGTGCCGGCCGACCTGCGGGGGCTGGCGGTACGCATCGAGGACGACATCCTGGTCACCGACGGTGCCGCGGTGAACCTCAGCGCCGCGCTGCCCCGTGAGCCGGCCGAGATCAGCGAGTGGATGCGGGCGGCTCAGTCCGCACCGTCCCTCAGCTGACCAGCTGACGATCCCCCCGTCTGAGCTGGTGCCGCGGTGCCCGATCCGAGCGGTGACCTGATCCTGCCGCCCGGGCGGGGGCTGCCGCGGGGTCTGACCATCCCCGCCGTCGAGCTGGTGGAACGGTTCAGCCGATCGTCGGGGCCCGGGGGGCAGTCGGTGAACACGGCCGACAGCCGGGTGGAGTTGCGTTTCGATGTGGCCCGGTCACCGGCGCTGAGCGAGGTGCAGCGCGCGCGGGCCCTGATCGCCTTGTCCGGGCGCACCGTGCACGGGACCGTCTCGATCACCTCGTCCGAGCATCGCTCCCAGCTGCAGAACCGGGTCGCGGCCCGGGCCCGGCTCGCCGCGCTGCTCGCACACGCGGTGGCACCGCCGCCCGCGGCCCGGCGGGCGACCAAACCGACCCGGGGTTCCCGGGAGCGGCGATTGGAGTCCAAGAAGCGCCGGGC